>PAPB01000023.1 GCA_002708715.1 Fidelibacterota bacterium | reverse complement strand
TTTTTCAAGTGATACAAGAAAACTTTTTCTAATGGTTTTAGGCGATTAATTGATACAATCATATTTTTTTTACAAATTTATATTGAGAACACAAAATCATTTGCAAGAACTGTATTTTTAAATTAGGCAAAAATTTTTATAATTACTTTTGAAGCAGTTCCTATATTACCATAGCTATTAGTGTTTAGATGACTTAATGTATTTTAGTTTTCAATTTCATCATATTGCAACTAAGTTGCAATGAAATTTGATAGGAAGTTCTAAGAAAATAATAGTAGTAATATGAATTTATTTTTGGTCGCAAAATACGGGTTATGCAATCTGCCAAGCAGAAATTTAAGAAACGTAAAACAAAAAAGCCCTCATTAAAGAGGGCTAATTGCTGAGATTCTGGTTTTCTCGGTAGTAGCGGGGGAAGGATTCGAACCTCCGACCTTCGGGTTATGAGCCCGATGAGCTACCAGACTGCTCCACCCCGCGATCAATTTTCAAATTTTTATAATTAAACAGACGGAAATATTAAATTATTAATTTTACTATTCCAAGGAGTGTTAGTAATGAAATCTTCTATTTCAGATAAAATCAATTTTTTAAGCTTAGGAAAATTTTAATCAATTATATAAAATTAGGCTTTATTACATTTATAAAATCTATGGAAACAGGCAAAGAATTTAACGCTTTACTTCAAGTTCTATCTGGCGAACAACAAGTCATTCAAAGAACCGATCAAAAAGCTTTCACACTCCTATCAATTTTAGGAGTCTTTATGGTTTTTTTTATTGTACATTTCCCTAAGATTCAAATGAGCGCTTTCAATTTTGCAATGATGATTATTTATTTTTCATCAGCTATGGGAACAATATATTATTTAGTTAGAGTAATTATTCCCAGAGTTAGAAAACATAAAACTAAAATCGAAGATGGGAGTGTTGAAAAAGATGAAGTAATTAATCCAACTTTTTTTGCTGGTATAAGTCAATTTAGCTCACCTGAAGAATACGCTCTATATCTCAAATCAATTGCAAAAGATGATGGACAACTATATCAAATGTTTGCATCCCAAGTCTTTGCATTAGGTAAGATTAATCTAGAAAAAAATACAAATATACGATTATCGATGTTTTATTTTATAGCTGCACTTTTATCAGAATTATTAATTATCATGGCAATGGCATATTCAAGAGCATTACCCTACCTCTTTTCTAGCTAATGAAACTGATATCACTTTTTCTTTTATCTCTTTTTATATTAGGTAGTTGTATCCCTAAAAATATTCCAGGGCCTAAAGGTGACCCTGGACCTACTGGTCCTCCTGGTCCCAAAGGTATTCAAGGACAACCAGGAAAAGATGGTAAGTCAGGGAAAGGACTCTCTTCTTCCCAACTTAAAAAAATTAACGATCTACTAAAAAATGATTCTAAAAAAAATAAAGAATTTATTGTAGGATCTACATCCTACAGTTTTGGTTTTGCACCTACCATAACTGGATTTTTATTTCTTTCAAACTACGGAAGATTGTTTAAGCTTGAAAATAAAAACCCGCAAACTTTAGGCAATTCAATCGCATTTATAACTAATATTGCTAATAGAACTGATTTTATGGATATTGAAAGAATTGTCTATGGTGAAGATATTAAACAATATTTTAATGCAATAACGAAGTCAGGTATTATTTATTCTTCAGAAGACTTAAAAAAATGGGATAAGGTTGCTTCAATAGATCTATAATTACTTATCTTATCTAATTACATTCTTATAATCTCACTTTTATTACTTGTATTAACATTGATTTTTGAAATAAATCATCTTTTTTATCCAATGGTATTTCTATAATTATAATACATAAGTCACTACTATCATCACTTAATACTTTACAATCATTTACTATTATTGAATGAATAACTTTATTATAGAATTCAATTGGACATTTTATAATATACTTAGTATTTTTTTTCAATCGATTAATTCAGTTTTTTGGATGACTCTACTTGCAGCTTTTTCATATGCATTCATTAAACCTTTTCTACCAAGTTTACCTCCCTTAATATTTCTAACTATGATAATTGCAGATTGAATTAATTCGTTTTTTTTTAAAATTTTCAATATAGGTCTCCCTGCCCTCCCTGAAGGTTCCCCACCATCTGAGAAAAAATAATTATTCCCATTCTATAGTACCAGGTGGTTTAGAGGTAATATCATAGACTACTCGATTCACACCTTTAACATTATTAACAATTCTATTAGATATCTTTAATAAAGTATCATTTGGCATCCTGAACCAATCTGCTGTCATTCCATCCGTACTAGTTACTGCTCTTAAAGCTATTAAATTCTCATAAGTCCTTTGGTCTCCCATCACACCAACTGTTTTCACAGGTATTAGGACAGCAAATGCTTGCCAAATATCATTATACAAATTATCCTCTTCCAATATCTCCAAAAATATTTTATCAGCTTCTTGAAGTATTTTAATTCTTTTTCTATTAATTTCCCCAATAATTCTTACACCAAGTCCTGGTCCAGGAAAAGGATGACGATCTGTTAATTTTTTAGAAAGACCTAGTTCACGTCCAACACTACGTACTTCATCTTTAAATAATTCTCTTAGAGGTTCAACTAATTCAAATTCCATATTATCTGGAAGTCCACCAACGTTATGGTGACTTTTTATTAGATGCGAAGTATTATTGTTAGCCATACCACTTTCAATAACATCTGGATATAATGTTCCTTGCCCTAAATATTTTATATTTTTTTTATTCTTTGCGATTCTATTAAAGGAGTATATGAATTGGTTACCAATAATTTTCCTTTTTTCTTCTGGATTAACAACTCCCTTAAGTTTCTCTAAAAATATTTTAGACTCATCATAAAGATTAATTTCAATTCCTAGCCCATTCTTAAGAAAATTTTTACAATCTTTAGCTTCATTCTTCCGCATTAAACCATGGTCAATAAGTACAGCGTGCATATTTTCTCCAATTGCCTTATTCACTAAAGCAGCAACTACAGAAGAATCAACTCCCCCACTAACTCCAACCAATACTTTGCAATTCTTAACATATTTTTGTATAGATTTAATTTTTTGTTCTATAAAATTAGTAGGAGTCCAATCGGGTTTACATTTAGCAATATTAAATAAAAAATTCGAAATCATAACACTGCCTTCTTTAGTATGAGCAACTTCAGGATGAAATTGAGTTGCAAATTTAGTCTGATCTTGATTTGAAACAGCTGCAATAATTTTATTAGAGGAAAAAGCTAAAATATCCCATCCATTTGGTACTTCATTAACTTGATCACCATGACTCATCCATACTTTAGATTTAAGTTTCACTCCCTTAAATAAAGTCTGTGAGTTTTTAATTGTAATATTTGCAAAACCATACTCACCATTCCCATCAGTATTAACATTACCACCATCATATTTTATAAGAAGCTGGAGTCCATAACAAATACCCAATACTGGAATTTTAGACTGTAGAATCTTTTTATCAAAATTTGGTGCAGTCCTATCATTCACACTACTTGGGCCACCAGATAAAATAATCGCTTTGGGATTATTTTTAAGAATATTTTCTATCTTTGTATCAGGAGAAAATATTTCAGAGTAAACATGTTTTTCTCTAACCCGTCTAGCAATTAATTTCGTATACTGGGAACCAAAATCAATAATTACCACCCCTCCTTTTTTAAAATCCATCACTAGCCCAATCTGTTTTTAATTCATTTAAGTAGGATGCATTAGTAAGATTAAAATGTATAGGAGTGATGCTTACATAACCTTCAGATATCGCTCTACCATCAAAATCAATAGAGCTATCTTCATCTATTATTCTTCCTTTCATCCAATAATAAGCCTCATTTCTAGGGTTATCTCGTTTCTCAAAATCATCTACAAAATATTGATTTCCTTGCTGAGTTATAAGGTAACCTTTTAAACTATCAATATCAAGATTAGGGACATTTACATTCAACATTGTGCCTATAGGAGGATTACGTTTTAAAACATATTTTGCAATACTCCTTGCTACAAACTTGGAACATTTAAAATTATCGTTTTTAAAAGAATCGAGACTAATTGCTACAGAAGGAATACCCAATATCGCACCTTCATATGCTGCAGAAACTGTACCTGAATAAATTAAATTTCTTCCAAGATTAGCACCCTGATTTATTCCAGATATTATTAAATCAGGTTTATGGTTTAATATTGATTTTAATGCAATCTTAGCACAATCAACTGGCGTTCCTTCCACAGACCATCCTTGGAAACCATTTTTCAATGATACAGTTTTTATTTTAATTGGATTTTGTAAGGTTAATGCATGACTTTTAGCACTTTGTTCATTNTTTGGAGCAACAATAGTAACNTCTCCAATTTCAGACATAACATCNGATAACGCATTTATCCCNGACGAAAATATTCCATCATCATTNGTAATCAATATTTTTGGATTCATGAAAGAAGAGATATAATAGTTGAAAGNTTTTCTTTCATATTTTTNCTATGCACAATATGATCAATNAATCCTTTTTTTAATAAAAAATCAGATCTTTGAAAACCTTCAGGAAGATCTTGNCCAATAGTTTGTTTGATAACNCGNGGTCCTGCAAAACCAATTAATGCTCCTGGCTCAGCAANTATAANATCACCNAGCATTCCATAACTAGCAGTTACACCNCCAGTTGTAGGGTCAGTTAANACAGGAATAAATAAACCNCCATTTTCNGAAAATTTGGCAAGTTGACTTGTTGTTTTTGCTAATTGCATAAGCGATATAGCACCTTCCTGCATCCTTGCACCACCTGAACTACAAATTAAAATAAAAGGTGCATGTTTTGCGCCTGCCAACTTTAATGACCTTGATACGGCTTCTCCAATTACAGAACCCATACTGCCTCCTATGAATTGAAAATTCATCACACCTAATATAACTAAATGATTATTTATTTTCCCTTCATAAACTTTAATAGCATCCTTATCTCCAGTTTTTGCTTTAGCTGCATCTAATTGCTCTTTATATCCTTGATTTGATTTGAATTTTAAAAAATCTTTAGAACTCAAATTTTCAAAGTGATTAATAATGGTATTCTCATCTAAAAGAAGATCAAGGTAAAGATTTGGTTGAACACGAAAATGATGATCACAATGATGGCAAACTGATAAATTTTTTTCTAACTCAGGGATATAAATAATTTCGTTACATGAAGGACATTTATCCCATAAACCATCTGGAATATTTTTCTTTTCATTTTCTTTTATTTTTTTTTCTTTTCTCTTAAACCAAACCATTCTAATAAAATTATCTATTATTTTTAATTCTTACTTATACAACATAATATTTTCTATAAATTCAAAAAAAATTTAGAACTCCTCTTTTATTACTGATCGTTAAAAGTGAGATTAATTTTTTTTCTAAAAAATTGATGTACTTAAATAAAATATATTTATAAATAATTAATAATAACATATCACATTTACAACCTAAAACAAATTAATTTTAGTTTAAATATTTTTTCCTATGTTAAAAGGTGCGATATAGCTAGGGGTAAGATCATAAGGCTCCTTTAATAACCAATCATCAAAATATATAGATCCAAGCAATCCAATATTATTTGCTGAAGGTGTTGCTTTCATTAAAGGAAGATTATNACTATTTATTATANTTTCACAATTATANTGAAAACTATTATTTAATTTAAAAATATAATCATCAATTTCACCTACAGTAGGTTCTTCCATAGTTTTTGGTATATTATCCGACCATTTAAATTTTTGATAAAAAACTTTTTTTGAATGAGAATATACAATCCCTTGTTTTGGTTCATATTTTCTTAAACTATAAGCTAATGAAAGCAAAGTAGGGATAGGTATAATAGGTAAATTTTTTGCATATGCNAAACCTTTAGCAAAACCAAGACCAACTCTTAACCCAGTAAAAGACCCAGGACCAATACTTATAGCAATGGCATCTATATCATTAATGGTATGATTTATTTTTTTAAAACATTCTTCAGTTAAATTTGGCAATATTTCNGCATGCTTCCTNTCAGCAANAACCTCAGTATTACTTAATATTCTATTACCTTTATTAATAGCAACACCNCATATCAAAGAAGATGTTTCAAAAGAAAGTATTTTTTTAAAATTCAGTTTTCACTCCAANAAATTTAATTTTTCTTGATTCCTCTTGGCCTTTAATTCTTTCAAACACTACTCTTATCACCTTATTTGATAATAAATCNTATAANATATCTCCCCATTCTATTATTGTTATACTATTTTTTGGNGTTAAATATTCCTCCCCTCCAATATTTAAAAAATCATTAGGTCCATCCAACCTATAAGCATCAATATGATTTAGTTTACAGCTTTCACCTTCATATTCTGAAACTAGTTTAAATGTAGGTGAAGTAACATGATCTTTGATTCCCATTTGNNTAGCAAAACCTTTAGTAAAAGTTGTTTTACCAGTNCCCAATTNGCCAACTAAAGCTATTACCGTTCCNGGAANAATAATTTTAGCTAACCTCATAGCTAACTGTTGNGTTTCTTCAATTGAATTANATACAAAAACCATTAATNACGTGCCTTCAATATTGCTACAGGAACTATAACTTCTTCCANGCTAATACCACCATGTTGGAATGTGTTATTAAANTTNNTTTGGTATTTATGNGCTTCATTTGGATAAACAAAATAATTATCATACTTTGCAATTACATAACTAGGTTGATAACCAAATTCTGGTAATTTATACNTTGGTGGATCTTTTATAATNAGAGCATGTTTTTTATTTGTATTTAAATTGCGTCCAAATTTATATCTTAACCCAGAGGATGCGTCTCGATCTGCGGCAACCATAATATCATTTTTTACTCTTATACTACCGTGATCACTTGTCATTACTATTGTCCATCCTTTCTCACCTAAGTATCTAAGNACATTTAANANCCAAGAATGCTCAAACCATGATTTTATAGCAGATCGATATCCNGATTCATCTGGGACAAGTTCTTTGAGTACATCCATTTGTGCTGACTTGTGAGTTAAGATGTCGACAAAATTTACTACTATTGCAAGTAGATCTTTTTGGGAATAATCCTTTATCCGATTTTCAAACTTCCTTCCTTCTTTTGCTGCCCAAATTTTATGGTAGTGCATTGATTTATTTCCAAAACCTAACCTATTCAAATGATCGATGAGAAATTGTTTTTCNTGTTGNTTAAGACTTTGTGCTTNTCCAGCCATATCTTTGGCTTGATTTTTATATTTTCTTACCATTTCATCAGGAAACATCCCACAAAATATTGCATTTCTTGAATACTGAGTTGCAGTTGGCAATAGAGAAAATGCATAATTAAGACTAATATTAAATATTGGTTCTAATAATGGGGCTAACGCTTTAAAATGATCAAGGCGCATACAATCAACAACAAGCATACATACTTTTTCATCTCTTTTTAGCAAAGGAGATACGTAATATTCTATTATATCATTTGAAAATAATGGTCTATTATCATTAAATAACCAATCTTGATAATTAGACACAAAAAAATTAACAAATTCTTTATTACAACTTCTTATTTGATCATTTAAAACATTAACGAGTCCAATATCTTTATAATCATCAAATTTTATTTGCCAATCTACTAATTGGTCATATAATGCACACCAATCATTTGCGTTCAAATTAGTGTTGATATTATTTTCAATATTCTGGAAATCCGCTAAATAATCACTAGTAGCTTTTTGTCTTTGCAAATTATTCTTCTCAAGAGACTGTTTACATGCCATAAAGATTTGACTTGGATTGACTGGCTTTATAAGAAATTGATCTACCTGGCTGTTAATTGCCTCATCCATAAGCCATTCATCTTCTGTCTTCGTAATCATAATAATNAGTTGATTTTTTCGTATTTTTTTCANTTCAATNANAGTCTNTAATCCATCCATTCCTGGCATACTTTGATCTAATAATATCAAATCAAAATCATTTTGCTTTAAAAGGGCTATCGCATCNTGACCATTATTAGCCTTAGATAAAAAATATCCTTTCTCTTCCAAAAATAAAATATGGGGCTTTAAGTGATGAATTTCATCATCTACCCACAAAATTTTCCCACGATTTTTATCCATATTATATAACTTTAATTTTTTATACTAAGAATTAGGATATTAAAAACAATCTTATTTTGATGTCATTGCCCAAACGCCATCCCAATTTTCTCCAGGTGGGTTATTTAAAAACATTTTACATCGTTCAATGTAAATATTTGAAGGATTGGTATTCCTTGATTCAAAATGNTCTTCTAAAGATTCNGATTTTTGAAATTGTTTAATTGCACTATCCCACTCTTGCTTATAATAATAATCTAACCCTTTTTCAAAAGCTTTTATCAATTTAATCATTTCNCTAGAAGCATCATTCTTATTAGATACTAATTCATACACCTTTACTGGAATATTTTTTCCTTTGACTTTTACAAAATCTAAAAAACGAAAAACAAATTGACTCTTTGCAACCTCATAAATATTTTCACCTACAAAATTATATACACCATATTGCTTAGCTGAAGATTCAAGTCTAGCAGCTAGATTGACTGTATCTCCCATCATTGTATAATTCATCCTCATCTCTGAACCCATATTACCAGTAACCATTCTACCACAGTTTAAACCTATACGGTGTTGCATAGAATACACAATATCAGGCCAGTTATCTTCCTTTCTCCATTTTTTTCTTAATTTTTCTAAAGCTTCTTGCATTAATAAAGCTGTAGTACAAGATTTAATCTCATGGTCTTCAACTGGTGCAGGAGCACCATAAAAAGCTACAATTGCATCTCCAATATATTTATCTAATGTTCCTTCATTATCTAAAATCACTTTTGACATGACTGTTAAATATTCATTCATTAAAGCCACCATTCTTTCTGGTTCAAGAGCTTCAGAAAAGGTAGAGAAATTTTGTATATCAGAGAAGAATGCAGTATGATGACCTTCAACACCACCAAGCTTCGGAGCTTGTTTTTCTTCATACATCTTATCTAAAACTTTTGGTGCAATATAGGTTCCAAACGTTTCCCTTAAAAACTTCTTATCCTGCTGCTCATGTAAAAATTGATAAATAATATTACTCGAAAATAATAAAATCAATCCTGCGATAGGGGCAATTACAGGCATCAGATATGATTCACCAGGCAAAGGTAGATTAATTTGCAATGCATCATAAAAAATATCGTATATACCATTAGGTAATACGAAAGTAATTGTTGATTTCAGGAGCCACCAATAATCATTAGTAAAAGCACCCATTGCAATAGAATAGTAAACTAATCCTTCAATAATAATTATACCACCTGATATTACAGGGTGTAATTCAAAAGCCGAAAGAAGAATATAAGCAAATAGACAAAGTGAAAAAATAAGTATGAAGTTAGATAATGGATATGAAGCATTTTCAGCAAGATATCTCGTGGTTTTCCCCCCAAAAGAAGGAATAAAATTTTCATGCAAAATAGTTTGTATAGCATTTGCATGCGTTTCCATACCAGGAGTGAGTTGACTAAGGCCCATATAGTTATAAAATGGAGTTGACTTCACATCGTGTATAACTTCTACATTAACGCCAATTATTACTATCTTATTGTAAAATGGTGATTTAGTTATATCAAAATCAGTACCTAGACCCATCATAGCCATCATCTCACTCCTTTCAACTGAGTCTTCTATTGCTAAGATCCAATCTGGTAACTGACCAGGTATAAATTGACTCATCCAATCTATATCTTCAGGCATATTGTAATCCTGAGTATCAAGGATTTGAGATAGTGAGAATCTAGGGAAAGTACCCCAGGGTTTATATTGTTCTCCACCAGGAATTTTATATCCTGAAGGTGGTCCATAATAATTAACTAAAAAATTATTTGTTCGGCCATAAGCGTTAATATTAAGATGACCGAACTTCCAAGTTAAATTATCTGCATCAAATTCTGGTACCTCTTTATCTGGGATATCTAAGAATTCTTTCACACACTTTAGACCAAGAGTAAGGTAAGCCTTATCTGGCTCATGCTCCATATATCCTGCAATACTATATTGGCGGGAAAATCCATCAGGATCAAGCATATCATTAATAAGACCAGTCTCGGGGTTTACTTCCATAATCTCAGGCACAGGATAGGCAATATAAGTCGGTGGAACTCTAGTTGGTTCTCTAACCATTTTTACATCCATAACTATTTTTGTTCCATAATCTTGCGCACTTTTAATTGATTCTGCTAAAACTATATCACCATGTCCTGGTAAGTATTGCTGAAACTCTGGGGGTAAATTTCCACTTACACTCCTTAAATACTCAGATCTTGCATCTGGGGAATCAAACTGAATATCAAAAGCAATAACGCTAGCGCCTGCTTTTGATATATTTTCAACTGCTTTTGCCCAAATATCACCTCTGGGATAAGGCCAGGGTACTTTATTCTCTTTTAATATTCTCCAAGATTCATCATCAACCTCAACTAGTACAACATCAGTACCTCGTTTAATAAAAGTAGAGTCATTTGCTCGCCAACCAGTTAATGGTCCTCTAACAGTATGGAACCTATAATCATATGTTTTAAGCTCTAAAAAATCAAATATTCCTATCCAATGGAATAATGCAGTAAGAACTACTGATCCAATCGCCAAACTTAGATCAACAATATGGCTTTTTATAAATTTTATAAATTTTTCAATCAAAATCTATATCCTAAAGTCAAGTTAATACCAGAACTATTCATTGACCAATTTTCTCTTGATTCATCTATTATGCCATCTCCATCGTTATCTTTTTTATCAGATTGATTAGTTTTTGTATTATTGAAACGCATAGATCCATTAATACTTAAAGTTAATTTTTCTATAATTTCCCAATCCGAATTAAATTTTAAGCCATATAAGTTAATTGATTCATCATTACTTTTTCCATTGGTTGTGAAATCTATACCTCCTCCTATCGTTACCTTATAACTTAACAAAGTATAACCAATAGATGTATTATAAGAGGTCCAGGTATCCACTCTTTTTTTTGCGATATTATTAGTATCAAGATAAGGTATAAATATCTTAGCCTGATTAAATGTTGAGGTTGTTTTCAGCGGAAATTGAAAACGCGATGAAACAGTGGCCGATATGGATTGAGTTTCAGCTTTCTGAAAAAAATAATCCTTTTTTCTTTCTGAAGCTAGATTATCCTTATATGTAATTGAATTAATATTAATCGATGAAGCTGTTGTAAATTTTTTAAAACTACCTGGAATATTAATAGAAGCCATTAAGTTTAGAGCCTGAGAATTTTCTCTATTATCTAAAAGAAAGTTACCATATTTATCAGTATTTATAGAATCCACGCCATTTGTTTTTCCAATAGATTGTATATTCATAATAATAGAAGGAGCTCCAGGACCAGGTGCTAAAGTAGTATTAAAAGATACTGTTTTTGAAGCGACAGGATTCGCAACTAAATCAGATAGCTTATTATCTCGATGCTGATAACCCATAACAAACATTAACCTTCGACCCAACAGAGATAAGCGATCTTTAATTGTAAACTCTCTTATATTATTTGTTAGATATGGATTACCATAACTAGTATACCCTGGACCTAATTGTCGATACTCAAATAATATATTATTGAAAACATAACTTCCCTTTAACCTTAAATAATAAGCTGAAGCAGGCATATTCATAAAAGCTTTAAAACTGCTTTCTTCAGCAACAATAGGATCAATAGGCAAAATAGGATTCATATACAACGGATTTACAGTAAAAATATTACTATATGAATCAATAAAATCACCTATTGCACTAACTTCATAATTTCCCAATAATTTACCATCAGGTATAGTATCCATCAATAAGTCTAGTGAATCTTTATTAGCAACCCCTCCCCAAATATTATAATTGGTCAAGCTCATATTCCATCCCAATTGAATAATTAACTTTCTGTTATCCATTGCCCCTTCTAGATCAAAACCAAGAGCTAGATTCTCGCCTGGTGTACCATCGTCCCAATTTCGTGTTTTAATATTTATTGCGCTAGAATCCCCGTTGGCAATAGAATCAATAAAAGTAGCTAATGTATAATATTGCAATACCGTATCACCAGTAATATTCGTATCAACAGAAAATAAAGCATCTTTAACATAGCTCGTATCAAACAAATTAATTTCATCTACGTCATCTTTTGCTTTAAAAAAATGCATACCAGCTTTAATCTTATTATTTAGCGATAATGATAATCTATAGGCATTAATCTTTCTAGGAAAAGTATAACCCTTTCGATCAAAGGGATAGATTACTTTATTAAGTGCATTATCATACTTCACATTATCTGTTAATAATTCATATGCATTATTAACACCTCTTTTATATTGAACTTTTCTAATAATATTCCCTGATACTGTTTGAAATTCGAATCTTCCTTTGATATCAAAATTAAAAAAATCTCGACCTAATACTCTCAAACCACCATAACCAAATCCAAAATCAAAGCCTGCATCAATATGCCTCCCCCTAACTCTCTTCCCATCAAGAATAAATGGCGATAATGAGGGGTAAACATCTCCATTCTCAATTTTTAAATAGTCCATAACCTGTATAGTTAAGCTCTCTCTATTTATCGGTTGTATAAATTGTGATTCTCTACTAGATCTACGGGAAGAATATCGTGCTTTTATCCAACTAATCTCAGCATCTATCTTTGTAGAATATTCTTGATCACTAATGACGATATTAGAAGCAGAGTTTTCTGACTTCTTTGCAAAGAGTGAACCTTTATATTTAAAAGATTCTGCAAGACTACTGGGACCTTTACCAACACTAAAACTCCATTCTATTGGCTTTACATCCATACCGTACTTTGTTTTAAATATTAATTTAATAGAATGAAATCCAGATTCCATTTCTTTTGCAGGAACCAATGACAACACATCATCTGAGATTAATGTTTGATCTGAGAAATCTTCACCATCAATTAAAATTATAAATTGAGACTGATCAACACCTGGAGCATTAAATAATGAGGCTGAAATAACAACTTCTTCGGGACGTAAAAACGATCCAGATTCAGGTGCTAATATTAAAATATCTGCATCTGCATAATCAGTGTTTTGATTTTTTTTCTTTATATCCTTTTGAAGTATTTGGTTTGAAATAACTTGTATTTGGAGTGGTGTTTTAAAAGGATCATCTGAAAGAGGAAGTGATATCCTACCGCCATCTTGTTTTTGTAATACTGTAACATATTCAATACCTTTTAATGTTACTCTAGAACCAGGAATTACACCAACCCAATTTCCATTTTCATATTCCATTGAAATTTCTTGAAAACTAAGTTCACCCACATCTCGAAAATATAATGTCCCAGATTGAATAAAATGTTCAGCAAACAATATTTGTGAAACACGTATAGAATCACCAACTCTTACAGGGCTTGGAGTTTTATGATAGTATAGATGATTTGATTGAGAGTATGCAAAGTCGAAAACATACATATGTAACACCAGAAGTATTTTCTGAAGTGATTTGTTTGACATAAAAGAAAAGCTATTAGAAATCAATAAAATAGAAATTATTACTGATATTCAATGATTATTACTTTTTGTTCACCATTTGGTCCTTCAAAATAAATTTTTATTTCAGATTGTTGTACATCTTCATCGGTAGGATCTTCAGGGATAGATGATTCTTCAGTCTCATCGATATCAACATCACCATCAGGTGTCGAAGATCCTGACATTCCTTCTGTTACATCAACTTCTGCACCTGTCTCATTGTTAGTTAAGCTAACAGTCCCATCGAGCCCAATAACCACATCACCATCAACAGGATCAGTAATCATCCAAAAATCTGTTCCCTTTACTGAAGCTACTGATGTTGGTGTCTGAATAACAAAATCACTATTTTGTTTATTAACTGTAGCTCGAATAGTACCGACATCCATATTAATCTTTTTTGCGATACTTTTTGAAGAACGTTGGCCAGAGATTACCGCTTCAGAATTTTCTTTTAATTTTAATGTTGACTTATCATCAATAAAAATAATTGCAGTAAACCCTGATGATCCCGTACGTATTTTATCACCATCAGATAAAATTGTTCCAGGATTTAAATTTGAGAATGCGTCTTTACCAACTGGTATAATCTCTACTAAACCTTTCACTTTAGTAACAACCGCAATTTTGTTACCATAAACAAATGAAGACATAATTATTAATACAATGATTTTTACTTTCAAGAATTTCATTCTACTATAATTGATTGTATCTGATATGTATCACTATTTATTTGGTTAAATAAATAATTTAGACTAGACTCGTCAACACCTACACCATTTATTTCTATTTGACCTGTTGGGAAAAAATCTTGTAACTCATTACCCGATCCAAATAATGCATCATATTGATTCTGTCCAAGCACTTGCTCTAGGGCTAATAATAAAGTATTCATATTACTACTATTATTAGAATTACCGCCTGACTCATTAATCATGAACGCAGATATGGATGAAGGCATTTGCTCTTCGCCAGAAGTAGTTGGAACTGTCATCATAATCTGCCAACAATAAATATTACCTTCTTCAAGAGGATAAGCATCAGAGGGAGGATATTGATAACTATTAAGATTGTCAATTGGATACCAATATTCAGACTGATCAAAAGGAAGAACTCTTTGGTCTTCTATTGCTTCTTCAAGAGAAGAATGAATTTGAGAGTTAAATTGAGCTACCCTAATAAAGGTGTTACATCCTCCACAAGGCTGAGAGAACCATTGAAAGATTGGAAAAGTTGTATAAACCATATTATCAAGAGTATCCGATAATGCTCCGCCTGGAGATTCAAGTGTCACAGAAACCGGAGACTGAACAAGAAACGTTTTTGAATCTGAAGCAAGAACCTGATCATCTTCCGATAATATGATTACTTCAAAAGAATATTCTCCATCCGCAATTTGGCCTGTAGTCATTACACTTTGCAGAATTGCATCAACTTGTGTTGGTTCTAAAATTTCAATTATATTACCATCTAAGTCAACTTGATTAGGCGGTGTATCCATATCAAATATAACAGTTGCTTCTGAAGATAAATCTCGATTATCTAAAACTAATGGCGCCTGAAGAAGAAAAGGATCTGTCTCTATTTCAATTATAGTTTGCTCATTAGTTATTCCTAAGGCTGGTGATAATATTGTAGTCTTAAATCTAACTTTAAGCGACACTGGGTATTGATTCGAAGAAAGTTCATATCGAAAAATCTGCACACTTGTCGCACCAGTACTAAAATCAAAACTATTTACATAATAAGTAGCATATTCAAATATTTCCCCAGAAAGAGAAATAGATTGGGTTCTAAGTAACCCAATATTGAATAAAATTAATATAAAAATTATTCTTAATTTATTTATTAACATTTTTCTATAAATTTTTCTATTTTAAATATAATGAACATATGCTTAACCTACTAAAATAAAAAGCCTCAATTGAAAATGAGGCTTCTTATCTAAATGTTCCCGGCAACGTCCTACTCTCCCACGCTGGTTTCCCGCGCAGTACCATCGGCGCTGTAGGACTTAACTTCCGAGTTCGGGATGGGATCGGGTATTTCCCCTACGCTATAGCCACCGGAAAAAATTTTTTGGAAATTGGGCCAAACCATTGTCAAGAATAATGTTTTGATAAAGCCATTCGGCTAATTAGTACTACTCGGCTGAATACATTACTGTACTTACACCTGTAGCCTATCAACGTTGTAGTCTTCAACGAGCCTTATTACCACTAGGGTAGGGAAATCTAATCTTAGGGTGGGTTTCGCGCTTATATGCTTTCAGCGCTTATCCTGTCCGAATATAGCTACCCAGCACTGCCCCTG
>PAPB01000022.1 GCA_002708715.1 Fidelibacterota bacterium | reverse complement strand
AATGATGTAACAAATTTTATAAAAAATGAAAAAATTATTGATTACGTTGTTAAAAATGATGATCATATGTTTGATTTTGAGTTTTTAGAGAATCTATCATCAAATAGTCCAGCTCCAGGTGGTGGTAGTGTCTCAGCATTGTCAGGGTCATTAGGTGCTGCATTAGCATCAATGGTTGCAGCTCTTACACATGAGAAAAAAGGTATGTTGGAAAGTAAACCGCTTATGGATGAAGTTGGCGTAGAGGCACAAAAATTAATTAAACAATTGGCTGAATTAGTTAATGAAGATGCCAATGCATTTAATAAAGTATTAGATGCTAATAGATTACCTGCGAATAATGTTGAAGAAAAACAAGAGAAGTTAGAGCAAGTTTTATCTGCAAATAAATATGCCATATATATTCCTTTAAAGACAGCAAAAAAATGTTTTCGTGTAATTGAATTATTAAATCTTCTAATTAAAAAATGTAATCCTAATTCTATTTCAGATGCAGGTGTCGCTGCAGAAGTTGCTTTAGCAGGACTCAGAGGTGGATGTATGAATGCACTGATTAATTTATCACACATTGATGATAAAACGTTTATCAATAAAATAAAAAAAGAAGTTGACGAATTAATTTTGCGAGGTGAACTGCTTCATAAAAAGGTTTATAAGCAAATTATTTCGATGATTAAAAAATCTAATAAAAGTAAATGATTAAAGCATTATCAGAGGATTTAAGAAATAAAATTTCTGCAGGTGAAGTTGTTGAAAATCCTGCTTCTGTTATTAAAGAATTAGTCGAAAATAGTCTAGATGCTGGTTCAAATGATATTAATATAATTGTAGAAAAAGGTGGGCATCAAACGATTCAAGTTCGGGATAATGGTATCGGAATTTCTTCAGAGGATTTGCCTGCATCTATAATGAGGTTTCATACAAGCAAGATTGCCTCTTTAACTGATCTTTTTTCAATAAATACATTAGGTTTTCGTGGTGAAGCTCTTGCTAGTATAGCTTCTGTATCAGAAATGAAAATTATATCGAGTGTGGGTGAAAATGAAGGTGCTAGTCTTTTAATTCTCGATGGTAAATCAGGTGATGTTGAGCCAGCACCTAAAATAAATGGAACGGAAATAACAATTCGTAATTTGTTTTATAATACCCCTGTACGAAAAAAATTTTTAAAAACCCCAAGAACAGAATTAAGAAAAATCGTAGATGTGGTACGTAGATATGGATTATCGTATCCTGAGGTTGCATTCAAATTGATTGCTGATGAACGACAAGTTTTTAATTTAAGTGGAGAAAAGTTAGAAGATCGGATTGATAATCTTCTTGATCCAACTTATTCAAGAAATCTTTTACCTTTAAACATAACAAAAGGTGATTATTCATTCTCTGGATTTATTGGAAATCTTAATCTTATTCGTTCCCGTCCTGGTGAACAGTATTTATTATTGAATAGAAGATTTATAAAAGATAGATTGATGAATAGGGCTGTATATAATGCATATGAATCATTACTTAAAAGAGGTGAATACCCATTTTTTGTTATTAATCTAGTTTTGCCGTATGATCAAGCAGACGTTAATGTCCATCCAATGAAACTGGAAGTTCGATTTAAGGATGAATGGAGAGTTTTTAATGTATTGAAAAATACAGTGACTGAAGCTTTAGGATCTATTCTAAATACCGCACCAGGATTTAATATATCATTTGAATCTCCATCTAATAGCAAAGAAGAAAATTTTTTTAACATGTCCGATAATCCATCTAATGAGAATATTTCATTAGATCTTGAAAAAGATACGATTCAATCAAAAATATCTGACCCAGGTTATATATCAAACAGTAATCTACAACGTGCTAGACAATATGCCTCTCAGCTTGCTGAATCACCATTGCAAAATGTAGACTCAATATCAACAGAAAATATTTGGCAAGTTCATAAGAAATATATTATTTCTGAAATAAATAGTGGTTTAGTAATTATTGATCAACATGTAGCACATGAGCGCGTACTTTATGAGGAAGCATTAGAAGCTTTTGAATCAACGTCAATGGCTTCACAGACTCTTCTTTTTCCTGAAAAAATTGCTTTCTCCCCAGATGATTTTGATTCGTTATTAGATGTATTACCATATTTAGAAAAAATTGGTTTCAAAATAAAAAAACAAGATCAAACATCAATACGGATTGACGCTATACCGTCAGAAATGGCCATAGGGAATGAACGTAATGTAATAAGAGAAATTCTTGATAATTTTCTGAAAGAGCAAAAAAAATACAGTTCTTTTCAAGAAGGGTTGGCAGCTATGTTTGCTTGTAAAGCGGCTATTAAAGCAGGAGATATTTTAGTTAAAGAAGAGATGCAAGAATTAGTCAATCGTTTATTTTTAACAAAGCACCCATATTATTGTCCTCACGGGCGTCCTATTATAGTACAAATGTCTCTTAATGAATTAGATGGTCGTTTTGAAAGACATTAATCTATTTCTTTAGGTTTTTTTACCCAACATAATTTACCTTCTCCAAATTTAATATTATTCCATCTTTCTGTATTAAAATCAATTCTTGCCATTGCACAAGTTGGAAATTTTCTCCAATCTGAATTGGTCCCTATAGATATAAAAGAAGAAAAAGTAGGTTCATGACCTACTAAGCAAATTTTATTTATTAGTTGTTTTTGTATACTTAAAATAAATAATAAATTGTCTATTGTACTTTCGTAAATACTTCTTTCCAATATCAAACTAGAATCCCATTTGCCACTTTTCAATGCCAATTTAGCGGTATTTTTCGCTCTTTCTGCAGTTGAAGAAATAGTTAGATCAGGAGTTTGTTTAATGCTTGATAAATAAAGTCCCATTTTTTTTGCATCTTTGATACCTCTTGGAGCTAGAGGCCTATCATGATCTTTACCATAGTTAGAATCCCAATCAGATTTACCATGCCTTAATAATATAACAGTTTTCATTTTCTAATAAATGTTGATAAATATGATATTAAATTAGTTTGGTTTAGTCTATCATTCCTATTGCATTAAATATCTGTTTTTATAAATAAAGAGATTACATTTTTCTGATAATATTTATATTGAATATAGCTTTTTGAAAAGTTTTAAAATTTTGATGATAAGTAATAATTTTTGTATTCTGAAATTTTGTTTAATCTAAATAGTTTACAAAGGCTTAAACAAAATAATAGAAGAATTTATAAGAAAAATTATATATTAATAGAATAAATAGGATTAATGTTTAGAATAAAAAATAAATTTAAATTTAGCTATGGTAACATTTGTTGATATAAAAGATGCGCATGAAAGGATAAAACCATTTATTCATAGGACTCCAGTGCTTACAAATAGGAGTTTAAATGGACTGACGAATGCAAATTTATATTTTAAATGTGAAAATTTTCAAAAAGCTGGATCATTTAAGATAAGAGGTGCAACAAATGCGGTAATGTTATTAAAAGATCAGGATATAAATAGGGGAATAGTAACCGCTTCGTCTGGTAATCATGGTGCTGCATTGGCAAAAGCAGTTTCTAGAAGAAGGGGCAGTACAAAAGTAGTAATGCCAGAAAACACACCTCAAATAAAGGTCAAAAATGTATTACGAAATGGTGGTGATATTATTTGGTGTGAGGCAACACAAAAATCAAGAGACGAAATTTTACAAAAAGTACAAAATGAGACAGGAGCAATTTTAATTCATCCATATAATGATGAAAAAATAATTGCAGGTCAAGGCACTCTAGCTAAAGAACTATTAGAAGATTACCCAAAACTTGATATGATTGTTTCACCAGTTAGTGGAGGTGGTCTTTTAGCTGGTACAATTTCTTCTGCTAAAGTTATGAATCCTAAAATTTGTATTTATGGTGCCGAACCTCAAGAAGCAGATGATACTTATCGATCAATTTTCACAGGTGAAATACAGTCCAATAAAACCACAGACACTATTTGCGATGGTCTTAGAGCACAAATTGGAAGTATAACTTTTCCAATAATTAAAGATAAAGTAGATGAAGTTATCACTGTATCCGAAGAAGAGATTATTGTTGCAATGCGAATGATTTGGGAAAGATTAAAAATTATTGTTGAACCTTCTTGTTCAATAACTCTTGCTGCTATTATTAAAAGATCAGATCTTTTTGAAGATAAAAATGTTGGGCTTATAATGTCAGGTGGCAATGTTGATTTAAGTAAATTACCTTGGTAATAAAATCAAGTTAATGAAACGAACTTTGGCGATTGTGGGACCAACTGCAAGTGGAAAAACTTCATTCGCAATTGAATTAGCAAAAAGAATGAATGGAGAAGTGATAAGTTTGGATTCACGTCAAATATATAAACAAATGTTTATTGGTACTGCGCAACCTAGTAAAGAAGAAATGTGCGGTATTAAACATCATTTAATTGGTTGTTTTGATCCTTCTATATTGATTTCTTCTGGAAAATATTCTAGAATGGTAAAAGAAAAAATATCTTATATAGCAGAGCAAAAAAAGAAGCCAATAATCTGTGGTGGTGCAGGTTTGTATTATAGAGCATTAGAAAAAGGGATTTTCAAGGATAGTAACACTGATTTAGGCATAAGAAAAAAATTAGAAAAACAATATATAGAAAATCCAAAAATTTTATATGAAATGCTACAATCAATTGATACAGAATATTCTAAAATTGTACATATCAATAATAGGCAGAGATTGATTCGTGCATTAGAGATTTACGAATTAACAGGTAAAATTCCATCAGAGCATTTTCAAAATCAAAAATTATACAAGCAAGATACAATAAAACTGTATACTGTTTATTTGAAGTGGAAAAGACAAATTATAAATAAAAGAATTGAAGAACGAACTAAGATTATGTTTGAGCAAGGTTGGATAAATGAAGTAGAAAGTCTTTTAGCATTACAAAAAATAAAAAATATAAAGTTTCCACCATTGGATTCGATTGGATATAAACATATTCAAGCTTATTTAAATGGAGAGATTAATAGAAAAAATATGTTTGAAAAAATTGTTTTCAGCACACGTCAGTTAGCTCGCCGCCAAGAGAAATGGTTCAAAAAAGAAACTGTAGATTTATATATTGAAATGGAGTATTTAGATATTAAAAAATCTTGTGAAATACTACATTGTATTCTAGATGAATTAATATAATTTAAGCCGCTTGAAATCCCTTTAATTTGATCCTGTGAGATTAAAAAGGGCAGAGAAACTACCTCCGGAATAGAATTAAAATCTCTGCCGGAGGTTTTTTTTATAAAGGAGTCTGATTGAGAAAGAGAATAATTATGGATAGAATATCTGTGGAGCGTTCTATTACACGTATAAGCCATGAGATTATTGAACGTAATAATAATATTAAAGAAATGGCTTTGATTGGAATACACAAACGAGGCGTGCCATTAGCTCGTAGAATCCAAAAAATCATTTATGATATAAGCGGATCTAAAATCAATCTTGGCTCTTTAGATATTACTTTTCATAGAGATGATTATAGAGAAAGATTGTTAGTCCCTCAAATCAAAGGTACAGATATTACATTTACCATAGATGGTAAAGTAGTAATCTTAATTGATGATGTATTATATACTGGTAGAACGGTTAGAGCATCTTTAGATGAATTAAATAGTTTTGGTAGAGCATCAAAAGTACAATTAGCGGTTTTGGTCGATAGGGGACATAGGGAGCTTCCAATTAAAGCTGATTTTATAGGTAAAAATATTCCAACTCATGAAGGAGAGCATGTTGATGTTCTTTTGAAAGAAACTGATGATGAAGATATGGTTATGTTGATCAAGGATGAAGATTAGTATGTTGAGTCAAAAACATTTTCTCTCTTTAAAAGGATACATAAAAGAAGATATTGATAAGATATTGGAAACTGCATTTCAATTTCGAGAAGTTCTTGATCGTCCAATAAAAAAAGTTCCCTCATTGCAGGGTGTTACAATTGTCAATTTATTTTTTGAAAATTCAACTCGCACTAGAATTAGTTTTGAGCTTGCACAAAAACGATTAAGTGCTGACACTGTGAACTTTTCTGCTTCTTCCAGTAGTCTCAAAAAAGGAGAAAGTTTTAAAGATACAGCACAAAATATTATGGCAATGAAAATAGATGCTGTTGTAATGCGGCATCCAACACCTGGTTCCCCTAAACTTCTTGCAGAATTTATTGATGCGACTATTATAAATGCAGGTGATGGAACCCATGAACATCCGACTCAGGCAATTTTAGATATGATGAGCTTAAAGGAGAAATTTGGAAATCTTCGTGGATTAAAAGTTGGTATAATTGGTGATATTTCGCATAGCCGAGTGGCTCGAAGCAATATTTATGGCTTACTTATAATGGGTGCAGAAGTCACCGTTTGTGGTCCTCCCAATTTAATTCCACGTTATATAAATGATTTAGGTGTTAAAGTAAATTTTAATTTAAATGAAGTTATAGAATGGGCAGATGCATTAAATATTCTTAGGATACAAAAAGAGAGGATGGGTCGTTCTTTGGTTCCATCTGTAAGAGAGTATCGATCAGCATTTGGTATTACCTTAGATAGATTAAAAAGTCATAAAAAAGAAATAGTAATTATGCATCCTGGGCCAATGAATCGAGGTGTTGAAATTGATGGTGCAATAGCTGATAGTGATCAGGCCATAATTTTAAACCAAGTATTAAATGGTGTTGCATCGCGTATGGCGATTTTATTTTTGCTTTGCGGTGGCCAGCCAACTGAAATGGTGGAGAAATGAAAGTAAAAAGAATAACTAAAGATATTATATTAAAAAATGGAAAAATTATCGATCCTTATAATCAAAAGATTTTCAAAGGTGATTTATGGATTAAAAATGGGGTAGTTGCTGGAGTTGGTGATTTTGCATTACCTAAAAGTTCTGGTATGCAAACTATAGATTGTACAAATAAAATTATTACACATGGGTTTTGTGATTTGCATGTACATTTTCGAGAACCTGGAGATGACGATAAAGAGACTTTACAAACAGGCGCATATGCAGCCTTAGCTGGTGGCTTTACTAGAGTATGTGTGATGCCTAATACTAAGCCACCTATAGATTCTCCAGAATCAGTTAATTTTATTAATCAGAAAGCAAAAAATTTACCTATTCATATCCATCCTATTGGCGCTGTAACTAAGAATCAAGATGGTAAATATTTAACAGAAATGAGATTGATGAGTAAGGAAGGTGCAGTAGCATTTAGTGATGATGGATTACCCATTCAAGATGGTGCTGTTATGCGTATGGCACTTGAATATTCTAAATTATTAGATATCCCAATTATTAACCATGCAGAGGATGAATGTCTTAGAGCAGAAGGTTTAATGAATGAAGGTAAGGTCTCTACTCATCTTGGATTAGCAGGTAATCCTGATTTAGCTGAATCAATGATGGTGCAAAGAGATTTAGAGTTAGCGGAATTTACAGGAGCAAAATTACATGTCCCTCATGTTAGTAGTAAAAAAGCTGTAAATCATATAAAGAGAATGAAATCTAAATATAAAAATATTAGTGCTGAAGTTACGCCACACCATTTATTTTTTAATGATGAAGATCTTATGGGATATAATACGAATATGAAAGTTGCTCCACCCATCAGAATGGAAGATGATCGTAAGGCTCTTATACAAGGGATTAAAAATGGAATAATAGATTGTATTGCGACTGACCATGCTCCTCATAAAGCAGAAGAAAAAGAAACAACATTTGATTTAGCATCCTTTGGAATGATAGGTCTCGAATCTTGTTTTGGTGCAGTAAATAAAATTCTTATTAAAGAAAATAAAATGAAGATTGAACATTTAATTAATCTTTTAACTATTAATCCTAGAAATATAATGGGCTTTCAAAATGATCTATTTTCATTGGGTGCAGTTGCAGAGATTGTAGTTCTTGATACAAATCTTGAATGGATATTCTCAAGGGAACATATAGAATCAAAATCTATTAATTCACCTTATATAGGTAAAACTCTTAAAGGCAAAGTTGTGCATACTATTTCTCGCGATTTTGTAACTAATCTAACATGAAAAAACTAAATATAATATTTATTGACTTCCAGAAGATGTAAAGTCTAAGTTTCTAGGCTTTATTCGAAAGTATATGAAGACTATATCAATTAAAAAATCAGAAATTAGTAAGGACTGGTGGGTTGCAGATGCTGAAGGTCAAATCCTAGGTAGGTTTGCTTCTAAGATTTCTCAAATTCTAAGAGGTAAGCATAAAACGAATTTTACTCCTCATATGGATATGGGAGATTTTGTTATTATTGTGAATGCTGAAAAGATTAGTGTAACTGGTAATAAAGAAACAAAAAAGACATATTTTTCGCATACAGGGTATCCTGGAGGATCTAAAGAAGTTTCGTTATACTCATTAAGACGTAGTAATCCTGAGCAAGTTTTAGTTAATGCTGTGAAAGGGATGTTACCTCATAATAGATTAGGCCGTGCAATATTATCTCATTTAAAAGTATATAGTGGTCCTAATCACCCACATATTGCTCAAAACCCTAAGAATTTGGAAATTTAAATTATATTATGACAGATGTAAAATTATATGGAACTGGTAGACGAAAAAGATCGGTAGCAAGAGTCTTTTTATCGTCTGGAAAAGGTAAGATTAAAATTAATGGTAAAGATTTTAAAGAATATTTATGTAGAGATACTTTAGCCACTATTGTTATGCAGCCATTGGTGGCATTGGAATCTGAAAAATTATATGATATTGTTATTAATGTGAATGGTGGAGGTTTAACAGGACAAGCTGGCGCTATTAGACTGGGTATTGCTAGAGCTTTGAATGCAATTAATGAAGATCATAGAAAAATTTTAAAAGAAAGAGGATTCTTAACTCGTGACTCTAGGAAAGTTGAACGGAAAAAGCCTGGACAACCTGGAGCAAGAAAGAATTTCCAATTTTCAAAACGTTAGTATAATATTATGGCAGATGTAAAATTCAAAGATTTGTTAGGAAGTGGTGCACATTTTGGTCATGTTACTCATAAATGGAATCCAAATTTTAAACCTTATATACTATCTGAAAAAAACGGTGTACATATTATTGATTTAGAATCTACTATCCGTTCGATTCAGGAAGCTTCTTCATTTGTAAAAAAAATTGTTAGTAAAAATGGTGAAATTCTTTTTGTAGGAACAAAAAAACAGGCGCAAGATATAGTTCAGCAAGAAGCAGATAGATGTTCTATGTTTTATATTGTTGAAAGATGGCTTGGTGGCACATTAACTAATTTTTCTACAATTAAGAAAAGTATAAAAAGACTCAAGTTATTAGAAAAAGAAGGATCAAATCTCTATGAAAATATGACAAAAAAAGAGACTCAGATGCTTAACCGTGAAAAATTAAAACTAGCAGATCAACATAGAGGAATTAAAGATATGAGAAGGCTGCCAGACTTAGTTATAGTTGTGGATGCCCAATATGAAGATACAGCGATCAAAGAAGCAAAAAGGCTTGATATCCCTGTCATTGCTATTGTTGATTCTAATACTGATCCTAGTAAAGTAACATATCCAATTCCAGCAAATGATGATTCAATGCGAACAATAAACCTAATTATTTCTACCTTAGCTGATGCTGTCCTTGAAGTTCGAGGAGGAAAATCTGGAAATGATTCTAAGGATAGTAATAAAGAAATTATTCAAGATACCAATAATTCAAGTTCAGGTATGTATGAATCTAGTAAGGAAGAAGAATAAGTATATGAATATCGATGCGCAACTTGTAAAAAGTTTAAGAGATAAGACAGGGGCTGGTATGATGGACTGTAAAAAAGCTTTACTAGAATCTAAAGGTGATTTAGAAGTTGCAGTTGATCATTTGAGAAAGGCCGGTATAACAAAAGCCGAAAAAAAAGGTAGTCGAGAAACAAAAGAAGGATTGGTATACTCCTATATACATGCTGGATCAAGGTTAGGAGTGCTATTGGAATTAAACTGTGAAACGGACTTTGTTGCTAATACGACTGGTTTTACAGAGTTGGCTCATAATCTTTCTATGCAAATTGCAGCTACAAATCCTCTTTCTTTAGACTCTGAGTCTCTTGATCAAAAAATTGTTTCAAGAGAAAAAGAGATTTTTAAAGAACAAGCACTATCTGAGGGTAAACCTCAAAATATTATTGAGAAAATGATTGAAGGTCGAATACAAAAATTTTTCCAAGAATCTTGTTTATTAGAACAAACATATATAAAAGACCCCGATAAAAAAATTAAAGATCTTATAACTGAAGCTATAGCAACTTTAGGTGAGAATATCAGTATCAATCGCTATATACGATATGCGATTGGAGAAGAATAATTTATAAAAATTTCCGTTTTACTTACTATTAATGTCTAACCCAATATACAAAAGGGTTCTTTTAAAACTATCTGGAGAAATTTTATCTGGATCAAATGGATACGGTATTGACCCAGAAAAAGCACTATATTTAGCTAGAGAGGTTAAGTCTATATATGATTTAGGTGTTGGTATTGGACTTATAATTGGTGCAGGAAATATATTTCGCGGGATTCAAGCGGCAGATAGAGGAATGGAACGTGTTACGGGTGATTATTTAGGAATGTTAGCTACGATTATGAATGCGATATCGGTCCAAGATGCTCTAGAACAAGAAGGATGTGAAACTCGAACACTTTCAGCTATTAGTATTACTCAAGTTGCGGAGCCTTATATTCGTCGTCGAGCACTTAGGCATCTTGAAAAAGGACGTATAGTAATTATTGCTGGTGGTACGGGAAATCCATTTTTTACTACTGACTCAGCAGCAGCCCTTAGAGCTACAGAACTCAATGCAGAAATTGTAATTAAAGGTACCAAAGTAGATGGAGTCTTTGATCAAGATCCTATGAGGAACTCAAAGGCTATTAAATATAGCTCTATATCTTTTAATGATGTTTTACAAAAAAACTTAAGAGTAATGGACTTAACAGCAATTACTTTATGCAAAGAAAACAAAATACCTATCCAAGTTTTTAACATTAAAGAATCTGGTAACTTGAAACAACTTATTTTAGGTGCTAAAATTGGTACTATAGTTTCAGAGTAAAAATGATAGAAGATATATTAAAAGATATAAAGCAAAGAATGGATCAAGCTATAATTCATGTGCAGGAAGAGCTTAATAAAGTAAGAACAGGTAGAGCTAATCCAGAAATGTTTAATTCATTAATGATTGATTATTATGGTACTCTAACGCCTCTTAATCAAGTCTCAACTATATCTGTACCCGAGCCAAGATTGATTACTCTTACACCCTATGAAAAACATTTATTACCATTAATTGAAAAATCTATTATGGATTCTAATATGGGTTTCACGCCTGGTAATAACGGTACTGCTGTTTTAGTTCCTATCCCATCTTTAAGTGAAGAAAGAAGACAGGAATTAAATAAATTTGTACATAAATTAATTGAAGATGGGAGAATTGCTGTTAGAAATGTTAGACGAGATGGGATTCATAATTTACAGAAAGTTGAGAAAGATGGACATACATCATCTGATATAATTAAAGACAATGAATCTGAGATTCAAAATATTACTGATAAAAGAATTAATCAATTGAATGTTCTTCAAGGAGAAAAAGAAAAAGAAATTTTGGAAGTTTAGGTAATATACAAAGAACTTAATTATTATTTGTATACTATATTAATCACATTTAGACCAACCACACTCTTTACATATCATACATCCCCCTTCATGCACAACGCTAATATTTTGACATTCAACGCATGATATTTTTTCACTTTTTTTAGAATTATCTTGAGCAAGTGTTATCCTGGGACGTTCTATACTATTGGATGTTTTTAATGTAGATTTATCATTATTTTCTTTTAAATAGTCATCTAGCGCTTTGCCAATTGCATCAGGCGTTGATAAAATCAATCTTCCATCTTCCCAAGTTGGGTTTGGTCCTGATATTCCTTTTAGTTGTCTAACAATAGCTTTTGGATCTAGGCCAGAACGTAATGATAACGATATAAGGCGACTAATTGCTTCTGATTGTGCGGCAGCATTTCCACCTGCTTTACCAATAGTAGTGAATACTTCACATAACCCATTCCCATCTTCATTTATAGTTATATATAGTGTGCCTTCACCCGTTCTAATCCTACGAGTAACTCCTTTAGTTTGTGTTGGCCTACTTCTTGGTGTTTTTTCTGTAGCCTGTTCATTTTGTAATGATTCTACATTTTTTTTAGAATTATCCTGATTCTCTTCAGTTATTAAAATTCCTTCTCGACTACCTTCTCTATATACAGTGATACCTTTTAGACCTGCTTCATAGGCAGTCATATATATATCAGCAATGGTCTCCTCTGTTATATCTCTTGGAAGGTTGACAGTGGAGGATATAGAAGAGTCAATATATTTTTGTATTGTTCCCTGCATTCTTACTCGAAAATATGGATCAATATTATGAGCAGTTTTCACATGCTCTGGTAAGTTTTCATCTGTACCATATAATTTTTTGATGACTGGATGGTATACTTTGTATTCTTTAAATGTTTTACCATATCCTGTATTTTCTTTTACTCTTCTTTTATAGGAAGTGGCAAATATTGGTTCTACTCCAGATGTAACTCTTGCGACTATCGCACCGCTTCCTGTAGGAGCAACAGTAGTAAGGGTGGAGTTGCGTATCCCATTTTTTTTAATTTTTTGTTGTAGTGGTTTTGGTAAGTTTTTAACGAATTTACTTTTTGAATAACCAGACCATTTAAAATTTGGGAATGCTCCTTTTTCAATAGCTAAATCAACGCTGGTCTCATAAGAAGTATCTCTAAAGATTTGCATTATTTGTTCGATAGTTTGTAAAGCATCTTCACTATCATATTGGATTCCCATTTTTACTAACATATCTCCTAACCCTAGTATACCTAAACCTACACGTCTATCATTAGTGGCATTCTCTTTTTGGTCATCTAATGCATGTCGATCCATATTATAGTCTACTACATTATCTAAAAAGCGAGTACCTGTTGAAACTGTAGATTTAAAATCTTCAATCATAAAATTTCCATTATTATCAACAAATCTTTCTAGATTTACAGCACCAAGATTACAGCATCCGCCATCAGGTAATGGCTGCTCTGCACAAGGGTTAGTAGAAATTAGAGGAGAACAATATTCTGCATTATGATAATCCTTCATTGTATCCCAAAATAGTAATCCTGGTTCGGCACTTGAGTGGGCATGAGTGATAATTTTTTCCCAAAGATCTTTGGCTTTTATAGTTTGATATATTTCTTCATTGTATTTTAAATCAAAATTAGAATCATCTTTAACCGCTTGCATGAAATCATGTGTTAAAAGAACTGAAATATTCGAATATTTTACCATATCAATATCACCAGTTTTTATACTTATAAATTTTTCTATATCAGGATGATCAATTCGTAGAGTTTGCATATTTGCACCTCTACGACCGTGTTGGGCTATTGTATTTGTATTTTCACTAAAGAGATTCATGAAACCTGTGGGGCCACAAGATTCTCCACCTGTGCCATTAATTGCTTTTCCAGATGGTCTTAATATTGATAGGTCATGTCCACAACCACCACCATATTTATAAGTGAGAGCTTCATTGATAATAGTTTCATATATTGATTTTATTGAATCACTCCTTACTGCTACAACATAACAATTATTTAGTGTAGTAGTGATATCTTCTCTACCTGCCCCGTGCATTATGCGACCTCCAGGAACGAATCGAAAATCTTCAAGAATAGCATAGTATTGTTTTTCCATCTTTGTTCTTAGAGCTTTTGTCTTTTCAACTGAAGCAAGCGCTTTTGCTTGTCGATGCCACATTTCATTTGGATGCTTTTCCCAGGGTGCTAGATATTTTTGTTTAAGTACATCTATACCTAAACTATCATTTTTATAATATTGTTCAATAGAGTATATATTAGAGGCTTTATCTTTTGTTTCTATATTTGGAGGCGCAATGGGATTTTTTATAGTTTCATCAACTAGTTTTTTTAGAGTAAGATCAAGTTCCATTGCTTCTGCCATTCTATATTCCTTTATAATAATGAATTGAATTTCGTATAACTTTAACGAAAAATTTGAAAAAGAACGATAAATGTATTTATAGTAAATCTTACGGTTGGCTAAATAGAATATATAATTTTGATAATAAATATTTCAAGTAATAAACATAATTTCTGTAATTATTTTTTTCAAATTATAATCATTATAATATAAAAATTATTTTTTTATTTTATTATGTAATGCAATTGAAAGCTTTATTCTCTATTTTAATTATTAACTAACTTTTAAGGTATAAGAATTTTGCAAAATTTATATTTTTTATGGGTTTTTGAAGCTAATGATTATCCCCGCTTACTTGGTTATTGATGTACACGCGGTTTATCACTTGATAACTATTAATAAAAAGGAGAAACAATGAAAGATCTATTAGGAGCAATTGCTATTCATCTAGTTATAGCATATTTATTAGTCTGGATTATTTTACAAATTACATAAAATTAGAAATGAAACGGCCACTTATTGCAATTATTGGGAGACCAAATGTTGGGAAATCAACTTTATTTAATCGTTTATTAAATCAAAGATATTCTATCGTAGATCCACAAGAAGGTATAACAAGAGATCGTATATATGGGGAGATGGAATGGTGTGGACAAGTATTAAAATTTATAGATACAGGTGGATATATATCTGATGATAATGATCGTTTTAATGAAGCAATAAGAATGCAGGCGGAAGATGCAATAGATGAAGCTGATTTAGTTTTATTTATGGTTGATGGAAAACAAGGTGTAATGCCTAATGATAAAATTCTTGCACAATTCATTAGAGAGAGTAATAGACCTTATTTGATTGTAGTAAATAAATGTGATGGATATAAAACCGATGATTTTATTAATCAGTTCTATGAGTTAGGGTTTGATAATCTTATCCCAATATCTGCTTTAAATGGCAGACTTACTGGAAATCTTCTTGATGAAATTTTAAATAAACTTGATATTTTAAATATTCAAAAATTAGAGAAATTAAAAGATTCGATTCGTTTGACTATTGTAGGTATGCCAAATGTTGGAAAGTCTACTCTTACTAATGCTTTATTAAAAAGAGAAAGAAGTATAGTAAATCCTATCGCAGGTACTACACGAGATGCAATAGATGCAAATTTAAAATGGTATGGTCATGAAGTAACTCTTGTTGATACCGCGGGATTGAGGAAGTTAGCAAAATTAAAAGATAGAGTAGAGTATTATTCAAGTCTAAGGGCTAAAAGAGCAATAGATAAATCGAATATTGTATTAATGGTAATAGATGCGATCAAGGGTTTTAATAGACAAGATAAAAATATTGTAGATGAGGTAATTAATAAAGGTAAAGGTTTAGTATTCATTGTTAATAAATGGGACCTAATAGAAAAAAAAACAGATACAGCTCAATTATTCCAGAAGGAAATAAGACGAAAGTTTAAAGCTTTAGATCATTATCCAATAATCTTTATTTCAGCTTTAACAAAACAGCGGATTCATCGTGTTCTTGAAATAGCTATACAAGTTTATAAAAAGAGTAGAGTCTTAATACCCACAAAAAAATTAAATGATGCTATTATAGATATTGTATCAAAGAATCCGCCACAAGCCAGTAATGGAAAACAAATACAAATTAAGTATGTAACGCAAGTTAGTTTTGAACCAACTGTCATTGCTCTCTATTCTAATTACCCTGATAAAATTCAAATAAATTATAGAAGGTTTTTAGATAATCAGTTCAGAAAAAAATTTGATTTAGAAGGAGTCCCTATATTTTTGTCTTTTAGACATAAATGAAGCGCTTTATACCTAACAATTCTTTACAAACTGGATATAAAATAAAGAAATCTAGATTTATTGCATATATACGTTTTTGTGAATCAAAAATAGATTTTAAATCTTGGTTGTCTCGAATCAAAAGATTTCATTATGATGCTAATCATATATGTTGGGCTTATATAATAGTTGAATACGGTATAAATAATTATAAATTAAAGTACTTTTAATAATTAAATTTTTGTTCTGTAGGTAGTCATTTTAAATATTTTATGAAGTACCTAAAACTAGCTTTATTAAACATATCTATAATTGTTTTGGTAGGATGTATTACATGGGTAATATTTCATTCTAAAATAGATTCCAATTTTTATATTATTTCCTTTTGTATTTTATTTTTATTTATGTTAGTGATTTATTTATCAAAAGATATATTTTATAAAGTATAAAAAATATTAGTAGCCTAATGTGCAGTTTTATTTAATAACGTAAAATTTTTTGTAAATTCTAAGATCATGAAAGCTTTTTGCATACTAAGTCTATTATTATTATCAGTGCTTGTTTCTCAAAATTATAATCCACCAAAGGATATCGTGCAATATGGTTTTAATTACAATGGTGGTTTAGAGAATGGAAAAAGGCATGGAAATGGAAAATTTGTATACTCAAATGGTGACACGTATGATGGAAATTGGTTAAATGATAAAATGCATGGAGAAGGAACTTTAACTTTTAATAATGATAGTCATACATATATTGGTACTTTTGAAAATGATCACTTTAATGGATGGGGTATCCTATATATTATTGGGGGAGAAAAATATGAAGGAGAATGGTTAAAGGGAGAGAAACATGGTGAGGGAACATATTTTTATCCTTTTGGTAATTCATATATTGGCGAATGGAAAAATAATAAGAAAGATGGTCTTGGAACTTATATTTATCCTTTTGGAGGAAAATACATAGGTAATTGGATAAATGATAAGAAACATGGTCATGGCGTTTCAAGTGATGGGAAAGGGAATATCTATGATGGAGAATTTCAATCTGGTGAGATGAATGGCTTCGGTTCTTATACTTTTAAAAGTGGTAATATTTATAAAGGTGATTTTGTTGATGGTAAAAAACATGGTAAAGGTATTTTTAATTATTTAAACGGAGACCAGTATGAAGGAGAATTTGTTAATGGAAATATGGAAGGGAATGGCATTTATAAATTTTTTAATGGTAATGAGTATCATGGTCAGTGGAAAGATGATAAAAGTCATGGCAAAGGAACATATATTTTTAAAAATGGTAATAAATATGTAGGTGAATTTATTAATGGTAAAGAAGATGGTAATGGAGTATTCACCTATACAAATGGAGAAAAATATGAAGGTGAGTATAAAAAAGGACAAAGATCAGGTTTAGGAATATTTACTTTTAAAAATGGCAATACTTACGAGGGTGAATTTTGGGATGGCGTGAAAAATGGTATTGGGACTTTTAAATATCCTAATGGCAATTTATATGAAGGTGAATGGAAAGATGATTTGCGGCATGGTCAAGGTACGTTTATTTATGAAAGTGGTGCATCATATAGTGGGCAATGGGAAAATGGATTAATTCATGGTTATGGAATCTATAATTACGAAAATGGTGATAAGTATGAAGGCGATTTTGATATAGGGAAAATGCATGGATGGGGTTCATATAATTTTATTAATGGTAATGAGTACCATGGACAATGGGAAAGTGATAAAATGGAAGGAGAAGGAATATATACTTCTTCTAGTGGAAATAATTACGAAGGATACTTTTCTGATGGGAGGCTAAATGGACATGGATCTTTTAGGTCATATTTGGGTGAAACCTATGTTGGTGAATGGTTAGAAGGGAAAATGCATGGACATGGACTATATATTTTCACTAATGGTAGTCGTTATGAAGGTGAATGGAAAGAGGATAAAAGAACTGGCTATGGTATTTATAATTATGCAAATGGTAATGTATATGAAGGATCTTTTTTAAATGGTAAACGTAATGGCGAAGGGAAATATGAAATATTAAATGGTGATATTTATAATGGTGAATGGAAAAATGACAAAATGGATGGCTATGGTAATTATAATTATACAAATGGAGATATTTATTTAGGAGATTGGGTTCAAGGCATGAAAGAGGGTCAGGGTATATTAAGTTATTCTGATGGGAAAAAATATAAAGGTTCTTTTGTAAGAGGTGAATTAGAGGGACAAGGAATGATGTCATATATAGATGGTCGTACTTATGAAGGAGTATGGACAGGTGATGCGATGAATGGATATGGTGTGTTCTATGATTTAGACGGAAATTCATATAAAGGAGAATGGAAGAATAGTCAATTTTATGGTGAAGGTATTTATAATTATGCAAATGGAGATATTTATGAAGGTGGATGGGTAAATGGGAAAAGAGATGGCAATGGCAAATTTAACACTGTTTATGGTGATGAATATATTGGCCAATGGCATGAGAATTTAAAAGAAGGTGACGGTATTTTTATTTCATCTAATTTAGAAAAATATGAAGGTAAGTGGTTTAAAGATAAAAGAAATGGTTTAGGGCTACAGACTTATCCAAATGGTAGTAATTATTTAGGTAATTGGGAAAATGATCAAATAAATGGTCAAGGTAAAATGATATATGCATCAGGCAGTGTATATGAAGGAGAATGGAAAAATAGTTTAAGATATGGAACAGGAATATATACCTATTCTGATGGTGGTAAATATGAAGGTGAGTGGGTTGATAATCAAAGATATGGAAAAGGGAAGCACTCTTTTGTTAATGGTGAATTCTATGATGGAGATTGGTTAAAGGGTGTTATGCAAGGAATTGGTATATATAATTATTCAAATGGAGATATTTATGATGGTGAATGGATTGATGGGCAAAAAAACGGCAGAGGTACTTTTGTTAGTAGTGAAACAAAATATTCGGGTTATTGGAAAAATGGTCAAAAGAATGGAAAAGGAACATTCACAAATGAAAAAGGGGATAAATATGTTGGCGAATGGAAAGGTGATAAAAAGCATGGAGAAGGAACATTCACTGATTACTTAGGACATCGTTATTCAGGTTATTGGAAAAATGGGAAAAGAGAAGGTGAGGGTACATATATTTTCGCTGGTAATAAAAAAGATAAAAAAATAGATGCTGAAAATTTATTTATCAATGGTAATAGATATGTGGGTAATTGGAAAGAGGATAAATTTAATGGTCGCGGGTCATTTAAATATCTAAATGGTGATACTTATGAAGGTGAGTGGTTGATGGATAGACGTAATGGTAGAGGAATATTAATATCTAATAATGGTGAACATTATGAAGGCGAATGGAAAGATGATAAAAAAAATGGTTTTGGTGAGATGGATTTTAAAAATGGTAATAGATACGAGGGTAAATGGAAAAATGGGAAAATGGAAGGTCAGGGAAAAATTTTATATGCAAATGGGGAAACTTTTGAAGGAAATTGGTTGGCAAATAAAAAGCATGGTGAAGGTATATATATATATAAAAATGGAGATAGATATACTGGTTCTTGGTATCAAAATGTAAAAATGGGTGAGGGACATCAATCTTATAAAAATGGAGATATATATAAAGGTAAATGGAAAGATGGTATAAAGGATGGATTTGGGATATATACTGATTCCAAAGGCAATATTTTTAAAGGTGATTGGGAAAATGATATGAGGAATGGTAGGGGATCCTATTCTAATTCTATAGGTGATATTTATGAAGGTGATTGGAAAAATGATTTAAAGCACGGGAAAGGCATATTAAAATATGCAAATGGTGATACTTATGAAGGTGCTTGGTATAATGGTAAAAAGGAAGGGTTTGGAAATGCAACTTTTATTATTGATGATGTAATATATAAAGGGAATTTCAAAAATAATATTTTTCATGGCAAGGGAACTTATTCTAATTCTATAGGTGATACCTATGAAGGTGATTGGAAGTTTGGTAAAAAAGATGGAAAGGTGTTTTTCATTCTTCTATTGGAGATCGATATGAAGGGTCATGGAAGAATGATATGAAACATTATAATGGTAAATATGAATTTGTAGATGGAGATTTATATGTTGGTTCTTGGGATAATAATGAAATGACTGGAAAAGGTAAATATCAATTCTCTAATGGTGGAGTATGCGAAGGTAATTTTTTAAACGGTAAATTAAATGGTCAAGGTATATTTATTTTTTCTAACGGTGATAGATATGATGGTACTTTTAATAATGGTAAAAGAGATGGATTTGGTACTCTAATATTATCAGATGGATCTTCATATATAGGTGAATGGAAAGAGGATAAAATTAATGGGCAGGGTAAATATACTTTTTTAAATGGTAATGAATACGAAGGTATGTTTGTTAATGGTATTATGGAAGGAAAAGGTAGTTACTCTTTTACAAATGGGAATTTATACATTGGTGAATTTGTAGAAGGAAAAAGAGAAGGATTAGGAGTTTTTACTTATTCAAATGGCAATAAATATGTTGGTGAATTTAAAAATGGTAATATGGAGGGCCAGGGAACATTTACCTATCCCAATGGAGATAAAAGAGTTGGTGTTTGGGAGAATGGTAAGCCAATAGAATGATAAGAAAGGATATGAGTTCATTTTTAAAGATTCTCATTATATTTTTATCATTATTTTTCTCAAATTGTTTTTTATTCAAAAACAAAATAGATAACATATCGTTAAACGAATGGTCTGGTAAAGAAATTTATATAGCCGATTTAGATGAATCATATAAAAAGACAAAACGCTTTAACAAAATATTTTCTAAAATCCATTCTCGAAGGTTTAAACCTTATTATCGTTTTACAGAAAAAAAATTTATTATAGTTGGATCTTTTAGGACTCAAAAAAACATATATCTTGTATTTAAAGATAGTAAGAATAAGCAGTACAAGGTATCGCTTACTAATACAATTAATTCTCAGATTTCAATTCCGAGTTTTATAGTATTTAATGAAACTTTTCTTAGCGCAAAAAAATTGATTGGGAGAATGGTTTGGTTGAATGATATTTTGGATAAGAATGGATTTCATGCAAATATTAATAGTGATTTTTTTCGGTTTCAAAAAGTAAACGTAATTGATATTGTTAAGTTTCAAAATGCTGATAACGGTCATCCTATATGGTTAAAGGTTTCTAATGAAAATGGAGAAACAGCTTTGGTTCGTTATAATATCCAAGGTGTGCGTTTTGGTATTAAGGATAATTATTTCTTAATGGATCCCTTGCCAACTAAATGGCCTAATACAGTTATCGATAAAATAAAAAATAATCAAACTGAAATAGGAATGACAGAAAGACAGGTTAGAATAGCTAAAGGGTACCCTGATGAAATTAATTTTACTTCTAGTAGGCATGGTATAAGCGAGCAATGGATTTATAATGTATCCAATAAAAAAATCTATTATCAGTTTGAATATGGCAAATTAACTTATATTACATATTAATTTTATAATGTCAATTTATATTAATAAGAAATTACTATAGCTAAATGATAAAATTAGTACCACTTTTTATCTTTCTATTTCAATCAACGATCATTGCAGTCGAAACGGATCAAAAATCATATTATCAAAAATTTAATCAAGCTGTTGAATACTATAAAGAAGGTAGATATCAGCTGGCTGAGAGTGTTTTTAAAAATATTTTAAAAAATGATAGAGACTATAGAGACCCTGCCTCTCAGCTTTTAATTGCAAAATCTCAAAACCAACAAGGGCTATGGGGTGAGGCTAGGCGTACATGTAAAGCTATATTAGCTAATTATCCAGGATCTCCATATGAATTTGATACATATTTATTATTGGGTGATTGTGCTCTTAATGAAGGAAAAGTGTCACAAGCTTTTAAAAATTATATTATTGCTAGACCTTTAATTAAGGATTTATCATTCATAAATGAAATTGACCAAAGATTATATAATTGTATCGCTTTAGGGCTGAAGGAAGAAAATATTGAAGGAATCCTTTTTAGGGAGAGGAATATATTTAATCGCACAATAATTAATCTTGCTAGAGCTTACCAAGCTTGGATTAAAGGCGATAATTATGCAGTAGAATTTATATTAAATGATATTGATACATATTATTTGCCTGGGAAATTTTCAAAATTGTATGGGAATTTATTAAAATTAGAAAAAGAATATGTAAATGGTCCTACCACTATAGGGGTGATAATTCCTCTTTCAGGAAATAAAAAAGATATGGGCTCTTCATATTTATTAGGACTTTCAGAGTCTCTAGAGGTACCATTAATTCGTTTTATTATTTATGACAGTGCGGGGTTAGGTATTAATTCTTTGAAAATTGTTAAAGATATTAATAAAAATAATTTGATTTCAGCTATTCTTGGACCTTTAACTAATGAAGAAATTTATACTATTGCTGGTACTAATCTCAATATTCCAATTTTAGTTCCAAATAATGCACCAGTTGGAATATCAGATCTTAATGAAAACATCTTTTTTCTTTCACCATCTTTTAAAACTATGGCTGAACGCACAGCTCAAATGATTATTAAAGAATTAGGCTATAAAACTATTGCTGTTTTATCACCTGGGGATGGGCATAATAAATTAATAACTGATTATTTTTTAAATGAATGCCATCAGTTAGGTATTGATCCAATTGCTATTGAATGGTATATAGATAAACCAATTAATTTATCAAGACAATTAAAGAATATTAGGAAAAAGGCATGGGAATTAATTCCAAAAGAGGATGAAAGTAGTGATTTTGTTAACTTAGAGATTGATAGTTTAGATGCTCTTTTTGATGTTGATGTTAAAGACTTTTTTGCTCTTCCTAAAGAAGAGGATGAAAAGATGGATAAAAAAGATTCATCTAAAGTTGAGTTAGCCACTATTCAAGCATTATATATCCCAATTAGACCAAATGAATTAACATATGTTGGTACTCAATTACCATTTTATAATTTAAAAACTTCTATTTTTGGTAATAAAAATTGGTTAGATATGAAATTACTAAATCAAGAAGTAATAGGACCTCATGTTCAAGGAATGCATATAATAACCGATGTTAATTCTGTTGAAGATTTTAATGATGGTGACGTATTTATTCATTATTATAATATTTCAAAAGAGCATGTTAAATATTTAGAACAGATTATTAAAAAAGGTTCGAATAATAGAAAACATTTTTTAAAAACTCTAAAGATTAATAAAGAATATTACGGAGAAAAATTATCTATAGGGTTTTCAGGTAAAAATAAAAATGAAAATATTTTGGCACAAGTATTGCAATATTCAAATAAGAATATAAAAAATGTAGGTATGTATGATGGGGTAATATTTAAATATAAAATAAAATGAAACAAGATAATTTACTGAATATTTTTAATAATTTTAATAATCCACAAATTCTGGCCCAATTTATAACAAAAAAAAATAATGACGGAATTAATAAGGTACTTTCATCTAAATTTAATTCATATAGTTTCAAGGAAAATATTCTCATTGTTCCTATGCAGAAACATACAACTAATGTAATCTTATCTAATTCAGCTGGAGTTTTTGAAGATTGTGATGGAGTATTTACTACGAATCCAAAAATTGTATGTTCAATAAAAGTTGCCGACTGTATGCCAATATATTTTGCTCATCAAAATAAAACAGTATATGGTATTATCCATGCTGGATGGAGAGGATTAATAAATGGAATTATTAAACAAACAGCTATATTATTAAAAAATTCCAAGCATAATTTGAAGAATTTTGATATTATTATTGGACCATCTATTCAAAATTGTTGTTTTGAAATTGGAATTGATGTTGCAGATAAATTTCCAAAAAAATATTTAAAATTAAAAAAAAATAGAAAGTATCAAGTCAATCTTCAAAAAATAGCTTTTGATAATTTAATCAAAGTAGGTTTTTTAAAGGAAGCGATCCATATTACTCCTGATTGTACATTTTGCATGGAAGATAATTATTGGTCCTATAGAAGATCTCGAGGAACAACAGATCGAATGATTGGCTTAATTGGATATAGAACATTTAAAAAGAATTAATGTATGACATATATTGAAGCAATTATTTTAGGAATAGTGCAAGGTATAACAGAGTTCCTTCCAATTAGTAGTTCAGGGCATTTAGTTTTAATTCAAAATTTTTTAAATATAGATAACCCAGGAAATGAAATTGAAGTATTAGTGCATATGGGTACTCTAGCAAGTATATTCGTGGTTTTTTTTGAAGATATTAAGTTTTTGATTTTTGGAATTAAATTAAAAAGTAATCAATTTTTCATTTTTTTATTATTGATTGCCACAGTCCCTTCAATTATCATTGGTTTTACTTTTAAAAATATGCTTGAAGCATTTTTTGATAATTCTATATTAGTTAGCTTTTCTTTAATTATAACAGGATTGATTCTTATATCTTCAAAATATTTTAAACCGAAAAATATTAGCCATACTATCTTTTCTTCAATAATAATTGGTTTTGCTCAGGCAATTGCAATTACGCCAGGTATTTCAAGAAGTGGTATGACTATATGCTGCGCACTTTTGTTAGGAATTAATGCTAAAGAAGCAGCTCGATTTTCATTTCTAATGGCAATTCCCGTTATTTCGGGTGCTGGTTTATTAACTTTTATTGATGCAAACCATAGCTTTAGTATTTTACCGTCAGTAGGGTTTGCATCCTTAATTAGTTCTTTTATTGTTGGAGTAGTAGCTTTGAAATGGTTATTAAAATGGTTGGCCAAAGGGAAATTTCATTATTTTGGGTTTTATTGCATTCTTATAGGTATGTTTTCATTGGTATCCTAAAGTGGATTTAATAAGTTTTATTTTTATAGTATACTTACTCTTTCTTTTATTAGTAGGTGTCTCAACATTTAAATTGAATAAAACCCAGGAAGATTATCTTTTGGCTGGAAGAAAACTTGGTCCTTGGGTTACTGCTTTCTCAGAGAGAGCTTCTGGAGAATCAGCTTGGTTACTTTTAGCATTACCTGGTGCAGCAATCACAATTGGTTTAGGAGAAGTCTGGGCTGTTATAGGTATAATTATTGGCATCACGGCTTCATGGTACCTTATCGCTGAAAAGCTAAGAGATGAGACTGAAAAGTATAATGCGCTTACAATACCTGAATATCTACATAGAAAGTTTAAAGACGAATCAAAAATAATTAGAATTTTTTCTTCAATTATTATTGCTTTTTTCTTTTTGTTTTATGTTTCTGCGCAATTTCATGCTTCTGGGAAAGTGTTGAATTCTTTATTTGATTTTGATCCTATAACAGGTATTACAGTAGGGGCACTTATTATTATTTTATATACATTAATGGGCGGTTTTTATGCTGTGGCTTGGACTGATCTTTTACAAGGTTTTTTGATGATTGGTACACTTGTAATATTACCAATGGCGGGTTTTATTGAGTTATTAGATAGTGGTAAAACAATAAAAGATGGATTATTGGCTGCAGAAAGCCTTTTTAATAATCACAACAGCGATTTTTTTATGGGCCAAACAGGACTTGGAGCATCGGTAGCAGTTTTAGGAGGATTAAGTTGGGGGTTTGGATATTTAGGCCAGCCTCATTTATTAACTCGTTATATGGCAATTAATAGTTCAAAAAAAATAAAAGTTGCTCGAAAAATTGCGATAATTTGGGCAATCCCTGGAATTTCGGGTGCTTTTTTAGTTGGTATCGTTGCACTGTTGCATTTTGGACCAGAATTTTTTCAATCAGTTGACCCTGAACAATCAATGCCATTATTAGCTACGGATATATTACACCCTATTTTGGCGGGAATGTTTATTTCAGGGGCTGTAGCGGCAATGATGTCAACTGCTGATTCGCAATTGCTCATTTCTACTTCTGCTATAACAGAAGATCTTGGTATTGGTTTAAAAGTTAGAGATAAAGTTTTAGATGTAGTCACAAATAGTCGCTTTTTTACTATAATTATGGGATTAACAGCTTATGGTATCGCAATTTTCTCTCAATATACAGGAAAAACAATATTTAGTGTTGTCAGTTACGCTTGGAGTGGTTTAGGATCGGCGTTTGGTCCAGCATTACTATTTACTCTTTGGTGGAAAAAAACAACGAGAAAGGGTGTAATTGCAGGTATTTTGACTGGGTTTTTTACTACTATTATTTGGTCTAATATACCCGAATTAAGAGCAATAGTCACTGAGCGATTAATTAGTTTTGCTTTTTCTATTTTTGCTGTATTTGTAGTTAGTATGATGACACAAAATGAAAATTAAAGAAGCTTTAAAAGAAGTTTCTTATGGTAACATATATCCTATATACTTTTTAAAAGGTAACGATTATTTCTTGCAAAATTTTTTTATAGATAAAGTTGCTGCAAAATTTTTTGGAGATGATCCAGTAAATAAAATTTTCATGCAGCCAGAAGATATGAAAAGTAAAGAGATTATTGAAAGGTTGATTATAACTGATCTTTTTGCTACGAAAAAACTTTTTATAATTAGGAATCCACAAAGAATTATAGGCAAGCCAGGTATTGATTTACTTGAAATATGCCATAATCCAAATTCTAATTTTTTAATTTTTTTAATTATAGATGATTGGCTAGCTAAATCGGTATTTATTTCAAAAATTGAATCGATTATTCAACCTCTTAATGTTCAAACTCCCTATGATCAAGATATAGTTAAATGGGCAAACTATCTTTTAAAATTAAATAATAAAAATGCAGAGAGTAGTACAGTCAAAAAATTAATAGAAATGACAGGAGATTCTTTAGCACATTTAAATAATGAGATTAATAAATTATGTCTTTTAATTGGAAGCCGAAAAAACATTGAATTAGATGATATTGAACAAATTTCGGGTTGGAAGCGAGAAAGAAAGCTCTGGGAATTTTTATTAGCTTTGGGTAATAAAAAATTAGATAGCAGTATTTATATTGGGAAAACTTTAATTGAATATTATGGCTCTATCCTTTCATTGATTTATCCTTTAACAAATTTTTTTCAAGAAATATTATATATTAAAATGAAAAATGGAACTTTTAATAAATCTAATAGTTATATAGGATTACCAAGATCTATTAAAAATAAAATTACTTATTTTGCTAATGGCTATTCAGTAAAAAAGATAAGATTAGCAATTAAACTATTACATAATATTGATAAAAAAATAAAGACGCAGACTATAAATGATGAAACAGAGCTCATTCAATTTATTGGTAGGATCATTGGATAAAAAATATAAAAGATTTTTATATTCTGATGAAGAATTAATTTTACGTTTTCAGTCTGGAGATGAAAATGCATATATTGAATTAGTTAATAGATATAAAGATAGATTAAAGAATTTTGCATTTTATTTTCTGAAAGATGATGAGCAGGCTGAAGATATTGTTCAAGATACATTCATAAAATTATATGAGAAAAAGGATTACTATCGTCCAATTGGCAAGTTTTCAACTTGGATTTATACTATTACACGAAATTTAGCTAATACAGAGTTGCGTAAGAAAAAAAGGAAAAAACTTATTTATTTAAGTCAGTTTAAAAAAGAAAAAGGAGATTATGAATTACCAACTGATGAACAAGGGTTGGAGAAAGATTATGAAAATAAATTTCTTATTAAAATAATCCATGAAGCAATAGAAAAGTTGCCAGAGAATTATAAGTCTGTAATTGTTTTAAGAGATATTCAAGAATTAAGTTATGATGAAATTAGTGATATTGTTCAAGTTCCTCTTGGTACAGTAAAATCGAGGATTAATCGTGCAAGGCTACAGTTGCAATTGGAATTACAGCATTTAAAATAGGAGTGATTATCATAAATGGACCATCATAAATTTGAAGATTTAATTTCTTCATACATAGAAAATGAACTTTCCTTAAAAAAGAGAAAGAAAGTTGAGAAATATTTAATTAATAATCCTGATGCACAAGAATTTGTTGATCATATTAAAATAAATATAGCTCAATTGAAAAAAATTCCAAAATTAAAGGCTAATAAGGATTTCAATAAAAAGCTTTTAAATAAGATAGATAGGTATGATTCTAATAGTATAAAGAAGAGAGAAGGTGATTTATTTTTTGGTTTTTCTGTCATCAATGCATCGATGATCACGAGTTTAATGGTTTTATTACTTTTTTTAGTTTATGAAGTAGTTAGTCCATTAAATAATTCAAAAATACCTTTAAAGGGAAATTTTGTTGATAAAGAAAAAACTTTTCCCCAAGTTAATAATAATAAAGATAAAATTATTCAGCCTTCACAGAATTTTGTTGATACAAATAATGATTCAATTAATGGTTCAAAAAAGGATTATTCTAATAAAATTAAGTTTGTAAATGATTAATACATAAAAATACACCAAACAAGTTTTATCCTCCCCTCAAACTTGTTAATTTTATAGTAGGGGATTATTATATTATGTCATCTATGGTAAATTTACAATCTTTCACAAGAGCGCTAACTCTTTTCTGCCTCATAGTTTTTTTATATACTTTAATACCTGATGATATTCGCTGGGTTAAGTCTGTTTTAAAGTATGTTGTTATTATTTCTTTAATTATTATTTTGATGATGTATAATAAGATTTTATCAGGTACATCAGGCACAATAAATGAACTTGGTAATCATGAAAATAATATTGTAGATGTAAATAATGTAACTAATAAATCCTTTAAAAATTCATTTAAAGATTTAACCAATCAAGTATTGTTATTAGCTAAATCAATTAACCCCCATAGTACTTCTGCAATTTATATTATTGATCCAGATAAACAGTCATTTGTTTTACAAACAGAAGATGAAAATAAATTTTTAGATTTGATCCCTATAAAAAACACTACTGTTCAAGATTATATTTATCAAAAAAAGAATTTACATCAAAAAGATAATCCAGACTTATGGAACGACTTATTTCGTAGACAAAATTGGAGAGGAAGTGAATGCGCTATTTTTTGTCCTATTATTTTAAAAGGTAATACCGCGGGTTTTATTTTAAGTATGGTAGATCACTTTACTGATGTTCAGCAAAAAGAGAAAGATGTTTTTAGTTACTTGGGTAAATTTATTTCTTTTGGACTTGAGAATTTGGGAAAATTAGAACAGCATGTAAACGGAGAGTATAATAAATCATTAATTTTGGATATTCTTTCCAATATTGATTTTAAATCTGATGAAATAGCCATTTTCAATCGATTTAAACTTTTGATTGTTTCATCTTTTCAATATGATCGTTTTTCAATTTCTTTTAGAAAAGAAACAGAAAATAGAAGAGAATATGATAAAGGATTAAGTTTAACAATTAAAGCAATTGATGGTGATAAGGATGAATTTATAGAAGGAATAGATTTTCCAACTAATGGCTCTTTGCATGGCCTCCCAGTTATAAATGGAAAATCAATTTTAACTGCAAATTGGCAGGAATCACATAGTAATCTATTTAGATTTAGTTCTAATGAATCTGATGAGCATATCTATAAATCTATTTTAGGTGTTCCTATTATTGTTGATAATCAAAATAAAGGATCTATAATAATTGAAAGAAAAAATGATAAGTATTATACAGAATCAGATAGGAATAATTTGGAAATAATTGGTAACGTATTGGGATCAGCCCTTTATTGGAAAAATGAATATGAAAAAATTTATATCAATGCAACACATGATGGATTATCAAAATTATTAAATCATCAAACATTTAAAGAAAGATTTAGAGATGAAATTCAAAGAGCTGCTCGTTTTCAGCATAAAATGGCTATTATGATTTTTGATCTAGATAAATTTAAAAAAGTTAATGATACTTTAGGCCATCAATATGGAGATTATGTAATTCAAACAGTTGCGAAAATTATGGAAGCTAATGTACGAGCTGTGGATGTAGTAGCACGTTATGGAGGGGAGGAATTTGCAATAATTTTAATTAATACAACCGCGGCAATGTCAAATGTAGTTGCAAAAAGAATTGTGGAAAATATAGCAGACTATAATTTCTCAATGAATAATATTGAAACTAAAATAACAATATCTGGCGGGATGTCTGAATATCCAACTCATACAAAAGAAATGAAAGAATTAATTGAATATGCAGATCAGGCGATGTATGCAACTAAACAAAATGGCGGTAATGGTATTACAATTCATAATGATGCGTAATTTTTTATGATAAAACAAAATGGAATCACTTTACTTGTTATTTTATCTTTTTTTGTAGATCTAAAAGGAGCAGAAATTGATGAAAGTGAATTAGCATTACATCATTTTATGCAAGGAGAATTTTTGATGAATCAAGGGAATTATGCATTGGCAGTTCTAGAATTTCAAGATGCAGTTGATCTAGATCCAAATGCTGCTACTATACATGTTTCTCTTGCTGATGCATATAGGAAATTAGGAAAAATAAAAAGGTCTGAAAATCATTTAAAAATTGCTATAGAGTTAGACCCAGATGAAATAGAAGCACAAGAAATGCTTGCTGAAATTTTCATTAAAAAGAAAGATTATAATGCAGCAAAAATAGTTTTTGAAAAATTACATGATATCGATGCAAATAATCTCGATTATATTTTTGCTTTGGCAGATTTAGCTCGAATTCAAAAAAATTGGGAATTAGCTATTAGTTATTATATCGAAGCATATAATACAAATAGCATTGCTATAAATGGTCTGGAACAGGCACTGCAAATTGCGATTGCAACTAATGATTTTTTAAAAGCTGAAGAAATTTGTAATTATTTTTTAAAGGAAGATTCTGATAATTCAAAAATATTGCTAACCTTAAAGGATTTAAGTTTATTTAATGAAAATTATGAGGCGGCGATTAAAGCAATTAATAAATTAGAAGAAATCAATGGGAATTCACCCGAGCTTTCTATCCAAAAAAGTGCAATTTTCGAAAAATTGGAAGATCAAAAACAAGCTATTGATGTATTGCTTCAGTCATTTGAAAATGATAGCAATAATATTGATATTCTTAATAGTCTAGTCAATTTGTTTATTGATCAGAAAAATATTGAGCAAGCAGTAATGTACAATGAAAAAATACTTTCAATATTTCCAGATGACCCGCGTGGTTATGTTAATACTGCAATTATTGCAATGAGTAATAAAAACCCTGATAAAGCAATTTTAAGTCTTAGCCAGCATTCGGATAAATTCTCTTCAAATTTTACAATCCAATATTTATTGGGGACGGCTTATTACCAAATAAAAGACTACATAAATGCAAAAATATATTTATTGAATGCTCTAAAAATTTTTCCACAATCAAAAAATGCTAGGCATAATTTAGCTTTAATATATGATACAATATCAGAATGGGAAAAGTCTGATAATATATATATGGAACTAATTAATGATGATAGTACAGATGCACAGGCATATAATAATTATGCTTATAGTCTTGTTGAGAGGGGTATTAATATTACTTTTGCTTTAGAACTTGCAAAAAATGCAGTGCGATTAGAACCTAAATCTGCGGCTTATTTAGATACGTTAGGCTGGATTTATTATAAATTATCTTCACATGAAGAAGCTTTGAAATATATTCGTGAATCATTGAGCATCGATCCAGAAAATGCTACAATCCGTGAACATTTTGATCAAATAATTAAGGATAAAGCCAACACTAATACTCCAAAGTTGCATCAAGTAGAAAACTAGGACCCCATGGTTAAATATATTGGTATTCTTTTATTAATATTGATAGGATGTGCAAGTAGCGTTGATAATTTAGTTTTGATGCATTCTAAAAAATCTTATCCTGAATTATTAAATCAATATAAATCATCTAAAGGTAAAGGTCTCATTGATTCTAGAGGGACATTTAATGGTAAATTATCATTCTCATATAAATCCCAGGGGGACAGTACTTTTTTTCAATTTTCCGATATGGTAGGTAGAAAGACTTTATTAATGTGGATATCACCTAATACAATTACAATAAGGGATTTAATTAACAATAAATATTATGATAATAATCAAGTCGTAGATATTTTTCCGTATTTAGAAATATTAGGTACAAAGGATATTACAAAATTTGTTTGGGGTGTCGAACCAGATTTGAGGCAAAAGATAAAAAATTTAAATAAAAATATGGATAATGATTTGATATTAAAATTTTCGTATACAAAATTAAATAATGAAAAAAATGCATTAACTTCTCTTGATTTCAGTGATAGAAACTCTAACAATAAATTAAAAATAGATATTAAAAAAAGAGAAAGAGGAACCGATCATATTAATATGAAAAAATTATGGAAAATGTTAGAGTTTTGAGATGAATATATCTATCATCATACCAATATTTAATGAAATTGATTCTTTATCCGAATTGAAAAATGAATTGATTAAAAGTCTAAGTAATTTCGATGATTGGGAAGTTATTTTTGTTGATGATGGTTCAAGTGATGGATCTTCTTTATGGTTGGAAGAGCTTTCAAAAAGTGATAAACATTTTAAATTAATTCAGTTTTATCGTAATTATGGTAAGTCAGCAGCATTAAATGAAGGTTTTAAGGCTGCTAGAGGTGACTATGTTATTACTATGGACGCAGATCTACAAGATGATCCAGCAGAAATAAAAAATCTTGTTTCAAAACTTGATGATGGTTGGGATTTAGTCTCTGGTTGGAAAAAAGACCGTTTGGATCCTTTAAATAAGCGAATCCCTTCTAAAATATTTAATTTTGTTACACGGATATTAACAGGGGTCAAAATTCACGATTTTAATTGCGGACTAAAAGGTTATAAACAAGCTGTTATTAAATCAATTGAAATATATGGTGGTAGGCATAGATATATCCCTGCTTTAGCTGGACAAAGAAAGTTTAAAATTACAGAGATTGTTGTTAATCATCGTGCAAGAAAATTTGGAAAAACAAAATATGGAAGTTCAAGATTATTTCATGGATTTTTTGATTTAATTACAATTTTATTTTTAAATCGTTTTAATCAGCAACCATTACATTTATTTGGAGCTTTTGGAATAGGATTTTTCTTAATTGGTTTTGTATTGGAGTTGGTCGTATTATATTATAAATATTCAATTGGTGATCCATTTTCCAAGCATATAGCATTATTGATATTAGGTGTGATGTTAATCGTAATTGGAATACAGTTCTTCTCTATGGGACTTTTGGGAGAATTAGTAGCGCGTCCTATTCAAGGAAAGGAAGATAGGGTTCGGAAATTTATAAATAATAAATAATAGAATGGCTGGTAAACCACCCATCATAAGTATTATTACACCATCTTATAATCGTGTCCATGAAATCAAATATCTTTATAATTCTCTTAAAAATCAATCGGTCAATTTTGATTTATTCGAATTTATTATTTCTGATGATGGCTCAACAGATAACACGAAAGAAATAGTTCAAAACTGGCAGAAAGAATCAGATTTTTTAATTAAAATTATTTCACAAAGTAATCAAGGACCAGGTGCTGCTAGAAATCATGGATTACAAATCGCAACTGGTGAGCTGATATTATTTATTGACTCTGATTGTGAGGCACATCCTGATTGGTTGAAAAATATTTATCAAGAATATATAAAAGATACTTTTGATGCATTTGGAGGGCCTGACAGCGCTAAAGATGATTTTACTGTACTTCAAAAAGCGATTGATTTTTCTATGACATCTTTTTTAACAACAGGAGGCATGAGAGGGCATAGTGAAAAAATGTTAGCTAAATTTTTCCCAAGAACTCATAATATGGGAATAAAAAGATCTATTTTTGATGAAATAGGGGGTTTTGGTAGTCTAAGACATGGTCAAGATATAGAATATAGTAATCGTATTCGAAAATCAGGTTTTCGTATTAAATTTTTAATAGATGCAACAGTCTATCATAGGCGCCGGACTTCCATAAAACAATTTTTTAAACAAGTCTATAATTGGGGCGTAGCAAGAGTAAATCTAGGTAAAATAGATTCTGATATGCTGGAGTTAATTCATTTTTTTCCTGCTATTACTATTTTATTCATAACTATTTGTTTTGTTCTTTTTCAAGAATCATTTATTCAATTATTTATTATTTTATTTATCCCTTTGTGCTTACTCGCATTATATGGATCTTTTAAAAAGAAAGATATAAGGGTTTTCTTTTATTTATTACCAGTTGTCCCTTCTCAAATTTTTGGATATGGACTTGGGTTTATACAGGCTTTTGTAAGGCGGTTTATTCTTGGGCAGAAAGAGATTGTGGGATTTAAAAAAAATTATTATAAATGATTGTTATTGTATTAGGCATGCATCGTAGTGGTACTTCTACTGTAGCTGGGGTATTGCATTTAAATAAAATCACTATGGGTACATATCAAAGTTTTTGGCCACGTCCATTACCTCAAAACCCAAAAGGTTTTTATGAAAATTTTGATTTTCGTAAGATAAATGATTTAATAATGAAAAATGTTGGCTATGATATAAAAAGTTATAAACCAGATATCCCAATTCCAAAAATCAATAAAAAAATAAAAAATAATATGGTTAAAGTGATAAACAATTATGATTCTGATTTCAAATTTTGGGGTTGGAAAGATCCTAGGACATGTCTAACCATATCAAATTGGGTTGATATTTTTGAAGAAATGGGTTTGAGGGAAAAGATTAAAATTATTTTTGTTACAAGAAAATCAGTGTCTGTTGCACGATCACTTAGAAAAAGGAATAAAATTTCTTTGTCCCAAGGTTTAAATCTTTGGAAAACATATACAGGAAATGCTTTGAAATTTTGTGAAAAAAAAGATATTCCCGTCTTTTACATGTCCTTTGAACATATCTTAGATTTACCTGATAAACATTTTGGAACAATGTTTAAATTTTTAAATTATCCTTTTGATCCATCTATTGTAAATGATTTTGTTGATAAAAATATTAGCACTAGTGGATTTGGAGAAGAGATTGATTTGCCAGTTGAGATTATAGATTTAGAGCAAAAGATAGAGCAATTATTATCCATTTAATGCAATCATTAAAAGAACAAACCATCACAATTCTTACGGTCAGTTTCAATTCATCATTACATTTGAAACGATTATTTTATAATATTATAAATAAATCAGATAAGCCAGATAATATCAATTTTCTTGTTATCGATAATACTAATGGTAAGGACAATAAATTATATTCTTTATTTGATAAAAAAGACAACGTGAAAATTATAAAAAATAATTGTCATTCTTCTCAAAGATCTATCTCTCATGCTTCAGGATTAGATAATGGACTGAAAAATATTGATACAGATTTCACTCTTATATTGGACCCTGATATACATATTTTTATGGAGAATTGGGATTTATTTTGCATAAAGAAAATAACATTAAATGAAAAAACGGTGATAGGTGCACCTTATCCTCAATGGAAATTAGGTAAAGTTCATGATTACCCTAGCGTAGTCTTTATGTTCTTCAAAACAGATTTAGTGAAACATTTTTGTAAAACATTTTACCCATTTTCATCTCCTCTATTAAGAGTAATAAATAGTATAATTAGAAAAATTGTTCGTTTGGGAGGCATTGCAAATAAAAAAAATATGGATCGCTTCAATTTTATAAGGAGTTTTTGTAGTAAACTGGAAAAGTTAACAGGCATCTCCTCTCCTGATACTGGTAAAGAGATTATCGAACAATTTAGGAAAAATAATTTTCAGAGTATTGTATTTGATACACCATATAAAAGTGATTTAATAGGAAATAATGAGGCCGAACTATCAAAATTAGCAGAAGATTTTGAAGTTTTTTTATATCAAGATGATCCTTTTATGACTCATATGTATTCTTCAGGGGTATATCATTGGCGAACTCATAATAGTTCAAATTTAAAATTTTGGCAAACATTGATTTATGATGTTGAAAGGAAAATATTAAAGGTCTCATAATGTCATTTATGGTTTTAAATACTGGGAGAGTCGCTAGCCAATATTTTTATATTAATTTAAAGATGCAGAAAAATGTAATTATGCCATCAAGATATAAATTTGATAAAGTAGTTAAATCATTTATAAAAAGACGGTATACTAAACCTTTCAAGAATTTTATAAATTATCAAAAACAATCACTTCAGAAAAGACCAGACTCAATTTTTGGTATAGTATTCCATTCAGCACGTAGAAATTTAATTTATCCATTAAACTCCGATCGTAATATTGAATTTTTAAAAGTTTGTAGAGATGAACTGGATCTAAATACAATCTTTTTTCCAGTTCGAGAACCAGATAAAGTTTTTCATTCAGAATTAAATAGACAGTTAGCTAGATTAGCTGGTGATTGGTCATTTCCTTTGGGTATGAATGGATGGAGAAAAATTTGGAAAATTAATGATTGCATTAATCTTGAAAATGAAACCATAGATCCTGATGAAGTTTCTGGATTTTTACCAAATAAAATTACGCAGAATGACCTTAAGCAATTCTCAAGAGATTTCATTATTGTGAATTCAAAGATATTTTCACTATATAAGTTGTTTAAAAAAGTATTTGATAACGTTATTGTTTTTGATTATTCCTATTTATTTAAATCGCCTGAATTAGTTTTTTCCAGTATGGCTAAGGAGGCTGGATTTTCGATATCAGATTTATCATTAACACAAACTAGATTAAATAGTTTGCCAAATAGATTTATGATTTATAATTCATTTACATTGCAGATTGATAAAAAAACACAAATAGATTGGGAAAAGAGAGGTATTAAAAGAACAATAAATGATGGATTACGTCAAAAAATATCCTTTAATAAAATTTTTAGGGAAAAGCAAAACCCATTTTTACGTTTCTGTAGATTTAAATTTGAAATTTCTAAAGTGATTTCTATCTGTGAAGATTGGGGTAAATATAAACCATTAGTTCCAATCCCAACAAATTTGATGCCTTTTACCCAAAGAGCAATCGAGGCTGAATTATCATTAGGTTTACATTCAGATGATATTTTATTTTTTTCAAAGGATGAGCTTGATGAAATCCATAAAATAATTTTTGCTATTATTTGTCCTAGGTTTGATATGAATTTTAAAATTCTTTTTGATTATTATAAAAATAATGTTTATTACAAAGATATACCAACGGGTAAGCTGTATGATAATTTTATAAAAATAAATAAACAAGAATTCATAAATATAAATCAATTATTACAGTCTTCTCGTTTTCTTTTATATGATAAAGATATATCATGATAGGATTAAACAAAATACATAATATCTTGTATGTTTTCGTGAAAAACTATTTGCAAAGTATTAATTTTTTTTGATATGATAATTGGATAATAATATGAAAAAATATTTACCAGGTTTATTAGCTATTATTCCAGCTATTTTTCTATTTAAGATGATTTTTTTTGGAGAAATAGTCACAACTAATGATGAACTGGCAAGGCACCCAATTAATCAGTGGAGAGATACTTATCTTGCTGAGAATAACAATATGCCACAATGGTTTCCAAATTTATTTTCTGGAATGCCCTCATATGGGGGATACATATATATGACTGGTGATCCAACCAAAAATCTGCGTAACACGATATTATTTAATCCAGGTTTAAAAGTTTGGTTTTTTCTTACCATCGCTGGTTTTGGGACTTTTTTTATTTTAAGATTATTAGAGTCAAGTATTTTTGCTTCAGTTTTGGGTGGTTTGATGACAGGATTGACTCCTTATAGTTTTGGTCTAGTTAATGCAGGACATTTAAATAAAATTTTTGCTATTGCGTATGCTCCTTGGGTTTTAGCTGCAATTTTTTATTTTATGAAAAAACAATCTATAAAATCTATATGCTTATTAGCTTTAGCAACCGCTATTCAGCTTTGGGCTAATCACCCCCAAATTGTTTATTATACCTGGATGATAATTGGTTTTTATTTTGTTTGGGAGATAGGGTATGCATTTAAGAATAACTCCTTTTCAATTTCATTCAGTATCCGTCAGTTAGGTGGAATAATAGGTGCTCTTTTAATTGCTATAATAATGGTAGCAGACCCATATAAAGATGTCTATACATTTCAAAAGCATTCTAATAGAGGTGCTGAATCTGTTTTGGATAAAACAGGACAAACCTCTTCTGGAACTGATTGGGAATATGCAACTCAATGGTCATTTCATCCAAAAGAAACTATTTCATTTTTATACCCATATTATTATGGTTTGCAAAACTTCTCAAGTCGTGATTTAAAATCAGCTGCTTATTGGGGTTTTATGCCATTTACTCAGTCTACTCATTATCTGGGTTTAGTTGCTATAATATTTTCAATATTAGGTGCCTTGCTACGTAAACCCGATAAATTAGATTGGTTTCTATGGATCACTACATTTTTGATTTTGCTTACTGGCTTTGGATCTTTTTTCCCTGTCTTATTTAAACCATTTTTTATAATATTTCCTTTCTTTTCTAAATTTCGAATACCCTCAATGATTTATGCCTTATTAGCAGTCACAATACCAATTTTAGCGGGGCGAGGTTATGATTCTTTAATAAATGGGAAAAAAGAACTGCAAACATTTAATTATGTCTTATATATTTCAGGAGGTATTGCTGTATTATCTTGCTTTTTACTTTTGTTTGGAAATTCATTTATTGATTTTACTGTATCAAAAGATGGAAGATATAATCCTACAATAATAAATGAGATTAGAAATCTTAGGATTGATCTTTTTAATAAAGGTATAATTTTATCTTTATTTATTAGTCTAAGCACAATAGGCATATTTTGGGGATTTTTAAAAAATAAAATAAATCAAACAATTTTTGGTTATTTATTATTAGGCATTCTTATTCTGGATTTGGGAATTATTAATAATGAATTTATAAATGTAAAGCCAGCTAAAAATATGGATAATATGTTTAAGAAGAATGCTATTATCAAATATCTTTTATCGGACAATGAACACTTCAGAATATATCCAGCTGATGAAATGAGTTCTAATAAATATAGCTATTGGAATCTTGAAAGTATTGGTGGCTACCGACCAATAAAATTAAGGAACTATCAAGACCTTATGGATGCTGGAGGTTTTAGTCGTCCACATATTCTTGATATGTTAAATGTAAAATATATTTTGACACGTAAAAAAATAAATAATTCCAATTTTTTTTCTTCAGATAATTTGAAAGGTATATATGAAAATAAAAATGTACTTCCTAAAGCATGGATAGTTGGTGATATAAAATCTGTTAATTCCCAAAAAGAATCACTAATGGAGACTCTAATGACAAGTTTTAATCCATCTAAATCTGCTATAGTATTAAACTATGAAGGTAAAACATTCACTGATAATGTTGATGGCACTGTAAATATTCCAATGCGAAAAGAAAATAGAATTGAATTAACCTGCCAATCAAATACTGGCGGTCTACTTGTTTTATCAGAAATTTATTATGAGCCTGGTTGGAGAGTTATTGTTAATGGTGAAGAAAAGCAGATTTATCAGACAAATCATATTTTACGATCGGTTAGTATCCCTCCTGGTAAATCTGAAGTAATATTTGAATACGATGATTCAGAGTGGAAAAAAATGAGGCTATTATCTAGATTCTCTATTTTAACAATTGTGTTACTATTAGGTGGTTTGCTATGGAGAGAGAGAGAGTAATTGTTAATGAAGTTATATCGTCATACTGGGAATATAAAAGCTGGATTATTTATTCTTGGTGTATCACTTATTATTGGACTTCTTACATATACACAATTATTGGTAAAAGATCTTAGAGAAGACAATAGAGAAATTGTAAGATTATATGCCAATTTGATTGCTAATGTTGTTCAGGATGATAATGATGCAAATCTTGATTTTGTTTTTGAGAATATTATTCAAAAAGTAAAATTCCCTTTAATCCAAACTGATATAGAGAATAATATTCAAATGTGGAAAAATCTGCCTGAGGAAATAAAAACTAAAGAACAAATTTATAGTTTTATGAAGTTTTCAGATGAATATAATGAACCAATTCCACTTACTTATGGAGATGAAAATATAGAGCAAATTACACTTGGCTATTTGCATTATGGTGATTCTGCTATTGTTGCAAAGATCCAAATTTGGAGTTATATCGAAATTATGGCGATTGGAATATTTATTTTTCTTGGTTTTTCAGGTTTCAGTTTTATTCGCAATAATGAAAAAAAACATATTTGGGTTGGTATGGCTAGAGAGACAGCACATCAATTGGGTACCCCTGTATCTGCTCTTATGGGTTGGGTAGAATGGATGAAAGAATATCCAAATAAAACTCAAGAAATTATTCCTGAAATTGAAACTGATCTACAAAGATTAGAGCAAATTAGCAGGAGATTTAGTAATATGGGTTCAAAATCAGATTTTGAAGAATTTGATTTATCAGTTCGCATGGAAAAAATAATAAAGTACCTGACTAAAAGGCTCCCTTCCTTAGGAAAAAAAGTACAATTAGTTAATGATATAGAACCAGGAATAATAATTGTCGCAAATGGCTCATTATTAGCTTGGTCCATTGAGAATATTATTCGGAATGGTATTGATTCTATTGAAAAAGGACATGGAATTGTTAGTGTCTCCGTCAAAAAAGAATTGAATGATATAAAAATAAGAATTAAAGATAATGGTAAGGGTATACCTAAAAAAGATTGGAGAAATATTTTTCGTCCTGGGTTTAGTACCAAGCAGGCTGGTTGGGGATTAGGATTGTCTCTTGCAAATAGAATTATTGAAGATATTCATGATGGCGATTTAAAAGTTATAGAATCTTCTGATACTGGTGGTACAATATTTGAAATCAGACTTTAAAATAAAAAAGAAACAAGTTAATTTCTGAACAAAATTAATATAGGAATAAAGTGGAAATATTATACGGACAAGCGCAACAAGGTGGGAGTGGCATTGCTGCTTTTTTACCTTTTATTCTAATTATGTTTATCATCTACTTTTTAATGATTCGACCTCAAACTAAGCGTCAAAAAGAAAAAGATGAAATGAGAAAGAATATAAAAAAAGGTGATAAAGTTATAACAATGGGAGGAATTTATGGTGTCGTCCAAGGTTTTAAAGGGCAGAATAGTCAAGTGGTAATAAAGGTTGATAACAATACTAATTTAACATTAAATAAAACTGCTATAGCTGGTTTAGCTAGTAAAATCAAAGATGAGGAATTAGAGCAGGATTAATTGTTATGATGGATATAGTAACATATGGGAATCCAATTTTAAATCGTACATGTAAAGTTGTTAAGAGTTTTTCAAATATAGAATCTATTATTGATGATATGTTTGATACTATGTATGAAGCAGAAGGCATTGGCCTTGCGGCTAATCAAGTTGGTTTAGATATGAATATTTTTATAATTGATGTTACCCATACAGATGAAACTGATGATACTCATATTTTTATAAATAGTAAAATTCTTTCTATTCATGGTGAAAAAAAATATTTTCAGGAAGGGTGCCTCTCTCTTCCAGGAATTGCTTTAGATGTAGAGAGACCTGAGAAGATTCTTTTAAAATATCAAACTATGGATAAAAAATGGCATAAGAATGAATTTTCAGGTTTACTCTCAAGAGCAATACAGCATGAGATGGATCATCTCAATGGTGTTTTTATTGTTGACAGAGTTTCTGAGGTTGAAAAAATTAAATACAAGAATCAATTAAAGATTTTAGAATTAGATTCAAAAAAGCACCTAAAAAAATCTTTAGATCAGAAAAGATTTTTATTATAATAAATATAAATAGCGTATACTAATCGTGCGTACGGTTTTTATGGGAAATCCTGAATTTGCGATTCCTACCTTAGAAGCAATTCAGAAATCTAATCATGATCTTATAGCGGTTGTTTCAAACCCACCTAAACCAATGGGTAGAGGGCGTAAACTCAGATTAACACCCGTAGGAGAATTTGCGAAAAAAAATCATATTAAACTGATAGAACCAGATTCTTTAAAATCACCTGAATTTAAAGAAAAATTAATAAGTTTAAATCCAGATATATTTGTAGTTGTAGCATTTAAAATATTACCACAGGAAATTATAGACATTCCTTCCCATGGCTCAATTAATCTCCATGCTTCTTTATTACCTAAATATAGAGGAGCTGCGCCTATTCAATGGGCTTTGATAAATGGTGATAAGATGACAGGAATAACCATATTCCAGATTGTGAAGAATGTTGATACTGGTAATATTTTACTTCAAAAAGATTTGAAGATTCTTGATAGCGATAATATGTTAACCTTAGGTACAAGGCTTTGTTCTTTAGGTGCAAGTTTAACTATTCAAGTATTAGATAAGATTAAAAAAAAATCTATAAATATGATTGAGCAGGATCATGCTTTAGCTAGCATTGCACCTAAAATATCCAAGGAGATGAGATTAATTAATTGGAAATTGCCATCAAATAAAATTCATAATTGGATTAGAGGATTATCTCCAAGTCCTGGAATGTATACATACATAAATAATAAAACATTGCGAATATATAAAACTTCTATCATACAAAGTTCATTATGTAAACCTGGGGAAATAATTGAAATAAATAAGCGATTTCTAGTTGGAACAGGAGAAGGTATTCTAGAAATATTAGAAATGCAATTAGAAGGAAAAAAAAGATTGTCAGCTATAGAATTTATAAAAGGTGCTAAAATTGCTACGGGATTTATTTTAGGGTGAGGAACATAGATTCTCGATTTCTTGCGTTTTTTATTTTAAAGAAATTTGAACAAAAAGATATAAAAATAACTAAGGCTAGAGATGATGTTTTTTTAAAATATTCTCCAAAAAACAGCTTTAAAAACAGGGCGATAGTATTGGCTAATGAGGTGGTAAGGTTAAGAGCTAGATTGGATCTTATGATTGAGTTTATATCAAATAAAAAGATTAAACGATTAGACGGTTCTATAATAATTATTATGAGGTTGGGGTTTTATGAAATTATTTTTGATAGGTATGTACCTAATTATGCGGCAGTAGATTCATTTGTACAATTAGCACATCATTTTTCAAGTAAAAAGTCTGCGGGTTTTACTAATGCAGTATTAAGAAATTTGATTAGAAAAATAAAATCAGATAAATATTGGTATAAGCCTATAAGAACTGCTAGTGGCTGGTCTTCTCTGCCAAATTGGATTGATGAAAGATGGTTGAATCGTTATAGTAAAGTACATTATGATAAATTGATAGATTATATTAATAAACCATCAGATTTATACATTAGATGTGATAATAAATCAAAATCTATTGAAAATATTATCGAGGTATTTGAAAATAAAGGAATTAAAACAGATTTGTTTTTAAAAAATATTTTATTAGTAAGATCAAGTAGTAGTAAAATTTTGGGGTCAAATTTGTTTAATAATGGTGATATCTCTATTCAAAGTCCATCTTCTGCTGCAATTGTTTATTGTTTAGATGTTAAAAATGGAGATAGGGTATTAGATGTTTGTGCAGCTCCTGGTACCAAAACTTTACAATTAGCACATCTTGTAGGAGACAGAGGTGTGGTGTATGCGTCAGATACATCATCCGATAGAGTTGCATTAGGAATTAAAGATATTAAAAGGCATGGAAGAAAAAATATTCACTGGTCGGTAAAAGATGCTACAAAAGATACTTATGAAAAAGTCGATAAAATATTAATTGATGCTCCTTGTACAGGAACAGGGGTGATAGGAAGGAAGCCAGATATTAGGTGGCGGCGTAAAGCTGAAGATTTGAAAAAGTTTACAAAACTGCAATTAAGTATACTTAATCATTGTTCTCAATTTTTAAAAAATGGAGGATCTATGGTATATTCAACTTGTTCATTAGAGCCTGAGGAAAATTTGGTGGTTGTTGAAAATTTTCTTAATTTAAATTCTAATTTTACAATAGATGAATTGCCTAGTGCTATTCCAAATTTTTGGATCAAGGATAAACATTTTTTAAATACATCACCTCATTTGCATGGGATTGATGGAATGTTTGCAATTAGAATAAAAAAAGTATGATAAAAACCAGTTTAATTTATTTAATTACATTTTTTAGTATAGTTTTTCTTTTGATATTACTTTTTGATTCTTTTTTAATGCCAAAATATGTTCGGATTAATTCAGGAAAATATATGACTAATGTAATTAATAAAAAGCTGGATTATGGTAGAAAGATATTATTATTAGAAGGTTATAGAATCGTTGTTTCAGATACTTTATTTACTGGGACATATGATCCAGAGATTATCGTTGATCAATATCCAAAACCAAATACTAGAGTGAAAAAAGGAAGGACAGTTAGACTTAAAATTGCTCAACCAGAAAAAATGGTTTCAATTCCAGATCTTATAGGACGATCATTACGTAGTTCAGAACTTGCATTAAATCAATTTGGTCTTGAAATAGATACTGTTTATGAAGAATATAATTCAGATGTCCCTGCGGGTAATGTAACATGGCAATATCCTAAAGGAGGAGACTTTTTGGCTAAAGGTACTGGTCTACATTTGACAATAAGTCTTGGTGTACCACCAAACTTTTTTCAAGTTCCAAATCTTTTCGGATTAAGTAAGAAAAAAGCTATATCTGATTTGCAGAGAGCTGGTTTTATACTTGGTAAAATATTTTATAGACAGAATGAAGATTTAATACCTTATACAGTTTTAGATCAATCTATTACAGCTGAAACAATTTTAGAAAAACCTATTAAAATTGATTTGACAGTAAGTGTGCTTGATATGCAAGACATTTTTAATCAAATAATCAATCAGTGACAAAAATTAAAAATAGCGAGATTTATAGGAAGGTTTTGCATCTTTTTTCATCAATTATTCCATTGAGTTATTTATTTTTAATTAAAGATCGTCAAACAATATATATTTTGCTTTTTATAATTTTATGTATTGCTTTGATAATAGAATATAAAAGGAATAAAGTAGACAGCATTCTTAGAATCATTTTTCTTAAACATTTAAATTTAATTCTACGTCGTTCAGAATTAACAGGTGGTATAACTGGAGCGACTTGGATGATCTTAAGTTTTACTTTGACAGTATTTTTGTTCGATATGCAAATTGCTGTTCCTGCGCTATTATTTTTATCAATTGGTGACTCTGTTGCAGCTTTATTTGGTATAAAATATCCAATTGGAAGAATTTGGGATAAATCTTTCTCAGGGACTTTAATAGGAACTTTAACTTGTATAATTATTGTATTAGCTATTAATCAGACTCTTTCTCCAATTATAATTATTTTAGGAGCTATTTCGGCGATGGCAATAGAGTTACTACCTTTAAAAATTAATGATAATTTTTCTATACCTATTTTTTCAGGTATTATAATGCATGTGTTATCCAAAATAATATGACTTTTTTAGCACCTTCTGTCCTATGGCTATTATCTTTTATAAGCATTCCATTAATTATTCATTTTTGGAATCGTTTTAAAGTAGATGAGGTCAATTTTAGTAGCATTATGTTTTTGGAAAAATTAGAATCGAATGCAATCTATAGATTGCAGCTTAAGAAAATTGCAATACTCATTCTAAGAGTGCTCTTTATCAGTTCTTTGGTAATGATGCTTGCTCAACCTGTAACTAAAGGTTTTATACCAGGCTGGTTAGCAGGAGAGCAGGACAGTAGTTTAATTATTTTGATTGATAATTCTGCAAGTATGTCAGTTATTAATAAGGGAAGAACTTTTTTAGATATATCAAAGAATGAATCTTTTGCATTATTATCTGAATTTAATGATAATACTCAAATTATTATTTCACAAACTTGTCCTCCCAAAGTTGTTTTTAGAGGGAAAAATAATGACCCCGATATCCGAAATGCTATTAAGTATATTGAGCCAACCAATGACCATGATAATCTTTGGACATTTATAGATGATATAATATCCTCTGAGAATATAACAGGAGCAATTAAAGAATGTATTGTTTTTAGTGACTTTATGCATTCTCCTGATTCTTCATTTAATAATAGTCTTGGAAATTATGCTAATTGGAAGTTTTATTTTATTACACCTGGGAATGTTTCCAGTAATTTAGGTATTGTTAATGTTTCAACCGTTGATAGAATAAAAACATTAAATCAATTAATCAAGCTTGATACAGATATAAAAAATTCTGGATATAAAAAAAAGCAAAATGTTCCAGTAGAGTTACTTTTTAATAACCGCCGTGTAGGGCAAGTTATTTCAGAATTTGATCCTGGTATTAGAAAGTCATTTCTTTTTCAAGCTTATCCATCCGAAGCTGGGATTTTAGAGAGCATAATGGCCTTACCTGAGGATGATTATCTATTAGATAATAATTGGTATCAAATTATGCCAATAATGAAACAAATTCGTATTGGAGTTATAGGGTCATCGTTGGAAGAAATTTCTTTAATAGAAATGATTATTAGATCTATAGATCCAGAGAACACCTTTTTAACTGTTAATAAAAGTGTGCAGTCAAAAATAAATAGACTTTTTTTAAATGAATTCGACATGGCTATTATTCATAATATAAATAGTATTACTGAGGAGGGAGCACATGATTTGGAGCGTTTCTTAAAAAAAGGTGGAGGAGTGATATGGTTCCAAGGAGATTCAAGTAAAGAAGATTTTCATTCAGATATGTATTCTAAATTGGGATTCCCAGAACAAATAAAAAAGATTAATTCAGGTGATGGAATTTTTCAAACTAATGTGTCAAATAAACAGTTTGATTTATTAAAAGATTTACAGAAACGTACATTACAAAAAGAGCTGCCTGAAATTTTTAATTATATTAATGTTAAACTTTCTTCTAATCATACGGTGCATTGGACATTAAATAATAAAGATCCATTACTCCTTGAATTTTCAATAGGGACTGGAAATATTTTTTATTTTTCTACTTTATTAGATCTAGGCTGGAATGATTTACCGATTCGTGGTATGGTTGTCCCATTAATTTATCGTTTAATAATTCTTACTGGTACAGATGAAATTAATACTGCACCAGTTTTAATTAATGAATCAAAGGTAATTACAATCAAAGAAAGTGAACTTATGAAAAAATGGGAAGTTTTAAGTCCTTCTGGAAAGATTGAATTAATAGTTCCAAACTATGATAATGAGAGTATTGAAATATTGAATACAGATGAATTAGGAATTTATAAAGTATTAAGCGAAGGTGAGCATTTCACTTCTTTCCCGACACGATTACATTATAAAGAATATATAAAACCGATAATTGATAATAATTTTATTGCTTCTTTTATATCTGAAGATCAAATTAGATGGATGAATATTAATAGTGATTTTTCTCAAGTTTTTTCGAATATTCGTCATGGTAAATCCCTTTGGGAAATCTTTTTGATTGTTGCTTTAATTTTTCTTTTAGGAGAAACTATACTTAGTGCTCCAAAAGTTGAAAATTTGAGATTTAAGCAAAATTGATCCATAATAATCAAATTCAACAAGAAAAAGCGATTCTCGTTGGGGTAATAAACCGCTTTATTGATGAAAAGCGTATAGAAGAGCATCTTGATGAGTTACAATTATTAGCAAATACTGCAGGTGCCAAAGTAGTCGGTAGAGTAACTCAAAAAATAAGAACTATAAATCCAGCAACATTAATTGGAATCGGGAAAGCTAAGCAGATACTTTCACAGGCAAATGAAATTGGTGCTAGTTTAATTATTTTTGATGATGAATTAAGTCCAGCTCAGATTAAGAATTATCATCAAATGTCTGAAAAAGTAAAAGTATTAGATCGAAATGGTCTTATTCTAGATATATTTAAAAATCATGCACGATCCAAAGAAGCAGCTACCCAAGTTAATTTAGCATATTTAGAGTATTTGTTACCTAGGTTAACAAGACAATGGACTCATTTAGAACGTCAAATGGGTGGTATAGGTACACGTGCAGGAATGGGTGAAACACAAATCGAAATAGATCGAAGATTAATAAGAACTCGTATTAGTCGTTTAAAAAAAGAACTTACAAAAATTGAGAAAGAACGTGAGACACAAAGTATGCGTCGTTCATCTGAATATCGTGTTTCATTAGTAGGTTATACTAACGCAGGTAAATCAACACTTTTTAAAGCGTTAACTGGGTCAGACGTTTATATTAAAGATCAATTATTTGCAACTTTGGATACTACGATAAGAAAACTAGATTTGGATTCTTCGCACCAAGTCTTGTTAAGTGATACTGTTGGATTTATTAGAAAGTTACCTCATAATTTGGTAGCATCGTTCAAGAGTACTTTAAAAGAAGTATTAGAAGCTGATTTAATTATCATAGTTCTTGATATTTCTTCTGTAGATATGGAAGATCATTTAATCACTATTAATAGTGTATTAGAGGAAATGGGTGCGCAAAAAGTTCCTACTCTATTTGTATTAAATAAAGTTGATTTAATCTCCAGTCCTGATAAAATAGAAAGGATAAGACGTTCTTTACAAAATTCTATAGTTATCTCAGCTAAACAACATCTTTTACTTTCTGAATTAAAGAATAAGATTATTGAGCAGATGGAAGAGAGTTTCCAAACTATTGAATTGCAGATTCCATATCGAAATGGAAAAGTAATTGCAAATGCTCAAAGTGGAGTTGAAGTATTAGAGAGATTATTTGAAGATGATAAAGTTAAATTAAAAATTAGAGGATCTAGGCCAAGAATAAAGCAGATTACTTCTGGTTTAAATTAATAACGGGTAGATTGTTTTTTGGGATCATTCTTTGTTTAATGAATGACGGGAGCCTCTCAAATACAGCAAACTTCCTTGATTCGCTAAGAACGAAAAGGCCTGTTTTTTGAACCTGAAGTACAGCACCCAATAGATAGTTATAGATCCAAAAAATACAGAACCTACCCGTTAATAATCAGTGAATATAATGAATATTAATTTTTATAAAAAAATATTAAATGATAGGAGTGTTTATTTGGTCTTCTGATTCTGAAATTATTATACTAACAGTCGCATCTCCAGTAACATTCACTGTAGTTCGCATCATATCTAATATTCTATCAACACCAAGTATAATTGCAATCCCCTCACTAGGAACTCCCACAGATTCTAAAATTATAACTAGCATAACAATTCCAGCTCCTGGAACAGCCGCAGTTCCTATAGATGCTAAAACAGTAGTAAGGACAATTGTTATTTGAGCGCTAATATCTAAAGACATATTAAGAGTTTGAGCAATAAATACAGCTGCTACTGCTTGATATAGAGCAGTTCCGTCCATATTGATTGTCGCGCCTAGAGGTAAAACAAAAGAAGAAACTTCTTCACTTACGCCTAATTTTTCTTCACAGCGTTCCATTGTCACAGGTAAGGTTGCTCCGCTTGAACTAGTAGAGAATGCTAATAATTGAGCGGGAGCTAATCCTTTAAAGAAAGTTTGTACTTTCATCTTAGTAAAGAATCTCATCATACCCATATAGGTAATTATTACATGAATAATTAAGCCTAAGATTACAGAAAACATATAAAAACCAAGAGCACCTAATAATTCAAGAACCTGAGAGGGATTATCCCCAGCTACCTTATTAATTGTTTGAGATATAAGAGCAAAAACTCCTATTGGTGCGATTAGCATTATAATATCTACAAGTTTAATTACAACATCTGAAAGGCTCTTAAAAAAAAGTTTTAGAGGTTTACTATTTTTTTTAGGAATTTGTATTAGGCCAACCCCTATTAAAATAGCAACAAAAACAACTTGTAACATGTTTCTATTATTAGATGCAGAATTGAAAAAGTTATTTGGTACCATATCAACAATTGGTTGAAGTGGTCCCCTATTTTTTACTTTGTGAACAGAACTTGCTTTATTTTCGGCATCTTTTTCATATAAAGTTTGCAATTTCTCTTTCATTTCAATGGGAATCTTATCACCAGGTTTTAGTATGTTTACTGAAATAAGACCTATTGTAACTGCTAATGCAGTAGTTCCTATATAAATTGAGATTGTTTTTCCTCCAATCCTACTAAGTTTTTTTACATCAGATAGTGATGCAACTCCTGTGATTAGAGACGCTAAAACAAGAGGCATAGCGATTAATTTTAGAAGATTGATAAATATAGTACCAAATGGTGCAATCCAATTAGTTGTGAATGAGCCCCAACCCAGATTGGTCGATATAAAACCATAGATTAGACCAAGGAAAAGTCCAATTATAATTTGCCAATGGAGTGCTATTTTTTTCATTTAGATACCTTTTGGAACAACCAAATTAAAATAAATCATTTATTATTGGTTAATATAATTTAATGCTAATTTTAAATTTGTTGTTGGTTGCTTACAAGAAAAGTTCTCACAAATATAATAAGTTGGCTTATTATTAATCATATCATATGCTGCTATCCAAGGAGATATCTTTTCAATATCTGAAGGATTAGATTTATCTTTTATTAATACTACCATATTTGGAGAATAATGTTTTCTAATCTGTTTTATAATTTGATTAAGATTATGATTTTTACTATCTAATACTATTACAAATTCTTTTGGATTTTTTAAGTCGAACATAAATCCAGTTAGCATATGTGCGAAACCTGTTGGCGATTTTTTAGCCTGAATTGTAAATGCTTTAAGAGTTTTATTTGCAATAGTTAACCATTTTGTATTCCCAGTAATTTTCCATATTCTAAAAAAATTTAATACGGCTACAGAATTACCAGATGGTATTGCTCCATCATAGCTATCTTTTGCTCTAACCATTAGTTTTTCTGCATTTTTACTTCCTATAAAAAAACCGCCATTTTCATCAATAAAATCTTCTATCATTATTTCTGAGAAGGATATAGCATTTGATAGATATTTTGTATTGAAAGTTGCTTCATATAGATTAAGTAAACCCCAAATCATAAAAGAATAGTCATCTAAATGAGGTGGTAATCCTGCTTTCCCTTTTCGGAACCTTTTTAGTAATCGCCCATTATCTTCCTGTAATTCTGAAAGAATAAATTTTGATGCATTCTCTGCGGCTTTTAAATATAGGTCATTATCTAAAACTATTCCTCCTAATGCTAAAGCAGATATCATGAGCCCATTCCAGTCTGTTAGAATTTTATCATCTTTTAGAGGATGGATTCTTTTATCACGTATTTGAAATAGTTTTTCTCTAGAGGATTGAATTACTTGATTTAGACTATCTAATGGCAAATTGAGGTCTTCAGCTATTAACTGCAGGTTTTTATTAAGGTGAGGAATATTTTTTCCATTTGTTTCGCCAGTGGCTTCATCAAAGAAATTTCCAGTTTTAGAAAAACCATATACTTTTGATATAAGCATTCCAATTTCATTTCCAAGAATTTTTATAATTTCATCTTTCTCCCAAATATAAAAAGTTCCTTCTTCACCTTCACTATCAGCATCTTCTGCTGAGTAGAATCCGCCTTCTTTATCTTGCATGGCTCTTAGTACGTAGGAAAAGATTTCCCTCGCTACATCCGCATATTCTTTTTTTCTTGTAAGTTGATATGCCTCTAAATATGCTATTGATATCATAGCTTGATCATATAGCATTTTTTCAAAATGAGGGAGAAACCATTTCTCATCAGTAGAATATCGATGAAAGCCTAGTCCGATATGATCAAATATTCCTCCTTTTCTAATAGATTGTAGAGTTGTTTCAACCATCTCTAGCGCAGTTGCATTACTATAAATTTTACTATACCTTAATAAAAATATTAAATTATGTGTAGATGGAAACTTGGGTGCATTTCCAAAACCTCCGTATTTAGGATCGAATTGCTTTAAATATTGTTTGTATGTATGATGGATCATATCCTCATCCCATTCCTCTCCTTGCACACTTGTATTAATTTGAATTAAATAATTTTGTATCTGATTTATGGATTGTTTTATTTCATTTTGCTTATTTTTCCAAGCATTAGCTAGGCTTGGGATAAGTTCTAACATGCCTGGCTGTCCTCTTCTTCCTTGTTTAGGAAAATATGTACCAGCAAAGAAAGGTTCTTTATCAGGTGTCATGATAATTGTTAGTGGCCATCCTCCTCGTCCAGTCATAGCTTGGCATACGGACATATATAGATGGTCTATCTCTGGCATTTCTTCACGATCTACTTTTATATTTATAAAATATTTATTCATTTGCTTTGCTACTATTGTATCTTCAAAACTTTCATGCTCCATGACATGGCACCAGTGACAGGTTGAATAGCCTATAGATAAAAATATTGGTTTATTTTCCTCTTTTGCTAAAATAAATGCTTCTTCGCTCCAGGGATACCAATCAACTGGGTTACTAGCATGTTGAAGTAAATAAGGGCTTTGAGAATGTTTTAAACGGTTTTGTTTTTTTATTTTTTTTTTCAAGGTTTTATTAGTGCAATAAGGAAACAGAATAATACATATTTGAATAAATATCAGTTTTTTCATAGATCCTGAATTTTATCTTCAAAAATTAGAATAAATTCTATAGATGTATATAGTTAAAAAATATAGATATAATAAAATTATTATAAGGTTAAATAATGAATAATGTTATAGATGATAATATTGTACTGAATCGCGAAAATCATAGTTATAAACTTCTTTCGCATCCAGAGATTGCTTTTACAAGTGTTACAACATTTTTAGATCATTTTTTTGAAGGGTTTGATGCGGAAAAAATAGCTAAAAAGCTTGTAGCAAATTATTCTAAGTATGCTGATAGAACAGTGGAATCATTAATGAAAGAGTGGGATGATGCAGCAAAATATGGAACAATCGTGCACGATGAGATTGAAGATTGGATTAAGAATGGCACTGAGCCTAAAGATATTAAATCAATTAATGGTAAAAGGTGGTTGATGAATTATAAGTCCAAATTTGATATCGATGTTTTATCAGAAATAATAATATATAGCACTGAACTTCAAATTGCAGGTACAATTGATATATTAGCAAAGGATACCAAAACTGATGAATATATTATTATTGATTGGAAAACTTCAAAGAAAATCAATAAGGTTTCACATAATTATAAAACCGGGACACATAAGGTCACTAAAAATATTTTAGATTGTAATTTCAATCATTATTCTCTTCAGCTATCTTTATATCGTTATATTTTAGAAGAATATTACAACCTAAGAATTCGTAATCAGGTCATTGCTCATATTACGGATGAAGGTGTTGAAACACATATTGCGCCATATTTTAAAAGAGAGATTATTGAAATGTTAAAGACATCGGTAAATTAGCTTTGATATTTCTATATAGCATTATTGCATATTTATCTTTCCTAGTTGCTGTTGGTATTTACAAAGTACGTTCAGTAAAAGATAGTGAAGATTTTATGGTCGCTGGTAGGACACTACCATGGTTTGTATTAGTTGGCACACTATTAGCAACTTGGATGGGAAGTGGATCATTATTTAGTGGTGCTGGTTTAGGTTATCGAAATGGATTAGCAGGCTTATGGTCGAGTGGAGGTGCATGGCTAGGGATTGCATTAATTTATTTTATTTCTAAAAGGATTAGAAATTTTGGTAAAGTAACAGTTCCTGACATATTTGAAGTAAGATATGGAAGTGTAGCTGCTTTATTAGCTACCGTAACAACTGTGATAGCCTATACGACTATTGTTTCTTATCAATTTAGAGGTGGTGGCAAAGTATTATCCATGGTTTCAGATGGAATAATATCATTAGAAAGTGGTATTGTCATAACAGCTTTATTTGCGATTTCATATACAGTGCTAGCAGGAATGTTTTCTGTGGTTTATACTGATGTTGTAAATGGTATTCTTATGACTATCGGCACTATTGGTGCTTTGATTTTTCTTGTTTTGAAAGTTGGCGGGATTTCAGAGATAATTACAATATCAGAATCTGTTGGTAAATGGCAATTATTTGGTAATTGGGAACTGGAGAGGGCAGGGGACATCTCAGGCCCAATTATTGCAATCAGCTTTTTTGTCCCAACTATGTTGCTCCTTATGGGAGATGCTAATATGTATCAACGTATATTTAGTGCACGTGATGGAGGTTCAGCAAAGAAGGCTGTATTTTTTTGGATTATCGGTGTAATAGTATTGGAATCAGTAATATCAATGCTAGGATTAACTGGATCAGTAGCTGCAAGTAAGGGCATAATTCCAGATCTTGTTAAAGATGCACAATCAGGAATATCCAATACAAATGTAGTTGCAATGCTTGAGGCTAGACAATCAGGAAGTGAATCAGTAATTCCAGCTATAGCACGATATGCAGGGTTACCGTTGATTTTAGGATTATTATTAGTTTCTACTATGATGGCAATTATTGTATCAACTGCTGATTCTTTTTTATTAATTCCAGCTACAAATTTGACACGTGATGTGTATTTAAAACATATAAACTCAAATGCTTCCGAAAAACAAATTTTATTAATTATTAGAATTTTGGTTTTAGTTCTTGGGCTTTTCGCATTTTTATTAGTAAGCCAATTTGCAACAGTATTGAATGCTGCTTTTACAGCATATAATATTTATGGTACTTCCATTACACCTGCACTTTTGGCAGCATTTCTTTGGAAAAGGGCAACAAATGAAGGTGCGATATCTTCGATTATAACAGGAACTACAGTGACTGTAATTTGGACTTATTTTTTACCTAATTGGTCAGGGTTTAAAGGATTGCATCCATTTTTGCAAGAATTAACATATCCCGCTGCCTGTCTATCCATAATGGCCCTGGTTATTGTAAGCTTAGTTACAAAACCGCCTGAGCAAAAGGTTTTGAATCAATTCTTCAATGATTCTGATTAATTTTACTTTAATGAAATAGTATCAATTTTATAAAGATTGTATAGTATTTAATTTGTCAAAACCTGTTATATCTTAGTTGTTAGATTTTTTTTATAAAGATTATCGGGATCAATCTCTCTACGATAATATTCGAATATTTTCCCAGTCCCTTGCCAATTATTGATCAGGTCTATGATTTTAATTTCCCCTTTGAATTTAGATGAAATACCTTGCATAACGTGTCCTGTCATGTATGCTATATTTTCTTGCTTTTTTACCCAATTTAAATAAACTTTTTTTAACATTTTAGCATAACCATTTCCTTTAAAAGGTATCTGGATTACGAATGCGTAAGTGTAAATGGTATTTTTTTCTCCAAAATTAATATCAAGTCTAGCCCATGGCTCTCTATCTAATAATTCTAGTGGAATACCAATTATATAGCCAATAATTTCATTTTGAAATCTTGCCACAAAAGGAATAGAGTCCTCTCGATTAAAATAAGTCTGAATTGTATTTGGAGTCAATTTCGCGTTTTCACCATATTTTTCAACTAATGACTCTGATATTTTAATGAGTGATGCATAATCATTTGTCCCAACATAATTCATAAGCTCAATTTGAAATGATCCACTGCGTGCAATAATTTTTGTAATTGAGTTCGGTTCTTGTTTTATATATCCCTCTACCATTACCTGAAGTTTAGGGATATGGTATATAAATTAAATAATTTTATATTTGTTGATTTGAAATTGCTGAATTGTTTCACAAATGGGTAAATTATCATTCTGTGAAGAGTTTTAATTCAATCATTAAATCTATTATTGAAAAGCGAAAATCGTGGCTTTGTGTAGGTTTAGATATAAGTCCTGAATCGCTAAAGTCAAATAATTTTCAGGCTCTAAAAGAACATACTTTTAAAGTAATTGACGCAACTAAAGAATACGCAGTTGCCTATAAACCTAATTTTGCTTTTTTTGAAAGATGGGGTTCTGCAGGTTTTGCATGGTTAGAGGAAACGGTAGATTTTATTGGTAGTAAACATATAAAAATTGCTGATGCAAAAAGAGGTGACATAGGTAATACTGCAGTTCAATACTCTAAAAGTATTTTTGATCATTTTAACTTTGATTGTGTAACAATCAATCCTTATTTGGGTAGAGATAGTATCAAGCCTTTTTTAGAAAAAACTGATAAAGGAGTTTTTTTATTAGCAAGAACTTCAAATTCATCAGCTGAAGAGATACAAAATATGAAGGAAAATGGAATGACTCTTTTTGAAAAGGTTGTACATATGGCAAATGATTTAAATGGTAAAGATAATATTGGGCTTGTAGTTGGCGCTACAGCACCTAGAGAGTTACAAATGATACGTGATATTTCCAATGGAATGCCGTTACTAATCCCAGGTGTAGGAGCTCAAGGCGGTGATCTTTTAACTTCTTTAAAAATAGGGAACCAAAGTGGAATTGGTCTTATTAATATATCAAGAAGTATTAGTTTCGCGGGTGATATGAGTTCAAAATCAATCCAGAAAGCAGCTTCAAATTATTTAATGCGAATGAGAGAAATATTATAGATGAATGAAAACGACCAAATAATTAATATTTTTAAATCAACAGGCGCTCTATTAGAAGGACATTTTGTTCTTACCTCTGGTAGACATAGTGCTAGCTATTTTCAATGTGCTAAGGTTTTACAGCATCCTGAATATCTCACCGCTTTTTCTATTATGATTGCAGATGAGTTTGAGGATAAAAAACCAGATCTTATTATTTCTCCTGCTATTGGAGGGGTAGTCCTGGGTACTGAAGTAGGAACCCAACTCGGTTGTAGAACTATTTTTGCTGAAAGGAAAAATGGTGCTATGATTATTCGAAGAGGATTTGAGATAAAATGTGGAGAAAAAGTATTAATTGTTGAGGATGTTATTACTACTGGCGGTTCTGTAAAAGAGGTCATGAATTTAGTACAATCCGCTAATGCAGAAATTTTAGGTATTGGTGTCCTTGTAGATCGTAGTAATGGAACTGTTGATTTGCATCGTAATCAATACTCAATTATAAAACTAAACGCAGTTAGCTATAATGAAAATGATTTGCCTCATGAGCTAGCTGAAATTCCAATACAAAAACCAGGGAGTCGATATTCATGATAAAATATCTAATTAATCTATTATTCGTATCCAGTATTATCTTTACGGGTTGTAGTGAAAATAAAAAGGAAAATACATTGAAAAATAACAATCAAAAAAATCAAGTAACTGAAGAAAAAAACACTAATGTAGAATCAAAAAAGCCTATGATGGATGTCGCCATTATTTCTACAAATTATGGTGACATGGTTGTTGAATTTTTTGAAGGAGCAGCTCCTAAACATGTCGAGAGTTTTAAATTACATGCAAAAAATGGCTATTATAATGGTACTATTTTTCATCGTGTAATTCCAGGTTTTATGATACAGGGTGGTGATCCGAATACAAAAGGAGATAATAAAGCAACTTATGGAACTGGTGGGCATGCCGCGAAATTCTATGGAATTGGGATAGAGGAAGAGAAGAATACATGGAATCTTCCTGCAGAGTTTAATAATATTAAACATAAGAGAGGTATTCTATCCATGGCGAGATCCAATAATCCAAACAGTGGAGGTAGCCAATTTTTTATTTGTGCGACAGATGTTGCACACCTCAATGGAAAATATACGGTATTTGGACAAGTTATTGAGGGTGATGAGATAATAGATCAAATAATTAATTTGCCGAGAGACGCAAGGGACAATCCAAATCGTAGAGTAGAAATGAATGTGTCTCTGGGAAAACGTAGTAAGTGAAAACAAGTCCTTCGTTAGGGATTGCTCTTGGAGGAGGCGGAGCTAGAGGCGCAGCTCATATAGGTGTACTTCAAGAAATGTCGCTCGCAGGAATAGAATTTGATATTATTTCTGGAGTTAGCTCAGGTTCTGTTATCGCTGCCATGTATGCTTATTCAAAAGATCCTTTCTGGATAGAAAAAAAAATGAGAAAATTATGGGATAATGAAAAGTACAATAACTCTGTTAATATTTTTTTTAATAATAATTCAGAATCTCTTTTTGCTAAACTAAAAATTAAAATTATTGAATATGCTGTTGCATTATTAAGTTTACATAAGGATTCAATAATTAGTAAAAGACAATTAAAAAATAGTTTAAAAACTTTAGTTCCTTTTAATGCTTTTAATGATTTAAAAATACCATTAAAAGTAGTTGTAACAGATTTAGAAAATGGAAAAGATATAGTATATGAAAGTGGTGATATTATAGATGCTTTAGTTCAGAGCTGTTCAATACCTGGTGTAATTGCTCCAACATATATAGGCAAAAAAATTATCACGGATGGAGGTGTGGGAATGCCAATTCCAATTCCAATTTTAAAAAAAGAATGTGATTTTATTATAGCTGTTGATATTGGTCTCTATGAATATAAAGAATTAGATTCTTTAAATGCGAAGTCTATAACAAAACGTGCAAATATTATAACCTCAAATAGATTGAAGGGTTTACTATCTCAACAAGCAGATTATGTAATCCGACCAGATACATTAGGTAAAAATTGGTCTGAATTTAAATATTGCGATGAGTTGTTTAATCAAGGAAAGATAGCCGTAAAGAAAAATATAGATGAATTAAAGAAGAAAATACATGAAAAGAAACAAAGACTTTTGGTATCATGAAAATTGAATAATAAACTTACTTTTATGAAAGAATTTAAAAAAATATTAATCATCGTTATTTATCTTGGTATTGTATGTGGTCAAACTAATCCCGTAAAAATAGTATCAAATACTGCGTCTAAAGCTAGAGCAGGGGAAGTTATTAATGTTGAGATAGAAGCTTTAATGGAAAAGCAATGGCATATTTACTCCGTACATAAGATTGCGGAAGGTCCATTACCAACTGAAATAACTTTGAAAAGTGATGCTATTAGTTCATTCGGAACGCTTATTGAGCCTGAACCAAAATATGCTTTTGATCCAGGGTTTGATTCTGATACATATTATCACGAAGGTAATACTGGTTTTACTTATCCTGTTAGGTTAAAAAGAAATCTAGATCCAGGAAAATATCCAATTGAGATAGAAGTTTACTATATGGTATGTAATGAAAGATTATGTTATCCTCCTAATCTGAAAAGCAGCACAATTTATTTTGAAGTGGAAGAAGGCCCCCCACGTAAAGGTAAAACTTCATTCTCTAATGCAATTGAACAATCAAAAAAGGATTATATGGATAATTCACTTTTGGGTGTTTTTTTATTAGCCATTGGAGGTGCAATCATAAGTTGGATTATGCCATGTGTGTATCCAATGATTCCTATTATTATTTCTTTTTTCGGGAAAATGTCTGATGAAAAAAATATTGGTAGAATGACAATAGCATTTTTCTATGGTTTAGGTATTGCAGGTACTTTTGTTATAATAGGTCTAGTAGTCAGTATTCTTTCATGGGGAGTAAACGATATTGCGGCACAGTCTAAATATGCAAATATTGGAAATTTTATTGCAACAAACCCATGGTTAAATCTTGGTCTAGGAGTCTTATTCATATTTTTTGCATTATGGATGTTTGGTATAGTAAATATTAATGTTGCTGGGAATTTGGTTAATAAAACTGATCAAGCAGGACAATCTGCGACAAGTGCATATATAGGAGCTTTATTACTTGGTGTAGCTTTCTCAATTACTAGTTTTAGTTGTACGGTTCCAGTTGTTGGTACTTTGTTAGTTGTTGCAGCGACAGGTACTGCTGGGGGAATGTTAACTAGCTTATATGGTATGATAATTTATGGTATTGTTTTTGCCGCACCTTTTGTTGCTTTATCACTTTTCCCAAAAGCGTTGGATAAATTGCCTAACTCAGGGTCTTGGATGGAAACTTTAAAAATAAGTTTTGGGTTTATTGAAATCGCGGCAGCGGTAAAGTTTCTTTGGGTTCCTGATTTAGAGTGGGGTCTAGGAATTCTTCCAAGAAATATAGTGTTGATAATTTTTCTTATCATAGGGGTGTTACTTATTGGATACCTTATGGGTTTATTCACTGTAGGTTCTGCAAATAATATAAAGCGATTTTCTATTGGCAAAGGAAGAATAGTTGGTATCTTACTAATTGCTTTATTCCTTTATCCTATCGCTATGTCAGCACTGCACCCGCCTACTTATCATTATAATAAAATGCCACGTTTGATGGATGAATTTATTGAAGCACTTGTTCCACCTCCTCCAACAGAGGATGATATTGCACGTGAAGAGGGATGGTTTGTAGATCAGTATGATGAGGCTCTTGAAAAAGCAAAAAAAGATAACAAGCCATTATTTATTGATTTTACAGGTGTATATTGTGCAAATTGTCGTGTTATGGAACGTAGAGTTTTTCCAGAAAAATTAGTAAAGGATCAACTTGATAGAATGGTTTTAGCTAGACTGTATGTAGATAAAAAAGATTCACTAAGTGAAGTCTATGCTAAGATGCAGTTTGAACGTTATAAGCAAGCGACTCAACCATATTATGTAATTTTAGATCCGGTTAATGAAACTACTCTTGCAGATACGGGTGGTTATATCCCTAATGGCTTTTCTGATTTTTTGAAGTTGGGCATAAATAAATATTATATTGAGGAATCAAAATGGAAATCAAACAAATGATAAAATCTATAAATAGCTTAAATAATTTTTACTTTAGTGTTATAATCTTGTTTTTATTTATTGTTGGGTGCGATAATAGTACCGCACAACAAAAAAATAAGAAATTGAATAAAAAAAATATTCAGAGTGTAAAGAATAGCAATTCTATTTTAGCACCTGATTTTAGTTTAGCTGATCTGGAGGGTAATACAATTACTTTAGAACAGTTAAAAGGTAAAGTTGTACTACTTAATTTTTGGGGAACTTGGTGTGGACCTTGTAGAAAAGAAATCCCTGATTTTATTAGATTGGCAAAAAAGTATAAAGACGATGGATTAGAGATTGTTGGTGTCACTCTTACATCAGGACCCCCAGAAAATATTAAAGCATTTTCTGATAAATGGGGCATTAATTATAAATTGTTGACTGATATTAGTGGAAACGAGACACAAACAGTAACGGCTCTTTATGGTCAGGCGACTGGAAAAAGGATAACTGGAATACCGACTACTTTTATCATTGATAGAGAGGGGTATATTCAAAAAAGATATGTCGGACCAAGATCAGAAGCAATCTTTTATAATGATTTAAAACCTTATCTTTAGTAATAATGCTTTTGATAAAGTCTTTTATCAGAGTCTGTGAGGTGATTCGTTTACTTACACCTATTGTTGTATTAATATTTTGTAATTTATTTTCAGATCCGATTGATAGTTATTGGCAGCAAAGAGTTAACTATGATATGGATATTACCCTTCATGATTCTATACGACAGATCACTGGAAAGACAATAATAAAATACACAAATAATTCACCAGATTCGTTAGATAGAATTTATATGCATCTCTATCCAAATGCATTCCAGGTTGGTTCTGTTAAATACAGAGAATACATAGGCAACGCAGGAAGGGAGTCTCGAGCAAAGTATTTTAAAGATCGCCTTGAGGGTTTCACAAGTAAAATAGACATTCATGAATTTTCTATTGCTTTACCAAAAGATGGTTCCTCTTGGATCCATAAAACGCCAATAATGGAAGGCTATATCATTGATGATACTATTCTTGAAGCTAAATTATTTAAAAAAATCCCTTCAGGTGAAACTGTAAGAATTGATATAGACTGGACACACCATGTTGGGGATATGGTAGAGAGAGCTGGTTTTTATCAAGATCAGTATAATATGGCTCAATGGTATCCTAAATTAGCTGTATATGATGAAAAAGGATGGCACCCTGATGTATTTCATGCTGAAGGAGAATTTTATGGGGAATTTGGAGATTTTAATGTGAATTTTGATTTGCCATATGATTTTATTATTGCTGCAAGCGGTGTAGTTATAAAAGGAAACCCTGGTTGGGAATCAGTTGCGGTAGATACTTCAATTGATTTTAGTGTATGGCTTGATATCTATGATTCAACATACACGGGATCAAATAAAGATAAAAGAAGACAGGTCTCTTTTTTTGCAGAGAACGTACATGATTTTGCCTGGGTGGCATCGAAGGACTTTTTGTATGAGGGTGGCATTAGTCGAGATGGTGAAACAAATGTTCATGTGTTATATGATAAAAATCGCGGAGAAGATTGGACAAAAGTGGTTCTGGAGAGGTCGATTAATGCACTAGCTTGGCTAGAAGAAATATTTGGCGATTATCCATATCCACAAATTACAACCACAGATAGAATCAAGAGTGGAGGAATGGAATACCCAATGCTTGTAATGAATGGAAGAGATAGTGAAAGTCTTATAGTCCATGAGTATGGGCATATATATTTTTATGGAATTTTAGCAAATAATGAGGTTGAAGAAGCATGGATAGATGAGGGATTTACAACAAATCAGACCAGGGATTATATGATGAATCGTTATGGTAAACATGGATTTGATATAAATCTTTATGAAGGCTATGATAAATTTCCAAAAAAATACTGGCCGTTAAATAATTCTCTCCATTCCGATCAATGGAGCTCAATTCGATATATGATTAGTGGGTATGATGAAAATATTAGTAGACCATCTTATTTATTTAAAAATGCAACTTCTTATAGTCGCAACGCATATGGTAAGCCATCTCTTATGCTTACTGAATTAAAATATATTTTAGGGGACTCTCTATTTTATGAATCAATACAATATTTTTATGATAAATGGAAACTTAAACATATAAATGAACAAAAATTTATACATGCCGTTGAAGAAAATACTGGCCAAGAACTTGATTGGTTTTTTGATCCATGGCTTCACACCACTCGAAAGCTTGATTATGGTATTTCATTTTTTCGAAAAATAAAAGAGAATAACAAATGGAATATAGAATTGGGAATAAAAAATGAAGGATTAAGATTTTTACCTATTCTTGTTGAAACAGAGTTTGAAGATGGTAGTAAAGAGCGTCAATGGTGGGACAAGCATCTTTGGAGGTTCAATGATACACTGCGTTTCTCTGTAACTAAAAAACCTAAGGCAATTACTCTTGATCCAGATGTGCAAACAATGGATTTAGACTATAGAAACAATACAACTAAATTAAAAAAGAAAATCATTTTTAATTGGCCTAGTCTCGCCTATAGACCACGTAATGAAATGATTTATCGTTGGATGCCAAATTTTTATTATGATAAAAATGGATCAGATTTTGCCCCAGGTTTAAATCTGGAAAAATCTTACGGATTATATGAAAATACTATACTAGAAACCAATTACGCTTTAAATTCTCAAAATATTTACTGGTATTTAAGCGGATGGCGCCAACCAGTGCATTATTTCCCTAGAACAAAATTTTATTTCTGGGGATTTAATAAGCCAGGTGTCAAAGAATATGGTTTAGAAGTCGAAAAAAAATGGAATAGAGTTTATGGTCGTACTTCTACCCATATTTTCTCAGGTGGATTCTATATGCAACCCCAGTATGATTCAACCAGAGCAAATGCATTAGGATATAATCCTCAAGGTAAGCTCTCAGTTGGATATTTGAACTGGGATTCAAATATTGGGCCTGTTTATTTCACAATAAATGCAGCATCAACTTTTAGCTATTTTTCTACATGGGATTTTAATCGCTTAACATTAAATAGTAATTTTAAAAAGAAGATTTCTTTAGGTGGTAATAAATATAAAAAAAATAGATTTGGATTAAATTATTACCAAAGATTTATAGTAGGAAAAATTTGGGCAAAATCATTTGTTCCAGGTCAAGAGGGATATAATATTGAGGGTAATAGCTCAAATGATTTGTTGAAAAAAAAATATTTAGTTGATCAATTTTATGGTCAAGAACAATTATTCTTAAACTATCATATGCCAGGTGAAGGGAATTTAAGAGGCTTTGTTAATTCTGGAGAGAGAGGAGCTGAGGCTTTGATTTCGTCTTCATCGGAGATTGGTATAGATAAAAATTTATTGGATAATAAATTGAATTTTGCTTTTACAATTTTTGCGGATGCGGGAACTTTTTGGGATAGAGAGAAACCATCTGGATATTCTAATCGTGTTTTGGCAGATGCTGGATTCGGAGTCAATTTAAAAACAAAAATATTTGAAAAGTATTTATTCTGTAGAATCGATTTGCCTTTTTTAATATACAATGTTGGTGAAACAAAAATAGACAAGAATAATTGGGTATTTAGTTTTCAAAGAAGTATTTAGAAAATTGATTGAAATTCTTTGGAGAATTCATAAATTCATGTAAGCTATAGACTCCTAGTACTCTAACGCTAATACAAATTTTTAATAATATTTAATACACGGAGATAAATCGTGAAAATAAGGCTAACATTTCTAACGCTTCTTTTTTCTTTTAATCAATATTCATTTTCACAGGAATTATGTCCTCCATCGAGTATCAATGTCTTTGGTGGAGATCAGCAAAACATTGTTTCTTGGGGAGAACCAGTTGGGAACATTGGTTGTGGTGACTATGCTATTAATGAATTACCTTATACGCATCAGGGAAATAATACAGGTACTGGAGATAATTGGCCTGTATCGGGATCGCAAGGAGAGGATGTAGCCTATACCTTGAATGTTGGTCAAGCAACTACTTTTGATTTTACCCTATGTTCAATGGTTACAGATTACGATACAAAATTAGAAATTTTCACAAGTGATCAAGATTGTGTTGCCCCAACCTCTACAGGAAACTATAATGATGATGATTATACTAACTGTCCAGAATATCAAGCTCCATACCCTCCAAGTGGTTTATTTGGAGTTACTTTACAACCAGGTCAGTATTATGTGGTGGTTGATGGCTATGGTGGTGCTACGGGTAATTATGAATTATCTGTAAGTGTTGCTGGAGCACGACAAAGCAATCCGCTTGCCAATTCAGTTAAGACAGCTTGGATAACTGAGCAACAAAAAATGGCTGACACTGGATTTTCTCAGGAAGAGATTGATGCATATACAGATATTGTTATGGATCCTCTAAGATATGCAGCTCAGAATAGTTTAAGAGATATTCCAGAAGAATGTGGCACATTTGCTACATATGAAGTCTATGATGCAGTTAGTAATACTCTTCTTACTTCAACAGATGGGTTATCTTTTACTCATGGCAATTTAACCAATGGTACAGAGTACTGTTATTATGTAAAAACAGTGTATGATGAAGGCTCTTCTGAGGCAACAGATACAGGATGTGGTACACCTAATAGCTGGGAACCTGCTCCACCCACGAATGTGTATGCAGAAGTTTGGGATGAAGAAGTCTCTCTTTATTGGACAGCTCCTGATGTAAATAATTTAGGTGTTCCATACACAGAGTCTTTTGATGAGGGTGGATTGTTAGATCTATGGCTTGTTGATGGTGGAGATAATTGGCTCTATGATGAGGCCACAGGAAATCCTGCCCCAAGTATGATATTTAATTGGAGTCCATCTGTTCAAAATTACGATCAGAGTCTTTATGCTCCTGTCATACCTTTAGGTGCTTTGACATCTGTTACTGTCTCATTTGATTATGAACTTAATATTTGGTCTCCAAGTGGTGCTGAGTATTTTTCTATCGAATATAAAACTGGTTCAGACGCAGAGTGGACTGTATTAGATTTATTTGATAATAGTGGTGATAGTTTTGACTTTACAAATTATTCTTATGATATCACAGGTCTATCAGGTAGTTTGTTTTTTAGATTTCATGCTTATGGAGCTGATTCATTTGATTTAAACTGGCATCGAGTGGATAATTTTTCTGTAACAGCTCCTGGAAGGGACAGCAGAAATGAGTATGATTTCATGGGCTATAATGTATATGTTGATGGCACATTAGATAATGATGAAGCTTTCGATTCAACTAACTACACTGTATATGATTTAAATAATGAACTGCAGTATGTTTTTGGGGTTACAGCAGTATATGAAGGTGCTCCAGGTGAAGCTAATTATGAGAGCGATCCTGTCAATGTTACAGCGCAGCCAGTGTATGTATTTGGTGATGTGACTGGAGTAGTAAAAGATCCAAATGGTGCAGTATTAGATAGTGTAATTGTAACCTCAGGAAGTGCATCAGACACAACAGGTGCTGATGGTGTTTATTATCTATGGAATCTTGACGTTGGTACCAATACAGTGCAAGTACGTCGTTCAGGTTTTTATACAGCGACTGAAGATGTTGAGGTACTTGCTCAGGCAGATCCTACACTGCAAGATTTTGTAATGAGTCCTGATATGCCTTCTCCTGTTGGCCTAAATGCCTATCCTCTTGATGAAGAAGTCTATTTAGAGTGGCGTGAGCCAGGAGGTGCTGCTCTATACGATATGGCATACTACGATGATAATTTTGAAGCGCAAATAGGTTGCGGTGCTCCATGTTCATTTTCTGTGCGTTTTACACCTCCTAACTATCCAGCACTGTTAACTGGTCTGGTCCTATCCTTTCAGGGTGGTGCAACTGCTGTAGCAGCGTCTGTTGATATATATTTAGACCCAAGTGGTTCTGTTGGTGGTCCTGTTGGTGAACCAATTAATTTGGTTCCATCCGCAGACTTATCTGCGCCTGATGTATTGGTTCAATATCAGCTTGATGTTTCAGGAGCAGGTGTAGAAGTTGCTAGTGGTGATATTTATGTAGTGGTGAATGAGGCAGGTAGTGGCTTTTTAGGGATTGCAAATGATACAGAACCTCAAAGCTCAGAATTTTATGATCGCAATTGGGTTACAACTGATGGTGTTACATGGGCCACAATTTTTGATGTGGTAGGCGGTGATCCTGGCCTAACTGGAGATTTTGGTATTCTAGCTCAATTTCTTGGAGCACCTGGTCTAAATTATGCGATGAATGCTTCAGGAGATCTTATTGAAGATGAGATGGTTAGTTCTGGTATTATTTCAAATTATAATAACTCTAATATTGAAAATAATAGAGAAACAGAACAGCTAGAAAACATAATAAACCTTAATCAGATATATCAACCATTAAACCCAGTACCAACTGATATGGATAGAGATGACCTTGTTGAATATCGTATTTATGAGGTTGACTTAGAAGGCAATGAAACGTATATAGTATCTACTACGGATACATTTGCTACTGTTGCTGCAAGTCCTAATTATGTTGAATACTGTTATAATGTTTCAGCTTTTTGGAATACCGATAACTATGGACAGCTTGAGTCGCGCCATTCTAATGTAGCTTGTGCCGTGCCATATGCACTTGGTGATGCTGATTTTGATAGCGATACAGATATTAATGATGTCCTCGCTGTTGTTGACTTTATCCTAGAAGAAGACTTTCCTACAGAAGATGAATTTCGAAATGTTGACGTAAATATGGATGAAGAGATTAATATTGCTGATGTTATTATGATGGTTGATATTATTTATGGTGGTAATGCAAGAACGATGGACTTTGATAATAATGAAATTGCATTTGTAGATATGCTAACAGATTATAAAAATTCAGAGCTCTCGATTGCTATTGAATACCAAGGTGTTATAAGAGGATTAGAAATTGAATTAGACTATGATGCTGATATGGTGGATATTCTTTCTACTGGCTTATCGGAAATACAAGAAGATGTCATGATTACTTCTAAGAAAATAGGTCAAGATAAGTATAAGATAGTTGTGGCTAATCTTAATTCTGGATCTATAAATAGTAAAAATAATAATTATGTTACGATTCCTTTACATTTCAAAGGTAATGAATATCAAGTCTCATCAGTTTCTTTGAAAGATATAAAGATTGCTGGTGCAGATGGTAATATTGTTCGAACCTTAACACGTGAAAATTCTTCAGAGATCAAGGCAATCCCAACTAGATTTGCTCTTCAGCAGAATTTTCCAAACCCATTTAACCCTACGACTGAAATTAGATTTGATATTCCAGAGTCTGATTATGTTAGTTTAGCAGTTTATAATATGATGGGTCAGAAAATAAGGACATTAGTTTCAGGAAATATGACTCCTGGATATCATGCAATTATTTGGGATGGAAAAAATGAATTGGGTAGTCAGGTATCAACTGGAATGTATTTTTATTCAATTCATGCTGGGCAATATAAATCAACAAAGAAAATGTTATTCTTGAAGTAGGTTAGAATAATATTATAATTTTAAAGCCTCATCAATTGATGAGGCTTTTTTTTGGAACATTTTAATCTCTTGATGCATTTTAATTATAAAATACTAGGATAGTGCTAATGCAAAGACTCTTTATTTTAATTTTCTTTTTAAATATAATATTTGCTCAAAATTCTGTTGTTCGTCAATTTAGTAAAGCATTTGCTGATGTAGCAGAAAAAGCTAAACCAGCAATAGTAACAATTATAACGGATAAAGTTATTTCATTAAATCAGTTTGATGATTTTGGATATTTTTTCTTTCAGCCGAACATGCCTCGACAAAAAGAATATAAGACAAATGCTTTAGGATCTGGGGTAATTGTTGATGCTGAAAATGGATATATTTTGACAAATAATCATGTTGTTGATGATATGGATGGAATTCGTGTCAAGTTAATAGATAAAAGAGAATATGAAGCGACTATTGTTGGTACTGACCCAAAAACAGACTTAGCTGTCTTGCAAATAGATGCTGAAAATCTTGATGATGTTAAGTTAGGAAATTCTGATAATATTAGAGTAGGAGAATGGGTGATGGCAGTGGGGAGTCCATTTTCTGAAAATTTAAGTCATACTGTTACTACGGGGATTATATCAGCTTTAGGAAGAAGTAATATTATGAATGCTCAAAGTTATGAAGATTTTATCCAGACGGATGCTGCTATCAATCCTGGAAACAGTGGTGGAGCGTTACTCAATATGGAAGGTGAATTAATTGGAATCAACACTGCTATAGCAACAGGTGGCTATGAAAAAGGTAATCGTGGCGTGGGATTTGCAATTCCTTCAAATATGTCTAAAAGAATCATGTCAGACTTAATTGATAAAGGTTTCGTTACTAGGGCTTGGTTAGGAGTATTTATTCAAGAAATAGATAGTGAAATTGCGGAGGCATTTGATATAAGCACAAGAAATGGTGCTTTAATCACAGATGTAGTTGAAGATAGTCCAGCTGAAGATGCTGGAATAAAAGAAGGAGATGTAATTGTAGCATTTAATGGTAAGACAATTGCAGATCCAGCAAATTTAAAAAATGTAGTATCCCTTACCGCACCAGATAGTAAAAACAAGGTAGAATTAGTTCGCGATGGAAAAACTAAAATAATGGATGTTGTATTAAAAGAGTTACCAGATAATCCACGAGAATATGCATCAAAAAGAAGTGACAGAACAAAAGTTTTTGGACTTGATTTAAAGAAGATTACTAAATCTTTAAAAAAACAATATGATATTGAAAGTGATGAAGATGTGTTAGTTGTAACAGGTATAGATCCAGAGGGGGAAGCCTACGAGAAAGGAATTAGAGAAGGTGATATGATAAAAAATGTAGGAACAAAAAGAGTCAAGACTATAAAAGAATTTAATAGGTTAGTTGAAAAATCTAGAAATAAAGGTGCTGTTCTTTTATTGGTTAAGAAACCAAATGGGGGCTCTAGATTTTTTACATTAAATTATAATTAGTATTCAAAATTTTTAACAAAGCGCTCCATAAGGAGCGCTTTTTATTTATAAAACATCTGTAAATATTTAGAAAAAAATTAAATAAATTTTCTCTATAGAAAATTATAAAAAAATAATTTTATGGGTATAAAAAAAGTAAATAATAAAACTGATTTTATCAAAGCCGAACATGATGTTTTGGACTTTTGGGAAAAAAATAAAATTTTTGAAAAGAGGCGTTCATTAAATAAAGGAAAGCCTAAATGGAGTTTTATTGATGGACCCATTACCGCAAATAATCCAATGGGAGTTCATCATGCTTGGGGAAGAACATTAAAAGATATTTATAATCGATATAAATCTATGAGTGGATTTGAATTAAGATATCAGAATGGGTTTGATTGTCAAGGGCTTTGGGTGGAAGTGGAAGTAGAAAAAGAGTTAGGATTTAATACAAAGCGAGAAGTTGAGGAATATGGTATTGAAAAATTTGTAACCCTTTGTAAGGAACGTGTTAATAAGTATTCAAAAATTCAAACGGAACAATCAAAGCGACTTGGATATTGGATGGATTGGGATAACTCTTATTATACGATGTCTGATGAGAATAATTATACAATTTGGTCTTTTTTAAAAAAATTATGGACTGAAGGTAAAATATATCGAGGATCGGATGTAGTGCCCTGGAGCGGTCGGTCTGGGACATCATATTCACAAATGGAAATTATTGAAGGAAGAAAGTTGGTCGCCCATACTTCAGTATTTGTCCGTTTCCCGTTACGTAATAGAAAAAAAGAATATTTGCTAGTATGGACAACAACACCCTGGACATTATCTTCTAATGTGGTGGTAGGTGTTAATGTGAATCTTGACTATGTAAAAATAAGTACACCAGATGGTTCTATATATTATTTTGCTAAAGAAAATTTGGAATTCAAGCGTTTAGATAAACAATATAAAGAAAAAAAGCAATGGGTTGAAGGTGTTCCTAAACTCAAAACTATTGCCCAAATATTTAAAGAAAAAGGAGGGTATGAAGAGCTTGGGACTATAAAAGGCAGTGATATGATTGGATGGGAGTATGATGGACCATACGATGATTTTGATGCTCAGTCTGAAATCGGTGGTTATCCTTTTTGTAATGATCAGTTGAAAGAACGAAAATTAAATTCAATTAAACAGCATAAAGTAATTGATCCCGGAAAAGATAATATTGGAAATGATATTGTTGTTGCTGGAGAAGGGACTGGTATTGTACATATGGCTCCTGGCTGTGGTGATATAGATCATAAAATAGGAAGTAAACTTTCTTTGGTGAATATTGCTCCTTTAGATGACGAGTCAAAATTCATTGATAAGTTTGGCTGGCTTACAGGTATGGTTGCTACTAGCCAGAAAACTACAGATTTAATAATTAATGATCTTAAAAAAAGAAATTTTCTTATCTATGCAGAAAAATATCCACATATCTATCCTCATTGTTGGCGCTCTGGTGATGAGCTAGTATTTAGGCTAGTAGACGAGTGGTATATTAATATGGATTGGAGAGATAAAATAAAAAATATAGTTGATGATATTAATTGGATTCCTGATTGGGGAATAGAACGAGAGCATGAATGGTTAGAAAATATGGGAGATTGGATGATCTCAAAGAAACGGTTTTGGGGGTTGGCACTGCCAATTTGGGTTTTTGAGGATGACTCTTTTTATGTAGTAGGTTCAAAAGAAGAGCTTAAAGAACTAGCGGTTGAAGGATTTGAGGAATATAAAAATGAATCACCACACAGACCTTGGATAGATATAGTAAAAATAAAGCATCCTAAAACAGGTTTAATAGGAACTAGAATAAAAGACGTTGGGAATCCATGGCTAGATGCTGGTATAGTACCATTTTCCACGCTTAAGTATAATACAGATAAAGAATATTGGAAGAAATGGTTCCCTGCAGATTTTGTTACTGAATGTTTTCCAGGTCAGTTTAGAAATTGGTTTTATTCACTTCTTGCCATGTCAGCCGAAATGGAAGGTGAAGCTCCTTTTAAAACTTTACTTGGTCATGCTTTGGTTAAAGATGAAAACGGACGTGAAATGCATAAAAGTTGGGGTAATGCAATTTGGTTTGATGATGCTGCTGAAAAAATGGGAGTTGATGTAATGCGCTGGATGTATTCTTTGCAGCATGTTGAGAAGAATCTTTTATTTGGTTATGGACCAGCAGACGAAGTTCGCAAAAAATTGATCACTTTTTGGAATGTATATTCTTTTTATGCTACTTATGCTGCAGTAGATGGTTTTAATCATTTAGAAAACCCATTACAAAATCAATCACTAACTATTTTAGATAAATGGATTATAGCAAAAACACATCAGTTAATAAAATATGCTGATCAGTGTTTAGATAAATATAGAGTTGATAATTTGATGAAAGGTTTTGAAATATATTTAGATGAATTATCAAATTGGTATATTAGAAGAAATCGTAGAAGGTTTTGGAAATCTGAAGATGATGAAGATAAAAAATCTGCTTATGCAACTTTATATCATGTTTTAGAAATAGTAATTAAAATTATCTCCCCAATTTTGCCTTTTGTATCAGAGACTATTTATCAAAACTTGGTTAGGAATTCTGATGAGAATGCTTTGGAAAGCGTACATCTTTGTGATTTTCCTACGCCAAATGAAAGTTATATTAAATTAGACTTAATAAGAAATGTAGATGCTTTGAAGAAATGCGTTGAATTAGGTAGATCTGCAAGGAATTTATCCGATATAAAAATTCGGCAACCTTTAAGTAAAGCACTTTTTGCTGTTGAAGATGATTATATATCTAATTTTATTTTGGATAATCAAGACATCATTACTGATGAATTAAATGTTAAGTCTATTGAGAGGATCACAGAGGCAGATAAATTAATTAATTATAAAATCAAACCTAATCTCCGAACTTTGGGGAAAAAATATGGTAAAGGTTTATCAGATATAAAAAAGTTATTAGAAGTGGGTAGTGTAAATAAAATGGTGAAAAATTTGCAAGAGAATAAATACATTGATTTTACAAAATATAATTATAAGCTAGAGAGAGAAGATGTTTTTATAGAAACAAAAGCCGTTGAAGGTTTCTCTGCTGCTAGTGATAGCGGAATAACAGTAGGGCTTTCTTTAACTCTCGATAAGGACCTTATCCTTGAAGGGATTGTTAGAGATGTCGTCCGTATTGTACAATCTATGAGAAAAACAGCTGGATTTGCTGTAGAAGATAGAATAGAAATATCTTGGGAATTTGATGGTCAGATAAAGGAAGCATTAGGTAAATTTGAGCAATATTTTAAAATAGAAACCTTAACTAAAAATATTGTTAGTGTTCTTGAAAACTATGATTATATGGATAATGTGAAAATCAATGATAAATCATATACTATAAAATTAAAAAAAATTAATTAGGATAATATATATGTCTAGAAAAAAATATTCAAAAAGTAAATTAGAAAAATTTAAAAAGAGTATAAAAGNGAAGTTAGATAATATTGATCACGATATAGGAGATATTAGAGAAAATCTAGATGCAAGCNCTGGAANTTCATCAACGTTAGCTCAAGAATCAGTATATAGTGTTCACATGGCTGATGCAGGAACAGATTCATATGAAAGGGAAAAGGGGTATCATTTCATTAATCGAGAAACTGATTATCATAAATTTCTTNCTAAGGCGCTTGAGAGAATTGAGNAAGGNACNTTTGGTGTATGCCAAATTTGTAACGAGCTCATTCCTGAAGAGAGGATGAAAGAAGTTCCAAACACAACTAAGTGCGTTCAATGTAAAGAAAAAGAAAAGCTTAANCTATAATAAACNGATGTATCTAATTGGNATTATCTCAATGATTGTTATCTTAGATCAGTGGTCAAAATGGTTAATAAAATCCTCTTATAACCTCTATCAATCAAAGCCCATTATTCAAGACTTTTTACATTTTACGTATGTAACAAATGATGGCATGGCATTTGGACTATCTTTTCCAGGTGGTAAACAAATATTATTGGTTATGACTATATTATTAACTGGTGTTATCATAGCTATGCTTTGGAAAGAAAGGCATAGCCATTATCTTAACCGCTATGCTCTTTCTCTTATTTTAGCAGGGGCGATAGGAAATTTAATTGATCGATTAATATATGGTGAAGTTGTTGANTTTTTAGATGTTATGNTNGGTGATTTTCATTGGTATATTTTTAATATTGCAGACTCTTCTGTTNCTATAGGTATGGTTTTGTTTATTATTCATTCAATTTTTTTTGAAAAAAAATTACTGAATCAAAAACAATAGATTTGCAAGTTATTAAAATTATTTCTTTATCAGATATTGGCAAAAGATTAGATCACTATTTAACATTAAAATTGAAAATATATTCAAGATCTCAAATACAATCATGGATACGTTCTGAGAATGTACTTGTTAATAATAAAATATGTAAAACTGGATACTCTTTAGAATTAAATGATTGCATTAATNTTAATATTCCTGANTTANAATCTGATCANGGCTTTATCAAACCTGAGCCAATTAAATTAAATATTNTACATGAAGATGATGAAATAATCGTAATTAATAAACCACCTGGACTAGTTGTTCACCCTGGACGAGGAAATCAAACTGGTACATTAGTTCATGGCCTTTTACATTATTTCAAAAATTTATCAAATATTAATGGATTAAATAGACCTGGTATTGTACATAGATTGGATCAAAATACTTCTGGGCTAATTGTAATAGCTAAAACTAATTATGCACACAACTTTATTTCATCACAGTTTAAAAATAGAAAAGTAAAAAAAGAATATCTTGGCNTAACCTGGGGAATTTGGAAAGAAAAAGANGGGGAAATTAATTTNCCTATTAAGAGNAATAAAAAAGATCCGACTAAATATAAAATTTCATCAGAAGGGAAAATATCATTAACTGCTTTTAAGGTTGAAAAAGAATTTCAACATTGCTCTTTAGTTAGATTTTTTCCAAAAACAGGTAGAACGCACCAAATTAGAATACATTCTATGCATTTGGGTCATCCAATATTTGGAGATGAAAAATATGGAGGAGGGCTCTCAAAGACTAAAGGGTTTATAAATGAGTATAAAAACATTTATTATAAAGCTATGGGTACCTTTAATAGGCATGCCCTTCACGCGGAAAGGTTAGGGTTTTGTCATCCTATCAATAATGATTCAATTATATTTGAAGCATCTTTACCAAAAGAATTCATAACTTTAATAAATTTATTNGAATCATTATATGCTTAATAATTTAGANGATGTAATCCAAGATTTCTTANAATATATTGATAAAGAAAGAAATTATTCTAGTCATACGGTTTGTGCTTATCAACATGATTTGCTGGAATTTTCTCAATTTGTAAAAGANTATGATGAATATATTTTTTGCAACCTNANTAAAATTGATAGAAAAATGGTTCGTCAATTTATGGGTNNTGAATTTGAAAAAGGCTTATCATCAAAAACAGTTTCGCGTAGANTAGCATCAATNAAATCTTTATTTAATTATATGGTACAAGCAGAAATTATTTTAGATAATCCAGCTAGCCATGTAAAAACTCCAAAAATTCCAAAAAATATTCCAAAATTTATTCATTTAAATAAAATAGATGAGTTAATGAAGGAGCCTGATAAGAATACTTTAATTGGGAAAAGGGATCTCGCTATTTTAGAATTATTTTATGCGACAGGAATTCGTTTAAGTGAGTTAGTTGGTTTAAATATTGGTTCAATAAATTATAATGATAATCTTTTGAAAGTTATAGGAAAAGGGAGTAAAGAAAGGATAGTCCCTTTTGGTAAAAAAGCAATGGTTGCTTTGGAAATATATTTAAAAGATAAAGGGCTAGGTTGGTCCTCTCGTCCCCAAATACCTTTGTTTTCAACGAAAAATAATAAACGTATTTCAGTGCGTACAGTTCAAATGAGGATAAGTAAATATTTGACTAATATTTTAGGTACGAAAAATGGTGCAAGTCCTCATACTTTGAGGCATACATTTGGAACTCATCTTTTAGATAATGATGCTGATATACGCTCAATTCAAGAATTATTAGGACATAGTAGTATTTCATCTACACAGATATACACAAAAGTTAATCCAAAAAAGATAAAGGAGGTATATGATGAAGCACACCCTCATGCAAAATAGTAAACCTCAATTATTGTTAATGAGAGCAAATCTCAATAAATTTATATAATAATTTTTTTGAATAGAGAAATAATAATTTTATGTTAGTTAACGGAAAAGATATCGGATTACATCAATTGGGGATTTCAAAATTAAATGAAATTCACTATAACCTTCCTTCTGATACATTGGTTGATCATATTGTNAAGAATAATGAAGGGATTATTGGTTTACGGGGTGCGGCTATGGTTGATACTGGTATTTATACAGGTAGATCTCCTAAAGATAAATATATAGTAGATGAGCCATCTTCAAATGATAAAATTTGGTGGGGAGATGTGAATCAAAAGATTTCACAAGATATATTTGACAATTTATATGATAAAGTAATTAGCTATTACAATGAATCTAATGATTCAGATACTTATATATTTGATGGGTATGCTGGAGCAGATCTTAAATATTCTTTAAATGTTAGAGTTTTAGCTAAGAAAGCTTGGCAAGCTCATTTTGTACATAATATGTTTATTTGTTCACCGAATCATGTTCCCAAACTATTTGAGCCAGGTTTTACAATAATAAATGCGTCTGATGTTAAAAACACTAATTTCAAAGAATTCAATATGAATTCAGAAACTTTCATCATTTTTCATTTAGCTAAAAGAATTGCTATTATAGGAGGGACAGAGTATGGTGGTGAAATGAAGAAAGGTATATTTTCAGTGCTNCATTATTTTCTTCCTCAAGAAGGTGTGTTGTCTATGCACNGTTCAGCTAATGTACAAGAAAATTTACAAAATCCAGCTATATTTTTTGGCTTATCTGGTACTGGTAAAACGACACTCTCTACTGATCCCAATCGTCCTCTTATAGGGGATGATGAGCATGGCTGGTCCGATGATGGAATTTTTAATTTTGAAGGTGGTTGTTATGCAAAAGTAATTAATCTTAATCCCGTTGAAGAGCCTGATATCTATAATGCTATTCGAAAAGAAGCATTGCTTGAAAATGTAGTATATGATAGTGATACATTAAAAATTGATTTTACTGATGGATCAAAAACTGAAAATACACGTGTTTCATATCCTATCGAACATATTGATAATTCTATTGCAGGGAGGGGAATGCCGAGTATGGCTACCCATCCTAAAAAAATCATTTTTTTAACTTGCGATGCCTATGGTATTTTACCGCCTGTTGCTAAATTAAATTCAGATCAGGCTATGTATCATTTCATAAGTGGATATACTGCCAAAATTGCAGGAACTGAAAGAGGAATTACTGAACCAATAGCTACTTTTTCACCTTGCTTTGGTGGTCCATTTCTCACTTTACACCCATTAGAATATGCCAAACTCTTAAAAGAAAAAATGCAAAAATTTAATGTCGTAGTTTATTTGGTTAATACGGGTTGGGTTGGAGCAAGTGCACAATCTGGTGCTAGCAGATTTAGCCTACCTAAAACTCGACAAATTTTAACTTCTATTCTTGATGGAGATATTGAGCAATCAGATTTTGAAATTGATAAATATTTTGGATTTGAAATACCATTAAGCTTAGGTGATTTAGATCAGCAAACTTTAAACCCATTAAATGCTTGGAATGATTTAGGAGAATATCATTCGGGTGCAAAAATGCTTGTAAAAAAATTCCAAGATAATTATAAACAATATGATTTAGGAGATACTGATATACTTAATGCTGGACCTAAGTTAGTAAAATAATATATTTGGTTTATTGATATTTATTATTCTATTATTAGGCATCGAAAGTGTCGTGATTTGCACCATATTGCCGCGACCTAAAAAAAATGTGCTAAAAAAGGAATTTCTATATTGCCAGACTTAGTTCTGGCTTTTTTTTTATGAAAAATATGAAAAATCTTAAAAAGATATTAAAAAATAAAATTCTTGTGTTAGATGGCGCAATGGGCACTATGTTGCAATCGTATAATCTAGAAGAAAAAGATTTTCGTGGTGATTTATTTAAAGATTATCCATCTGATTTAAAAGGTAATAATGATATTCTTTCGTTAACGAAGCCAGATATAATTAAAGAAATACATTTAGCTTATTTGAATGCTGGAGCAGACCTTATTGAAACAAATACTTTTAATGCTACCAGCATATCTCAAGAAGATTACCAAATGCAAAAAAAAGCATATGAAATAAATTATTCAGCCGCACGAATAGCAAAAGATGCATGCAATGAGATTACAAGCTTAGATTATTCAAAACCAAGGTTTGTATGTGGTGCTATAGGACCTACAAATAAGACAGCATCTATGAGTCCTGATGTTTCAAAACCAGAGTTTAGAAATATTGATTTTGATACTCTTGTTAGCGCATATAAAGAGCAAGCTAGTGGTTTGATGAATGGTGGAGTGGATTTATTTTTAGTTGAAACAGTATTTGATACATTGAATTGTAGAGCAGCTTTATTTGCTATTCAATCTCTTTTTGAAGAAAACAAAAAATCAATACCTGTGATTGTATCTGGAACAATAACTGATGCAAGTGGTCGAATTTTATCTGGACAGACTGTTGAAGCTTTTTGGCATTCTATTCGGCATATGGAATTGTTAGCAGTAGGTTTAAATTGTGCACTGGGCGCTAAACAAATTAGGCCCTATCTAGAAGTAATATCAAGGATAGCTGATACTAATATTTTAGTATATCCTAATGCAGGACTTCCAAATGAATTTGGTGAATACGATCAGTCACCTGAAGAAATGGCCGAGTACCTTTCTGAATTTGCTGATTCTTCTTTTGTTAATATTATTGGGGGTTGCTGTGGGACAAAACCAGAGCACATTGCTGAATTTTCAAAAGTTGTTGAAAAGAAAATTCCAAGAATCATTCCAAAAAATAAACCAATTACTAGGTTGAGTGGCCTTGAGCCATTAATTATTACTCCTGATGTTAATTTTATAAATATTGGTGAACGAACAAATATTACTGGTTCTTTAAAATTTAAGAGACTTATTAAAGAAAATAAATTTGGTGAAGCTTTAACTGTTGCTCTTGACCAGGTTAAAAATGGAGCGCAAATAATAGATGTTAATATGGATGAGGGATTGATTGATAGTAAGGAAACTATGATTAGATTTTTAAGACTGATTGCCTCAGAACCTGATATCTGTAGAGTCCCAATTATGATTGATTCTTCTAAATGGGAAGTGATAGAAGCGGGTCTAAAAAATATTCAAGGAAAAGGGATTGTTAATTCTATATCATTAAAAGAAGGTGAGAATGAATTTATTAGGCAAGCACGATTAATAAAAAAATATGGTGCAGCAGTTATTGTAATGGCGTTTGATGAAAACGGGCAGGCGGATACTTTTGAGAGGAAAATTGCTATATCAAAGAGAGCTTATGAAATTTTAACTAAAGAAGTTTTAATACCTGAAGAAGACATTATTTTTGATCCTAATGTATTTGCAGTTGCTACGGGTATAGATGAACATAATAATTATGGTAAAGACTATATCAAAGCAGTAAAAGCTATTAAAGATGCGATGCCTCTTGTCCATGTAAGTGGAGGAGTAAGTAACCTATCTTTTTCTTTTAGAGGAAATGAGTTGGTTAGAGAGGCAATGCATTCTTGTTTTCTATATCATGCTATTCAAAGTGGCATGGATATGGGAATTGTTAATGCAGGGCAGTTAACTGTATATGATAAAATCGAGCCAGAACTTAGAAAGGCAATTGAGGATGTGCTTTTTAATAGAAGTGAAAATGCGACTGATGTATTGGTGGATTTAGCTGAAAGATTTAGAGGAATTAAAAAAGAAAAGAAAATTGATCAATCTTGGAGGAAGTTAAATATTAAAAAAAGGATTTCTCATAGCTTAGTGGAAGGTATTGATCAGTATATTGTCGAAGATACAGAGGAGGCTAGAATTTTATCTGATGATCCTGTAGAGGTTATTGAAGGGCCTCTTATGGATGGTATGGATATTGTTGGAGATTTATTTGGTACTGGGAAAATGTTTCTTCCACAGGTTGTAAAATCTGCAAGAGTTATGAAAAAGGCTGTAGCACATCTTGTGCCATTTATTGAAGAAAATAAACATAAAAAAGGTCTCTCAGAAGTTTCCAATGGTACGATTGTTTTGGCAACAGTTAAGGGCGACGTTCACGATATAGGAAAAAATATAGTTGGTGTAGTTCTAAGTTGTAATGGTTATAACATTATTGATTTAGGAGTAATGGTCCCTGCAGAAAAAATCTTGGATACAGCTTTAGAAGTAAAGGCTGATATGATTGGACTTTCTGGATTAATAACACCTAGTTTGGATGAAATGATACATGTAGCTTCTGAGATGGAACGACGACAATTTACAATTCCACTTTTAATTGGTGGTGCAACAACTAGTAAAAAACATACAGCAGTAAAGATTGAAGAGAAATATGCGTCTTCAGTGTTCCATGTTCAAGATGCAAGCCGTTGTGTAGGTGTTGCAGCAACTCTCTTAAATCCTGAAAAAAAAGAAGCATTTGTTAAATCTACAAATAAGTTGAATCAATCAATTAGAAATTCATTTTATGAGAGTCAGAAAAATTTTAAATTATTGAAATTAGAAGTTGCCCGGGAGCGAAAACCGTTGCTTAGATTTACACCTTTTACACCGCTTAACATGGGAATACATAAGATTGATTCAGTATCTATTGAAAAATTAATAAAATATATTGACTGGTCACCATTTTTCCATTCCTGGGAGTTTAAAGGCTCTTATCCATCTATTATAGATAATGGAAAAAATATTGAAGCAAAGAAAGTTTTTGAAGATTCTCAAAGCCTTTTGAATGTTATTGTTGATTCAAAGCTATTATCTGTTAATGTTGTTTATGGGTTTTTTAAGGCAAAATCAATTAATGAAGAAGTAAGATTACTTGATTATAATATTACTTTTTCTTTTCCTAGACAGTTAATTGATAAAGGGACTAGTCCTAATTATTGTTTGGCAGATTATATATCGCCAAAGGGCGATGATTACATAGGTTTATTTGCAGTTACAGCGGGTCATGGTCTTGATAAAATAGTAAAACAATATGAGAAAGATCATGATGATTACAATGCAATAATGATAAAAGTTTTGGCTGATAGATTTGCAGAGGCAGCAGCTGAATGGCTTCATGAAAAAATAAGAATAGAAGATTGGGGTTATTCAAAAAATGAAAACTTTAAAAATGAAGATCTTATTAAGGAAAAATATGTTGGTATAAGACCTGCTCCAGGTTATCCTTCATGTCCTGATCATTCGGAAAAAGATAAGATTTGGAAATTATTAGATGTCAAAAATAATATAGGTATTAGCTTGACTGAATCACGTGCTATGAAACCTGCCTCATCTGTCTGCGGTTGGTATTTTTCACACCCTAAAGCAAATTATTTTAGTGTGTTAAAAAATCGTTTATCATGAGAATACGAGATAAAATTAAAAAACCGCAACGACCTTTTGTAGCATATGAAATTCTACCTCCAAGAGAAAAGGACGGTACTTTAAATTCTTATGCGGAAACTATAAGCTCATTATTATCACAAACTCATATAGATGCTATTAATATACCTGAGGTCCATGATGAAATTGGTAGAGGTGATCGCCCTATATCGAATCAAGATAGAGGCGAGCCTCGTAAATTTGGGATGCTTTTGCAAGATATTGTTGGTATAGAAGCAATTGTAAATCGAGTCGTTGTGCATATGCCTTTTAATAAACAGATGAAATGGTTAGAAGATACTTACGCTAAATATGAAATTGATAATATGATTATTGTCGGTGGTGAGTCGAGTAAGCAAAAATATCCTGGACCAACCGTTAATGATACACTGTATGCAATATCAAATGAATTTAATAATAATATAGGAAGTATTTTCTGCGGAGGTATATGTATACCAAGTAGGGATAAAGAATCTAAAAATCTGATAAAAAAAAGTAAATCTGGAGCAGAGTTTTTTACTACTCAGGTTCTTTGTGATTCTGATAATATTATTAAAATGATTAAAAATTATCAGAATAGATGTAATGCAATTGGTACTTTCCCAAGAAGGATATTGTTAAGTTTTGCTCCAGTATCAAATCAAAAAAATATTGATTTTTTAAAGTGGTTAGGAGTAGAAATTCCTGGTGATACAGAAAAGTATCTTAATGGAAGACCAGGTTCAATGACTGAACGATCACTTGATGTTGCAATCGAGGTTTTGAATGAAATATTAGATTATATAAGTAATAATAATCTCAAGGTTCCCGTTGGATTAAATGTTGAACATATTATGTCTTATAACTTTCAATCCTCAGTAGAAATGTTACAGGAACTTGCTAAAATATATAGAGAATTTTGTATAAAATCTCAACAATATGGTTAAAAATTAATTTAAATTTATAGTCTGTATAGTATATAAAATAAAGGAAAATAATGGCAAAATTTTTATTTACGTCTGAGAGTGTTACAGAAGGACATCCTGATAAGGCATGTGATGCTTTTTCAGATGCAATTTTAGATAGTATTTTATCCCAGGATAACGATGCTCATGTTGCATGCGAGTCGCTTGCAACAAAGGGCCTAGTTGTAATTTCTGGTGAAATAAGAACTGATGCTAAGATAAATGTAGAAAACATTGTTAAAGATACTATTAGAGAAATTGGGTATCATAAAGAAAATAGTGGTGTAGATCCTAATGAGGTCGAAGTCTTATCAAAATTACATTCACAGAGCCCTGAAATTGCTCAAGGAGTTGATTCTGAAGATGCATCTGAGCAAGGAGCAGGAGATCAAGGGTTAATGTTTGGATATGCATGTAAAGAAACTCCAGAATTAATGCCTCTTCCAATTCAGATTAGTCATCGTTTAACTGAAAGATTAACAAAGCTTCGAAAAGATGGTTCATTACCGTGGCTAAGGCCTGATGGTAAATCACAGGTCTCTGTTCAATATAATGATGGGCAGCCAGTATCAATTGATAAAACTGTAATCGCTACTCAGCATGATGACATGTTAGAAAAATTTGGATCTGAAGAAAGCGAATTAAAATTTGTAAAGAATGAAGTTATAAATCATGTTATAAAACCAGTTTTAGATTTTTATGGATATACATATAATGATAATTTTATTGTAAATGGTACTGGTAGATTTGTTTATGGAGGACCTGAGGCAGATACCGGATTAACAGGTAGAAAAATTATTGTAGATACTTATGGTGGTTATGCTCCTCATGGAGGAGGTGCTTTTTCGGGAAAAGATTCTTCAAAGGTTGATAGAAGTGCTACATATATGGCTCGTTATATCGCAAAAAATATTGTAGCTGCTGATTTAGCAGAAAGATGTGAGGTTCAGTTAGCTTATAGTATTGGAATTGCTGATCCTGTATCAGTATATGTAGATACTTTAAATACTGGTGTTGTATCTGATGAGCAATTAGTTAAAGTTATTAAAAAGATTTT
>PAPB01000021.1 GCA_002708715.1 Fidelibacterota bacterium | reverse complement strand
TTCAGGATGCGCCTTAAATCCAACCTTTACAAAGACAATTATGGCAATATCTTCTTTTCCAAGACTATTCAAGGACAATGATAAAAAGGTCCTTGAATCTCCATTCAGCAGAATCGTTGATTTATGGTTTTTGTGTGTTTGCTTAGGCGCATACCAAGGGAAATCAAAAGATACAAAAGATCACTATAGATTTATGGATGGTAGTGTTTTAAAAGATGACCATGATAAAATTGCGAACCTAGAGATCATCGCAATTTCAGTGTCTGGAGATGAAACAATAATTGAAAGATCAAGTGACATGTTAAGGATTCTCAATGGTTTTGCATACCATGGTATAGAAGTAGTTTTTTCTGGCCTCACCAGCGGTCATCTCGAAGGATTGTGGAATTTGACAGATCACCTAGAGAATAAAGTTCTAAAGAGCTAATTAGTATTTTTGAAATACCTTTGGGAAAACAATAAAGAATTAGTCAACCAGTTACAAAGAGAGTCTAAGTTATTTCACAGCTCCATTCACGGTTTTAAACATTGGAGGACCGTTGAGAAAAACGGATTATACCTATCTCAGTTCAATGGTGGTGATCCATTAGTTATTTCCCATTTTGCATATTTCCATGATTGTATGAGAGTTAACGAACACAGAGACGATGGCCATGGGCTTCGAGGTGGTAAATATGCTTTAAAAAACAAAGACATATTAGAACTGAATGAACATCAATTGGATTTACTTTATAAGGCCTGCACAGGCCATACAGGAGGAAGGAATCCTTCTTGTGATACAATAGCCTGTTGTTGGGATGCAGATAGGTTGGATATTATAAGAGTTGATGCAAAACCAGACCTTCAATGGTACAATACAGATGTTGCTAGGGATATGGTGATAAAAAATGATTTTACACCGATAGATAACTAATCCCTACATTTATGATATTTTTAGTTTATATAGATGATAAGTAGATTTAATAAATGGATTTAATTAAAGGAGATATCACAATTTTAGATGTTGATTGCATTGTAAATGCAGCAAATGAAAATCTCATGCCTGGTGGTGGTGTCTGTGGAGCCATTCATCAAGCAGCAGGAAAGAAACTCGCTTTGGAATGTAAAAGGATAGGCCATTGTGGAATGGGAGAAGCTAGAATTACAAGTGGATATGATCTAAAAGCAAAACATGTAATACATACAGTTGGTCCCATATGGCACGGAGGAAATAATGGTGAGAATCAATATTTGTTCAATTGTTATAAGAAATCATTATTATTATCTACTCATCATGGTATCAAATCCATTGCATTCCCAAACATAAGCACTGGGATATTTGGTTATCCAAAAAAAATGGCTGCTGAAACTGCGATAGCCGCAGTTAAACAACATCAGATTTCAGGAAGGAAAATAAGAGAGGTGATTTTTTGTTGCTTCGATGATGAAAACTTTGAGTTATATAAAAAATTACTTAACTAAAACTAAAATTTCACCTTTTGAAATAGAATCAGTCCCACATTCGTAGCTATGTTCGTTTGTGGGGCTTTTTGTTTGTAGGATGATGGCTAGATAAAAAAATTATTCTTCTAAAGTAATTGCATTATATCAAAATATTACTCAATATAAAGATAAGTTGTAGTGAATTACTGGTTATCTGCGCCCAATGGGGTTCTGAGGGGGTCGCATCCGTTAATGGATTTTCATTTTTCAAGTTACGTATTTGGGATACTTAAAAAAAATGAATACAAACAACCACAAAAATTTATAACTTTAGATGGTATCAAAATCAATGAGTTAATTATCGGGCTAGAATTATCAAAAACAATGGAAAGTAATATAAATAGTTACTTATAACTTTTTTTTAAAGCTTTTGTAATATGAAAAATTATAAAATTGATGTTAAGGTTGTTTCTAATGATACTGTAACAAAAGCTAGAAATCATACTATTAGAAAATTTCCTAATTTAGAATAAAATAATAAACAAATGATAAGTTCTAAAGAAGTGTTCAATTTGCGAAGGCAAGGAAAATTAGATGAGGCAATTCATATGGCTAGGACTCTTTTTCAAAAAGAACCAGATGATGAGTGGAATATAAAGGCTTATGGATGGGTGGTTTATAGTATAATAATGAAAAATAAAGATTCAAATGATGTAACTAGATATATTAATGAATTAAAAAAATTACCTGCAATAGAAGATAGCTTGTTTAATGAAAAACGAGATTTTGCTTATTCAATTACTAATCCTATAAATCAAAAACTTCAGCGATTAAAACAAAAAAGTAAAAATGGTGACCATTCGGGCGCACTGCTCGGTGTTAAGAATCTTAGGATAGAGAATGGAGGATCAGAACAAATTGACGAATTTTACGGTTGGGAGCTATGGCATAGTATTAAAATGCAATTATATGATGATGATCCAAATTCTACCAATGTTAGTAATATGTTTAAAAAATATGCTCGTTTAATGAACTCAAAACCATCGTTATTACATTCAAGAATGCTTGATATAGCTAGTCGAGCTGCAAAAAAAGATTGTTTTTCAAACTTTTTTGGTTTTTTTATGTGGTGGAATCAAAAAAATATTCGTGATGAGGATTATATCAGTAACAATAAAGATGGTATAGTTTATGAATCCACCGTAGAGCGTGTAATAAAGGCACTAGGACATATTTGTAAGAAAGAAAATGATAAGCAAAAATTAGAATATGCTTCAAATTTTATTGAAAAAAATTATTTAAAATTTCCAGAAAATGAATGGTTCCCATATTATTTAAGTTTAGTTTGGAATAAAATAGGCAGAAATCCCGAGGCACTTGGATTATTAATTCCTATTGTGAGAAAAAAAAGTAGTGAATATTGGGCTTGGCAGCATTTATCAGAATGCTATCAAAGCGGTAGCATTGAAAAATTGCAAACCTTATGCAAATCTTTGACTTGCTATGTTAAAAGTCCAGAGTTTTTATTGAATGTTCGTTTAGAATTAGCTGATGAGTTGATCAAAAATAGATACTTGAATGAAGCTAAATATCAGATTATGAAAATCAAATCCATTCGAGAAGAACGTGAATGGGGTATAAAAGGCAAACTTGAGGAGATGCTTAGCTTAGAATGGTTAACAGATGTAGAAGAAAATAAAGGAAGTGATTTAATAAAAAGTAAAGCCAAAGATGCTGAATATTTATTGATGAAAGATTTGCCTGAGCTTAAAGGAGTTGTAGCAGTTCCTCAATTGAGGATAAAAAATAAAAAAAATAAGTTAGCGATTATTGATTACAGAGATAATTTAAATAATTTACAATCGATCTCTATTAGCCATCATAGGTTTCCTGATATAAAAAATTATCAAAAGGGTGAACCTATAGAAATTATTATTGATATGAATGAAGAAAGACCAAATGTTTTAAGAATAAACCATAGAACAGGTAAGAAGTGGGATATAAACTCATCCTCGACTGGTATTGTAATTCAGATTAATGATAAAAAAAAATTATCAATGATAAAATTTTCTGATGGTGATGAAGCATTTCTCTATCATAATGAAACTGATAATGCAACTTCTTTTCAAGTCGGAGATTTTGTTGCATGTAAAATATCAAAAGATAGAAAAAGAACAAAAGTGCGTGAAATCAAAATACACGATGAAAATATTGAAAGTATTTATTGGAAAGAGTTTGAAGGAAATTTTGTTGAAAAAGATGGAGGTGGAGGGCACGTTGGAAACATCTTCATTCCCACTTATTTAAGTAAGCGTATAAATCATTCTGAATATATCCAAGGAATGGCCATAAAAAAGGAAGGAACCTCAGGGTCAAACGATTGGTGGTTAGCAATTATAATTTAAAAAAATAGGAATGTTCAATGGGGTTAGAAATAAGACATAATAGAGCTGAAAATACGCATGAGAATGTGCAATTTAGGCGTGTATCATTGTTACTGCTTAAGTTATTTGAACAAAAATCTTGGGATGGAATATTTATAGGAAATCCATTCAATGAAAATTTTATGGGTTTCAGAGCAGATGCAATCCTATTATATAATTATGGCTTACTTATTATAGATTTCAAAGACTATCAAGGGACATTAAAACTACCAGAAATTGAAAACGATTTTACAGATCAAAAGTGGTTTATAGAGAATGATTTAGATAAGGAACGTGTTGAATTAAAAGGTGGAGCAAATTTCATTAATCCTTTTAGACAACTCAAGTACTATAGACAAATATTTTTTGATATAGTTTATAGCAACCTTTTTTTAGGAAAAGATATCAACCCTAGTAGAACATGTGCAGTAAATATTCTATCTGGACCAATTAAAATAATAAATAAAATACCAGGAAATTTGCCTTATTATAAAATTATCCAGGAAAATGAATTTCCTGATTTTTTATATGATTTTTCTAGTGAGAATAAATATAGTAAAGATTGTGCAAAATCTTTAAGCACTATTTTTCAAAGTGATGTTTGGGAAAATCGTCAAATAAAATTAATAAAAAGCAGTACTAAACCAGATATAATTCATTTAAATGAAAATATAGAGAAAAAAATAGTGAATTTTTTACAAAAAGACTCAAATGGCTTACTTGTTTTGAAATCTATGGATAGTGATGTTAGAGATAAATGGATGAAATATATTCTTAACGAATCAATTAATTATAATATTCCTCAATCTGAAGTATGGGGATATTCTTCAAGAATATGTGGAAAATTAAGAAATCGATTAGACATGAGTCTCCAAAGTTGTTTTAGTGCAATTTATGGCGGTGATCCAATATTAGAAAACAACGATGAGGAAATTCAAACTGAGGAAGAGAGCAGGACTCAAGAGATAAGAGAAATTGTACCAATCAAAACAGATAATGAAATTGATAATGCATCTTTAATAGTGATACATGAAGCTCATTTAATATCCAGGTCTCTTCAGCAATCAGATCTATTAAGATTTGGATCAGGTAGGCTTTTGGAAGATTTAATGAATTTCTTAAATATCGAAAAGAACAAAAGGAAAATTATCTTTATTGGTGACCCATATTCTATAACATATGGGCGATATGAGGACTGTTCATTAAATATAAAAACATTACAGGATTTGTATAATGGTGAAATTATTTCCCATGAGGATGAACCAAATGAGAACAATCATGATGGTATTTTAGGAATGAGGACAAAAATTGCTCTTAACATTAAAAATGAAAATTTTAATTTACTCCAATACCATTGGAAAAATGATGAACTTGTCCAAATTGAACAAAAGGAAACTGAAAATTATATTCAATTGTGGTTTAAAGACAATTTAGCACAAGAACCAAAGCATATTAATCTTGTTTATAAGAACAAGGATGCGAAGAAAATCAATAAATTGGTAAAATTAAATTGTTTGAAAAATGGCGAAGAATTAAACAAAGGGGATTTATTAATAATCAATAATAATATTAATATACCAGATTTAACTGGCTTTGGTAGTCCTACCAAATTAAATAGTGGAATGTTTCTTTACGTTCAGGAAATAGTTGAAAGAGTAGAATACGAACAATTCTTAAAGAAAAATGATTTAAAACCTATCATATTAAAATTTACAAAGGTCAAGGTGCAATGTAATAGTTTGATACATAAGAAAGAAGTTGAGGTATGGCTTTTAGATAACTATCTAATATCTGATGATAATTATTTATCCAAAGAGGAGCAAATTGCCTTTAGGATATTATTAAATGAAAGAATTAAAGATTATGAAAAAGAACATCCATTCAAAAAATCTGAATTTTACTTAAACCTTATTAATGATAATAATTATATACAAACAGGCTCATTAGAATCTGAACTAATAGAAAAATTAGCCAGTGGTGAAAGGGTTAAAACTTTATTAGAAGATATAAAAAGGAAAAAAAGGAAAATTGTTAGAAACTATAAAAAGAAATATAGACAAAATATTATTCGGTTAATAAGAATGAATGATCCTTTTGCCAATGCCATTTATGCAAGGTACGGGTGGGCAATAACAGTTCATAAAGCTATAGGGTCACAATTTTCTAAAGTAATTCTTAATGCTGATTATGGAGAAAGTAAAGGTATTGCAAATGTAGAATACTTTCGATGGTTATACTCCGCCTTGACATCAACATCTGTTTGCTATGTTGTTAATAGTCAAAAAGTTCATCCATTCTATAAATCTTCTTTTGATATAGATAATTCATTAACAAAAAATTTAATAAGCAGCAAAAAAATACTTTTGATGTATAATAATTACGTTATTCCAAATGATTATCAATCAATAGTATCATCATTAGACAATGATAATGTTATTGGTGCAGTGTGTGAATTATCAAAATTACTATCTAATGAAATGATTTATATAAGAGAAATAAATAAAAAAAGTGATTATCTTACAAAAATACATTTCTTTAAAAAGGGTGATGAAAACACAGATATAATTTTTGAAATTTACAACAAAGGAAAAAAAGATAATGGTTCAGTATCTTCGATACGAATTGAAGATAATGGAGGTGTTGATATAAAATATTTAAATAATAAAATCAATAGACTATTCAATGAATTCCAAAATAATAATAAATCTTCGGTTTTTCCTTCTGATTTTAGAGGTGATGTATATAAAACTTGGATTAAGAATGCACATAAAGATGGATTTAACATAGATTTTATTTCATCCCATCCTTATCAAGATTTATTTAGAATTAATAGTGACTCACAATATGGAGAAGTAAGGATGTGGTATAATGGAAAGGGGTTTTTTACAAAAATTGAAATTCAAGTAAATGAGAAATCGAACTTAGATAAAAAAATTATAACTTGGATAAAAGCAATATATAAATAATGAGGATGTCTAATTCAGAATTTAAAAGCTTAGTAAGTTATATTTATATATTGTAAAAAATATATGAAATATTTTATAGGGATATTAATTGGTGGAGCAGGTGGATTCTTAATTGGCTATGTTTGGAATAAGTTTCAGAAAAAAGAAAAGTCTGACTCGATTAAGTTAAATGTAAGCTCATATTTGGTACGTATAGGAGAATTAAGGGTATATAGAGCGTATATGAAAGAAATAGTTACATCCGTTGATCATGTTTGGGGTGACATTGGGAAAAAGTATTTTTCATGGATGCTTAGTGAGAAAAAACTTGCAATGGTTTTTGAGTTTGAAGTTGATTTTGTATACAATTTATTATCTAAAGATTTTAAAGTATTAGAGGATGCGAAAGGTATATCCATAAAAATGCCTAGATGTAAATATGACGTAAAAATAAAAGATTTTTATTTCTATGACGAACAAGGTACACGTTTAAAGATATTGCCTGAATTTTTAAGCTCCATATTTGATGGAGGAGTAAGTGAGGAGGAAAAAAATGAACTCGTTAAAATGGCAATAAAGCAAGTTGAAGAAATTTCAAAGAAAGTAGCAATGAATATTCAATCGGATGTTGATAAGACTACAAGAGAAACAATTAATAATCTTATAGTAGGGTTTCATAAACGTATTGATTCATTTAAGTTTTATGAAAATAATATAAGTTTAGATCAGATTAATATTGAAAACCCAAGTTTATTAGAAACGAAACTAACCAAAAAGTAAATAAAATACGTGAATGATTTTTAAGTGAAAGAAATATGTAAATAAAATTAATGAGTTGTTTTATACTCAAATATTACTAAACTTAAATAAGACAGTTGCAGTGATTTATTTTTTTCTAATTCACAATGGGGTTGTGGGGGTCGCAGGTTCAAATCCTGTCGCTCCGACTCTCTTTAGAGGGCACATCAAGGAATTCCACTGCATTAGTTACTAGCAAACTGCTAGCGGAAGGAGTTTATGATGAGCCATAAATCCAATCTTTATATGGAGAATCAATACTAATCTTCGTGCAACTTCTTTATATATTTATTTTTATCTTTATTCATAATTTAATAGATTTTATTTTGAGTTTATGATGAATGAAAATTATCGAATAATATATAAGTATTTGCATAGTCTTGTAATTTTACTATTATTTAATTATTCGTACCCTCAAAGTTTTAATGTTCAACCTTATTTACAAAATATTACACCTTCATCAGTTCATATTATGTGGGAGACAACATCTATTGATGATTCAAGATTATATTGGGGTGAAACTATAGATCTTGGGAATATAAATTATGGAGTGTCTGAGAATAGTATAAATAATTTTTATATACATGATGTTCAATTAAATAACCTAGATCAAAATACCCGATATTATTATAAAGTTTTCACTGATGAATTAGAGTCAGAGATATTTGACTTTATCACTCCATTAGGAGCAGAATATGAATCATCACTTAAGTTGATAGCGATGAGTGATATGCAGAAAGATTGGAGTAATGTTAATAAATTTCATGAACTTATTAATGATGGGATATTTGCCTACCTCGGAGTAAATGATACTGTATTAATAACGGATATTTTAGACTTGGTGTTGATACCTGGGGATTTAGTGGAAAATGGAATTAATCACTCTCAATGGAGTGAGCATTTTTTTGGTCCATCTGAGCCTCTTTTTTCTCATGTGCCTTTTTATCCAGTATTGGGTAATCATGAAAATAATTCACAGTATTATTTTTCATATTTTAATCTTCCAGAAAATGGAACACCTGGTTATGAAGAACATTGGTGGTGGGCTGATTTTGGCAATGTTCGTGTCATTGGGTTAGATTCAAATTGGGATTATCAAATAATAACACAACTAAATTGGTTGGAAAATATATTAGATGAGTCTTGCAATGATTCAAATATTGATTTTGTTTTTGCACAATTACATCATCCTCATAAATCAGAACTTTGGGTACCTGGTGAAACTAGTTTTACGGGTGATGTAATTGAACTACTTGAAAATTTTACAAATATTTGTGGTAAACCGAGTATCCATTTTTTTGGTCATACGCATGGGTATTCAAGGGGACATTCTATAAACCATAATCATTCAATGGTTAATGTTGCAACTGCAGGTGGTTCAATAGATTATTGGGGTGAATATGTACAAACTGATTATCCTGAATATTCTGTTACCCAGGATGAATGGGGGTTTGTTGTTGTGGATGTTGAGGCAGGTTTAGATCCAAAATTTACTTTAAAAAGAATAAGTAGGGGCGATGATTATAATCCTTTGGATAATGTTTTAAGAGATGAATTTACAATTAGAATGAATAATAATTCTCCTAATACTCCTAATACTATTTATCCTATAGGGGATCAAGTATCACCAGACTCTATTGTTCTTTGGGCAGGTCAATATTTTGATTTAGATGAAGATGAACATGGTTTTTCACAATGGCAGATTTCTATGGATTGTGGTGATTTTGAATACCCTGTTAAAAATATTTATGAATCTCATGAGAATTGGTATTATGATATTAATACTCAGCAAAATAATGATCTAAAAAATGAACTAATAACTGGATTAGAAGGAGAAACAGAATATTGTTGGCGTGTTAGGTATAGGGATAAAGGTTTGAAATGGAGTGAGTGGTCTCAACCAACTCCATTTACGACATCTCAATCACTCTATTCTTCTAATCTTTTGTTAAATCCAGGAGCAGAATACGGTATATTTAATTGGGTTATTCAAGAAGGTGAGTTTGAAGCCTTAGAAGAATATGAATGTAATGGTATTGCTCCAAATTCTGGTCAATATTATTATTGTGTAGGTGGTTTGTGCGATGAAAGTGAATATGCAGAGGTGTATCAAAATATTAATATTTCTGAATTTTCTGATTGCATTGACGATAGTGGAGCATATGTTCTATTTGGTGGATTTTTATCAAATTGGGGTGGTAGTGACCAGCCTGAGATGTATTTGACATTTCTTGATGAAAATGGGATGGAATTAGGTTTTAGTGAAAATCAAACCACATTAAATAGTACCTGGACAGAGTTTAATTTAACATTACCGATTCCACCTAATACAAAAGATGTAAAATTTACACTAACTGGTACACGAAATACTGGTGAAGATAATGATAGCTATTTTGATGATCTCTTTTTAAGGATATTTAGAAATGAATCATGCTTAGATATTGCCAATGTACATAATGCCCCAAATATTCCTATGCAATTAAATGTTTATCAAAATTTTCCAAATCCATTTAATCTCACTACAAACTTAGTTTATGATTTACCATTAGATATAAATGTACGTATCACGATTTATGATGCACTTGGTAATGTTGTGAGGAATCTGTTAAATAAATTTGAAAATGCTGGGTATAAATCAGTGAAATGGGATGCTACAAATAATCAAGGTGTCTTAGTATCTGCAGGAGTATATTTTTATCTTATAGAAGCAGGACCTTCAAAACAGATAAAGAAAATGATATTACTAAAATAATAGACTTATTTTTTAATTTAATTGAGTTAATTATTAGATAATAAATAGTGAACATTTGTTAAAATATACAATGAGATTGTGTGTGGGGCGTGGGTTTAAATTGTCCTTAGTAGATTGCTTAAATTGCTTTTAGAAAAATAGGTTTACTTTAAGATTATTACTTGTAAAGAAACTTACAAAGCTCAAGAAAAATTAAATTATTTTTCATTAATCCGCATAAAAGCAGATTTTAGTTAATCGCTATTTTTTTTAGAATATAAATTAACATTCTATATAGATTTTTTAATGAAGGTTTTGTTTTATATTTTAAGGTTGTATTCTCATTTATTAATGAACTTATCAAGTCAGAAATTATGTGATTATAATTTTTAGATTTTTCAAGATAACTATGAACTGGCTTATCACTCTCTACATCGGTTTTAAAAAATTCTCTTGAACAAAGAAAGGGGAAATCATTTAATAATTCCGTATTACATTTTTTGAAATATGACAACACTTTTTTCCTACCCTTTTTTGTAAAAAGTGCAAAGGAATCAAATCGTATTTTTGTATTAATTTTTTCTAATAAAGACCTTACGTATTTTTTATCATTATCATTTAGATATTGATTTAGCATCCGCGCAACCTCTAGAGAACCTTGAGAATATCTTTTGTTTTCTTCATAATAATTATTATCATTTTTTAATAATTGTGATTCAATAATATTTGCAAAATCAGATACTATATCACCATTCTTTAGTGTTTTTTTATCGTACATTCTAACAATTAATTGATTTTTTGAAAAATTTTGCATCCAAACCCTTATATAATTAGACCAATTAAAAGAATCATATTTTAATGTTTTTATAAAATCTTCAAAAATGAGAGTTTCGCCTTCTTTAATTGATTGGATATAAAGAGACTCCATTAATTCATCTTGTCTTCTAAGGTATAAAATAATTTTTGTATCAAATCTTTTCCCTATTTCACTTAAATATTTAATAATTATCTCTATGTTTTTATAGCCATTAAATGGATTTCCAGAAAATGCTTCGTTGCTAATAATTATTTTTTGAATGGTATTTTTTTTTGTTTTAGAAATATTTTCAAGTTGAATTATGCATTTATTTAACAGTTTATTACTGAAAATATCATTGTGTAAAATATTATTGAAAAAATTCAAATCGTTAAAATAAAAGATTCCTTCATTAATAAGATTATTTTTATTTTGTATTAATGCAGTTTGAATACTGCTTGTTCCAGTTTTATGTAATCCAATATGTAAAAATAGTTTAGAATTTCTTTTTTCGTTATTTTCCACAATTATCTCTAATTTTTAAAACAAGTAGTTTTTAAAAATTTATTTGAATTTCTCTTATTATTAATATCAATTAATATAAGATCAAATTTCATTGTAAAAATGTTTTTTTCATAGGCAGACAATTGGGGTCACAGGTTCAAAACTTATTGCTCTAATTTTACAAAATTTTAGTGATACTATTTTTTTGTAAGTATAAAGTTTTTATTATTATAGATAATTATTAGAATTTTAGAAAATAGCATAAATGAAAGGTGCAATTGCAGTCCCTTCAGTAACAACAATTAAAGTGCTAAATAAAATCAAAAAAAATAAAATGGGGATTAAAATCCATTTTTTTCTTTCAATAATATAACTAATGATTTCTTTTATATTTGATAGTTTGCTGATATTTGTACTCAATTAAAATTATGAAATATCTACCTTAGAGTCATATATTTTACGGTAATAAGTACGACTTTATCAACATTAATGAAATTAATTGAAAAATTATTACAATGTCCCCAATGCAAAAGTAATTCATTGAAATATTCACAAGAATATGTTAATTGTTTAAAATGTGAAAATGAATACCAGGTAAAAAATAATATACCTTTGATGTTTCTTCCAAATAACTGGAAGAAATCTATAAATGATGTTTCAAAAATTGTTAAGAAATTTTATGAAAAAACTCCTTTTCCAAATTATGAATCTATTGAAAATAAATATGACTTAATTTTAAAAGCAGAAAGGAGTTTTTATGCGAAAATATTAAATGAACAAATTCCTTTTAATACAAAAGTATTAGAAGTTGGTTGCGGTACAGGTCAACTTTCAAATTATTTGGGTATTGCAAAACGCTACGTTTTTGGTGCAGACATGTGTATGAATTCTCTAAGATTAGCAGAGAACTTTCGAAAAAATAATAATATTAATAACACTTCTTTCATTCAAATGAATTTATTTAAACCAGTTTTTGAAAAAGAAAGTTTTGATTTAATTATTTGCCAAGGAGTTTTGCATCACACAAGTAATCCTTATTTAGGGTTCCAAAAAATATCGCAATTGGTAAAAAAGAATGGTTATATAATCATTGGGTTGTACAATAAGTACGGACGAATATTAACAGATATAAGAAGATCCATCTTTAAATTCACTGGAGATAATTTTAAATTTATAGATCCAAGACTTCGGAATATTGATAGAGGAAAACTAAAAAGAGAATCTTGGTTTAATGATCAGTACAAACATCCTCATGAATCCAAACATACTATCGGTGAAGTAATAAATTGGCTGGAATTAAATAATTTTGACTTTATTAATGCTATACCGAAAACTACACCACTGAACCCATTAACCAACAATGAAAAATTGTTTAAAATAAATAAAAAAGGTAATATGATTGACCATTTTATTGTACAAATGTTTTCCATTTTTAATGGTTATAGGGAGGGAGGCCTTTTTCTAATTATTGGTAAAAGGCGATAGCTCTTATTAAAAATTTTTATAGGAAATCAAATTTTTGCAAAAATTTCTAAAATATTTATTTTTTTTATTATTTTGTTTATTTGTTGGTGAGTGTACGGCACGAATAGTGAGCTATTATATGGGGTATGGTTTTTTTGCAGATAATAAAAGATTTATTAGCCCTTTTTTCACAGGAACTGATACACCTTATCCGATATTATCTAAAACTCATGGAGTTTTTGTTGGAAATCATAAAATATCTTATGATAAGGAACCCGATGAAATAAGACTAGTTTTCATTGGCGGATCAACAACTAAGAATCATACTAATTTAGAAAATTTGAAATATTCTGATGAGTTAAGTAAAATTCTCAATAATCATTTCCGTGATAATCAAATAACATGTTTAAATGCTGGTGTTGATGGATTCTCATCAGCTCATTCTTTGGTTAATCTATCTCTAAGAATTATTGAATTTGATCCTGATATTATTGTAGTCCATCATAATACAAATGATCGTACATCATCGCAATATGGACAAGTATTGATGCCAGATTATGCAAACAAGTATTTATCTGATCATTTTTTAGGATATAAACACAGAAGTGGTTTTAATGGTTTTGTGTTAAGATATTTTAAATCCGCTAGAATCTTATTTTGGGGTTCAAAATCAATTAAATCATTTTTACAAAATGATTCTTACAACTATAATGGTGTTGAAAATAAGGAACTAGGTAAGAAAATATTCCAACGTAACCTTCAATCTATGATAGCAATTTGTAAACAATTTGATATTGTTCCAATCTTTTTAACCCAACCTAATAAAAGAATACAAACTAATTTTATTCATAGAGAGTTTAATGATCTAATTATAGAAACTTGTGAAGAAGAAAATGTATATGTTATTAATATGGCTGAAAAAATCAGTGCAAATGATTTAAACTTTATTGATGATTATCATTATTCTGGAACAGGCATTTTAAATATTTCAAAATTACTTGCTCCTTATATTACAACAATCATTGAAAGAGATATCCTGAATCTTTCGAAAATATTTCCAGAAAATTGAAATATATATTTTTTCAAATAATTTTTTCATTACATTGTATTTTTTGTTTTAATCAAACTTTTTCTAATGATAATCGAAATTTAGAAGAAATTCAAAATATCTTAGCACCTTTAGATTCTATGGATATGAAAGCTTTTAATATATTTAATCAAATATATTTAAATGGAAATCAATTTATCACTCAATACCCCTCGATTAATAAAATAGCAGAAAAACAAAAATTAGTACTAAATCAAACTATTGATATGAAGAAACTCTTAGAAATGCTGTATTGGTGTCAAGATTACAAAACTCAATCTCTTATAGTAGATATGTTTGATATAAAAAAAAGACGTTTAAATAATATTCTTGATGAATTGGAAATATATATTGGACATTCTAAGCATCCAAAAACAAATAAGCTTATCAAACAGTTTAAGAACTATATCAATGTTTATATTTCCGAATCACTTCGGATAAAAAGAATGATTTATAACTGATGGTAATCATAGACATGATATACCACATTCCTATATTTTTTAGTTATTTGATGATTGGGTTTGATAATGATTGTATTTAAAACATATTATTTATCATTTAGATATTATTTTTTTATTATTTTTTTTTATTTTTTTGTTCTTATTCCTGTCCGATCTCAGGATCTATTTGACTTTAATCACAATGGCATAAACAGACAGTATTATTTATATGTACCAGAATCCTTACCTGTTGGTGCGCCTTTAGTATTCGTATTTCATGGATACGGGGGAAATGCTTTATCAATAATGAATTATTCTGATATGAATAATATGGCTTTAGAACATCATTTTGCTGTATGTTACCCGCAAGGTACGTCTGATAGTTATGGTGAACAATTTTGGAATGTTGGATATGAATTTCATTCAAACGAGACTGTAGATGATATTGGGTTTATTTTGGAGTTATCCCAATTTTTGAAGCTACAATATAATGTTAGTCATAACAATATCTTTAGTACTGGAATGTCTAATGGTGGAGATTTTAGCTATTTGTTGGCTTGTGAGGCTTCTAATATTTTTCAAGCAATTTCACCAGTGGCAGGAACTATGATGACTTGGATTTATGACTCCTGTCAGCCTATAGAACCATTATCAGTTTTTGAGATACATGGAACTGATGATAGTATAACACTTTGGGAGGGTGATATTGATAATTCTGAAGGATGGGGTTCATATATGGACATTGCCTCCATTATTGATTTTTGGAAAAGAGAAAATGATTGTCAATTACTTTTAATAGATACTTTGGAAAATTCTAATACATCAGATGGCAGTTTTATTATTTCTGAGACGTATGAGGATTGTAGTTACGATAATCAGGTAAAATTATATAAAATTATTAATGGAGGCCATGATTGGCCAGGTGCTTTTGGTAATATGGATATTAATTCAAATGAAGAAATATGGGAATTTTTTGAATACAATATGCAAATGGAGATAATCGGTGATGTAAACTTTGATTCATTAATAAATATTCAAGATTTATTATATATCTCAGATTATGTTATTAATAATAATACCTTTTATTTTTTATATGATTTCGATAATAATGCAGACCTTAATTCTAATGATATTGTTTCAATTATTGATTATATACTTGAATATTAATTGAGCATACAATAAAAATAAATTTAATTATTAGAGCTTTTTGATTTTTTTAATTAATAGATTTAATATATTATAATTTTCATTATGATAAATATTTCAAAATATTTAATTCGTTTATTGTTATTGCTGACATTAATAAGGGCTCAATGGTCAATGGATGCATCTACGCCTCAATTGATAGGTACTGGAGTCCAATCTCAGGCTGTTTCAATACCAGGCGGTGGATTGTACATTGCTTGGCTTACTGATGGCAACTATCATGTATATATACAACGACTTAATGCACTTGGCGAAGCACAATTTGATGAATCTGGAATGTTAGTTAGTGATCATGATAATGCTTCATGGATTGCCTATTACCATATGAATCTTGCTATTGATGGCGAAAATAATGCCATTATAACGGTTTTAGATGAGAGAAATGGTCCTTGGAATGTATATGCTTATAAAATTTCACCTGATGGATCCATGGTTTGGGGAGAAGATGGGTTGGCCCTTTCTGTTTCAAGTTATCCGAACTATTCACCAAGATTATCAGTGATGCCAGATAATGATGTTATAGTTGCATGGTCTCCTAACTCAACTAGTATTCAAATACAAAAAATATCTTCTAATGGTTCTTTAATGTGGGGTGATGGAATTATCATTGAAGATGAAAATGAAAGTTTAATGTCACCTCAACCAATTGTAAACTCAGATGGTGATCTATTAGTTCAATGGATTGGGCAATCAGGACAAGTCTGGGCTGCTAATAGTATATTATATTTACAAAAATATGATCTTAATGGAATTCCTCAATGGGGAGAACCAAAAATTATTACTGGTCCTGTCGTTTTTCCTATGGGTAATTGGTCTCAAGAATTAAAACCTGATATTTATGGAGGGAGCTTTTCTTCATGGACAGCAATGTCTGGCAATGTCCAATCAGCTTTTACGCAAAATATAGATGTTAATGGGAATCATTTATGGGAAAATGATATAGAGTTTTCAACGAATGCTAGTAGTTTTCGTATGTCTCCACGATTAGCTATTTCTGAAGAAAATAATGAATTGATGGCTGTATGGAATCAATCAAATAGTAGCCAAACCCAGCGAGGAATATATGCCCAACGTTTAGATGGGAATGGGAACCATCTTTGGGGGTCATTTGGTGCTGAAATTGTATCTTTAAATAATCAATTTGATTATTTAGATATATCTACTACAGAATTTGATAATCATGTTATCACTGTGTACATACAACAAAGTACTGACATGACGGGTGATATATATGCTACAAGGCATGATGATGAAGGAAATTCTGTATGGTTAAATGATTCTGTAATTGTTACCAATTCAGGTGCTCCTAAATCCGATATGATGACCACTAAAGGACCTGATTGCCTTTTTATTACTTGGTCTGAGAATGGATCTGTTTATGCGCATTGTCTTCGCGATGATGGAACATTAAACGCACCAGATGTAAATTCCTCAGATTGTATCGCTGAGGATGGGACAGATGGTGTCAATTTATGGGGTGAATGTTATTCTATCCAAAATACCACAGTACTTTATTTAACCTTCGCTGAGTTAACGGATACTATTCCAAATACAATTGGTAGTTTAGTAAATCTTACAGATTTGATATTAGAAGGCAATCAATTATTCGGTGAGATACCATCTGAAATTGGAAACCTTACAAATTTAAGGAAACTTAGATTAGGGTATAATGCTCTCACAGGTGAAATACCATCTGAAATTGGGAACCTTATTTCTTTGACATCACTTTCTTTTACCAATAATCAATTATTTGGCCAAATTCCATCTGAAATAGGGAATTTGGTAAATTTAACTGGTGGTTATATTGGACCTGGAGGTATGGGATGGGAACATGGTTTAGATTTATCAAATAATTTTTTTAGCGGAGAATTACCCTATGAGATAATTAATCTAGTTAATCTATCATCAATCGATTTATCTAATAATTATTTTATAGGAAATATATTGCCTGAATTATGCAATTTGACTGGTCTAGTATCTATAAATATGAGTAATAATCATTTCTCTGGTGAAATTCCTTTAGAAATTGGGAATTTATTAAATTTAAGTGGAATGATGACTGGTCATGCCCCTGCAATAACGGTTCTTCCTGCATTAGATTTATCTTTTAATCAATTCTCTGGAATTATACCTCAAGCTATATGTGATTTGCCTGTTGATTGGGAAAATTTATCATTTGATGGGCAGGATTATTTCGCAATTAATGATAATGAATTTTGCCCTCCTTATCCTTCATGTATCGAATATTCAATTGGAACACAGAATATTACAAATTGTGATAATTTTATGGACTGGAGTTTTACCATTGCAAATCCTAATGTTGAAGTGTCTGGGGATGATGAGCATTGGAATCCTGGTGAATCAATTTTTATCGAAATGGATTTCTGTAATAATTCTGATACAGGTCACATGTTTTATCCTGGGGTAGTATTAGAATCACTATCGGATATAATTTTAATTGATAATGATCACTATTGGTTTTATGGTATGGATTCTGATACTTGTCATACTGTATCCTTTTCAGCTTTAGCAGATTCAGCTATTTATTCAGATACATTAATTAATTTTATTGCCTACCCTGAAGCATTAAACTGTCAAAACCAACCAATCTATTGTATTGATGGAGATACCGTTACATTTGATGTTCCAATAGTATTACAATTTTCATCAAATGATTTGATTACTGTTATCCCAAAAGAATATATATTATATCAAAATTATCCAAATCCATTCAATCCATTTACAATGATTAAATATGACTTACCTGAAGACTCATATGTAAATTTGACGATATATGATATGTTAGGAAATATTGTACTTAACCTTGTAGACCAATACCAAACTTCAGGTTCTAAGTCAATTCAATGGGATGGTACTAATTTTAAAGGTTTACCTGCGTCAGCTGGGATATATATGTATTCAATAGAATCAACTCAGGGTATACAGACTAAAAAAATGGCTCTATTAAAATAATTTGATCTTTTAGGTAAAACTAATTTTAAAAGGCATGGTTTTTTATAATCGGCCCATGATGATTAGATTATTACTATAATAATTGGAAAGTGTAATGAATTTTAAAACTCTTATAGAAAATATTGATGATTTTCCGGTTGATGGAGTTTCTTTTAAAGATATTTCTCCTCTTTTAGCATCTCCACAATTTGAAAAAGTAATTATCGAAATGGGGCAATTAGTAGAAATACCAGACTTTTGGGTCGGTATTGAATCAAGAGGATTTATTTTTGCAAGTGCTTTATCTATGAAATTTGGAGGTGGAGTTATCCTTTGTAGAAAAGCTGGAAAATTACCAGGTACAGTTGTATCTGAAACTTATAATACTGAATATAGTAAAGATTCACTTTCTCTAAAAATTGGTAGTGGTCGTGTTGTTATTGTAGATGATGTATTGGCTACTGGGGGAACATTACATACAGTGAATTCACTTTGCGATAGAGCAGGTTATGATGTTCAAGCAAACTTAGTACTTATTGATTTAAAATATGTACCAAGGAGTGATGTTGTATTAAAAGATCCATTGCCAAAAATAAAAAGTTTATTACAATATGAATAATCCATTATTGGTTTGCGCATTAGAAAACGAGTTTAAACTCAAATCTGCAAAATTTGACATATTATATACAGGTGTGGGAAAAGTTAATGCTGCGATGTGTATTACTGAATATTTAGCTAAAGATGTTTTTCCAAAATATGTTATTAATTACGGCACTGCTGGATCAAAAAAAATAAAAGTTGGTACCCTTGTAGATTGTACAAAATTTATTCAAAGAGATATGGATGCAACTGGATTAGGTTTTGAAAAATATGAGACTCCTTTTGATAGAGGATTCCAAAAAATAATTGATTTCTCAACTATACAAAACAATCCTATCAACCTTTGCTTAACGTGTGCTACTGGAGATAGTTTTATTAATTCTGATGAAATGCATACTGGAGATGTTGTCGATATGGAAGCATATGCTTTAGCAAAAGTTTGTAATAAATACCAAATACCTTTTATTTCATATAAATACATATCAGATAATGCTGGAAATGATGCAGAAAAAGATTGGATTAAAAATTGTAATATTGGTGAAGGTCTATTTAAAACAAATGTCTTAGAACCACTTGGCCTTTTATAAGTTTTATATAAGACTCAATTATACTTTCTACTAGCATTTTTTATTATATAGTTATTAAATAATGTAAAGAAAATAATATTTCTTTTGTTTCATTCTATACTTCATTATTAACATTGGTTATGAAAATAACATTATTAATAACTGCTATTGGAGCTATTGCTGGATTTGCTTATGCAACTGTATTAGGCTGTGATTCTGTATGTTCAATGACATCTTCATCGCTTAATACTACCGTTTATGGTGCGTTTGCAGGATTGTTAATTGCATTCCCAATTAGCAAGAAAATTAAGAAAAAATAATTATATAAAATGTCATTTTAAATGATGGCATTATTATTTATGTATTCTTGAGCGTCTAGCCCCACAATTGTGGGGCTTTTTGTTATAAGTTTTAGGAGTAGCTTTTCTATCTTTAAATAAAAAAAGGATACTCTTTATGCAACATAAAAATTGGTCATGCCCGAAATGTAAGAATAATGAATATGAAATTGGCGAGATGAGGGTTGCTGGTAGTTTTTGGCAAAAAATATTTAATGTGCAGAGAACTAAATTTAGTTCTGTAACTTGTTCTCAATGTACTTATACTGAGTTCTTTAAAGGGAAAACAGTCTCCAAATTAGCAGATGTATTTGATTTATTTACTACCTGATATTATTATATTTTATTGAATAATAATAATTCTCCTATTGTGCTCTGAATCACGTTAAAATTAATATTTGATATGTAAAATTGATGTAGAAAGCGGAGTTCTACAATGGAAATACTTATTATCATATCGGTCTGTACTATTATACTGATCCTATCGTAAAAGATATATAGAAGATATTTACAATTATTAGATGCTTTATTTTATAAATATAATAATGCTATATAACTATTTTGTTTTAGTATTATATTTAGATAACCATTAAAACAAAGGTTCAAAAATGAAAAAATCACTAACTATTATTTTATCAATATCTATTCTTATTGGTTCTCAAAGTAGTAGAGGAAAAATAGATGCTGTATTTAATTATATGCAGGATAAATATCAGATATATAATTTACAGGATTTAAACAGAAAACTATTAAAAACTGGATCCAATATTCCTCCATCTGCGTTGAATCGTGACCCTTCAGATTTGGTAGGACATTGGGAACTTCAAGAACAATATATGGGCCTTTTTATAACTGTAGGCTCTGACCAATTGGCTCCCACAATGGGCAGTATTGGTGGATATGAGCCTGCTGATAGCAGTATTTTGGTTACTGGCGATGGTTTTGTTACTGAACTGAATTACATGGAATTAACAGGGTCTCTTTTTAGAACTAGTCAAACAAATTCACGAAATCCAAATGCATTGCAACATGCACAAGATTATGTTGACAGTGCAGCGACTTTGCAAGGGCAAAACACCTTTGATCTGATTATGGAGTTTCAATTAAGTTTTAATACTGATTCAACTATTACTGGTGGACTTGGAGGTGATGATCCTGAAAATTGTGAAATTAATTGGCCTGAGGATCCTTACCATTTAGCAGTATATTCTTTTGTGTCCGAATATGTCCTTCAAGAAGGTGGTAGTGTAGGTTGTTTCTTAGATGATGAGACAGGTGAATTAGATCAAACCTATGCATATGTTGCATCAGAAATAGAAGAACAATGGACAAATAATGGTGGTGACGATGATTATGGTGATGAAGTATTTCTATTTATGAATTTTAATATAATAGATTTTTTTATGATAATGTTTGGATACTTTGATGGTATAGAGAATCCAACTTTATTGATGTTTTCACCAGATGAGGAAAGGTTAGGTTTAATGAAACTTGATTCTGGCGAAGAATATGAATCTTCTCCAGAATCAGATCTGGAAGGTCTGACTATAGATGATGAAACTATGATGTTTAGTTTTGACAATATAGCATTATTTGATTCTACAGGTGCATCAGGACCTACGCTTACTGGCGCTATTAGTCCAGTTATGTATGAGTTAATCGCGGGAATGGAAACGGAGATACCAATACCTTCAATTATATTTGAAGATAATGAATTAAATAGTGAAGTATATACCACTTTTAATGATGATGGAACTGGGTATGATATAGAAATAATTGAAGAAGACTATTATTATAGTTATATAGACACAAATATCTCTTACTTTAATTGGGAAGCTACAAATGATTCATTATTTTTAACTTTTCTAGAAGATGATGGTTCTGTAGCTACGGGATTTGATGCATATGTATCTTTATCATATTCAATTTTCGAAGACACGATTATAGTAACTAATAGTATAGATCCATGTATGGACCCATATTATTACTATTACTCTGACTTTGATTCAATTGAAGAGTGTTTGGAAATTACTGGGATGAACATTTTTGCGATGGATGTAAACGATATTGATGATTTTACACAAAAGGTGACATCTCACCATTCACGGGTTGACAATGTTAATGTTTCAGAAGAAAAGAATCTTCCTGTTGATTATAAATTATATGAAGCATATCCTAATCCATTTAATCCAAATACAACTATTAGTTATGAGTTATCAAAGGCATCGTTTGTTGAAATAAAAATATATGATTTAATGGGAAGGATGGTGAACAATCTAGTAAATAGTGACGTGAAACCAGGGTTCCATTCTTTGAAATGGAACGCTACAAACTTTCAAGGTGAATCAGTACCAGCTGGAGTGTATCTATATAGTATAGAAGTTGGTAGCTTTATTCAAACAAAAAAAATATTGTTCCTTAAATAATTTTATTTTCTTGATCCTTTAGTCCCAAAAATTTGAGGCTAAAGGATCATTGAAGAATGAAAATTCCTAAGAACTGTATAATAACTGGTGCGACTGACGGTATAGGTAAACAAACAGCTATTGAATTAGCAAAACTTGGATATAATATAGGGTTAGTTGGGCGAAGTAAGGAAAAAACAGAAATTGTTTTAGATCAAATAGCTTCAAAATCAGGAAACCATTCCCTTAAATATTTTATAGCAGATTTATCAAATATTAAGACTTTAGATACACTCGCCAATAATATACGCAATGAATACGAATCGATTGATATTTTAATTAACAATGCAGGAGCATATTTTAGTCAATATATTGAAACAAAAGAAAATATTGAGAAAACCTTTGCGTTGAATCATCTTAATTATTTTCAATTAACCAAGCTCTTAATGGATATTGTAAAATTTGACAAACCTGGTAGAATAATCAATGTGGCCTCAGCAGCTCATAGTAGAGCAAAATTAGATATAGATGACCTTCAAATGAAGAAAGGATATAAAGGATGGACTGCTTATAGTAATTCTAAATTAATGAATATTCTTTTTACTTATGAACTTCATAAAAGATATCAAGATACAGGCATTACTTTTAATTGTCTACATCCAGGATTTGTGGATACAAGTTTTGGTGATAATAACATAGGGTTAGGGCGAAATATTTTAAGTTTAGGAAAAAAAATAATAGCAATAAATGTAGAAGAAGGTGCAAGAACAAATATCTATTTAGCATCTTCAAATGAGGTAAAAAATATAAGTGGAAAATATTTTTACAAATCAATACCTATTAAATCCTCCAAAGTATCTTACTTGCCGAAATATCAGGAAGTTTTGTGGTCTTACAGTGAAAAAGTTATAAGTAGCCTAAGCTAACTATTTAAATCTTTCTGGCGATTTCGTTTGTTGCTGGTCTGTTTAAAGTTTGATTTTGTAGCGGTTATGATTTGATCAAGACCGTAAGCAATAAGAATACCTAAAGAATTGTAACCCATATCTTGAATGCTAATTCCTTTGAAATCACTATCTTTCTCTCTGGGGTCATTTATTTGATAAATCTCATAAGAAAGTCCGATAACAGTTGCTGTAAGCAAAGATTCAAATCTAGAAAATTCAAAATATCTCAACGTGTAGTAAATACCAAAGCTAGTAGTGGAATGGGCAAGTTTATCAGTGGTCTGATCCCAGTTATCTTTTATAATAATATTGTTTTGCTGCGAGTATAGTAGATGGGGCTGTATTAGAAAAAATACAAAAAGTAATTTTGTAATATGTGTATGAAAGTTATGCATATTGGGGATACGCCTAGGATGAATATAATGAATTCTAAAAAATAAAAAAGTGATTTAGGTCATAGATTTAGGATAAAAGTTATATTGTAAGGATTATATGAAATATCTATACGTTTTGTTATAGCTGTATCATTTTTATTGGTAATATATTTTTTATTTAAATATTCAAAAGCAATATTTCCAATTAATGAGCCCATAATTGCACCCACAATAATGTCTGTAGCATAGTGTTTATCTGCAGCTATTCTGAAGTAGCCAGTTAAAGAGGAAATACTCATTGCAGATGTCCAAATTAATGTTTTGTCAAAATTGGTATATTGTGAGAGCATTTTTGCAGATGATACACTTAATGCAAAAGAAGTGCTTGTATGTCCACTGTAAAATGATTTATAAGATTCACTATCATTTTGTTTTGTTGAGTAGTATGAATATGGTCTTTGTCTATTAAAGCTATACTTTACTAAATTTGTTATAAGCCCATTTATAGATAATATTTCAAGTTGAATTAATAAAAAATTTTTATAGTTACCTTTTGCAGCCATAGGTAAAATCGGTATACTACCTAATGAGACTCCATATAAAAGAAAATCACTAGACATTTTAGCAAAATTTGTATTTTTTTCATTCCAATGGAGAATTTCCCTTAAAGAAGAATCAAATTTATTAGGTGTATTAATCGTAGAATTTTCTGTGGTATGGTGATAACCATATTGAGAATATGTAAAACAACTTAATTCTGCCGCAACTCGTAGGTAATCTTTTGCGTTTGGTTGACCATATACTATCAATAGAGTTAGTATATTATATATAATAATTTTTTCGAATGTTTTAATCATTAAGATGTAATTATTAATTATAAAAAATTGTATTAAAGGTACTCAATTATAACTTAAAAGATAATGATATATCATACTGTCCAAGAAATTCATACTATATTTACATCAATAATGGTCGGTGTTATTTGGGTAATGCAAATAGTCCATTATCCAATTTTTCGATTTGTGAAAAAAGAAGAATATAATGATTTTCAGAATTTTCATATGAAAAGAATCAGTTATATTGTTGTTCCTTCTATGATTGTAGAATTATTATCAGGAATTATTGTTTTATATTTAAATATTAATATATCTTTTCAATTTCAAGCTAGTATGGCTTTATTAATAATAATATGGATGTTGACTGGATTTGTTTTTAGTAATATTCATAACAATCTATTAAATGGTTTTAATATTAAAACTGGATATAGTCTCATTTTATGGAATTGGGTACGTACGACATTATGGTCTATAAGGTTATTTCTTATACTATAATAATTTTACAAGTGAGCCTTTTATGAAGATAAATAAAAAACAAGAAGCGTTGTTAAAACGGCTTAATAACAGAATTATATTTAAATTGGTTTCAATTTTTAAATTGCCGATGGCAATAGTTACAAATCTTAAAATTGAAGAAATTAATTTATTTGAATGTAGAACAAGTGTTAAGTATAATTATTTAAATAAGAATCCATTTAAATCTACTTATTTTGCTGTCCAAAGCATGGCAGCCGAATTGAGTACTGGTGCTTTAGCTTTATTAACTGTTGATGGATTAAACTCTGATGTATCTTTTATTCTAGTTGGTAACAGTGCCAGATTTATAAAAAAAGCTAAAGAAAAAACTGTTTTTATTTGTAATGAAGGAGATAAACTACATAAAGCTGTAGCTAGGGCGCGCTCAACTAATGAGCAAATAGAGGAAACTGTGAAAACTATTGGCTATAATAATAACCAAGAAATTATTTCAGAGTTTAAATTCACTTGGTCTTTCCGTATTAAATCTTCAGATTAGATAGTAAATACTTAATAATATGAAAAACTTATTTGCCATTATCGCAATAATATCTTTTTGTTTTTCAAATGTAAATGACGAAAAACAATTATCAAAAGAATTAAACGGGTTCAGGGATTTTTTAGGTAGAACTTTTGAAGGTAAATTCCACAATTCAACACAAAGTAATCCATTAATTGATGTTATGTGTTTTGAACGAATATTGAATGGATATGGAATTCGTATCACGCATTCAGTTAATAATGGTGAATTTGGTGGAGAAATGATTATAATGTGGAATGCTGAAATCAATAAATTAGAATCTTTTTATTTTACTACTGGTGGAATGAGAAGTAGATCTATTGTAGAAATTATGAATAATCAAATTAATTTTATCGAAGATGTTTCAAAAAATAATAATGGAATTAAAATGGTGAAAAAAATTTATAGGATTAAAGATTCTGGACAATTGGAACATCAAATTAAATATTATATGAATAATATATGGGTTAACTCTCATGAATTATTTTATAATGAAATACCTTTTTCAAAAGTTAGTTTTAATTAAACATTTGTATTAATATAAAAAAAATACTTATAATTGATTAACCTCAAGGAGAATATTTTATGAAATATATAATTATTATATCAAGCCTTTGCCTTTCATTTATCTTAGCAAAAGACAATACAACTTATATCAAAGTTGACGGTATGCAATGCAGTTATTCTTGTGCTGGAAAAGTTAATTCAGTCGTTCAAAAAATTGAGGGTGTAAAAGAATCATCGGTAGATTTTGCTAAAGGCATTGCTACTGTTACATACGATGACAAGAAAATTGCATGTAATGATATTGTAACAAATTTAAAAAATAACACCTCATACTCTATAGAGCTTATCAGTGCTAAGAAAGAAAAAGGGCAATGTAGTAGTAATAAAAATGAAAAAACTCAAATCTAAATAAATTTTAATTAGATTTTTTAAAAAAGCCTCTTTGTGAGGCTTTTTTAGTTTATAGATTAGGGTCTATTGTAATTGATATCGATAATATTTTTTCAATTAAATTAGCTAATTCTATTTCTGATGTCATGACAATACCATCAGCTTCAATGAGTTTAGCTAACTTAGGGCCGAGTTGATTTAACTGATCATCGCTAAGAACAGCTTTGATGCGAAACAGTAATTTTTCTGTATATATTAGAATTTCATCTTTAGATATATGGTTGATGTATGAATGGGCTTCATTAAGAAAAATTTCTGCTCTATCTTGTGAATAATCAGGGAATAAGGTAGAGATTGCATTAACCCACGCAACTCGTTCTTCATAATCTGCATCCCCATCTGATAGTTGGATGCATGCACATAGATGAGTGACAGCTTGCATGGGTGACATTTCATCGATAATTATTTCATTTTCTTGGTCGTTCTTTTTCCAAAACCAATTCATTTCATTTTCTCCCATTCTTCTGGTGTATACGTTTTCATACTAAAGGCATGAATCTCATGTTTTAATAACTGATCTAGTGCTTCATAAACTAGTTTGTGTCTTTTAACTAATGATAATCCAATAAAGTCTTTTGAAACAATTATGGACTCAAGATGAAAGCCACCTTCATGTTGTTTATGATTAAGATGTCTTCCAGTAAAATCTTTAAGTTCAAAATGCTGAAGCGTTATATGCTTATCTAAATTAATTTTTATAGTTTCTTCAATGGGCATTGTATTATTGTTAATAGTTTAACATATTTAACTATGGCTGATCCAAAAATATTTACTCTTAATGATCAAGATAAGTTACGTTATTTAAAGTTAATTGAAAAAATTAATCCAGAGAATAAGTATGAAATCATTAGAATCTTAGGACAAAAGGTTCAATTGTTAATTGATGAAAAAAAAATTAATTCTATAGAACTTGAGTTAATAAATGATATGTCTAATTTTGTAGAAGTTTTAGAAAAATATCCTAATCTTCCTGAAAATATTGTTAAAAAAATTCTGTTCGCTATGTCATATTTTATTGATGATAATGATGAGATCCCTGATGTCATTCCTAAGTACGGTTACCTTGATGATATAGCAGTGGTAAAATGGATTATTCAAGAAATACATAACTCACTTCCTGAAGTAGGTGTCGCCTAGATTATTCTTCTTCTAAGGAATCTTTTTCGGCTTTTATTAAATCTTCTTCAGAAAATTGCCATTGGCAAGGCACACACCACCATGGTTTCCCAAAATAAGTTGGTTTATTTTCAATAAGTTCTAGTTGTTCATTGCAGCGAGGACATTTTTTCTTTGTACCTGGTTCAGGCCATTTATAATCTGGTTTAAATTTAAACCCACCATCATATGAATAATTATTTTCCATAAACAGAAATTACAATTATAATAAACTCAATTCTATATTAGTTTTAAAATATTGATAATAAAACATAGATAAGAACTCCAAAAAGAGAAAAACCTATATATTTTTGGAGTTGCATTTCTTGTTGTAACGTTTCTACCTGAGTTAGATAATGGTCATAAAATAAAAAAACATCTAGAGTGTCATTTTCAGCTACATACACTCTTTTTATGCCTTCAGTAAGATTTGTCCGAACGGTTTCATCTTGTATGTCTGGAGGAATATAGCTAACCTCATGAAAACCTGGTACCACAGGTACAGGACCTTTAAGCGGGTGGTTTCCTACATAAAAACCATCTATAAAGAATGCTACATCCATACTATCTGTTGCAATTTGAATAAAACCAAAGTTTTGTAATTCTTTTTCAGTCTGGCCATAAATAGAACAAAGTAGGTTTACTATAATTACGGTAAGCTTTATAATATTTTTCACTGTTCAAATTATTTTTTTTACGAATTAAATCAAATAGGTAAATTGTTACTATTACAGAATCAATTTATTAATGAAAATCTTATATAATTTCATAACAATATTAGCATTAAGTGGATGCGCATATTTTAACACATTCTATAATGCAAAACAGTATTATAATGAAGCGAATAAAATAAGGCTAGAGAAAGATGGCCAGGCTATACCAATCGCAGCTATTGATAAATATGGAAAATCTATTCAAAAATGTAAAAAAGTCATAGACGATTTTCCTGAATCAAAATTCAGAGTGGAAGCGCTCCTGCTAATGGCGAAATCTAGGTATTATAGGGCAGATTATGATTTAGCTTTAGATAATCTTTTAGATGTATCAAATGAAGGGAAAATTCCACAAATTGAAGAAGCAAAATATTGGAAGGCCTTATGCAAATGGAAAAAGGGTAATTTACAAGTAGCAATGGATGAATTGAATATCTTGCTAAATGCTACTAATTCTAAATTGATACAATCAAAATGTTATCTTTCATTAGCTGAAATTTCTAAAGAATTAGATAATCTTGATTTAGCATTGACGTACTTAAAAAAAGGTGCAAAGCTTACACAAGACAGAAATGAAAAAGGTGTTATTTTTGGTAGATTAGCAGAAATGGCTTTTGAATTAAATGAATATGATATTGCAAATGATGGCTATACAAATGTAATTGCTCATTCACTATCAAAAGAGAAAATAGAAAATGCTCATCTACAAATTCTTAAGATTCTTAGAATCCAAAAAAACTATAATGCTGCATCTAGAAAAATTAAAGGACTGTTAATTGATGATAAGTTCAAAAGAATTGCAGGAAATTTAGAACTAGAGTTAGTAAAACTATATAGAGCAGAAGGAGAAGGTTCAGAGATAGAAACAAGGCTTAAATCTATTGTGAATGATTATCAGCGAACCGAAGTTTCGGCTGAAGCATATTATCAACTTGGTGAAATATACATAAAAGAAAAATGGGATTTAGATCAATCAAAAGAATATTTTGATGCAGTCAGTAAAGAATCTAGTAGATCTATATACTCTTCTATAGCTAAAAGTAGAAGTAAGGCAATATCAATATATCAAACAGCTGAAAATGATATTAATCAAATAATTACAAACAAAGATACCATAAAGTTTGACAGTTTGGAAGTTGATCTAAAAGGGGTTTCGAATCCCGTTGTTAAAAAAACGCTACCTGAATTATATTATCAAGTAGCAGATCTTGAAGCTTTTACATTCCATAGATATTCTCAGTCTATTACATTATTTGAAAATATTATTTCAGATTATCCAGATACTGATTTTAAGCCAAAATCAATGTTTGCTTTAGTTTTTATTTATGAATTTTTAATGGACTCAACAATGTCTCAAAGTATTAGTGAAAAGATTATAAAAAATTTTCCAGGTACTGAATATGCATTATATTTAAGTGATAGTCCTTTTATTAATGATAGTGAACAAATAAATCTTTTTAAAGATTCAGAAGAATTAGCTAAGATAGATCATATGGAAGCAATAGTCGGATATAAAAATACACTTAGAATTGATAAAATTGGTTCTTTAGCAGCCCCAGCTGCATTTTCTATTGGGTATTATTATGATCAAGAAGCAAAAATTGATAGTGCCTTGAAATATTATAATTGGGTTGCCAATAATTTTCCACAATCTGATCAATCAAAAGAAGCTTCCATACGCATTAATGCAATTAATATTGCATTGTCGGTCATGAAACAAGATACTACAGCACAAGAAAGTACCGTGGACAATTGAAGATAAAATTTCTTTCTTATTGTTATATGATTTCTCGTTATTTAATAACGAATATTATATACTTTTTTCAATTTTTTGTAATGAGAAAAAAAGATTTAGAAACTGCAGTTGTTATTGGTGATAGAGCTTTAGGCTCTTTTTTAATTTTTAGAAAATTTATTTTTGATTTTCCTCTTCCAAAAAATAAAGAAGTTGAAATATATGGGTTATTATTTCCGTCTCCGATTATTAGCGCATCTTTTAAATCAGATCACCAAATTATCGAAATGTGGCTTCGTCTAGGTTTAGGCGGCGTAATCCTCAAAACAATAATGCAAGAAAAAAGAACTGGTAATCCGCGACCAAGACTTCAAGATGCATATTTAAATGGTGAAAAAGGGCTTATAAATTCCTTGGGGTTACCTGGAAGCGGAATTAATAGTTTTACCGAAACAATAAAAGGCGCAAAATTATGGGAATATGATAGACCTATAGGGATTAGCGTTGGAGGTGAAAATTCCCTAGAATATTTAGATAATGTTAAAAAAATTGATTCTAAAATACATGATATTAAAAAACAATATTTTTATGAACTTAATATTAGCTGTCCAAATACAGAAAATGGACAAACTATTTGTCAAGATCCCATAATACTAGAATCCCTATTGAAAGATATAAGATCTGTAACTGATAAAGTAATTTCTGTAAAAGTATCGCCAGATGTTTCTAATAAAATATTGCAGGATATTGGTGCTCTTTGTGCAAATATTACAAAGGTATTAATAAATGCTGGAAATACTATATATGTAAAGCCAGGACAGGTAGGCGTTGATAAATATAATTATTCAATGAATGGAGGTGGGTTGTCAGGATCTCCATTATTTAAAAGAACATTAGAAATGGTTCATCTTTTTTCTAAATTTAATATTCCAGTTATGGCTACGGGCGGAATTTCATCTTTTGAACATATTGTTGCAGCCAAGTCAGCAGGTGCTTCATTATTTGGAATGGCAACAAGCTTAGTATTTAACCCATACTGTATTCCAAAAATCAATTCAAAATTATAATGTTTACTGTAGCATTATTAGAACCACAAATACCACCAAATACAGGATCAACTGGAAGATTATGTGGTGCAACAAATACATCATTACATATTGTTGGAGAATTAGGTTTTGAATTATCTGATAGAACATTAAAAAGGGCGGGTTTAGATTATTGGGATCATATTGATTGGAAGTATTTTCCTAATGTAGATAACTATATTACTTCTATAGCACAAAATGACACCTTTCATTTATTAACAACTAAATCTTCAACACCTTATACTGAAAGAAAATTTAAAAAAGGTGATTTTATAATTTTTGGAAGTGAAACATCAGGCATAGATGAAAAAATTTTAAAAAAGTATTGGAATAAGAGTTGCACTATTCCTATGGCCAATCAGAATATTAGGAGTTTGAACCTTGCGACTAGTGTTGGTATTGTGCTATATGAAGCTATTAGGCAAGTAAATGAAAAATAGAGCGATAAACTATATCCTATTTATAATTTTATTGAATTTATTCAATTGCACTAACTCACCAAGATATGCAAGAGATAACATTGGTCCGACAAAATTATCTAGTAAGGAACCAAATAAAAAAAATAATAAAAAGACTAATCGAAAATCCACTAAACATAGAAAAGTTATAAAAGGTATTAGCTCATTTTATGCAGAAGACTTCCATGGTAAATTAACTGCTAATGGTGAGGTTTATGATATGTATGGTCTAACAGCTGCACATAAAACTATGCCTTTAAATACAATTTGCAGGGTAACAAATCTTGCCAATGATAAGTCATTGATTTTGAGAATTAATGATCGTGGTCCTTATATAAAAGGCCGTATTCTTGATTGTTCTTATGGCGCAGCGAAAAAATTAGATTTTATAAATCAAGGAACTACTAAAGTAAAAATAGAAGTGATTGAATGGGGCGATAATAAGTATATGAAACATAGAAATCTCAAATAATGAAAAAGTATTACTTAATAATTAATCCCAAAGGAGGTCATAAAAAAGGGTTCCATATTTTTGATAAAATAAAACCAATTTTTGAAAATTCTTCAATAAAATTAACAATTTTAAAAACTGAATATGCTGGTCATGCTTTTGACTTTGCTAATACTCTAGATTATAATAGTTACGATGCAATTTGTGCTATAGGTGGGGATGGTACTATGTATGAGATTATTAATGGAATGTTAAAACGTAAAGATGGTAAAACCTTACCCATTGGTTTAATAACTGGTGGGACAGGGAACTCTTTTATGTATGATGTTGATTGTTTAGACCCTATTGAAGCAACTCAGAGAATAGTAAGACATCAATTAAGACCACTAGACATAGCCAAAGTTGATGCTGCTGGTCAACTATTTTATGCATTTAATATTATTGGATGGGGGCTGGCAACTGATGCTGGTAGGCTTGCTGAGAAGTTGAGATGGATTGGTGGAATTCGATATGATGTAGCTTCAATTATTGAGGTATTAAAGGGGAAAAATAGATTAGCTAAGTTAGTAATTGATAATGAAGTCATAGAAGATAATTTTAGTTTTATCATTGGGTGTAATACTATACATACTGGTAAAGCAATGAAGATGGCTCCTTTAGCTAAATTAAATGATGGAAAAATTGATTTGATAATTGTTCGTAAAACCTCTAAGATAAAGTTGCTGAAATTATTTCCTAAATTATTCAAAGGTGATCATATAAAAAGTCCATTGGTTGATTATAGGCAGGTGACAAACTTTTCTATAAAATTAAATGATGTAAACGATTTATTAATAGATGGAGAAATATTAGGTAAGACACCTCTAACTGTTAAAATGTTACCAAAAAAATTAAATGTATTGGTTTAATTAATATGACATCAATTATTAGCATGATGAAAGATCGTAATTTGATTAATGTATTAGGAATTCCCATGTGGCTATATCTAATATGGAAAGGAGATCTTTTTTATACACTTTTTATTCTTATATGTTGTGTGTTAGCATTGGGTGAGTTTTATTCTATTATGGAAAAAAAAGGAGCTCAACCACTTAGATGGTTCGGTATGGGCGCAACTGTTTTTATTGCAGATTATTACTATATACAGCCAATTATCACTCCTCATCAAATATTAGGATCAATTATATTTATTATTCTTTTAATTTTAATCCTTGAGCTGTTCTCAAAAAATGAAAATTCAACTATCAATTTAGCTGCAACATTTTCTGGCATTTTATATGTTCCAGTGCTTTTGGGAACAGCAATTGATATTAGGCAATACGATCTTTTAATGGATACAAATTTGACTTTTGCCATTGTATTATCCGTATGGGCATGTGACTCAGCAGCATTTATTTTTGGTACTCTTTATGGGGAAAAAAAAATTATGCCTACAATAAGCCCTAAAAAATCCTGGGTAGGGTCCATAAGTGGTGCATTAGCATCAATAATTGTTTTATATTGTTTTCATTATTTTCGTTTTCTTGGTGAGTTCTTTGATCTTAAAGATGCCTTAGTTTTAGGACTTATTTCAGGGGTATTTGGCCAATTAGGTGATTTTACTGAATCTTTGCTTAAAAGAGATGTAGGTGTCAAAGATAGTGGGACATTATTAGCTGGACATGGTGGTGTTTTAGATAGGTTTGATTCGTTAATTTTCGCATGCCCAATAACATACATATATATTCATTTTTTTATGCTTTATTAGATTAATTTTTTAATGAAATTACAAAAAATATTAGCTACTGATTGTGGCAGCACAACAACAAAAGCTATCCTTATTGAAAGGATTGAAGGGGAATACAGACTAGCTCACCGTGGTGAAGCACCAACAACTGTCGAAGCACCTTATGAAGATGTTACAAGGGGGGTCTTAAATGCAGTAATGGAAATAGAAGAATTGTCTGGCAGGAAGATTATTGAAAATGATCAAATTCTGACGACTGTAAATGGTGATACTGGTGTAGATTTATATATATCTACAAGTTCGGCTGGAGGAGGTCTTCAAATGATGGTCGCTGGCGTAGTTAAATCCATGTCAGGTGAGAGCGCTGAGCGGGCCGCTCTTGGAGCAGGTTCAATTGTTATGGATATTATTGCTTCGAATGATGGGAGATTGGCACATGAAAAGATAAAAAGAATCCGAGATTTGAGACCCGATATGATTCTTATATCTGGTGGGATAGACGGAGGAACAATATCTCATGTTGTTGAATTAGCGGAAATTTTATCTGCAGCAAATCCTAAACCAAGACTAGGGCAAAATTATAAACTTCCTGTTATCTATGCGGGAAATAATAAAGCACAGGATCAAATAAAAAACACATTAGGAGATATGGTAGACTTGGATATTGTTGACAATATTCGTCCAGTTCTAGAGAGGGAAAACTTAGAACCATCAAGAGATAAAATTCATGATTTATTTATGGAGCATGTTATGCAGCAAGCTCCAGGCTATAAAAAGCTAATGTCTTGGACAGATGCACCTATAATGCCTACACCGGGAGCAGTAGGCTCTTTAATTGAAATGATAGCAGAAAAAGAATCAATATCCGTGGTTGGAGTAGATATCGGTGGAGCTACAACAGATATATTTTCAGTGTTCCAAGGTAAATTTAATAGAACGGTCAGTGCTAATCTTGGCATGAGTTATTCAATTTGCAATGTATTAGCTGAAGCTGGATTAGACAATGTCCTTAGATGGGTACCATTTGATATTGATAGAAAAGAACTTACTAATCGAATTGGTAATAAAATGATAAGGCCGACAACGGTACCACAGTCAATGGAAGAATTATTTATTGAACAGGCAATTGCTAGAGAGGCCCTTAGATTATCTTTTAAGCAACATAAAGACTTTGCAGTGGGTTTAAAAGGTATTCAAAAAGAAAGAACAATTTCTGATGCTTTTGACCAATCTACTTCTGGAGAAACATTGGTTAATATGATGGATCTTGATTTATTAGTTGGCTCTGGTGGCGTTTTAAGTCATGCTCCACGTCGCGAACAATCGGCAAAAATGCTAATTGATTCTTTTATGCCTGAAGGAATCACTCAATTGGCTGTAGATTCAATTTTTATGATGCCTCAATTAGGCGTGCTGGCTGGAATAGATAAGCAAGATTTAAAAGATGAAGCTAAATCAGCAGCATTGGAAGTTTTTCATAACGATTGCCTAATTAGATTAGGAACATGTATTAATCCTATCGGTAAAGCAAAAAAAGGAGACCTATTGCTAACAGCGCAGATAACAATTGATAATCAAAAAACTGAAAATATTAAGCTTTACAAGGACGATTTTCTTCGAATTGAAGCTCCCTATAAAGAAATTAATATTAAATTAAATCCTGAAAAAAATATGGATATTGGCGCGGGACCTAATCAAGAGATCAATACAATAATTTATGGCGGTACAGTTGGTTTAATATTTGATGGTAGAAGTCGGCCAATTGACATTCCATTAGATTCTGAAAAAAGATTGCAATCGTTAAAAAAATGGTCAGAAGCTATTAATGAATATCCTAAGTACAATATCTAAATAATATTATGGCACATTCTTATACACCTGGACTTAAAGTATTACATCATTCAAAAGTGAGTAAGGATAGAAGGCTTCCTATAAGAGGTGAAGTCTTTAAAACCAAGGGGGATACAGTAAAAGCGAATGAAATTGTAGCTAGAACCAATCTTCCTGGTAATGTTCATATGTTAAAAGTTGCCAACCTTCTAAGCATATCACCAGCTGATATTAATGATGTTTTGAAAATTAAAATAGGAGATGAGGTTTCAAAAGGTGATCTTATAGCAGAAAACAGCGGAATATTTGGCTTTTTCAAGTCTGATGTTAAATCACCTTTAGACGGCACTATAGAATCTGTTTCCGATGTTACTGGCCAAATAGCTATTAGAGATAAACCAATCCCCGTAGAAATTGATGCCTATGTAGCTGGAACGGTTAAAGATGTGATTTCTGAAGAAGGTGTTATTATTCAGGCCGATGCCGCTTTTATTCAGGGAATATTTGGAATAGGAGGTGAATCAAGAGGTGATTTGCATATGTTAGTATCCAACAGGAATGAGGAAATATTAACTGAAAATTTAAACCAATCTCATAAAGGAAAAATTATTGTTGGTGGATCTTTCTTAAGTCTTGAAGCTTATAAGAAAGCTATTGAATTAAAAGTATCAGGAATTATTGTTGGTGGATTTAATTATTTTGATTTGAAAGAGATTTTAGGATATAGCTTAGGTGTTGCTATTACTGGAACAGAAACCTTAGGAACATCATTAATCGTAACAGAAGGTTATGGGAAAATTAAAATGAGTAAGAGGACATTTGAATTATTAAATATTCATAATGGGAAGTTTGTTTCTATTAATGGAGCAACACAAATTAGGGCGGGTGTTATCAGACCAGAAATAGTTATTCCTTTAGAAAAAGAGGAACTTTCTAATATTGATAAATCTGGTAATGGGCAGTTAGGAATTCGTGAAGGATCTCAGGTAAGGATCATACGTGCGCCATATTTTGGGAAAATTGGTATAGTACAATCTCTACCTACCGAATTGCAGAAAATGGAATCTGAAACAATGGTTAGAGTTGCAGAAGTAAAAATTGATAATAAGTCGTATATTATTCCCCGATCAAATTTAGAAATGCTTGAAATTGACTAAACTAATATTGAATAATAATATAGAATCTACTTATATCGATTATAATAAAATTGATATAGGAAAACAGGATAGAGTATTCCTTGAAAAAATAGCTAAACGTATTGTTGATTCAGGTTTAATCACTCCAGCTGTATTTTTTTTAGAAATCATGAAACCTTTGAGTCTTTTAGGCAGTCACGCCCTTGTATTTTTGGGACCTCTTTTAAACTCTTTTATACAATCTGAAAATTATTATCGAAAAGTTGAAGTTTTTGAAAAACCTGAAAATATTGAATTATTACTTAAAATTATTGAAAAGATAGATAAAAATGAAAGATAGAGAATTTTTTATAGGTAGTATCTTTTTTATTTTTTCTTTTTCCATATACTGGTTTTTAGGTCATCCATATTTTATAACTGAACGACTACTGATGTTTGTAGCAATAATTGGATTTGGTGGAATTCTTATATTTTATACACGCAAAGCTCAAAGAGGTGAAGAAATATTTCTTAGAACTATACCAGGATTAAAAGCAGTTGAGGAAGCCGTTGGTAGATCAACTGAAATGGGTAAACCTGTTCTTTTTGTTCCAGGAATTCAAGATATGGATCAAGTTGAGACAGTTGCTGGAGTTATAGTATTAGGACATGTATCAAAAATGACAGCTAGATATGAAACTCCACTAAATGTTCCAGTATCACGTTCTATTGTTATGAAAGCTGCAAGAGAAGCATGTAAAGAGTCTTATTTGGTTGAAGGTCGTCCAGATATGTTTCATGAAGATATGGTGCATTATGTTACCGATGAGCAATTTGCTTATGCTGCAGGTGTAAATGGTATTATGGTGCGAGAAAAACCAGCAGCATGTATTTATATGGGTAAATTTTATGCCGAATCCCTTATCTTGGCTGAGACTGGGAATTCAATTGGAGCAATTCAAATTGCTGGGACAGCTTCACAAGCTCAAATTCCATTTTTTGTTACCGCTTGTGACTATACCCTTATAGGTGAAGAGTTTTTTGCTGCAAGCGCCTATCTTTCTGAAAAGCCAGAACTGGTAGGCGGAGTTAAAGGGCAGGATATAATTAAATTAACAATCATTATGGTTATAATATTAGGCCTCTTTTTGCGACTAGCTTTTGATCTTGGCTTTATAGATTTTAACATTTTAAAAATTTTAAATACTAAATAGTAAATTATTTATGATTTGGAAAAGACAGATCCCTATTTTAATTGTTACAGTAATAGGATTTATTACACTTTTTGGTTGGTTTACGGATCAGCCCCAAATTAAATCTTTTGTAGATGATGATGCTACACAATGGTTTGATATTTTAGCAAGCTTTGCAATATTTTTAGGTGGATTTAATTTATTAAAACTGCAAACAGAGAAAATTTTTAAAAAACGAGATGGGTGGGAGTATAGTATATTTGCTGTTTTGGGTTTCATATTTGCTATTCTAGCTGGATTTATTATTAAAGGCAACCCTGATGTTGTATGGGGTACTCATGTAACTGCAAAAGGGACGGTTTTTAAATGGATGTTTACTTATATGGTGGCTCCAATGCAGGCAACAATGTTTGCTCTTTTAGCATTTTACGTTGCTTCTGCTTCCTATCGAGCATTTAGAATTAGAAATTTTGAAGCTACATTATTACTTGTCTCTGGAATAATTATTATGATTGGCCGTGTTCCATTGGGCAGTAGTATTTCAAGTTGGTTCTTTTTGTATCTTTTTATTTTAATTGGAGGTATCGCAGTAAATGTACTTTTTAAAAATAAACGATATACTGCAATATTTGTTATTTCTGGTTTGATATTGGTCACTCTTTCTGGATATTTGATGGGATGGCCATTAGATAAGCCAGGTGTTTTTTATTTACCTTATCTTCAAGAATGGATATATAAATATCCAAATGTTGCTGGTGCTAGATCGATAATGATTGGTATTGGCTTAGGTATTTTTGGAACATCAATTCGTTACATTTTAGGAATTGAAAAATCATATATTGGTGAATAATGGACTTTATAATTAATGCAATTCTAAAATTAGGTAAAGTTGATCGTCGATGGATATTCTTAGTGATTGCTATAGTAGTTTTAATTCCATTGTTATATCCTCTCGCGCTTCCAATTCGGCCAACTGCAACTTCCCAACAAGTTTATGATGCTGTCGAGACTTTACCGAAGGGATCGAAAGTCCTTTTATCATGTGAATATAGTCCAAGTACTAAACCTGAGATTCATCCAATGGTGGTTTCTTTTTTAAGGCATTGTTTTAAAAATAAACATAAAATTTATATAACATGCCTTTGGCCTGATGGCCAATTTATGGCTGAGGAAGCTCTTGCTGAAGTTGCTGAGAAGGAATTTGATCTTATTTATGGCGAGGATTACGTACTCCTTGGATTTAGGCCAGGAAATGAGGCCGTTGTAAAAGGGATCGTAAGTGACTTAAGGAAATTGTATACAATTGATTCAAGAGGTACAAAAGTCACAGAAATTCCCATGATGGAAGGAATTAATAGGTTTGAAGATTTTGATTTTCTTTTTTCTGCATCAGCTGGATATCCAGGTACTATAGAGTGGGTTCAGTATGCTGTAGATCCAACTGATGTACCTATGAGTACTGGAACAACATCCATTCAAGTTAATGAGGTAATGCCTTATGTGCAGGCTGGACAAGTTCAGGGAATTTTAGCAGGAATGCCAGGAGCTGCTGAATATGAAAATTTAATCGATCATCCTGGAATTGGAACAAGTGGAATGGATGCTCAATCAGTTGCGCATCTCGTAATAGTATTATTTATCATTCTAGGTAACCTTGGATATTTTATTGAAAGAAATAAAGAAAAGAAAAACAGGGGATATTAGATCATGAATTTTGAAATATTCGGAGCTTGGATTTCTGTATTTTTAACTTTAGCAATTTTTTCATTTTTATATAAAGATAATCCTATCTATAAAATTGCAGAACATTTATTTGTTGGTGTTTCAGCAGGCTATTGGATGACTATATTCTTTTGGACTCAAATTCAACCAAATCTTTTTGGTCGTTTGTGGCCTTCAAAAGAATATTCTGAAACAGGTATCTGGTATGGATTGTATGATGTACTAAACATTGTTGCTGGTTCTATTTTTCCTGAAGGTGGAATTGATAAGGGTCATGATTTGCATTTTTCATATCTAATTCCTTTAGCTTTAGGTATAATGATGTTGCTTAGCTTATTTAAATCATTTAATTGGATGGCAAGGTGGGGTATAGCATATACGGTTGGAATGGCTGCAGGGTTACGAGCATATGGGTATTTAAATTCTAATGTTATTGCGCAACTAAAAGCGACAATTATTCCAATTGCTAATACTGACCTGCCAATTTTTAGCCTTTTAGGCGAATCTCATTTCAATAATTTTATCCTATTAATTGGTACTTTAACTGGATTGCTATATTTTTATTTTTCAAAAGAACATTCAGGTGTTTTTGGTAAGGTTAGTAAGATTGGGATTTATTTTTTGATGATATCTTTTGGTGCTTCATTTGGCTTTGCCGTCATGGGCAGGATTTCTCTTTTAATAGGTCGTTTTGTAGAACTTATCACTTTTTCAAGCTCTAGTTATCATCATGCGAGTTTATGGGTATTGCTTTTAATGGTTGCTATATTAGGATATTCTGCGGTAACTGAAAAACGTACAGAAATATAATAACCATCTTCATTATACTTTATAAGGTTTTTCTTTTTTCGATATTATCCTACAATAAATCTAAAACTTTTAGTACCTTAGTTTTAAAAAGTTTCTTTATATTATTTTTTTCAATTTTATCATTTAGGTGCTTTCTATTTTTTGATTCAGGAGAAGATAGAATTCAATCAATCAACCAAAAATATTTTTTAGGTAGATCAAATACCGCAAATTTCCAAACTTCTTGTGAAGAATTACTACAATATTATGGATACTATATTGATGCATATGAAAATGACCAGGTCTCTAGTAAGGTTATTACGAAGTGGAATGTTCGAGAGCCTAATGAATTTGAAAGAACATTAGGTTTCCTAGATGCAAAAACAAAGCTTATTATTGAAGGCGAAATCATATCTAATACCTATACGAAAAATAATGGTTACGATTATAATACATTTTTAACCTACCAAAATGTTGGTTATAAAAATAATGGTTATGTTTTCATTAATGATACACCAGTATTCCAAAAACATTTGGAAGTTATCGTTACTCATTTTCGTGAAAAGTTTAATTTTAATGATTGAAATTTTTTATGAAATCCTTTAACTATAAAGAATATCGTAGGATTATTTTTTTTACAGGTGCAGGAATGTCTGCAGAATCAGGTATCCCTACTTATAGAGGAAAAGGTGGAATATGGAATGAATATAATTGGGAAGATTTTGCATGCCAAAGTGCTTTTGATTTAAACCCTGAAAAAGTATTAGAATTCCATGAATTAAGAAGAATAGAAGCCTTGAAATGTTCTCCACATCCCGGATATCATTTAATTAGAAAAATTGAAAAAGAAAAATCTAATACATATATAATAACGCAAAATATTGACGGCATGCACCAAAGAGCAGATTCAAAAAATGTACTTGAATTACATGGGAGTTTATGGCGTATGAGATGTCAAAATGAATCTCTTATATTAGAAGACAAATTAACTGGTTCGTATAGTAAAAAAAAATGTCAATGTGGGTTTTGGTTAAGGCCAGACATTATTTGGTTTCAAGATATGTTAAATGATAATATCGTTTCTTTAGCAAATAATTTAATTAATAAATCAGATTTATTTATTAGTATCGGTACAAGTGCTGTTGTATGGCCTGCTGCAGGATTTCCAAAATTAGCAAAGAAATCAGGAGCCTTTTGCATTGAAATTAATCCTGAAGAAACAGATCTATCGTATATTTATAATAAAACGATTAGAATGCGTGCAAGCGAAGGCTTGAATACTTTATTCTCATTAGGAAGTTGAAATGAAAAATCCATATGTAATATTATCTATTTTTATAACTCTAATAATTACCCTACATAATATTGCACCAGAAAAAATAAAATATCCGATTACGCCTAAAGAAGTTATTGCAGATCAATATTTTGATACTACTATTGTTGATCCATATAGATGGTTAGAGGATGATTATTCAAAACAAACAAAATTTTGGGTTGATAAACAAAATGCTTTTACCGATCGTTATTTAAGGAAAATACCTTTTAGAAATAAAATAGAAAAAAAATTAAAAGAGATATGGGACCATCCATCCACAAGTGTACCCTTTAAAAAAGGTGAGCATTATTATTATTATTATAATAGTGGAATGCAAAATCAATCTGTGTTATATGTAAAAGATAGTATTAACGGTGAAGGTGAAATATTAATTGACCCAAATGAATTTTCACATGATGGTAGCATCGCCCTTAGAGGCGTATATTTTTCAAATGATAATAATTATATGGGATATTCGATAAGTAAATCTGGTTCAGATTGGTTAGAATTTTTTATTTTAGATTTAAAAACAAAAAAATTGTTAAATGATCATTTAAAATGGATCAAATTTAGTGGCATGTCATGGTATGGGAATGGCTTTTATTATACAAAATATCCAAAACCTGACAATAAACAGGAATATTCTGGGACTAATGAAAATTCTAAAGTTTTTTATCATCATTTAGGTACTCCGCAAAGTGCTGATGAAATTATATACTATGATCCAAATCAACCTAAAGTATCACCATGGATTTCAGTTTCAGAAGATGAGAGATATTTATTTTTATATAAATCAAAAGGTACATATGGAAATACAATTTCTTATAGAGATACATGGAATAATGCAACAGGCTGGATAAAACTAGTGGATGATTATAAAAGTGAAATAAGTATTATAGATGTTGCTAATGGTTATTTTATTGCTCAAACTGATCGTAATGCTCCATTTAAAAAAATAATAAAGATTAACCCAGATAATCCTAATGAAAATTTATGGAAACAATTAATAACTGGTAATAAAAATGAAGTTTTATATAATTGTAATTTGGTTGGAGGAAAATTACTGGCGCATTTTACTAAAGATATTATTTCTCTATGGAAAGCCTACGATTTAGATGGAAATTATTTATATACTGTAGATTTACCTGGAAAAGGTATTGTCAATGGTTTTAATGGCAAGAAAAATGATTTTATTACATGGTATTCTTTTAATAATTCTGTAAATCCATCAACAATTTATCAATATGATATTTCAAATAATAATTCATCAGTATATAAACTTTCAGAAACGTCATTTAACAGTCAAAATTATATTATGAGACAGGAATTTTATATATCTAAAGATGGTACAATGGTACCAATTTTTCTTGCCCACAGGAAAGGGTTGAATATGGATATGGAAAGACCAACTTTATTATATGGATATGGTGGATTTAATATCTCTATAAAACCTTATTTTAATAAATCAAATGTTATCCTTTTAGAATCTGGTGGTGTGTATGCTATCGCGAATATAAGAGGAGGTAGTGAATACGGCGAAGAGTGGCATAAAGATGGAATGTTATTAAATAAGCAAAATGTTTTTGATGATTTTATATATGCTGCAAAATATTTATTTAAAGAAGGCATAACATCACCTGATTATTTAGCAATTAAGGGAGGGTCTAACGGTGGTTTATTGATTGGTGCAGTACTTAATCAAAGGCCTGATATATTCAGGGTAGCATTTCCAGAAGTTGGCGTAATGGATATGCTAAGATATGAAAAATTTACTATTGGGCATGCATGGGCTGTGGAATATGGAACTATTGCAAACAAAATTCATTTCGATAATATTATAAAGTATTCACCTCTTCATAATATTCAAAATGATTATGCATATCCTTCTGTAATGATTTATACAGCAGATCATGATGATAGGGTGGTTCCTGCACACTCTTTTAAATATGCAGCAACCTTACAAAATAACCAAGAAGGAATTAGTCCAATTTTAATAAGAATTGGAAAAAGTGCAGGACATGGTGCTGGTAAACCAACTAAAAAAGTAATAAAAGAAATTACCGATAAATGGGCGTTTATGTTTTATGAAATGGGAATTGATTATTGATAGTTAAGCAAGAACCCTTGCAATGTCATCTCTTATAAGTATAAGTATTGCAGATTGTGATACAATAAGATAATCTTTTTCTTCGATTTTTATTTCTATGCTAGCCTTCCCTAGGTATAAGGCATAATCACCAATCTCTGCTTGGGTAGGTATATATTTTACATCTGATCTTTTTTCTTTCCATGGTTCATCAAAAGAATTGTCTGGACTTCCAAGAGGAATGCCTGGACCAACCTCAACAACTAATCCACCCCTAACTTCTTGTTTCTCAATAACACTTGGAGGTAAATACAAACCTGCTGGTGATTTTTTTTCTCCCGTATCAGGACGTATTAATATTCTGTCACCAACAACTAAAATTTGCTTATTAGAACTTTTCATAATTTAAGATAAAGAATAAATATTTTAGTCAGTAACTGGTTCAGGTGCATTCAAATCTTCTTCAGGTTCTGGTTTGGGTGGTTTTGTACCCCAATAGGTAGTATTTGTATTTAATAAGAAATAAACATTATCATTGGTTCTGTAGACATCAGATGTATTGTTTTTTCTCATATAATTATGTTGCCAGTCTTGTCCAGAATTTCCAAATAAATAATGTAATAATTCATTATCATTTTTATCAAAAACTTGGATATGTCTAGCTAAAGAATCATCGACGCCAAATTTTTCCCATTTTTCTTCTTTTGTAGTAATCAGTATTTCTTTTTCAACGGCAAGTAATCGATCAAAAATTTTATCAATTTGATTTGTTTTGACAACTAATGAATCTACATTTGATATGGCCCATATTGAATCAGTACGAATTAATTCAATCTCCTTATCATTTTCAAATAATTTAATTCTATATACATCCTCTTGTGGTCTGTCAAAAATTCTTTGACTATCCATTTTATAAGATTGTTGAGAATTTCTATTATATAGGAATAAGATTAGGATAAGAGCTAATGCTCCTAGTGAATATTTAATTGTATCAGTCATATATTTGTTTTAATACCTCTGCTTCATTTTTTTCTCTTCTTAAACGAAAAACTCCAAAACCAATAATTAATGCGGAAGGAAGGACCATATTAGCAAACTTCCAACGTTTTTTTATTTTATCTTTCATTCGATCTTTTTCATCTTGAGAATATCTTTGCTCATCAGCCGGATCTAATTGCAGAATATTAAGTGGTCTGCTTGTGACCTCTCTAGATCTTAGAGATATTAGATCTTGATCCCCAGCTAAATAGTCAACTACATTCATCAAAAAAATCATATTTTCATTAACACTCATTCCTGCGTCATCCGATAAAAATTTTGAATCAGAAACTAATAATAATTCACCACCGTTACTTAATTTTGAAGTTGCTGCCAATACTTTTGATTTCTGTCCAAGCATATTAATAAATGGATTTTGTTGAGGGTCTGGACTCAAATTTAAATTCATTTCCATAATACCACTGTTATTTGAAGATGTAAATAAAGGGGTAACATTTTTCACCAAATTATTATCTAAAGTATCAATTTGTATCTCACTTGGGAATAGGGGTCTCACCATTTCAAGATCAGAGACAATTAATAATGTATCATCAAAAGTATCAATAATTGGAAAGAAAGGGTAGTCCATTGGATATGGTATAAGAAAAGGACCTTGCCTTACTTGAACTGTCACTTTACCACATTTTCCATCTAGAACAAGATTTTTTTGAAGATTTAATCTATATTTTTTTAATAATTCAAATATATTAGATTGAATCGGAGTAGCCTGTTGAGTTTGTAAATCAGTGCTTACGCCACTTTGCGCTAATAAAAGTTTTTTGCCACTATTTAAAAAATTAGTAATACCATTATAAATAGTTGAATCGAGTGTGTCTGTAGCACCAGATATTAATAAAACATCAATATTATCAGGGATAGAATTGTTTTTCTGTAAATTTCTGAAATTATAATGTTCTCTTAATTGAGCAGATAGGTTTTCATTTTTTGATTCTACATCTTCAGATAAGCTTAAAAGACCAATCGTCTTTTTATCAAGATTAATTAAAGATTTTAATTTGGTACTTATCATATACTCAAGACCCGCAGTAGTCTGAATAACCGGCAGAGTTTCTTTTTTATCTTCATATAATAAGACCATTCCCAGGTAAACTTTTTTGACAACCATTTGATCATTCTCAAGTGATTGCATTTGCACTGGCTGGATACCATCTTTTCGAGCTTGTTCTTCTAACTCAGAATCTGATTCTGGATCATAGAAATAAAAATTGATATCTTTTGATACGGCTCTATATTCCTCTAAAATATCTTGTAAGTATCTTCTCGTATTTCCTAATTCATTTGGAAGATTATCGGAAAAATATACTTTTATTGTTAACCGGTCGTCTAATTTTTCTACGATTGATTTACTAGAATTTGAGAGACTAAACATTTTGTTATCCGTTAGGTCAAATCGGTGAAAAATGTCTCTGGCAGTAAGGTTTAATAAAATTAGGCCAAACACTAAAGAACCAAGAAAAACAAAGAATGAGTTTTTATTTTTTATCAACATTATCTAACTCCATTTCCGTGACTCTAACACACGTGTTGTTAGTGTTAAAAAGAAACCAATAATTGATCCAAAATAAATAATATTTCTAGTGTCAAGTACACCTCTAGACATATTAGATAAATGAAAATCTGTACTAAGGTATTGAATAACACCTGTCATAGATGCAGGAAAGAAAAACAATAGTTTATCCATCATGAAAAATATTAAGACTATTGCTATGCCTATTATAAATGCAATCACTTGATTCTCTGTTAAGCTACTGGAAAAAAGACCAATAGAAGTGTATACACCTCCTAATAATGCAAGTCCAATATAACCCGTAAAAATTGCACCATGATCTATATCGCTGCCAACATAAATAAGGTTTATGTAATGAATAAGTGTTGCTAATAAACCAATAAGAATTAATGTGAATCCTGCTAAATATTTACCAATAACAATATCACGTTCAAGTATGGGTAATGTTGAAATTATTTCTATGGTTCCAATACCTTTCTCTCTTGATATTAGTCCCATTGAAACAGCAGGAATAAAAAAGAGATAGACTATGGGAATTATTCCAAAAAGTACCCTCATATCCGATTCATTGATAAGAAAGAATTGAATGTTAAAGAAATACCCATTAATTAAAGCAAAGACAACCAAGAAGATATAGGCCATTGGACTTGAGAAGAACGCTTTTAGTTCTTTTTTAAATATAGTCATTATATTATGCATTAGCCGTCTCTCCTTTCTGTAATGTTAAATTTCTAAAAAGATCTTCTAAGTTTCTTTTTGAAAAGGACATTTCAGTTATAATCCATTCTTTTTCGATAGCGTATGCAAATATATCTTTTCTTGGATCAGAGGTGTTTTGATATTCTATATTAATAAATATTGAATTTTTTTGTTTGTCTATGTTTAAGACTTTAATGCTAGGTATTGTTGCTTCCATATTTTTGATGTCATTTTCATCGCCCGTAATAATTTCTAAAGTTAATTTAGTGATGCCTTTTGAGTCAGCTATTAATTCTTCACTTGTTCCATCTGCAACTATTTTACCCTGGTCAATAATAATGATTCTATCTACAGTTGCTTGAATTTCTTGTAATATATGTGAAGACATAAGAACCAATTTCTGCTTACCAAGTTTTTTGATAAGACTACGTATCTCTACAATCTGATTTGGATCAAGACCTGTTACAGGCTCATCAAGAATAAGTATCTTAGGATCATGAATCATAGCAGCAGCCAACCCTATTCTTTGTTTGTATCCCTTTGAGCAATTCCCAACTGTACGATGTACAACACCTTGAAGACCACATTCACGTACTACTCGTTTTAAAGCTTCATTAAAATCAGATCCTTCAATATTTCTAATTTCTGCATGAAATTTTAAATATTCGTGAACTTTCATTTCAGTATAAAGTGGATTTAGCTCAGGTAAATAACCAATTTGCTTTTGAATGTCAATGCAATGATCAACGATATTTTGGTTTTCTACATAAACATTTCCTGAAGTAGGGGTAAGGTATCCAGTGATCATTTTCAATGTAGTGCTTTTTCCTGCGCCATTAGCTCCAAGAAAACCAACAATCTCACCATCATTTAAAGAAAATGATATAGATTGAACAGCTTTAACATCACCGTAATCTTTTGAAAGGTTCTCTATGCGAATCAATTTATTTCTCCAAGTTTTAATTATCTTAAAATGCTGAAAATCACTATTAGTTCCAAATTTCAGAGCGGAATATTAAAAAAAAAATCTTATATGGAAACATCTTAAGAATTAATTAATTGTGACGCTTGTCAATTTATAAAAATTTTATGACAATAGTACTTGACAAGTTGTAGCTTTACAAAATAAGTTCGTTTTGACTTGAGCAATACATTGCCAGTCAATGGTTAACCAAAATGTAAGATAAGGAGAGTTATTATGGCTCGTTTATTTAAATACATTCTTTCTGCTGTAATCCTTTTTGGTTCAGTGCCTGTAATCCAGGCGATGGATATGAAAATGGATAATATGGAAGAAGTAAAGAAGAAAAAGAAGAAAAAGAAGAAAAAAGGCTCAAAAGGCAAAAAGAAGAAAAAAGGTTTCTTCTCTAAGGCTTTTGGATCTAAGTAAGCTTAATCTTTTTATCAAAAGTATAAAAAAGGGTACGTTTCGTACCCTTTTTTATTTCTTTCATTTCTATTAATTTCCTGTATAGCTAACCGAGGAGTTATAACATGAAGCAGACCGTAAAATATGGGTTGTTGCCCATCATTCTTATTTTTCCATTATTTATCTTTTCGCAAGATTCTGATACTTCTAATGTAGAAGAATCATCGCGAGAATCATATACTAGTGTAGATTTTAGTTACTCCAGAGATAAGGGTAATACAGATTTAGATTCCAGATATTATGGATTTAGCTATACTTTAATTGGCGATGCTGGTCCCCTTAATGATACAGAGTTTCTGATATCCTTTAATAGAAGCGATGATAAGTTAGATGGATTGCCATTTACTGATGATCAATCTTTAACCTTAATGTTTGATGTTTGGGCGAATCAAAAATATTCACCATTTTTATTCTTTCAAAAATCTTTTGACAATATTGTTGGTCTGCAAGATAGAATGAATTATGGTATAGGTGGGAAGGCCCGTCTGTTCAAAGGTTTTTCCGTTAGTTATGCTTTCCTTTTCGAAAGGGAAGATTATCTAGCCTACGATTATGATTCAACACTAGTAGCTGATACCAGTAGCTATTATTATGATGTCGAATGGGAAGATGGTTTTTGGACTTATGGAGATTCAGTCGAAGTTGGGCCTAATGAATTTTTCAGACATTCTATAAGACCAAAATGGAAGTATAAATTTTTTGATGATAACGTCTTACTAGATTATAGGTTCTATTACAAACCAAGAGTGGATGATGTTAATGATTATCTTCTCGAACATGAATTAAAAATCTCTATTGCCACATTCTATGAAGCATTAAGTATCGATTTGAATTACACCAATAAATTTAATTCTCGATATGATGAAGTTTCTATTATTAATGATGAAACAGGGATGCCATATAAGGCAGTTGATGAAAATATAAGCCTGGGAGTTTCGTTTGCGCTTTGATTAATTATTGCAAAGACAGTTTTTTTAAAAGGAGACCTGAGAGTAATTTCAGGTCTCTTTTTTTATGAAATACGATCACCTTAAAATAGAAGCAAAATGGCAGAAACTTTGGGAGGAAGAAAAAACTTTCAAAGCTGAATTAGATAAGACTAAAGAAAAAGTCTATGTGTTAGATATGTTTCCTTATCCTTCTGGATCAGGTTTACACGTTGGTCACCCTTTAGGGTACACAGCTACTGATATTTATTCGAGATTCAAACGTCTTCAAGGCTTTAATGTCCTACATCCCATGGGATGGGATGCTTTCGGCCTTCCTGCAGAACAATATGCTATTAAAACTGGCACACATCCAAAAATAACTACTAAAGAAAATATCAAAAATTTTAAACGACAAATTCAAATGTTGGGATTTAGTTATGATTGGGATAGAGAAATAAACACAACCGATGAAAAATATTATAAATGGACGCAGTGGATTTTTCTTCAATTATATAACAAGGGACTGGCATATGAGGCTGAAGTCCCAGTTAATTGGTGCCCAGAATTGAAGGCTGTACTTGCTAATGAAGAGGTAGTAGATGGGAAATCAGAGATTGGAGGGCATCCAGTTATTAGAAAACCAATGAGGCAATGGATGTTTCGTATTACAGAATATGCTGAATCTTTGCTTGATGGTCTCGATAAATTAGACTGGCCAGAAAGCGTAAAAGATCTCCAGAGAAATTGGATAGGTAAATCTGAAGGATGTGAAGTAAATTTTAATATTAAAGATATAGATTCAGATATTACAGTATATACAACTAGGCCAGACACATTATTTGGCGCTTCATATATTGTTTTATCGCCTGAACATCCATTAGTAGGGAAGATTGTTTCAAATGAACAAAAAGTAGAAGTTGAGAATTATATCAAGTTAGCTTCAACAAAATCTGATTTTGATAGAGGTGAAGTGAATAAAAATAAAACGGGGGTTTTTCTTGGCACTTTTGCTATAAACCCAGTTAATAAAGCTGAAATTCCAATATGGATTGCTGATTACGTTTTAATGAGCTATGGTACTGGATCAATAATGGCGGTACCAGGGCATGATGAAAGAGACTACGATTTTGCTAAAAAATTCAAACTCCCAATCATTGAAGTTGTAGAGGGTGGTAATATTGAAGAGGCTGCTTTTACTAGCAAAACTGGTAAAATTATAAACTCATCCAATAATGAAGGTTTAAACTTAAATAATATTGAAGTGGAGGATGCTATTGAAACCGCTATCCAATGGCTTGAATTAAAAGGATTGGGTAAAAGAACAGTTCAATACAAACTCAAGGATTGGCTATTCTCAAGACAGCGATATTGGGGTGAGCCTATTCCTATTATTCATAGTGATGATGGCATATGCCCTGTAGATGAATCAGATCTTCCGTTAACATTACCAGAAGTTGATAAATATGAACCATCAGCTAACGGAGAATCTCCTTTAGCAAATATTGATGAATGGGTGAATACTGATACTGGCAGAAGAGAGACCAATACTATGCCGCAATGGGCTGGTTCCTGTTGGTATTTTCTAAGATTTATTGATCCTCTTAATGGTACTGAGCCTTGGACAAAGGAAAAAGAGGAATATTGGATGCCAGTAGATTTATATATAGGTGGTGTTGAACATGCGGTCCTTCATTTATTATACTCTAGATTTTGGCATCATGTACTGTATGACCTGGGACTAGTATCGACTAAAGAGCCTTTTAAAAAATTATTCAATCAAGGTATGATACAAGGTGAAGATGGTCAAAAAATGAGCAAATCACGTGGTAACGTTATCAATCCTGATGATGTTGTAGAACAATATGGTGCAGATTCTTTTCGTTTGTATGAGATGTTCATGGGGCCACTTGATAAATCTAAGCCTTGGAATACTAAAGGATTGCAAGGATGTTACCGTTTTTTACAAAAGGTGTGGAATCTTTTCATATCAAAACAAGACACGATAAATAGCGGAAACGCAAATAGGGACACCTTGAGTATTCTTCACAAAAGTATAAAAAAAATAACTAATGATCTTGAAAATCTACGCTTTAATACATCGGTATCAGAGCTCATGATCCTTACAAATCATCTTACTACTCTTGAAAAATTAGATCGAGATGTATTACATATTTTTTTGAAACTACTTAATCCTTTTGCACCGCATATTTCTGAAGAGTTAAACCATATGATAGGTTTTGAAAAAATTTCTTCTTCAAAATGGCCTAAATACGATAAAAAATTAATTTTAGAGGATGAAGTGGTACTAGCTGTACAAATCAATGGAAAAATGAGAGGTACAATTCAGGTGGAAAAAGAGATCAAAAAAGACGATGTTATTGCTATCATTAAAGAAAATAAGAATTTTAAGAAATATTTTATAGAAATGCGTATTATTAGAGAAATATATGTGCCTAATAAGATTATTAATCTTGTTTTAAAATAACTTTATATACGAGGAAATTATGAAAAAATTAATTTTGATATTCTTTTCGTTTTATTTTTTTACTGGCAGTTATGTTAAATCAAAAGAATTACCTATTAATGGACTGCAGGAAAGTCTCCTGGGGGATTGGTGGTTGCTGGGGCCTATAAAAAGTGGAGATGATGATTTTAGTTTGGTTGGAAAAGTTGAGAAGGATCCTTTAAATTATTTTATTTTTGATGAAGAAGATTCTGATTCGAAAAACATTAGACATATTTCATCTTCACTTGATTATGGCGCTCAGTTAATTTATCAATTATATGATAATTTTGATAAAGGTGATGTTTTATACGCATTTAGTTATTTGGATTCGAAAAATAAAAGTAATGATGTCCATTTTTCTATTAATTCTGCTGCAATTACATCAGTGGAAGCATTTATTAATGGGAAATCTTTAGTAGTACATAATGGACGAGGTGGTAAGGTTGATTTTAATGCAGATCTAAATAAAGGAAAAAATATAGTCCTGCTTAAGATAATTCTTTCGGATTATACGCCAGATTTGTACAATGCATATCCGAGGTTTTTTTTGTGGGCTATGCCTAAAGATAGGGTAAAAATTTTTGGTAATGTAAAGAACTACAATGGGAAAAATATTTCTAATCAATATGTGACAATCTATGATGGATATAGATTTTATGATATTAAAACAGATGGAAATGGTAATTATGAAAATCTTTTTTATCCATTCGAAGAATCATATCAAACTACGTTCTATGATGCTGCACACAATTTTCAAGGACATAGTAAAACTCTAAAAGTTGAGGCAGGACAGTCATACAGATTGGATGTAAACGTAAATACTAGAAATCTTTTTTCAGGTACTACTAAAAATGTAGATGGAAACACCCCACAGGCAGGTATTAGAGTGAGGTTGGAAAACACAACTGGAAAAGAAAAATATAATAATTGGATGGCTATAAGTGACGAAAATGGGTCTTTTTCAATAAACGGTATAAGAAATGGAACATTCTATGTTTCGTATTATGCAGACTTTAAAAGGAATTTTATTTTAGATAAAAATGGTAAAAAGAAGACTTATACATTCAATGGAAAAACCTCATTTAATGAAAATATAAAAATATCAAAGCAAGTTAAAGGTAGTTGGAAGAACATTAATTTATTTGATGGAATGCTTAGCGCAGCTGTTTACGATTTATTGCTAGCGTCTGATGGAAAGCTCTACATTGCCACTTTTAATGGTCTTTCGATTTATGATGGACAAACTGTAAATAGCTACAACCATAAAGATGGTTTACCAAATGATGCAATACGGCATCTCTTTGAGGATATCAACGGAAGTATATGGTTAGGATACGATATCTCTGGTGTAGTTGAATGGGAAAATGGTATTAAGAAAAAATTAAATCATAAAGACGGTTTAGCTGGAAATCAGGTTCTGGCTATTAATCAAGATAAAGATGGAAACATGCTTTTTGGAACTGACAGAGGATTAAGTATTTATAATGGTGTCACATTTAAAAATTTTAATTATTCAAATGGTTTAGGAAATGGCGCCATAACTGCAATAGAGGTGGATGGGAAAAACATTTGGATTGGTCAAAATTTTCCTGCAGGTAAACTTACATTATTTAATGGTGTCACATTTAAAAATTTTGAAATTCCTTTTGCTCACCAATATGGAATGGCTATAAGAACATTGGCTATGGATAATGACGGTACATTATGGATTGGAGATTATAATAAAGGTCTAATATCTTATGATGGTGAAACTTTTAAAAGATGGAGTATTAGAGAAGGTCTCTCAGGTACAGGCATTGTTGATATTTTCATCGAAGACAATAACGAAATATGGGTGGCAACAACCTATGGTGTTTCTGTATTTAATGGTAAGAATTTTAAAACAATACATGATTTCAATAATCCTCTAGCATTAAATAGTGGTGAGGTTACAAGCGTCGAAAAATCTAAAGATGGAATCTACTTTTTTGGACAAGATGTGAGGGGAGTAATTGTATACGATCCAAATTCTTTAAGGAATATTGAAAAAGCAGATGGAATAAGGAATGGTAGGGTGGGTAATATTGGTTACGATAAATCGAATAGAATATGGATATCACAATTTAATGGAGATGGTGGTGTCCATAGAATTGAGAATGAACAAGTCGTTGAAGAAATAAATTTTGAAAACGGTTTACCAAGCAGTCAAGTTACAGACTTTGATTTTTCATCAGATGGAAAAATGTGGATATCTACAGTAGAAGGTCTAGCAGTCTGCGATTTAAAATCAAAAAATATTATAAAATATGGAAAAGAAGATGGCCTCCAAAATATTAATATAAGAAGTATTGCTGTTGATAAAAATGATGTAGTTTGGTTATTCACTCCTTCTGGTTTAATACGATATGATGGTGATGCATTCACATTATACAATCAAGATGATGGTTTGGTTAGGCCTAGATTCAATGGAGATGTAAATATAGATAAAAAGGGAAATATAATCTATAGCACTTATGGATCTGGGTTTTCAATATTTAATGGAAAAGATTTTGTTAACTATGATGATTCCAATGGAATGGTTGATGCTAGAATTTGGGATCTTGGCGTGGATTCAAAAAATAATTATTGGTTAGCATTAGATGGATCAGGTGTTCAAATGTTTAATGGAGAGTCTTTTGTGCATTATGATGTAGAGGATGGAGTGGGTGCTGGAGAAACTTGGTCAGTGTTTGTTGATGATTTTGACATGGTTTGGATAGGCACCTTTCATGGTGGTGCGTGTATGTTTGATGGAGAATATTGGAATTGTATAGACCAAAGAGACGGTCTTATAGAAAATACTATTTCATCAATTTTTGGTACAAATGGTAATAAAGTATGGTTAGGTGGATATAGCGGCCTAACAACATATATTCCAAAAAGAGAAGTGTCTCAGGTTTATTTAAAAAATATTGTAACGCCGCAAAAAATATATAGGGGAGAAGCCTTATTAAAAAATGATTATGCAATTGAAGTTGGCAACAGGATTTCCTTCGGACTTAACTCTAATAGTTTTAATACCCTCGAAGAAAAACAAAAATATATTGTTTCTATCAGATTTGAAGGTTCAAACATCGACACCCTTATACAATCTAATAATTTTGATTTTATTGGTAAAAAAACTGGAGATTATGAATTATCATTTAAATCCATTGATCGAGATTTAAATTATTCAAATCCTGCAGAAATAAAATTTGCAGTAATAGGACCATGGTATGTAAATCCATCTACTGCTATTCCATTTTGGGGAACTTTTATTGTATTAGTTTTATTTTCTATCTATACAACAAAAAAGTATATAGTCCAGAGAAATTACACCTTATCAATAAAGGAGCAGGCTCAAGAAAGAGATCGTAAAGCTAGAAAAGATCTTGAAGAAAAAAATTCTGAGCTTTTAGATTCTCAAAAAGCAGCTGAAGCCGCAAATGAGGCCAAAAGTACATTCTTGGCTAATATGAGCCATGAACTGCGAACACCTTTAAATGCAATAATTGGCTATAGTGAAATGCTTATTGAGGATGCAGAGGATGAAAATGAAGATTTTATTCCAGATCTTGATAAAATTAATGGCTCAGGTAAGCATTTATTAGGTTTAATAAATGACATATTAGATTTATCAAAAGTTGAATCTGGTAAAATGGAATTATTTATTGAAGAATTCAATTTAGAAAAGATTTTAAATGAAGTTGTTTCAACTATTACTCCGTTAGTCGAAAAGAATAAAAACTCTATTGATTTGAAAATTGAAACAAAAACAGAAAACATTTTAGCTGACATTACAAAAATTCGTCAAATCCTTCTAAATCTATTAAGTAATTCCACCAAATTTACAAATGAAGGTGAGATCAATATTATTGTTAAAGATAATTCTCAAAATGATGCTTTAATTGATTTTGAGGTTTCAGACTCAGGTATAGGAATGACGCCAGAGCAAGTAGATAAAGTATTTAAACCATTCACCCAGGCTGATGAAAAAACCACTAGAAAATTCGGTGGAACTGGACTTGGGTTAACTATCACAAAAATGTTTGCTGAGATGATGGGTGGAGACATAAGGCTTTCTTCTGTAATTAATAAAGGTACAACTTTTATTGTATCTATTCCTAAAGTAGTGATTGATCCTAAAAAGATAAAAGAAAAGATAGATAATGTTAAACCTGAAGACCAAACAGGATCATTTTCAGTATTAGTTATAGATGATGATCCAAATGCTCAGGATTTAATGAAGAAATTTCTCTTAAAAGAAGATTATATGGTTTATCAAGCAACTTCTGGGAAAATAGGCCTAGAAATGGCTGCAAAGCATATACCTGATTTAATTACTTTAGACGTTATGATGCCAGAGATGGATGGGTGGGAAGTTCTTTCGGCTTTACAAAACAAAGAAGTGACAAAAAATATTCCAGTTATAATGTTAACAATGGCTAACGAACCTGATATTGGTTACAGTCTTGGAGCAACGGATTATTTGACAAAGCCTGTAGATTGGAAACGCTTATCTAAAATTCTTGAAAAACATGAAATTGAAACTGGATCGCAGAGTATATTAATTGTTGAAGATGATGAAGTAACAAGAGAGATGCTTAAAAAAAGCTTAGAAATGAATAAATTTAAAGTAATTGAAGCGAAAAATGGTAGAGTGGGCCTTGAAAGAGTAACTAAAGCTAAACCTGCCCTTATATTACTAGATTTAATGATGCCAGAGATGGATGGTTTTGAGTTTGCAGAAAAATTGAGAGAAAATAAAGAATGGTTGGATATACCTGTTGTGGTTATAACTGCAAAAGATTTAACAAGCGAAGATCATAGCAGGTTAAAAGGTAATGTTGAAGCAATTATGCAAAAGGGTTCTTATAGTAGAGATGAACTGTTAAGTGAAGTAGGTGATAGAATCAAAAAACTACAAAAAAGGAGCTAACTATGTCAAAAATTTTAATAGTTGAAGATAATGAGATGAATAGAGATATGTTATCTAGAAGACTTATTCGAAAAGGATTTGAGGTTGTTATGGCAGAAGATGGGCAAAAAGGTGTAGATATGTCAAAAAGTGAAAGCCCTGATTTAATATTAATGGATTTAAGTTTACCTGTAATGGATGGATGGCAGGCAACATCAACAATCAAAGCATCAGAAGAGACAAAAAATATTCCCATAATAGTTCTTACAGCGCATGCAATGGCAGGAGATAGGGAAAAAGCTCTTGAAGCAGGCGCAGATGAATACGATACAAAACCTATAGAATTCAAAAGGCTCTTAGGGAAAATTAAAGATTTCTTAAATGATTAACAGATAAGATTAGGTTTGTCTGATACCAGAGAAAAAGATGCATTAATAAGTAAAGCCAGGCATAATTTAAAAAATCCTGTAAATGCAATTTTAGGTTTTAGTGAAATGTTAATAGAGGATTGCGAAGATGAAGGCCATGATAGTCTAATCCCAGATTTAAGAAAGATACATAAAGCAGGAAAAGAAGTCCTTAAAATAATTGAAGAATCATTTTCTGATTCCAATTTAGCAGTTAGTGGAGATACTGTATCTAATATAGCCGCAAAAATGGAGATTTCGATTAGGACTCCTTTAAATACGATCATTGGTTTTAGTGAAATGTTATTAGAAGATTCGGAAAATATTAATATTGATACGTTCCTAGATGATTTAGATAAGATTAAACAATCTGGTAAAGCGTTATCAAGAGAGATTAAACAAATAATCAGCTTTGATCCAATTAGAAATTTTCAATCAGAAGGCCAAAATGTCCATGACGTACAAAGCGTACTAAGAAGTATTCAACCATTAGAAAAAGATGAAGAATCAAAAAAAACAAATGGCTCTATTTTGGTGGTTGATGATAATAATAATAATACAACCCTATTAAAAAAGCGTTTAGAAAAAAATGGAAATAATGTCAAAACTGCAAGTGATGGTATAGAAGCGATAAAAATAATTGAGAAAAGAAATTTTGATTTAATACTCTTAGATATTATCATGCCAAATATGAATGGTTACGAAGTTCTTGAATTATTAAAAAAAGATAAAAGATATCATGAAATTCCAATTATAATGCTTTCATCGATGGATGACTTAACCAGTATTTATAGATGTATTGAATTAGGAGCTGATGATTATGTGACTAAACCATTTGATAAAACAATATTAGAAGCTAGGATATCGGCGTGTATTGAGAAAAAACAACTAAGGGATAAAGAAAAAATATTATTAAAAGAAATAAGTTATGAAAAAGACAAATCTGATAAATTATTACTTAATATTTTACCAAAATCAATTGCCAATCGTTTAAAATCAGGGGAAAACATAATCGCTGATAAACACGATGATGTAAATATCTTATTTGCTGATATTGTTGGTTTTACACCTCAATCAAAAAAATTATCACCCCAAGAATTGGTTAAAATATTAAATACAATTTTTACCAAATTTGATGATCTAAGTATTAAATATGGCATAGAAAAGATTAAAACAATTGGTGATAATTATTTCGCTGTATCTGGGTTAAATGATAATTCTAAGATATCTGTCATTAATATAATGAAAATGGCAATCGAAATGGTTAAATCAACAAAAGAAATAAATCGTAATACAAAATTAATGAATATTGGAATTAGGGTTGGTATTCATACTGGATCAATCGTTGCTGGTGTTATTGGAAAAAATAAATTCGCCTATGATTTATGGGGATCATCAGTTAATATGGCAAGTCGTATGGAATCATCTGGGAAAAAAAATAAAATTCAAATTTCTGAAAACACTTATAATATTGTCAAAAAAGATTTCAAATTTTCAGATAAAAAAGAAGTAGATGTTAAAGGAATTGGTGTAACGAATACCTATTATTTGGATATATAATTCTATTATACATAATATATATTATACGCAATTATTATTTTGGTATAGTTTTTTCGAATATACGCAATTGTTTATCTGCGCCCCTATAGTTGATAAAGTTATAATAGTCATAAATATACTGTCGAGAATAGTCCATTCATCACCACCTATAAAATAAAATCCTAAAGACCCGATAATCGTAAGAAGGATAAAATAAAGTATTATCCATTGTTTCTTAAAACTCATTAGGAGCTATTATCTTATGTTTATTCAGCATTATATCTTATATGATAAACATATTGAGAATTAAAAATAAAAAAAAGGGAAGAATTGACTTCTCCCCCTTTTAAAATCAATCTACTAGATTAATTTTCTAATCTTCTTCGGCAGCTTTAGCCTTTTCTTTTTGAATTAAAGCGAGATCTTCAATTTCTTTTACCCGTTTGTCAATAGCTTTACTTAATTGCTCTAAGTCTGAAATATTTTGTTTTAACTTTCTAACTGTGCTTTTAAAATCAGATGCTAAATCATCAATATCGTTATTTACGTTTCTAAAATTTTTATTTGTTTCTCTAGTGAAATTATCTAATCTAAAACTTACATCATCTATCATAGAGGCCAATGAGTCTGTATTTTTTTCAATTAATTCTGTATTTAATACAATATCTTTCTGCATTTTCCGTATATGTTTTCCTCTTCCAATGAATCGAAGATTATACCTATCTAGACTATCTGCGTATGCACCTAATACTTTATCTACATGAGTTTTATCTGCAGTTTGCAATTTGTCCATTTGTAGAAAAATACTCTCAGTCATAGTATAATAATATCCAGCTCCGATTAGGAGCAGGAGTAAAATAAAAAAAATAAGTTTATCTTTACCGTTCATTAATATTCCTTTTCCTATTCTAAACCTTCAAGACGTTTTTCCCATGCGCTCATCTCTGTAGGTTCTGATTCTGTATCATCATTAGTATCATTAGTAATTGATGCTTCAACAGTTGTTGGATTCTTTTTCTTTGCCAACTCTTTCCCCTCCATGAGATCATGTATTATTTGGTTTCGTCTTTCAGAGTTATCTTTGAGATCGCCAATAATACCTTGAAATTCTTCATTAAAGTCTTCAATAGTCCTATGAAGTCGTTGAACCAGCTCATTGAGGAGTGATTGTCCATAACTGGTATTGATACCTTCTAGTAAATCATCAAGTTTTTTATTAAGGTAGTCTTGTCTACCTTCTTTATTTTCAAAATTCATACTCATAACAAATTAATATGTATTTAAAGAATTGTAACTACGGAATTTGACACTAGAAATTTTTCAGGTCAACAATCAATTAATATTTCAATTATTTATTAATTTGAGCCCAATTTCTTCAAAAGGCTCAACTAAAGTGAAAAAAGTTTTTTTCTGAATATTGTATGGTAACCTATCAACATCTTTAATTTCTAACAAATCTTCAGGCTCTCCTAAATCAGTAATAGGTATGTCCATTTTACCCATTCCAGTTAATTTTACCTTATCGTTGATATGAACAGCCACAGCTAATAGCCTCCTTCCAGTTCCCCAATTAAATTCTTTATAATCTGTAAATAAAAAACCATCTTCTGGTGCGTATTCTAAAATTTTAAATCCATTTTGTTCTAAGATACTCCGAATTTTAAGCAATGTTTCTTTTTGACTACCTTGATAGTCGAAATGCATTACCATTCTTGGATATTCAGGACAAAATGAAAATTTAATAGCTAAAAAAATTAAAGAAAAATTTAAGAAAATTTTCAAAGGCAATTATTTTAATATAGTTCCAATTCTTTCCCATCTAGGGAACCATGTTTTTAAGTTAAGTGAAAAATATGTAAATAAAGCCTCCCCAAGGATATTGTTTTCTGGAACAAAGCCCCAATATCTTGAATCTAAGCTATCATCTCTGTTATCTCCCATAGCCCAATAATAATTTTGAGTTACTTTATATTCTTTTAAGTCTTTAGCAGGTTTTCCATCAATCATAAGATATGAATAATGCTCTTTTTTGAATACGGGATCCCATGGTGTTAGTAGGTGCCCATCAGGATTAAATTTAGAAAAATAATTATCAAACACATTTTCTTTTCCTTTCCTTCGAAAAATTTCATTGGGATCTTGTAGTGTAAATGTGTACTTCATATTTTGGCTTTCTAAGGTTGCAGTATGTCCCTCTGCTAAAATAATGGGTAAAAGATATTTCCAATTCGTTTCTGAGTGAATTGGAAATATATCACCTCGCTTTGGAATGTAAATAGACCCGATGTTATCTCGATTAATATTTTGATCTGAAGCTAGATATATATCTGGCTGTTTATATTTCTTTTCTATGGCGGGAGATAAATATTTTCCATGTTTCCACATTGGTACTTTTTTGTTATTTACATAAAGTATTTTTTGTTCAATTTTGATTGTGTCACCTGGACCAGCCACACATCTTTTAACATATTTTACATATTTATCACGTGGATATTTAAATATTAATATATCTCCAATTTTTGGAATTTTAAATTCAGGAAATTTGTAATAAGGAATAAAGAAACCAATATCTGTATAGGGGATTCCAAGCCAATCTGGAGTTCGCATACCATAAACAAACCTGCTGCCAATAAGAAAATCACCAGTCATAATTGTATTCTCCATGCTACCAGTAGGAACTATATAAGCTTCAAGTATAGTAACTTTAATTAAAAGAACAGATAAAATGATAAAAAAAATTGCTCTTGCTTCTGCTAAAATTTTCTGTTTATTCATATACTTTATATTAGGGGAAAATTAATAGATTAATCTAAATAAATATCTTTTTTGTATAGTATCACTGGACCACCTTTTTTTAATCCTACAAAAACATGACCAAATCTACATTTTCCAGCTTCATATTCTAATTTTCCCTTCTTATCTATTGAAAGTTTAAAATTATTAATAGAATCATTAATTAAATTATTATTAATACTATTTTCAAAATTATAATAGTTAGTTAATACTTTAATAAATACTTTCTTCTTTAGTCTTTGTCCTTCAATATTGACCTGATATGAAAATTCATTTCCATTTAGCAGGTTAAATATTTTTTCACCTTCTTTAATGAGGAATAAGGAAGCAAGTTTTTCACCTAGCCAATTAATTTTGTTATTTTTTGATAGCCAATTTAAAGTTGGCATTTGACTTTTTACTGGTTTGAATGTTCTCCTATGAATTGGTGTAGCTTTATATTTTTTTAATGCATCTTTATGAATTTTAGTTCCATACCCAGAATGTTTTTCAAATCCATACTCAGGAAATATTATTGAGTATTCTTTCATTATATTATCTCTTGTTACCTTAGCAATAATTGATGCTGCTTTAATTGAATCTATAAGGTCATCTCCCCCTACAATACCTTTATTGGGGATTTTTTGATCGGGTAAAGAGTGACCATCTATTAAAGCTTTTGTTGGTTTGGGTTTAAGGTTTTCTAAAGCAATTTTCATTGCATTAAATGTGGCCTCACGAATATTAATTTTATCTATTAATTCTACGCTAGATCGACCAATCCCAACACTAATAGCTTCTTCGTATATAATTGGATATAATTTTTCTCTTTTTATTTTTGATAATTTCTTTGAATCTTTAAGTCCTTCGATCGTATGATCATTTGGTAGTATTACTGCACAAGCAATTACTGGTCCAGCTAATGGTCCTCTGCCTGCTTCATCAACTCCTGCAATCAATTCCATAAAATTAAATTTATATTTTAAAGATAGTGTAAATATTTGATTCAAAAATTAAATCATAATTATATGGTAATCATTTTTTTTAATATTTATAAAATATAATTTAAATAATTTGATCTTCTATTGGTTTTATATATAATTGTTGTATAATATTATTTAAATGGGGATATAATGAGTAGAAAAAAGGCTGGTTATTTAACTTTTTCCATCATCGTTTTTATAATGTATGCTTTTGGTATACACACTTTTGAAGCAGTTTGGTCTTTTCCAAGCCAGCGTGCTGTGCCCTTGATGGTTATTGCATTGGTAGGTACAGGTATATATGCAACTATTAGGCTAGGATTTCCGCAAATTAAATATTTAAAACATGGGCTAAATGTCACAAAAGGTATATATGATAATCCAGATGACGAAGGCGATTTAAATCATTTTAAAGCTCTCACTACGGCTTTATCTGCAACTGTAGGAATCGGAAATATTGCAGGAGTCGCAACCGCAATATATTATGGAGGCCCTGGGGCACTCTTTTGGATGTGGGTAACAGCATTTTTTGGTACGACTTTAAAATATGCTGAGTGTACTTTATCTTTAAAATATAGAGAGATGGATGCGCTTGGAAAAACCGCAGGTGGTCCTATGTATACTATTGAAAATGGATTAGGGCTAAAATGGAGGTGGCTAGCAGTTTTCTTTGCATCTTTTGCTGTTATTTGTTCTTTTGCAACTGGAAACGCGATTCAATCATTTACAGTTTCAGATCAATTGTATTCAGAGGTTTCATCCATTATTGGCAATCTACATCCATTAACAATAAAACATGAATTATGGCAAGGCTTTGAGGTTTCTATAATGCAAGTCATTAATGGTTTAATAATGTCTGTTATTGTTGGTATGGTAATTATAGGGGGAATATCCCGCATAGGAGACGTAACAGGTCTTCTTGCACCTTTTATGGCTCTTATTTATGTAACCTCTGCCTCTCTAATCATATTATTTAATATCGATAAAATAGGATCAAGTTTTTCAATGATTTTCTCAATGGCATTTAATCCACCAGCAACTATAGCAGGTACGGGCGGTGGAGTCTTAATGACGATGCTTTGGGGTATTAAACGAGGACTTTACTCAAATGAAGCAGGACAAGGATCAGCGGCAATAGCACATTCTACTGCGAAAACAAAATATCCAATACGCGAAGGTACCGTAGCGATGTTAGGTCCTTATATAGATACGATAATTATTTGCACAATGACAGGACTAGTAATAATCTCAACTGGTGCGTGGCAACATACAGAATTTTTTGTCAATATTAATTCTACTACTTTAATTGAAGCTGAGATTGCCTTAAAAAATGGTATATATCAAGGAAAGGAATTATTTAATAGCAGCCTTTTAACTTCTTTTGCATTTAAAGAGGGGCTCTCACCTCTAATTTCTTTCGGAGATAAAATAGTAACTGTATCAGTATTGTTGTTTGCTATATCTACAGCAATTGCTTGGTCTTTTTATGGGAATAGAGCAGCAGTATATTTATTTGGTGAGAAAGCTATTACCCCTTACCTATGGATTTATGTGTTATTTGTTTTTATAGGTGGTATAGCAGAATTAGAAGCAATATGGGCTTTTGGTGACGCCGCACTTGGTATTATGACATTTCCTAATTTGATTTCAATTATTTTACTAACGGGCGCTTTAAAAACAATGTCAAAAGAATATTTTTCTCAAACGCATGTCCCATATAAAAAATGAAAATATTCTTAATATTGCTGTAGAGGCAGGTTTATCAGCTTCTGATATAATTATGGAAGCAATTAATAAACCGCGTGAAGCTATGCATAAAGGCTTAACAGACTTAGTTACGGAGACTGATCTAAAGTCTGAGAAAATTATTAAAGCTTTTATTTCTAGACATTTCCCTAAACATAGTATTATGGCTGAAGAGTCAATTAAAGAAGAAAATAATTCCGATTATTTATGGATTATTGATCCTCTAGATGGTACAACTAATTTTGTTCATGGATATCCTTCTTATTCAGTTTCAATAGGTGTTTATTATAAAAATGAACCAATAGTTGGAGTAGTAATTGAGATGCCTCATTTGAAAATATATTCTGCTATAAGAAATAAAGGCGCTTGGTGTGAAGGAATACCCATTAATTGCTCTAATACAAAATTAATAAAAGATTCTTTACTTATAACAGGGTTTGGATATAATCATGGTGACCTTTGGGAGAAAAATATGTTATTATTTAAATATTTTACTGATATATGTCATGGCGTAAGAAGATTAGGATCTGCTGCAATTGATATATGCCACATCGCTGCAGGACAAGCCGATGGATTTTGGGAATTTGATTTACATCCATGGGACACAGCTGCTGGAATACTTATTGCGAAAGAATCTGGTTGTAGAATAACTAAACTAAATGGATTAAAATATAATATTTATGATAAAAGTATATTAGTTACAAATGGTGAAATTCATGATGAAATGTTAGACGCAATTAAAAATCAATTAAATTGATCTCTAAATTGTTTTTCTGACCACACACCTATTATTTTATATATTAAATCAGTTTTTTTATTAATGTAAAAAATTTCCATTGCAGAAAAAGTATAGATCTCTCCTTTTGCTTTTTTTGATCCTTCCCACCTATAGCTAACTGCGATCTTATCTTTTTTTCTAATTATTTCATTAATAGAGATATCAAAATCATACCATTTAGTTGAATAACTAATAATAGATTCTAAAAATGATGGAAGTGCTTCTTGATAACTATATTCATTAAGCTCTACTTCCATTTCACGGAAATCCCTTTCCCCAGATTTTACAACTATAAGTTTTTGTTTTTCACCTATGGGGCCATTAGTAATAAGACCTAATGAATCAACAATACTGTTGTTATGTTCATATATTTTATCACCTAATGATAATTTATTTTGAATGGAATCATTTATTATTTTTGTTATCATTAATGCTTCATCCACATAATTAGTTCCAATTCCTAAACCTACGTAAGGTGTATGTTCATAAATAAAATCATCTGACATCATTAATTTAACACTTGAGGTGTCGCCTCCATATCTGGATAATAGAAAAAATTCTACATCTTCTTCTTTGAATGAACCAGAAAATAAAAAAGATAAAAACAGTATATATATAAATGTAGTTTTCATTACAAATATTTAATTGTACGCCCGACAGGATTCGAACCTGTGGCCTTTGGAACCGGAATCCAACGCTCTATCCAGCTGAGCTACGGGCGCATATTAGCAAGTTCTTGACGAGAAACCCACTGATTTTAGTGGGTTTTTTGTTATACCTAATTTATGCTAAATAGGTATAAAAAAGCACATAAATGAAGGGGTTTTAAACTGGTTTAGTAACTCTTGAGTCAAATCAATCTCAACGCTTCGGACTCCTTAAATAATATTTATACTTTTTCAATCCTAATGCATTCTTTTAACCATCTATCATTTTTAACTCTTTTGAAAACAAAATGATCAATTGTGCACTTAGCTTTTGCGTCAACTTTTTCTGTATCAAATTGACGACTATTGGGTTCCATGATCAACACAAATTTATCAAATGGTCTTGAAGCATAGCGCGCTACACTTGCCATTGCTGAAAGAGCGTATTCCATCTGATTTTCAAAACGATTTCGATTTACTTCAATATTTAAATGAAGAACCTTCTCTCCATTTTCAGCGTAAACCCTTGTCCTGGTAATTTGGGGTGCGTTATGATCCCTGGCAAAGTATTTTGGTATCATTGTTGCAACCTGTCTATCTGAAAACTTTGTTTTAGCACTGATAACAGTCTGTAGTTGTAATAAAATAATTATAGTGAAGATTAATTTGTCCATTTTCATAAGGAAATTTACCAATTATATTTAATACAGAAGACTCCAATAATGCAGAGTCTTCTGTATTTCAATTAAATATTATTTTAATAATACCATCTTCTTGGTTGATCTAAATTCTCCTGCCTGGATCATATAGATATACATACCAGCAGATACTCCTTCACCTATATTATTCTTAGCATCCCAACGTATCGAATGAAAACCAGCAGACTGTTTTACATTCATTAGTGTTCTTATACTACGACCCATAACATCATATATTGTGATACTTACGAATGTATCCTCTGGTAAATCATACTGAATCTTGGTTGTAGGATTAAACGGATTAGGATAGTTCTGGTGTAATGCAAACACCGTGGGCAACATCTCCCCATCAATGGACAGTACATCACTTGCGTCTAGGGAGATATGTCTAAACTCATTGGACATGGTGGTATCTATACCATCTGTAGTGAAAACGACCCAGTCGCCACTCACATTGTTATCATTAGTCGTTCCTATTATTGCAGCTATATACTGATAGGATAGATCAATGCCAGGTTCGTTTAAAAGTACTGTATCTATTAATATATCTGGGTTTTCTTCTGAATAGTATCCATTATAGAGTTTGAAATGGTGTTCCAGTTCATCATTGTCAACATCAATACTCTCTTCCCAGTCAAAGGTCAGATACATCTCATTATGGATATCTTCGTCCGTGATTGATACCTGGATACTGTCTTCAGGGCTTATGAGGCCAAAGTCTCCTGGTGCATCATTCACAGCGTTCACTGTAAGAACGAATAATGTTGTGTCAGAGAGTTCACCATCAGATACATACACAGTAATATCTGCCACACCAAACCAGTTATCTGTAAGGGCAATACTGAGCGTATCTCCAGAGACTGAAGGCATCACATCATTTTGAGAAGACAGTGCGCCATAGGTGAGTACATCATCCTCATTCTCATCCGTTGCAATGACTACTAATTCAAAGGACTGGTCTTCATCCATTTCTTGTGAATTAATTTCTGGCATTGTGGGTGCAAAGTTTACATGCACATACCCTTCAACAAACTCTGATGCGGGTCCTGTATTCCCAGCAAAGTCTGTCGCATTCACTCTATAGTAGAGGGTCACAAACCACTCTGCGGTTGTGTCTAAGTAACTCAACTCTGTGGTATAGCCAATCAGGTTTTCTACATTCACCTCAAACTCTTCTGACTCTGATCTGTGGATACTGAAATAGTTAAAATCATCAACCTCCAAAGGATCCCAATTAAGAGTAATAGCTGTTCCAGTCTGCGCGGCAAGCAAACCTGTTGGAACTTCTGGAGCAAGGTCATCCGTAGAATAACCCATCACCGGATCAGAATGAAAAATACCCTCATTCATAGATGCTACAACCTTGAACTCTGTCATACCATCATGTTCACTGGTAGAATCCATAGCCGTGGCTACTTCAAACGTATAGTATTCCTCTCCAATTGAACCACCGGCACCAACTACTACCCACTCAGGATCATTATTGATTAAATCAAGACGAAATACAGTGTACATTTGATTTGTGGTATTCGACTCATCAAAATATGATTTTGAAAATTGAACATATACCCTACCGCCTTGATCTTCGGGAACATCAGTAATGGATGTGATCCTAGGATGAAAATATTCTGCAAACAGTTGGAATGTATCAGTAACTGTAACTGTTCCATCGCTTACATGAAGTGGAAAATAGATACTCGTAGGTTCTGGCGGTGTACCAGTGAGACTGTTAGACTCACTCACCAGCGCCAGCCAATCGGGATAGTCCCATGACGCGTCAAAGGAAACTTCAAGAGGATCCATATCAATATCAGACACATGGACTGGTATATGGAAT
>PAPB01000020.1 GCA_002708715.1 Fidelibacterota bacterium | reverse complement strand
TCCTTTTGATGCTCCTGAATCTTTCAATGTAGCTGCTACAGGTATCACACCACACGAGCATAATGGTAGAGGTATACCCATCAAGGTTGCTTTAAAAATGGAAACAAAATTTTTTGATCCAATGTGCTTAAATATTATACTATTATCAATGAATACAGAAATGAGGCCTGAGACCAGCATCCCAAGAATTAAAAATGGTGCCATTTCATTGCATATATTCCATATTTCAGAAAGCATAGATATCATAACTTGTATGATTAAATCTAGGATGTCACTCATTCTTCAACCTTTAATGAAAAGATAAATCTGATTAATAAACATTGATTAAGTATTATTAACATTCTTAATTGATACTACTATCATATAAAAAATTTAAATAAAAATACATTAATAGTGTGAAAATATGAACATTAATATAATTGGATAAATCTTAGTTTTGTTTTTTAATGTATAAATATCCTTAAGTAAATTTTGAAATATGAAAAATTCTAGATTACAATTATTGATATCTTGTTTTTTCGTTTTACTCTTTGCATATCCATTAAATGCACAAGATGATGAAGACTATGAAGACTATGAAGACTATGAAGACTATGAAGACTATGAAGACTATGAAGACTTACAGGATACAATTGTAATTGATGGTGTAAAATATGCTCAAGTTATTGATGAAGAATACTACGATGATTTAGATTATGAAGAAAAATTATGGACTCTTGCCCCCGCTTATGGAATAGGCTTAATAAAAGGTACCCTTCTAACCGAGATGCCAACGGGTTTCAGCTTCAATTTAACTACACCCTATGGTTTTAATATTGGTCCATATTACTACAATATATCTATGGCATATGGAAAGTTTAAAACATCCTATAACTCCATTTATAATGATGGTAAAGGAACTATAATTGAAGATTACTCCATTATAATTGACCCAATTTATTTTGGCTTAGGGGGTAATGTTAATTTCTTTGATTCAATATTTACTGAAGGCCACATTGGAAAAATTGGTTCTGGATATGGATTTAGAGGTTTTGCAGGATATAATATGGGTGGCCTAAGTTCTATGAATGGCTCTAATCTCGATTTTAATTTAAAAATCGGTAGTGAATTTTACATTAGTAGTGAAATGTATGAGGGAAGCCCTCCATCATATTGGGCAACAATCAGTATTAGATTAGAATATAGCTTTGAATCTCTTTTTAGCAATTGATTTAAATATATTATTAAAAATTATTATTTTAATAATGTGATCTTTTTTGCTAGTAAACCATTATCTGTTTTCACGGTAACTATATAAATACCACTAGGATAAGTTTTTGCATCCAATAAAAATTGGTGTTTACCATTTTCAAGTCTCTTATTATTTAAAATATCAATCTGTTGTCCAAGTATATCATTAACAATTATTTCAACAAACTGATTGTGACGGATATCAATATCTAATTGACAAACAGGGTTAAAAGGATTAGGATATATATTAAAATTAAAATCTGCTAGGATAATATTAGATTCTTTTTGAAAATTATTTAAATAATTTTCTTGTATAGATTGGATTAACTCTTGACCATTAGATGTATTATCATAAGAAAGAGCCCAAATCATAACTCCACCATAATCATTATCTAAAACATATTGACATTTAGCACCTATAGATTCTTGATTCTCATAAGTAATAATTTGTGTGCTATCACCTTTTATAAGATACGGACAGAATGCATCATTATCCCAATAATAGTCCCATCCATTTCCAACAAGTTCAGGTATATCATAATATATAACATCGATTGTATTACCAGTAAAAGACTCATTAATATTTGGTGAGTTCCATTTAAGACCCCAGAATGGCATACCCATATTTATTTTACTTTTTGGTATATCTCTGTCAATTGTTAAATAAGTCATATTTGTATGGCAGGATCCATCAGGGTCACCCTCTGGAGAAGGATAAAGAGGTGCAAGATGACCTGAATGCCCTGACCAATCTCCATGAGTACCGTAAGTCATAACATTAAAAAAATCTACATAATTTTCTAAATATTCAAAATCATGCCACTGCCCCCACCAATGTGAGCCAGGAATTGCCATGCTTATCAACCAATCTGGGTCAATGCTATTAAAAATTGAGTCCATCTCAAATACTAGAACATTTAAATTCTCTTTATCTGCCTCTGAGTCTGGAAATTCCCAGTCTAAATCAACCCCATCGTATCCATTAATCATTAAAATACTTACAAGATTATAAATAAATAATTCACGAAGATTACTATCTCCAATTATAGCTTCAAATCCTGCATGATTTCCCCATCCTCCTAAACTCAAAAGAAATTTAGAATTTTGCTCATGAATGATATCACTATACCCTGATCCAAACATTCCATCATATGATGATATACTTCCATCTTCATTTGGCCAGGCGAATGAGTGTATGACATGCGTCACGACTTCTAAATCAATTTCATCAACTGACAGGTTATTAATAACCCATTGTGGATAATATCCAACTATTCGATTAGGTAAAACTATATTTACTAGTAATATTAAATAAATTATTATGTATCTAAACAATACCTTATACTGCAATAATTTTCTTTTTTGCATCTTTGTAGAATCTATATTCATAATAATATTTTTAATTTAACAGTATTATAAAAAAATAATTTTAAAATTTTTAACCGCATGAAAATCAGATTATTTATAACAACAATCCATTTAAAAAAATTAAGTTAGGTTTGAAATGTTAAATAATTCGATTAAATCATTCTTCAAATTTTATAATTATTCTTACCATTACATATTTCTTTCGATATTTATTTTTTCCTTTATAATTATTTTTTCGCCATACATTGGTCTAGGTAGTGGAGACACTTTCCTATTATTTAAACTTTTTGGGATATTTAGATCAACTGCACTATTTACATTAATATATGGATTACTTTTTTGTTTTATAGTGTTAGCTCTAATAAAACTAATTCACACTTCAGATAAAGAAACTTGGCTAAATATTGAAATCCAAAAATCATCCATCAGAATCAGTATTTTGTTCCTTTTCTGTGTTTCTTGCTTAAAATTTTTAATTGATGGATATAGATTCCAATTTAATGCTTTCAAGTGGACCGCTTTCACAAATTTTCCTGCTTTAGTAAATAATATTTATGATGGAGTTTTACAATATGACTTTTTCACAAATGCAATAATAGATACTCCAAGATTTATTATTCAATATGCGCTTCTAATACCAAGTAAAATTGGTATAGGATGGTATGATGGTATCTATCTTTATGATGTAGTTGTTAGTATAATTTATATGCCCGTAATTTTTCTTTGCTTCAATACAATCATAAATAAATTTTGTATAAAAAAAGATGAAAAATTATCAAAAATCATCTTTTTCCATTTTATTATTTTCATCATAATAGCATCAGATATAATTATATCCATGCAACATGACTTTAGTCTTCTTGGATGGGAGTCTGCTTTTCATACTCTAGATGCTGAGGCAGATGACTATGCTTTGCTAGTAGGATTATTTTACCTTCACTTTAACTTTACAAAAAATTTTCTATTTAGGCAAAATATTTGCATCCTATTACTAGCAATCTGCACCTTAATACATCTTGTAATTGGACTAGCAATATTTTCGATTATGTTGCTATACTATTTATCATTGAGAAATACATATTATAGTCATCACCTACTATTACAATTATTAATTGGTATCTTATTTCCAATTATTTTTCTTTTATTATATTATGAAAACCCTAACCCACTAGATGCAGAAAAATTTATAAATATCTATAATCTAACAAGCCATGCATTTCACTATAAAATTTCTGAATTAATTGGATGGACATTTATAAAATGGTTATGCTTCTACTTTCTACTATTATTGATTAGCATACGAATGAAAGATAGTATACTAATGAAACTTAGTATACTATCTTTAGCATTTTTTATTCTACCACCAATCTTTCAATATTTTGGCACTGAATTTTGGAAAATCAAATTATTTGGGATATTGGGAATTAATCGATTTTCGGCATTTAATACTTTTGTATTTTGTCTTAACATGTTAATAATATTTGGAAGGTCAAAATTTTTTGACTCTATTTCAAGATTTTTAAATAATGTCATTATATTTATAAAATCAGAATTAGAGATTGTTCATTCTAATATAGAATTATCCATTATACATCATATAAAATCTTTTATTATTATTATGAGTAAAAACCTTGTAATAATTATATCAATTATTATAATTACTCTATCGGCTGTTTGGGCTATCACTCTACATGATCCACTAGACAATCAAATCAATATAAACCCTAGAATTAATAATCAAAAATTAGAAACGTTGGATTCACTATGTAATTGGATACAATTAAAGACTCCTAAAAATAGTATTTTTTTTATTAATGAAAAAAATAATATTAAAAATATCCCTCTAAGTTTTGCTATAAAATGTTTTGGACATCGAGCTACTTTTGTCGATTATGCATTTCCATTTAATGAATCAAAAATTCTAGAGTGGGAAAAGAGATTGAACTACTACAATAATTTTAATTCATTACCACTGAAAGACATTATTGAGATGGCTGAAGAATATTCTGTGACACATTTCTTAATGAAAAATAATAAAGATAATAAATTTAAAAGTTATAATCACATATGGAAAAGTGAAGAATTTATAATATATGATATCAAAGAATTTTAATAGCATTACATAATACGGATCACAATAAAATAAATCATCAGATTGCATATAATTATTAGTTATTCCCTTATTCTAAAAAAGGGTTTCTATAAAATAAATCAATGCTATTTTACTAATTGTATCAACTATTACGATCTAATAATAAATAATTAAAATACTATCCGATACTGCAAACCTATACTTCTTCCTTTTTCAGGCATAATATCTTTTATCCTCGATAGGTGGTTATAATATTCTTGATTAAAAATATTATCTATTGTGAATATAAATTTATGTATCAATGACGATGCATTGATTGCGTAGCTACTGCTTAGATCTACAATTACATAACCATCTGTATTAGTTTCAAATTCACCGAGTCTATCCTGATCAAAGACTTTTTTCATTATTAGATCAAACGTTAGTGGATATAAATCCAACTCTGTTGAAAATAAAAATCTATCAGGAGGCATATAAGATAGTGGTATTTTTTCTGATAAATTTTCTCCTCTTGTAATTGAGAGACTAGAGTAAATCTTTATTAACTTTGTTAAGTCGTATGAAAGCTCCGATTCAATACCATGTATACGCGTCTTTAACCCTTTCATTTGATATTTAAAAAGCCACCCAGCACTTCCACTGCCCCATTCAATATAATCAGCACCAGGAATATATTCATTCCCTTGAGCCACGCTAACATGGTAATTAGGGCTATAGTTGTGGTATAATGTCAGTCTAAAATCACTTTTTGCTGTATTTTGTTCCAATGAGGTTTCAAGCCCAAAAGTATTTTCTGATTTTAAATTTGGTTGTCCAATTTCATAAGAATACGTTCCAAGATGCGGGCCGTCAGAATAAAGATGGTCAATACTTGGAGCTCGACTTGCAAGCATACCACTCGTTGATAATCTCCAATAATCCCAGTTTCTGAATGTACCTATAGCCGTTGAAAATATAGTATAATTTCGATTGGCAATTTCATCTTCTTCAAGATTTGATGTAAATAAAAAAGATCTTTCTGGTCTTATTATTAGGTGTTCTATCCGTGAAGAAAGTTGCAAAATTGTTTTATTTATTTTTTTCTCATATAAACCAAACAAAGCGGTCTTGATTTCTTTAGTATCGGGAGTCCAATAGAATCCACCAGCTTTATAGTCTCTGTATTGAAATAATGATCCAATTTTTAGATGATTATTAGATAGGAGACTTTTAATTGAAAAAATGTCTTGTCCTAGTGAAACAGTAGCATAATCATTTCCATTTTCATATTCACTATGAGAGTATAATATTAAACGTTGATCGATATCTAATCTTTGAAAACCAAAAATGGATACATCCTGATGATAGTTAAGTCTCTGAGATCTTTTACTCATTTTAATATCTACTCCATCAATATGCCCCTCTAAACTCCCTGGAATCCCATAATCCATTTTTATTTTGCTAAAAGATAATTTTAATTGATTCGCTTTACCAAAAAAAGAATAGCCTCCTGTTATTTCATTATTAGATAATGCAGTATTTTTAAGAGTCTTAATTGGAGAGGTTTGATTATCTGCTTCTCGCTTCAGCATAGAAAACCGAAATTGATTTCTCTCATTTATTGGTAAGTAGCTTACAATATTGATATATCTACCATTATTAGATGACTCTGTCCCAAACAGAGACTGTAGACTAAACTTATCAAAAATAGGTCTTGAACCAGTTTCTCTAGATACATCTATAACACCCCCAATTGTATTGGAACCAAATAGTAATGTCTCTGGACCTCTTACTATTTTAATCCTACTGTATGAAGCCATATCTACACTGATGGCATGATCAATAGAGGTGTTGGAAAGATCTCCGACTGTAATTCCATCTTCTGTCAGTAAAAAACGATCACTTTTATATCCTCTTAAAACTGGTGTCCCAGTAGCTTGTCCCATTGACTGTATGGATAATCCAGGTTTTTCTTCAAGTAGCTGCGCTAATGTAGTTTTAAGGTTTTTGTGATAATCATCTCCTATAAAATCAATATTTGATGCAAAGCTCATAGGGTCAGTATCACCATGGGCATCAACAATAATTTCTTTTATTGCTAATGTATCACGTTTTAAAAAAAATGTACCCAAATTATGAGTCTTTTGATTTATTGCTATCGTTTTATTTATCTTTTCATAACCAATAATTGATATTGAAAATGATAATACTCCAAATGGCAAATTTTCTATGTAAAATTTTCCATCAGATTCAGTAGTTGTGCCAATGCTAATTTTTTTAAAATAGACATCAGCGCCTTGGACAGGCTCTTTATTATTATCATTAAAAACTTGACCTGTAACAGAAGCATTCTGCGACCACAGAGTACCCAAAATAACATATGGAATGTACGCTTTAATAAAGCGTAAAATTAAAAAATGCATATAAATGATTCCTTAGAACTTAAAATTAGGGCTATGTTGCTTGAATTAAAAACATAACCAATATATTACTATGTTTTAAAGAATAGAAGGGGGAGGCCGGCTATATAAATTAAATAGTGTAAAACCACTGCCAATATTCCCTCTAGATAACAGGAATAAATTATGTGATTTTTCAAATAAAAAATCTATGCATGCTTGATAATTTATCTTTGTTTCTTTATCTACGCATTTTGTTAATTTGTGAGCATCGCTGTGATGATCTGCAGTATTGCAACCTATATTGCATATTCCATATCCAGGATCATTACATATTGAAGATGGCTCTCTTATCAATGTATTGGAAAGGATCAGTATAGATAATACAGATGTGATAGTCGCTTTGAGAACTATTTTCATAAAATGATGTTTTACTATTATCTTTTGAATGAGTCTTGCTTCCTAAGCTCGCACCTAGGAAGCAAATAATCTCAATTCTAAGCTTGCTACTGGACTGTTACTGTCACAGGTAATGAAGTGTAGTCAGAATGTCCGTCATGCATAAGGCTAAGTGTGAAAGTAGTTGAACCAGCACTTACTCCTTCTACATGAATAGCCATTCCGTGTTCATCATGATCATGGTCGTGATCATCGTCTCCATCATCATCACCTTCTTCTTCATGCTCTTCAACTTCTACATGTGCAATGCTAGCATCAGCAACAGAAACCACTAATCCATCTTCATGCTCTTCGCCTTCCTCTTCTTCATGCTCAATCTCTTCTTCGTCATGATCTAAAAAGTGTACAGATAGCTCAAGAGCACTATCAACAGCTACAGTAACAGATCCTGTTTCAACTCCATCAAACTGTCTATATACCTCTTCTCCATCATGTTCTAGAATAAATCCATCAACGTCTGCGTGATCCTCATCGTGATCATGATCATGATCATCATCTTCACAGCCTGTGGTAAATAATAGTGCACCTGTTAATAATAAAACTAAATACGCTTTCAATGAGCGTAAAAATGAAAATTCCATAAAATATTCCTTTAAAATTTATTTAAGTTATGTATCTCTACTTAAAAAGTAGATAATGAGTGGCGGTTTACTTAAATAATATCAGGTGGGGGACGACTAAATAATTTGAAAATAAAATAACGATAATCAAATCTTTGGTTTATAAAAAAAAATGATGTTTTATACTTATTGTGGAATAATTCAATAGTAGATTGAACAATAAATCTATTGTTTTTTTTCAAACATTTTTCACACTCATGAGAATTAAAGCGATGATTATCATCATCACAATCAATCGCACAAATATTGTACCCATCATATTGTTTATGATCATGAAGATCAACATGTAACATTGCTGATAGAAAGAGGATTGATAATCCAAATACAATGAACTGATTAAATATTTTTTTCATATTATTTCATATTAGAATTATTGGATAATAATTATAATAATTACAAATGATACCTTAGAAAATTAGACTAAAACTTCAAATATTACCATAATTATCAAGTGGATTATTTTATTACTCTTATCAAGATGATGAAAAAGATTTAGTAATAGATACTATCATGGATTTAAAACCTGGAGTTTGTGATAGTGGGTCAACTCTTTGACTAATTAACGAATTAACCTCTGGATAATACATAAGAACTGCACCTTCTTTTACATCAAAAGGTTTTACCAATATATTATCTAACCTACCTACTTCATTTTTTATAACAACATTTTCATCTTCACATAAATTCAGACTTTGTATATCATTTTTATTCATTAAAATAACATTTCTCTGATTTTGTCCACGATAAAGATCCTCATCTTCATAAACAACTGTATTAAACTGACCCTCTGATCGGACACTTATTAATTGAAACTGATTATTTTTTAAGTTTTTAGACTTTGGAATATCTTGATAAAAGAATTTAGCTTTTCCTGTATCTGTTGGGAAAACTGTAGAATGTAGTATCCTACCAGGAATGTGGAATTCCTTCTTTGTTTTTCCAATTTCACGAATAGATTCAAAACCAGGAATAATATTCGATATTAAACTCCTTATACTTTCATGGTTTTTTAATTGGTTCCAATTAAATAAATCTTCTTCCCCTAAAACTCGGCTTCCAATTTCACCAATAACCTCTACTTCTGATCTTAGATTATTATGCCTTTTGATTCCACCGTTACTTAATCTTATAAAATTAAACATTGACTCTTGTGTCGTACTCTGATATTCTTCATCTCTTGTAAGCACAGGAAGTATGATAGTGTTTTTCCCTGTCCCCCAAATATGTCCTGTATTCAAACTCGTACTAACATAAACAATTGTGTCAATATTTGATAAAGATTTACTCGTTAAATTTGAATCAGGATTAGATCCATAAAGATTTCCACCAAGACAAAAAGAAAAATCCATTTCATTCTTCTCTGCTGATTTTATACAGGCTAATGTATCATACCCTTTTGTCTTTGGAAGAGGTACCCCTAGCTTAAGCAATCGATCAAATATCTCTTTTTTTAATTTAGGAACCACTCCCATTGATCCGATTCCTTGTACATTAGAATGTCCTCGAATTGGAAGTAACCCTGCATACTTTTTCCCAACCATACCTCTAAGTAAAGCTAAGTTTACAATTTGTTGAACCGTTGCAGTACCATGGGGATGATGTGTAATCCCCATGCACCAAGAAAAAATTGTATTGTTTGATTTAACATAATAATCCCCAATCATCTCAATCTCTTCTCTATTTATACCAGAACTATTTTCTATTTCTTTCCAACTTAATTTCTGAATAGATTTTTTAAAAATATCAAAACCTTCTGTGGAATTGTCTATAAAGTCAGAATTAATAGAGCCTTTCATTATTATATATTTTGCTAATCCACTAAATAATGCCAAATCTCCTCCAGGCTTAATCTGGATATATTCAGAAGCTATCTTTGAGCCAAAAATTAAACTTTTTAAATCTGAGGGTATACTAAACTCAACTAAACCTTTTTCAACAACTGGATTAATCACTATGACTTTACCGCCACGCTTTCTAATATTTTTTAATTTAGTAAGCAGCCTTGGATGGTTTGAACTAGGATTTGCACCAATGACAAAAAACAAATCACAGTAATCCAAGTCTTCCAAATCAACTGTGGCTGTACCCGTCCCCAATGATGTATTTAATCCAACACCACTTGCTTGATGACAATAGTAGGAACAATTATTTACATGATTCGTACCAAATACCCTTGCAAATAGTTGTAAAAGAAACCCTGCTTCATTAGATGAACGACCACTAAAATAAAAAAAAGATCTATCAGGATTCGTATTAATAAGTTTTTTCTCGATACGATCATAGGCTTCTTTCCAGCTTATTGGTTTATAATAATTACTATTAGTATTTAATAATAAAGGAAAAGTTAAACGACCTGATTTTTCAAGATCTCTAGAAGAAAAATTTTTTAGTTCATCTATAGAATATGTTTTAAAGAATTCTAGTGGGATGGGCTTTTGCATATCTGCGGACATCGCTTGTATTGATTTCTTACATATCTCAGGCCAATGACCTTGTTCATTAGACATTCCACCATTTTGACCACCCATTCCAAGCGCACATGTTTTACAAGTGTTTTTTGAAACTAGAGTTCTAAACATCTTTATAAAACCCACATCTCGACCTATTTTGATTGTATACAAAATTGATCTAAAGCCGCCAATATTTTTAAAATAGTTCATTAAAATGTTATTAATTCTAGAATAAATCTACCCATCACAAACAAAAAAACCCACGAATGTAGGATTTAGTGTAATTCTCTAATTTGATTAATCATTTCTTCATTAAACTATCATTGTTCCATCTTTTTAAAAATTAAATATTATTTTACCGCCTTAAGTTTTCCTTATATCAAGCAATCCTTTTTATAAATAATACTCACACTCTCTCTGTGCTCTTGATCATCAACATAATAAATATTACTTTGAAATAATATATATAATCTATAAAATTAAGCATAGATTAAATTTTATTAATTTTTAATTAAATATTATGGCAATTATTAAAACTCTAAAAATTTCAGTATTTTATTTTTTCTTAAACATTGCCATTCTTAATGGACAAAACCTAATTATATCTAATGGCCAAAGTGGGCTGATTATAAAAAAGGGTAAAAAAATAACAATAGTATATCAAAATGATGATATAAAAACCTCAAAAACTGGTGAATTTCTAAACATTGTTGATGAAAATGTAATTTTAGGAGAAACAGGTACAGAAACCGAAATTAAAATCGACATCAATACTATAACCAATTTAAAAACTACGGTTGCACCTACTGGTAGTTTAGTTAAAAGACTTAATTATTTTATTACAATAGGAGGTATTTTAGCAGGGACATATTCAGCTGTCTGGATCATCGAAAAAGGTGATTGGGGGGATGGTATTGGTATGGCAATTGGATTAATAGTAACTCCTGCTATGGCAATATATGGAGGTATGTTGGGTGCGATTGGAGGAATGTTCTTAGGGTCTATTTCGCATCTGATTAAATATTCTTATCCTAGGGAATATAAAATGAAAAACGATAATTGGAAATTTTTATATGAAAGATCCATAAAATGAAATGAATCAACCAATATGTTTTTTTAAAAACTTTTCCATCTCTCTATAAAAATCAAACTGATTTTCTTCATTATAAAACCCATGACCCTCATCATCTTTAACCATATATGGGACATCTATGCCTGCACTTTTCAAAGCTTCAACGATTTGATCAGATTCAGATTTTACAACTCGCGGATCATTAGCACCCTGCGCTATAAAAAGTGGTGCTTTTATTTTGTCTATGTGTAACAAAGGTGATGAAGAAGCTAACAGTTCTTTATCCTTTTCAGGGTGTCCAACCATTTCATATATCATAGTTCTATATAGTTCCCAGTAAGGGGGTATGCTTTCCATGAAGGTAAACAAACTTGATACTCCAACATAATCAATACCACAGGCATATAGGTCAGGTGTAAATGCTAAACCCACCAATGTAGCATATCCACCATAAGAAGCTCCATAGATAGCAATACGATCAGGATCTGCTATTCCCTCATCGATAAGCCAATTTACACCATCCGTTATATCATCTTGCATCGATTTGCCCCACTCTTTGAAGCTGATCTCCCAAAATTCTTTTCCATAACCAGTACTACCTCTAAAATTCATTTGAAAAACAGCATATCCTCTATTTGCTAAAAACTGAATTTCAGGTCTATAACCCCATGTGTCTCTTGCCCAAGGTCCTCCATGAGGATTTACAACTACTGGTAAATTTTTCCCATTACTACCTTTAGGTAAAGTAAGATATCCATGTATGGTTAAACCATCTCTGGATTTATACTTAATGGGTTTCATTTCAGCCATGTGATCTTCATTCAACCATGGACTGACTTTTCCCAAGTCAATTAGTTTATCTTGTTCAATATCATAATAATAATAAGTCCCCGCAGATTTATCACTATAAGTAACAACTACTGCCTTAGTTTCGTCCTTAGAAAAACTAGTTATACCCACTTCATATCCAGGTAATTTTTTTTCTAATTTTTGTTGAATAATTTCTCTCCATGAATCAAAAAATACGATATCTTGCTTTGATACTGTATAACTAACTCCAGTAAGGACTTTTCTTTTTCTGGAATACATTAAACCACTCACATCAACTTCATCATGTTCAAATATTAATTTACCCTCTTTGGCATTTTTTATATCAAATTCAAAAATGCCAGTTTTATCTCTGCCTCTATTAGATGCAACATATAAGTTTTTATTATCAAAAGTAAAAAATAGAGGTGACACACTTACTTTGAAATCTGTTGTCAGAATTGTTTCAAAGTTATCAGTTTCCTTATCTCTGTAAAGAATACTGGCATTAACTCCATCTGAAGTTGTGGCTATCCTCAATTTTCCATTGTGATCCGTTCCCCATCCTGAAATATTCCCAGGATTTTCAGCAATCATTTCCATAGTCCCATCATTAATGTTTACTCGATAGGGGTCATGAATTTGAGGATTTCGTTTATTAAGACCAATTATCACATTATTGGGATCATCTTCTAGATCATCAATAATCCTGGCTTGGATATTTTTAAATGGTGTTAGGTCGATCTCATTTGTTCCATCAATATTTACCGCATAAAAATGCATATTTTCATCTCCACCATCATCTTTTACATACCCAATTCTATTATTCGTTAGCCAAGTAAATCCATATATCCCTCTTGCCTCAGAAGCAGTTAATCGTTTTTCTATTTTGGTAGTCATATCCATAACAAATACGTTCATTCTTGTTTTCCAAGGTTTCATAAATGCAATATAGTTTCCACTTGGAGAAATTTGAAAAGAAGATTTTTCAGGATTTCGCATAAAATCTTCCATTGGTATTAAGGGGGCTCTGGTATCCATTTGGTTACATCCTATCAAAAGTATTAGTATATAGATTATTTTCATATTGAATATTAAAGAGATAGAAAATTATTATAATATCAAAAAGATTGAAAAAACTTCAAAAAGAATTTCTGTTTTTATCATTTCTTAAACTCTTTACTCATCGCTTTTAAAAGAGATTTTTCATGATCGACAGGTAAATCACCTGCAAGTTGCCAGAACATGATACCAGGTAGGTTTAATCTCTTACCTTCTGCAACTTTTTTAGTCACAGTTGCGGTACCATTGAAGCCGTACTCTTTTTCATCTAAATTGTTTTTTTTATATTTAATAAAATCAACGGTTTCTGGAATTGAAGGGTTTATATTGATAACTTCATTATAAAATAACCATTCTGCTGGCCCCCAACCTGCACGAGCGTAATATGGAACTCCAGTAACAACCTTAGCTTTTGGAATACCAAAATTTGTCCAATATGCGACTGAACCTTCTAATCCAAAAACTGATTCAAAAGTGGCATGTTTAGATCCTAAATCATTGTCATAGTTCATTAGAGAAACCCAGTCCAAATAGTTCCACCATCCATTTTGCGGGAAGTGTGCAATCTGCTTTTTGGATGAGTACCAAATACTATTTCCATTTAAAATTGCAGCTGAAAAAGTTTTATTACCTTTACCAAACTCAGTATCTAGAGCGTTACGAAATTCCTTAATAAATGTAATGTAGTGGTTAGTAATTACATTATTAATAGCTTCCATCTCAGCTTTATCATCAATCCAAGATGGCTCCCAATCACAATCAAATCCGTCTAAATTATGTTCTTTAATGAAAGTAATAATATTTTTAATAAGGTTACTACGATTTGCTTTAACCGCCATAAGCTCAGATGTAACTTTAAACTCACCACCACCAAATGAGATAATTACTTTAACATTATTTGCATGAGCAGAAGCAACTATTTCATCAATATTCTCCCAGCCAGATGTCATTGTGATTTCACCACTATAATCAATGGCACGTAAAAAAGAAATTACAACGTGTGTCATCTCTTTGAGTTGATTATCAGTTGGTTTATAACCATCGATTAAATAGCCTATCATCAAAGAATTTGGAGCAAGAGGTTCAGTTTGGTAATCAGCGTTAGTTGCTACAAATGTAGAAGGAAGCTCCATCTCTAATTGGGAGATTTTTTTAACTTTATTTTCTGATTGAGCGGTTTTTGTTTGAGGAGATTTAACTGTTGCATCAAGGATAGTTGTCTTTACTCCCTGATTAGAACCACAAGCCGTTAATCCTAATGCTGATATGGTGATAATTACAATATTTTTCATACTAAGAACAAATGTGAAATTTATTAACAGTTATTCATTGGCTATTAAGACACTCTCTTTCCTTTACGTCTTTTCTGTCTATTTCTATTTCTTTTATTCTTGGAATTAAAGAATTTTTTTCGATTTCTTCTTTTCCTTTTATTCTCTCCCTTTTCATTAGGTTGCACATTAATATCTTTTGAGTTCTTATAATAAGATAAATATCTATTGAATTCAGCCGAAACAAAATGTTTTATCAATTGTTCTCTTTCCAGCCAATTAAGTTTATCATAAATATAAGGTAAAAATTGCTCAATCTGCTCTTCATTTACTTTTACTTTTTCTATTTTATCTATAAGTGCATATAAACGTTTCTGACATATATCCAACCCATTTGGCACTTGTTGTTTTATAAAAGATATTCCAGAAGTTTTTTCTATATCTTTTAATTTTCTTATTTCACGCCCATGAATGATTACCATTGATACACCCTTCCTTCCTGCTCTACCAGTCCTACCACTTCTATGTATATAAATTTCATCATCATCTGGTAAATTATAATTAATCACATGTGTTAAATCATTAACATCCAATCCTCTTGCCGCAACATCTGTAGCAACTAATATCTGTAATTGTCTTTTTCTAAAACGCCTCATAACGTCATCTCTTTCAGGTTGAGATAAATCTCCATGTATTGTATCAGCATTGTAATGATCATTCATTAATTTAATAGCAACATCTTTTGTTTCTCTTCTGGTACGACAAAACACAATACCATAGATATTGGGATTCATATCAGCAATACGTTTAACTACTTCATATCTATCTTTTGCCTGCACCATATAAAATATATGTTGTACATTTTTTGCGGCTGTATTCATGCGCGCAACAGCTATCTCTAAAGAATTTTGCATATAATGTTTTGTAAAATCAGTGACTTTAGAAGTCATAGTCGCTGAAAAAAGTAAAATTTGTTTCTCTTTTGAGGTCGCCTTAAAAATATTTTCTAAATCTTCTTTGAAACCCATTGATAGCATTTCATCTGCTTCATCTAAAATCATACGTTTAATATTTCTTACGTTTAACTTTTTTCGTCTTATCAGATCTTTAGTTCGTCCTGGAGTGCCAACAATAATTTGAGGTTCTTTCTTTAATGCCCTTATCTGTTTTTCAATTTTAGCCCCTCCATAAACAGCAAGAACATGGATTTTTTTTAAATATTTAGAATAACTAATTAGATCATTTGTAATCTGGATACAAAGTTCTCTAGTAGGACATAGAATGAGTGTTTGGACATTCTTATCATTTATATTTGTCAAATCTAAGATAGGCAGACCAAATGCTGCAGTTTTCCCAGTTCCAGTCTGAGCTGATGCAATTAAATCTTGTTCAGAAGACATTAAATGTGGAATCACTTTAGTTTGAATCGGTGTTGGATTATTAAAACCCATCTCTTTAATAGCTTTTACAAGTTCACTTTTTAAAGAGAATCCTAAAAAAAGATTATTAGCACTAGACTTTGTAGAATTCATTATTTAGATAAGTATTAATAATTAAAAGATTATTGAGCGCGAAGTATACCTTAGTTTATTCGTATTACTTATTTAAATAATTAGAAATATTTTTTTTAATAAACCATATTTATTTGATTTAATGTTTAGAAAAATAAATCAGTATGTCTAATTAATTAGAATTTAAAAAAAGCTATATAATTCAATATTAGCAAGATAAGCTAATAAATATAATTATTTCATTAAAACTCAATACCAAGTCCTACTACAGGGATGGTGCTAAAATAAACAATTTTTCCAATATTATTATTTACGCGGCTATAAAAATAAGTTTCTATGTTTTCTCTGTTATATGTATTCCACACCTCAAAGAACAAAACAAGATTAGAACGTTTTAGATTGTATCTTTTTTCATAGTGAATAAAGAGCGAATGATAGTCCGGAGTTCTATCATCGTTGAAATCATCCAAGTATAATATTTGCTCATCTGCGAGTACAGAAGCATTCAGATTGATCGGTGTATAAGGACGCCCTCCAAAGTAAGACCATCTGATAGAGATCTCCCAGTCCGTATTAGGCCTATATCCACCAACAATATTAAAAATGTATCGGTAGTTGTGATTCCTATTTCGTTTTATTCCATTGTAATCAGTAAAGGTCGAATTAAATATGGACCCACCGATAAGACCATAAAAATTTTCAACTTTCTTTTTTTGGATCAAAATTTCTAATCCATCTGATAGGGCAGTTCCAGTGGATACAATTCCATTATACATGCGAAGCTCATCAAATAAAAATGTAGGATCATTGTGAAGAGTTGCATCAGGTAATATGGGACTATTAGTATACTCTTTTTGATAGGCAGATACTGAAAGTTTTGTGGATGGTGTGATCATATGTTCCATACTTAAAGAATGCTGATAAGCATTTACACTTTTCAATTTATTTGATGCATCATTTGCAATATAGATAGGTGGAGGATTTTGATTATAGACTCCAGCATTGAATACAATATTTGTTTTGCCTCTAATGATCTCATAGTCAAGATTGATTCTAGGAGACCATAAATTGATCTTTTCGTAATCATTATAATCTAAACGAAATCCAGTGGAAAAAATCAGTCTTGAAAATAGATTCTGTTTTAGTGTTAAGAATGTTGCATAGTTAGAGGTCTTAACAACCCTATCAAACACAATCTCATTTATAAAAAATTCGCTTTTTGTCAGTTTGCGATAATAATCATAATATGTTTCATTTACCTCCACATCAAAACCAAACTCCATTTTAAACCCTGGTCCTAATTTTAAATGATTTACCTGGCGTAGATTCTTAATATTTGTGTTCTCAATAATATTAAATACTTTTTTCTCTGTATATATATTTAAAAAGTGAGCATCGGAATTTTTTGTTGAATTGGAAATACTAGTATTTGTATATGCTCTATTGTTCCAAATATGTTTGTAATTAACTCCTATTGTGTTTTGATTATTCTTTAATTCTCCATACTCTGTTTCTCCAACATCAATTGCACCATCAATGTTTCTATCATACACACTTCCTCCATTAACCATGAGTATTGAAAAAGTATTATAGATATTTGGCCTAAACTCTAACTTGGCCTGAAAATCATTATAAGAGGGCATCCCACCGCTAGCATTTATTACATTAGCTAAAAGATCAAGATAACTCATTCTATAGGATGCAATGTAGGTAGATCGATCACTTAGTGGTCCTTCAATTAAAAAACCAAGACCCCCAACCCCAACAAATCCTTCACCCTCAATATTTTCTCTGTTTCCAGATCGATATGTAATATCTCCAAAACTTGATAGCTTATTGCCATATTTAGATGAGAAACCATTACTGAAAAAGTCAAGATTCTCTACCATGTCACTATTGATCAATCCAACAGGGCCATTCGATCTGCCATCGGCCTGCTTAAAGTGAGACACGCTTGGAATAGGAATATTATCAATGATAAAACCATTTTCAGTTGGTCCACCGCCTCTTACCATCATATCTTGACGGTTTTCACCTACACTTGCGACACTTGGTAAGGTGTTAATAATTCGGCTAATTTCCTGCCCAGTACCAGGGTATCTTCTTAATTCATCTCTATTAAATGATACAACTTGGTACTCTTTTATCATGGAACGTTCAAAGTATGTTTCCTCAACGATAACATCATCAATTTGAATCACAGAAGATTCAAGTTTGATATTTAAAAATTCATAGCCATTAGGTCGTACCCATATATCAGCCTTATTCTGAGTTTTGTAGCCCATAAAGCTGATAGTAATTGTGTAATCACCCATTGGTATTTGATCAATATTAAAATAGCCTTCCTTATTCGAGACCGATCCGATATCAGTAGACTTAACTTTTATATTTGCACCAGCCAAAGGCAGCTGGCTATCAGCATCGAGTACCCTTCCCTTTACAGTACCTGAAGCATTAAATTGACCAAGTAAAAGACTGCTGAAAGTTATTATAAACAAAAAATATTTTATTCGCATAAAAATGAGTATTATTTATAATTAGTATTTAAAGTTGACTAAGAAAGAAGGTCTGATATAATTATTTTTGAAAAGTCTGTGCATCCATTAAAGCACTAATCCATTCTCCAGTTTCAGATTTTGATAAAGCAATTTTAATTATCATAGTAAGTGGAACTGAGAGTACCATACCTACGGGTCCAAATACCCATCCCCAAAATAATAAAGATAAAAAAACAACAAGCGTAGATAGCCCCAATCCATTTCCAAGAATTCTTGGCTCCAAAATACTTCCAATAGTAATATTAATAAAAAGATAACCAGCCGCAGTCAATAGGGAGCTAACTGCACCAAACTGAATTAGAGCTAAAAGGACAGGCGGAACAGCAGCAATAATAGAACCAATGGTTGGTACATAATTAAATAAAAATGTTAAAAATCCCCATAATAAAGGATAATCTACTCCCAAAATAACAAGCCAAATAGTTGCAATAATTCCTGTGGCCAGGCTAGTCCCTGTTTTAATTAACATATACCGGTTTACAGTACTTGAAAAAGAATCAACCTGATTAGCACCATCAGATTTTGTACCAAAAATATGCCTGACCTTGTATTTAAATATTGTTGCCTCTAATAACATAAAAACGACCATTAATAATATCAATAGACCATTACTGAGTACACCACCCAAACCTGATAATATTGATGAAGTAAGTGACATTACGGCCCCAGGATCAAATTTTTCAATAATTACGGAACCAGATAAATGCAAACCTAATTCTTCAAAAAATTTAAAAAAATTAGTGGCTGAGTTATTAACCATTTCCTTATACTGAGGAAGATTATCAGAAAAATCATTAAGCGAAGTACCTAAAAGTGATGTGACTCCAATACCTATAGCTATAATTCCAAAAATAACTAAGACAATAGCACCTATAATTGGGATGCTATAGGAACGTAGCTTTATAACAAGAGGATTAGCTATGACTGTAATAAAAATTGCTAATAAAAACGGAACAAGAATATCACTTGAAGCGCGCATTCCTGCCACAACAATTACCAAAGCAGCGAGATTAAAGAGTACCTGCTGAATATGACTTAATCCAGTATATAAATCTTTTGGCATACTTAAATCTAGACTAAAATAAAACTTTATATTAATAAAATAGTTGAAGAATTTTCTAAATATTTCAACTACTTAAATGTTTTGCACATTCATTGAATGTTGAAAAAATCTCCAAATTTCTTCACTTGTATTCAAATCTTGGTTCCCTGAATCTTGTGGCCAACTTTGTGGCCAATCATGACCACCATTGATAACTTTATAAAACCAAACTTCATTATTGTTAATGCCATTTGCGTGTTTCTGTCTGATAATATAGCTACCATCTGATTTATCAACATCTAAAAGAGTATCAATAATTGATATAGTACATTGGTTTCGATCTACCCAAAATTGGATTGTTGACTCAACACCCATATAGGCGCCCCATTTATCTCTATTTTCCTCGTCCCCCTCATAATATGTGATATTATCTTTTGTACCATGAACTTGAAAAACAGGTACAGGATCATTTTTGCTACATGATTCATAGATCCAGCTCATCATACAACCTGTTATAGGTGCGATTGCTTTGAAAATCTCTGGTGCATTGCAAGCTAATAAATAACTCATATCGCCCCCATTAGACATACCAGTACAAAAGGTTTTATTAGGATCTAAATTATATTTTTTTTGTAAATGTATCGCTAAATATTTAAGGAATGATAAATCATCAACGGTTTCATTTTTATGAACTTCATAACCTACATTCCAAAATGATGATCCTTTTTCAGTATAGATCGTATTTTTGCTACTACCTATGCCTTGAGGATAACAGACCACAAAACCATACTTATTTGCAACCATATCCATACGAGTATATTCCCGCATATTTTTATTTGTTCCTCCCAATCCATGTAATACAAATACTAGAGCTGCATTATGCTTAACATTTTCTGGAATATGAATAATATATTCCCTCGCTCTGCCATCAAAATCAAATAATAATATTTCATCATTTTGCTTTTTATTACATGAGGTAAAAGAAATAACAATAAAAAAAGTTAATAATATTTTCGTCATATTTTTTTTTAAATTTTTAACATACCTAGAGTTTTCTTAAAACCATAAAATGTTGAATTAACAAATATAAAATATCCATAACTAATGAAAAATAGTAATGAAATGTTGTTTCATTATTTTGATTGACAACTTACTAGAATAGTAAAACCATTCTACAATTTATATTCCTTTATTATTGTTAAAACAAATATATAATATTATTGTTAGCATTGGAATTTGATGATACATTTCCCTTCTATTTTCTTAACAAAATGCGGAGTTAGTTATGAAAACTATACTACATTACATTACCTTAACTATACTAAGTATCAATATTGTCGCTGCTAGCGATCTACGTATTGAGTCACTTGGAGGAAACGCAGGATTTTGGCCAGAAGATGATCAAAATATCATGATGTTTCCTGCCACAATTAATGACTTTAATCTTGCTCAAGTTCAAGATGCCTCTGGTTCAAATCCATATGCAACTTTTATATTTGGTGATAATGCCAAATATGGATTTATGTTGGATGGAGAGGGAGACAACCTCCTCAACTTAGCCTATGGTACAGGAGACCTTGGTTTCTTGCTTGGCTTTGATATGGATGGTAATAATCAATGGGTCTGGGATGATGCTGCTAATAAAGTAGTTGAAAGGAAACCTTCCTCAATGGCTTTAAATGCGATGGTTGGTCTAAACAGCGGTTTTGGTGAAGTGGGTTTGGGTGTTAACTATATGTCAGCTGATAATGACAATGGTAACTCAGATGATGATCCTGGTTCATTAGGATTAGGACTAAATCTAAGAAGGGAACAATCTCTATGGGTTTTTTCTCATCTTTTAGTTTCTGCGAATTTTGGCTCTGGTAAAATGGAGCTAATCGATGAATACTATGATGAAGAAGAAAATTATACTAGTATTGATACAATGGTTTTAGATATGTCATCCCTATCTTTAGAAGCAAATTTATTTAGACATTGGGATATTGGTTCTGAAACAGATTTATTATTTGCTGCTGGACTAGGGTTCGCATCTATAGGATTAGGACCAGATTCAGTTAAAGTTACATCAACAGCTATTGTTGTACCTAATTATACACTTGCAGTTGAAACAAATGTCGCAGATTGGGCAACCTTGAGAGTTGGACTTAATAATTCTCATTTATTAAGTGGCACCGTTGAAGCGGAAGGTTCAGACCAAAAAATGACCGAAATGGGGACAACAGAAACAAATTATTCTGTAGGTCTTGGACTTGAGTATGATAGTTTTAAGCTCGACCTTGATTTAAATCCAGATTTCCTCACTAATCCTGTTCATTATATTACAGGAAATAATGATGGTTCTCCTCTATCAACAAAAGCGACTATCACTTATACATTTTAATTTTATCAATAAGCTTATGCTTTTGTGATTTTAAAAATCACAGGATTATTTAAAATAAAAAGGGTCCTACTAAATGGGATCCTTTTTTTTTAAAACTTGAATCCATATAAATTATATCATACAATTTAAAAATACTCATATCAGAAAACTCATTGATATAAATCTGATTTTCTCAATAATAGATGGAGTTAAGATTTAAACTTTAGTTTTGAGATAAAGGCTTAGATCGTAATAATAAAAAACCAATACATCCTATGGTGAGATTTTTAATACTCTAACGCGTAAAAAGATTTAATTACAAACGATTATTATAATATTAGTACTTTATTTTTAAATTTGTTAAACTGGATAATGACTCCAAATTGGAACAGATTATTTAGAAAAATCCATTACTGGGGTGCTCTTTTGATATCCTTACCTACATTAATTATAATTACGACAGGTATAATACTACATTTAAAAAAAAATATTGATTGGATACAACCACCTACAAGAGATTCAAATATAAACGATCAACTAACCATTTCATTTGATAATATATTATCAACTGCGACAAAAGCTGAAAATGCAAATATAAAGAACTGGAATGACATAGCCAGACTAGATGTTCGTCCAGATATAGGTATTGTAAAAGTAAAAGCTAAAAATAACTGGGAAGTGCAAATAGATACTTATACAGGTAATATAGTGCAAGTAGCCTATCGCAGATCGGACATCATTGAAGATATACACGATGGCTCATGGTTTCATAAGAATTTTAAAAATTGGTTATTTCTTCCTGCAGGAATCTTTCTATTAATTCTATGGATAACTGGGGTATATATGATATTTTTACCCTATATTGTAAAATCAAACAAAAAGAAACTGAAAAATAAATTTAATTAATTATCAAACCAAATGTCTTTCACTATTGATGCATTGGTTTCGTATTCTTTACCATATACATTAATTACAATTCTATAATTACCTGGCAAGATTCTTAGGTATTCATATTCACGTCCCTTCATACCAGGTTCCCATGCAACTCGCGTATTTAACGATAATCCTGTTCTCCCTACCTCTTCATCTTCTGATACTAAATACTCATTTGTATCATAATAATCATAAAAAGGTTCCCTTTCTTCAGTTGCAACTTCTTTATCCCAATTCATTATTTCTTCTTTGGTTTTCTTCCTACCACGTTTTGTCATCCCCCACATTATCGAATTCAAACCTTTATTTCCTGATCCATTCAATTCATTAATTAATTTTTGACCATCATAAATAGATATTTTCACTCCACTTGAAATATCACTTTTTAAATAATAATAAATAAAAACTCCATGACTCTCATTTTCTCCTTCAAAATTTTGATCTGCGACTGCTTTTTGCGATGGCATAATCCACTGGACTTTAGGCTTAGTCGTAAATAAATAGGCATCACTTTGAGGAGACATTTTGTTTATTTCTTGAAGTGGTAAAATATCTGCTATATAAAATCCACGACCATGGGTACCTACTATTAGATCATTCTCTCTTGGATGGATTGCCAAATCATGAATAGGGATTGTAGGTAAATCATTTTTAAATCGATACCAGACTGCACCACCATCAATTGTTACGTAAACTGTACGATCTGTTCCAACAAATAACAAATTTGGATTTTTATGATCTTCTCTAATTACATTAATNGGNTCATTTGGTAAATTATTTGAAATTGAAANCCAAGTTTTTCCANAGTCATTAGTCTTATACAAATAAGGCTTAAAATCTGTTCTATGCCTTCCTGTATAACTTAAATATGCAGTTTCAATTTGATGGTTAGATGCAATTATTCGAGACACCCAATATTCAGGATTATCAGGAATATTATTATTTAATATTTTCCAAGAGGCTCCATCATTAATAGTTAATTGTACATTACCATCATCAGTACCAATCCATATCACACCCTTTTTTAATGGAGACTCTGCGATTGTAGTAATTGTTCCATAAGTTGAAGATTCTACACCTCCATTCTTCTTTAAATCATTTTTAGTTAAATCCGAACTTATTTCTTGCCAATCATCACCTCTATTTTCTGATTTAAGAAGTATATTGGCTCCGTGGTAAATTGTCTTTGAATCATGACTAGATAATTGAATCGGCGCAGACCAATTAAATCTCAGATTTTTATTTAATGAATATTTAATCGGCATTCTAACACCAGTTTTCTGATCATTTCTTGAAAGTTCACCAAACTGCGCTTGACAATATAACCAACGACTATTTAAAGGATCGATTTCCATAGAGAATCCATCGCCACCAAATACATGTTCCCAATCTTCAAATCGAATTGGGAAACGTCCTTTCTTTATACTTGGTCCTTTCCAAGTACCAAAATCTTGCATACCACCATATATATTATATGGAAAATCCATATCAAAGTTAATTGCATAAAGCTGCGCCATAGACACATTATCAAAATGCGACCAATTCTTTCCTGAATCATAACTTCTAGCAAAACCATAATCATAGCCTAAAATCATGTGTCTACTATCATCTGGATTTATCCACAATACATGATTATCACCTCCATATTCAAATGCCCTTTTCCATGTTTTACCAGCATCCTCCGAAATATCTACCTTCTCGCTTAACACATAAACTGTTTTATCATTATTTGGATCTACGATAATTTGCCCATAGTAATTTGGACGACTACCAACATTTCCTTGACTCATTTGGGACCAATTTAACCCACCATTATCACTTCTATATACGATATTGCCCACAATAGGTTTTGATGGTGGTTTACAGTTTTGTATTTCAAGCCATCTTTCATCGTAAGACATTCCTGGTGAATTTGCATTTTCAATAATTGCATAAAGTATATTAGGATCTCTTGGATAAATAGCCAATCCAATTTTTCCAAGGAGTCCATTAGGTAAACCCTTTGATAGCAATTCCCAGTTTTTCCCACCATCAATAGTTTTATATATTCCACTTTTTGGTCCAGCACCAGAGAAACCCCAAGGTTTACGAATCCTTTGGTAACTAGCAGCATATAATATATTTGGATCAGTAGGACTCATAATTAAATCAGTTACTCCAACATCTAACTTCTCATGTTTTATCCCCAATACTTTTTTCCAAGATTTACCACCATTTGATGTTTTAAACACACCTCGCTCATCATTATCAGAATAATAATATCCTTGGGCCGCTACATAAATAATATTAGAGTTATCTGGATGAACGATAACTTTTCCAATATGATGGGTATTTTTCAAACCCATATTTGACCAACTCTTACCACCATCAGTAGATTTATATATACCATCTCCATATTGAGTGCTATTACGAAGATTTGCCTCACCAGTTCCAACCCAAATAATATTATGGTTATGCGGATCAAAAGTCACATGGCCGATTCCTGATGTACCTTCGTCATCAAAAATAGATTCAAAAGTATTCCCATTATTTATAGTTTTCCAAAGACCTCCTGGACCAGCCCCAATGAGAAAAACATATGGATCTTTTGAAGAAACTGCGATAGAGACAACTCTACCTCCTTGGCGGGTAGGCCCAATCTCACGATAAAATAGATTTTTTAAAATATCATTTGGAAGATCGAAACCATAAAGAGGTTTAAAAATATAAATAATCAACCAAATCATAAATATTTTCTTTGGTATATTTGATTTATTATTAAACCAAATCATGTTTTATCCCTTTTTGTAAACCAAATAAAAATAATTCAAAATTTCTGTTTAGTAAATCTATTTAATGTACATGCCAAAATCTACCCATCATTCCACAAACAAAAAACCCCACGAATATGGGGCTTGATGTATTTGTTTCAAATTATTCTTTATTATTATTTTCAATTATTAGTTCTTATTTGCTGATTGGCTTAGTGCAGGAGGCTTCAAACATATTCCCGCAAATATATCCATATAATAAAGGTATTGTAACAGTTTTTAAATTTGATACTACAATTGAAATGCCCCATTCGATATTTCCAAACTGCTCATCCATCCCAGCACCTAAAAATCCAAGACCAACTAAAAAGCCAATCCAACCAGCAANAATAAAGTCTTTTTTTAATGCTTTACCTAATTCATTTTCTTTTAATGTATGCTTTCTCATAAGGGTAAATCCTATTCCAACACCAAAAACAAGAATGAATGATGGAATACTTACAAATTGACCAAAACCTCCTGCAGCGCCATCAATAAAAAGTACATAAGCCATTGCACCCACCATTGATACATACATCAGGACAAAACCAATGATAAGATTGCGATTTATATATATTGACATATCTCCAATTAATTTAATTTGCATTTTTTTTCCTTTTTTTTAAACAAATAAATTTATACTCTAATCATCCTACGAATATGAGACTTGTTTTTCATTTATATTTCTTTCCATTCAAAAATTTCCCTATAAATGTCTTCCTAACAAAATAATGGTAAGTCAAAAAACAAATTACCGTCACAATAAAAGAACTGATAATAAACTTTAAAAACATATTTATTTCAGATTGATGAAAAAATGCAGGAATAAAAAAGGTTAATGGTAAATGAATGATATATATCCAATAGGCAGAATCACTAACGTACTTTAATCTTTAGATGGTTTACTGCAAAATCTTATAAAAAGAGCCAAAACCAACATTATGTATGCTGGAACTAAAAAATTCAATAAAAAAATAAATACTCTTTCAACGATTACTGTTTCAAAATCTTTTTCATAAAATGCAGCAGGAATTTCGTTACCAAAGCAATCTGTACAATCAGACCAACAAAATACTCCTAAGGTAATATCCTTATCCTTTAATTTAAATTTTCGATTATTATATTGACCATACCCGCATCCTCCTTTTCCAATTTGATCTCTTACTTCCCATCCACTAGGTTCTCCTTCCCAATCAATATGAAATCCATTTCTAAATTTATAATGATATATTCCTGGATTTAAATCTACTGATGCACTCCATATACCATTACCAATATCCTTCATTTTTATTCCAGATGGATTTCCTAGTTCCGCCACACAAACATAAACAGACGCAGTATCACCAGAGCCCTCAACCACAATCTCTCCAGACATGTCTATCATAAAAGTAACTTTTTGCTTTTGAAGATTTTCATTAAGATTATATATATTTCTATGAACTTCATTCATCAATGGAATTGGATTATTGTAACCCGCAGAATAAAGACTATAAAGTGGGATGTTTATAAGAATACTGAGGATAAACCAAATTTTTAAATATTGACGTACACTTAGATCTATTATCCTGTCTCGATAATGATACATTTGCCAACCAATAAAATAAAAAAAACTAAAGGCTATGAATGTTTTAATCCCATTTTCCTTAAAAAACCATATCCAACTGGACCATCCTCCCTCGCCTTGAGCTTCAAATTTATTCAATACTAAAAGTAAAAGACTGTAGGAGGAACAAAATATCAACATTCCTATCCATGGCCTATCAAATATTAGTAGCACAGACCTTTGGCTTAATTTTAAAATATAATTATTTGATAATCTATTTCTCATTAGATAAGAAAGTAGAGACATTCCAAACAGAAGACTCAAGAACCATAAATGCCCTGTATCCCATGGCATGAAATTTTCCAATGGGTTGGTGAAAAATTTAGAAAAAGATTGGATTAAAGATTCTAAGATATTTTTTTCATATCTTAATTCATTAAATTTTGAAGTAAAATTATTCAAAATCCAAATTGGCCATACCATAATAATCAAAGGTAGAAAAATTCTTGTAAAACGATTATTTAACATTTCGTAATGCCCTTTACGATAAAGCACCAGTGCACTGAAAAAACCTGAAATTAAAAAGAAGGCATGCATTCTAAAATAATGGGTAATCATAGCAATTAACCCTAACAATGATTCCGAATAATGAAAAATTGCTATATGAAAATAAATTCCAAGCAACATCAGTAAGCCTCGCATTGCATCAAGTGAATGATATCTATTTGAATCCATTATAATTATTAATAAGTCTTGATATAAAAGAAAGTAAAATACGTATAGTTAATGTTAATGAGACTGATTCTCAATTAAAATAAAAATCCCCACGAATGAATAGGAGGGAGGCATATCTGCTTAAACTCATATATAGACCTATATGG
>PAPB01000019.1 GCA_002708715.1 Fidelibacterota bacterium | reverse complement strand
TTGCGATGGATAAAGAATTGCGTTTTGCTATTCGTGAAGGTGGGCACACAGTTGGAGCTGGTGTTGTAACTGAAATTGTAGAATAATTAGGTAGTAGAAAATGGCAGGGAATAGTAAAAGATCTATAGTTCAGTTAGAAAGTACAGCTGGTACGGGCTTTAGATATACGGTCACTAAAAGTAAGAAGAAGCATCCTGGTAGAATTGAATATAAAAAATTTGATCCGATCATCAGGAAGCACGTTCTTTTTAAGGAAACCAAGTAATCTATTTCTATTCTGCGAGGTTAATTAATGAAAAAATAGGAGAGTAGCTCAATTGGTAGAGCAACGGCCTCCAAAGCCGTAGGTTGCAGGTTCAAGTCCTGTCTCTCCTGCACTAATTTGAGTTATTGTGAGTTTTTTAAAATAAAAATGAGAAATTAGAGTTATGGTAAAAATACAACAGTTTCTAGCTGATGTAAAATTTGAGATGAGTAAGGTCTCCTGGCCCACTTGGGAAGAGTTGAAAGGTTCAACTTATGTTGTCTTATGGTTATCATTAGTTTTAATTGTATTTTTGTTTTTAGTTGATTTTTTTTTAGCGAAGATTCTTAACATAATACTTTAAGTAATGAATTGGTATACTCTTAGGGTGATCTCTGGTAAAGAGAAAAAAATTAAAGAAGCAATTCTTTATGAAGTTTCCATGTCTAATATGGAAGATTCAGTGGGGGATATTTTAGTGCCTTCAGAAAATATTGTTGAAATGCGAGATGGTAAGAAGAAAATTAAAGAAAAGGTGTTTTTCCCAGGGTATCTTTTAATTCGTTTGGATATGAATAAAGAGACTAAATATTTGCTTGAAAATATTAATGGCGTAATGGCCTTTGTTGGTGCCAATGGGGAGCCTCAAGCGCTTAGACCTGATGAAGCCCAAAGGTTCTTAAGTGATGATGGAAGCGATGGTCCATTAAGAACTACTGAAGCAGCGCCGTATATTGTTGGAGATCATGTTAGAGTGGTAGATGGTCCTTTTATGGACTTTTCTGGGCTTATACAAGAAGTTAATCACGACAAGCAAAAATTAAAAGTATTGGTGAGTATATTTGGTAGGCAGACGCCTGTTGAATTAGATTATTTGCAGGTAGAGATGGAGACATAATAAAAGGTAGTTAAAATGGCAAAAAAAGTTTTAGGTTTTATAAAATTGCAAATTCAAGCAGGTCAAGCAAACCCTGCTCCCCCTGTTGGCCCAGCTTTGGGGCAGCATGGAGTAAATATTATGGATTTTTGCAAAGCTTTCAATGCTGAAACTCAAGAAAAAGCAGGTGATTTAATACCCGTTGAAATCACGGTTTATGAAGATAGAAGTTTTGCTTTTGTAACAAAAACTCCTCCAGCCTCAAGATTGATTTTAAAAGCCGCTAAAATTCAAAAAGGTTCTGGCGAGCCAAATAAGGAAAAGGTAGGTGTGGTGACGGAAAGTGATTTGTTAAATATTGCCCAGATAAAGATGGATGATTTAAATGCTAATACTGTTGAGCAAGCTGCTGAAATGATAAGAGGTACTTGTGTATCAATGGGTATTGAAGTAAAAGGTTGAAATTAAAAAATGAAACTATCTAAAAATATGGCTACAGTATCTGAAAAACATGATAAAATGATTGCGTATCCTATAGAAGATGCTGTTGCGATGGTCCAGAAATTAAAGTATACAAATTTTGATGAAAGTGTTGATCTTGCAATTAATCTTAATGTTGATCCTCGTCATGCTGATGAAAATATTAGAGTAACGACTCCTTTGCCTCATGGTACTGGTAAGGAGGTGTCAATTTTAGTTTTAGCATCTGGCAAAAAAGAAAAAGAGGCTTTGGATGCTGGGGCAGATTATGTCGGCAATAAGGATTATCTCACTAAAATTAAAAATGGATGGACGGATGTAGATAAGATTGTTGCGACTCCTGACATGATGGGTGAGCTTGGAAAGTTGGGAAAAATATTAGGCCCTAAGGGTCTAATGCCTAATCCAAAAAGTGGTACTGTTACTACAGAAGTTGGTAAAGCTGTGAAAGAACTGAAGGCTGGTAAGGTTGAACTTCGTGTTGAAAGTAATGGGATCATTCATGTTGCTTGTGGAAAAATTTCCTTTAAAAAAGAATTTTTGACTGAAAATATAGAAAAAATATTTGATACGGTTTTAAAAGCTCGTCCAGCTTCTGTAAAAGGTCAATATATTAAAAAAATGACAGTCTCTTCAACTATGGGGCCAAGTATTTTAATAGATTATTCAAAGGTATTATAGACTTATGCCAAATACAAAAAATATTAAAAAAGTTGAAGAATTAACGGATAACTTTTCCAAAGCTAAAGCTATTTATTTTGCTGAATATCATGGATTGAATGTTGGTCAGATAACAAAACTGAGAAGCTTGTTTTTTAAGGAAAATATAGAATTTAAAGTAGTGAAAAATACCTTGGTTAAGCTCGCTCTATTAAATAATAAAATTGACAACTTGGATGATTTATTGACAGGTTCAACTGCGATAGCGATAGCCTATGAAGAGCCAGTTTTACCAGCTAAGGTAATTAAAAAATTTACAAAGGATAGTGATCTTCCAAAAGTAAAGGGTATTCTTTTTGAAGGTGAATATCTTAATGGTGATCAATTTGATCGATTAGCTGATTTGCCAAGTAAGGATGAATTGTTGGTGAAATTCGCAATGATGTTAAAAAGTCCTATGTATAAATTGGCATCGACCTTAAATGGGCCGATGCAAAATGTGGTTGGATTATTGCATAATCTAAAGCAAAACAAATCATAGTTTAACTAATGAAGGAGTCCTTATAATGGCTGTATCTAGAGAAGATGTTCTTACTTATTTAGAAGAATCAAATATGGTAGAAATTTCTGAACTTATTAATGAGATTGAAGAAAAATTTGGAGTTACCGCAGCAGCTCCAGTCGCTGTTGCAGCAGCTGCTGCTGATGCTGGTGGTGGTGAAGAACAAAAAACTGAATTTAGCGTTATTCTTAAAGCTCCAGGTCAGGCTAAAATCAATGTAATAAAAGCTGTTCGTGCAATTACTGATCTTGGTTTGAAAGAAGCTAAAGAATTAGTTGATTCTGCGCCTAAGGCCTTGAAAGAAGGCATTGATGAGGCAGAAGCTAATGAAATAAAATCAAAGCTCGAAGAAGCTGGCGCTGAAGTCGAATTGGCTTAAGTAAAATTTTTAACAAAATATAACTAGGAGGCTTAATTGGGAGCCAAATTTAAACTATCCATAGAAAGGGGATCCTTTTCAAAAATTCCGGCTTTTGTTGATGTGCCGGATCTTTTGTCTATTCAGACTAGAGCTTATCAACAATTTTTGCAAGAATGGATTCCTTATGAAGCAAGAAATTCAATTGGTTTAGAAGGCGTTTTTAAAGATGTGTTTCCTATCGAAGATTCGCATAAGAATTATATATTGGAATATAAAAACTATTATTTGGGTAAACCAAAATATAGCCCCGATGAATGTATGGATAGAGGGGTCACCTATTCTGCTCCCCTTCGGGTGCGACTTGCATTGCATATAACTGATGAAAATAATAAAAATGTTTATGCTCAAAGTATTGAGCAAGATGTTTATTTCGGCAATATACCGTATATGACAGATAAGGGTACATTTATAATTAATGGCGCTGAGCGTGTTATTGTATCGCAATTGCAGAGATCTCCTGGTGTGTTTTTTGATGAGTCAACTCATCCGAATGGTACTAAGTTATTTCAAGCAAGAATTATACCTGCGCGCGGATCTTGGGTTGATTTTACTACGGATATTAATGATTGTTTATTTGTGATCATTGATAGAAGGAGAAAATTTCCTGTTACTATGCTTTTGAGAGCTCTAGGCTATTCTTCAAATACTGATATATTTGATGCGTTTGGCACTACGAAATTCTTAGACTCTTCTAAAGATAACCTTCGTAAGTATATAGGTGCGACTGTAACTGAAGATATTGTCGATGTCAAAACTGGGGAGATATTTTTAGAAAGTGGTGCTGAACTTACAGCTGAAAACATTGAATCCTTAGAAGCTTCTAAAGTTGGTTCTTTTAGTGTAGTAGATGGCAATAAAGATTTTCATTCAATGCTGTTATTGAATACGATTGAAAAAGATCCTACTAGAAGTACTGAAGAAGCATTGGCTGTTGTTTATCAATTGATAAGATCAAGTGAGCCTCCTAATCTGGAGACAGCTCAAAAGTTTATTGAGCGTATTTTCTTTAGCCCAAAAAAATATGATCTAGGTCAAGTTGGTAGGTATCGTCTTAATCAACAGTTTAATTTAAAAGTTGATGTTGAGGATACTGTTTTAACAATGGATGATATTATTCAGGTAATCAATTTTTTAATTGATATGCGTAAAGGTGATAGGGGGATAGATGATATAGATCACTTGGGTAATCGTAGGGTTAAAACTATTGGAGAGCAACTAACAAATCAATTTAGTGTCGCATTAAGTAGAATGATACGTACAATTCATGAAAGAATGAATTTAAGAGAGTCTGAAAGTATTACTCCTCAAGATTTAATTAACTCTCGTGTTGTTACAACTGTAATAAACACATTTTTTGGTACTTCTCAATTAAGTCAATTTGGAGACCAGACAAATCCTTTAGCGGAGATTACTCACAAAAGAAGAATATCTGCCTTAGGTCCAGGTGGTCTTACTCGAGAGAGGGCTGGTTTTGAGGTTAGAGATGTTCATTATACACATTATGGGCGGTTATGTCCAATTGAGACTCCAGAGGGTCCTAATATTGGTCTTATTTCTTCTCTGGCAATGTATGCTGAGGTTAATAATCATGGCTTTATCGAATCTCCTTACAGGAAAATTGAGAAAAATGGGATAGGGTCAGTTGTAACAGATAGCACTGAATATTTATCTGCTGATGATGAAGATAGAGTTTTGGTTGCTCAGGCTTCTACAAAGATTGATGAAAAAGGAATCATATCTGAAGATATGATTCGCGCAAGAGTGAAAGGTGATTTTCCAATTGTTGACCCAGGTGAGGTAGATTATATTGAAGTTTCGCCAAATCAGATATTGAGTGTTGCTGCAGCTCTAATACCATTTTTAGAGCATGATGATGCGAATAGAGCTTTGATGGGTTCTAATATGCAGCGCCAGTCAGTTCCATTGATGAAGCCCCAATCGCCTATTGTTGGAACGGGTATAGAGAAGAAGGTGGCTATTGATTCTCGTTCTGCTGTTATAAGTCCAGCCGCAGGTAGAGTTGTATATGTGGATTCTGAAAAATGTCAAATTAAAAGAAAAGATGTTATGGACTCGCTAGCCTTATATGAAGGTGAAAATATAGTAGAGGTGGGTTTTAAAAAATTCCATAGAACTAATCAAAACACAGTTCATAACCAGCGTCCACTTGTCTCTGAAGGTGATGAAGTAAAAATTGGTGATGTTATTGCAGATGGGGCATCAACTGATAAAGGTGAGTTGGCTTTGGGGTCAAATATTCGCGTAGCGTTTATGCCTTGGAGGGGATACAACTTTGAGGATGCTATTGTAGTAAGTGAAAGATTGGTGAAAGATGATATTTATAGCTCTGTTCATTGTAATGAAGTCGAGCTTGAAGTAAGGGATACTAAAAGGGGGCAGGAAGAGCTTACTCCTGAGATTCCTAATGTAGGTGAGGATGCTACAAGGGAATTAGATGAAAATGGAATAATTAGGATTGGTGCTAGGGTTTCAGAAGGAGATATTTTAATAGGAAAAGTTACTCCGAAAGGCGAAACTGACCCTACTCCAGAAGAAAAACTGTTGCGGGCTATTTTTGGTGAAAAAGCTGGTGAGGTAAAAGATGCTTCAAAGCGTGCTGAGCCTGGTATAAAGGGCGTTGTAATTAAGACACAGTTATTTGCGAAACAGGCAAAAAGAACAAAGAAGGAAGAAAGAGAAAAAATCTTGTTATTTCAAAAAGAGGCATTGGAAAAGAAATCAAACTTAAAAGCTGCTAGGGATGAAAAGTTAACTGATTTATTAAAAGACCAGGTTTCTAATGGAATTAGAGATCTTTCAACTGGAAAAACTCTTATAAAAAAATCTACTAAGCTTACTCTGAAAAGAGTCAAAAGTTTTGATATGGAAAGATTTGCTCAGGATGATTCATGGGTAGAAAATAAAACTGTGTGGAAAAAGGTTCAGATGATATGGCGTTCATTTAGGGAAGAATGGTCAAATATTGAAACTCAGCTTGAGAGAAGGATATTTAAATTACGAGTTGGTGACGAGCTTCAGCCAGGCATCCTTAAATTAGCAAAAGTTTTTGTTGCTCAGAAAAGAAGGTTATCTGTAGGTGATAAAATGGCTGGTAGGCATGGCAATAAAGGAATTGTTGCAACAATTGTACCAGAAGAGGATATGCCTTTTATGGAAGATGGTTCTCCTGTAGATATTGTTTTAAATCCATTGGGTGTGCCTTCGAGAATGAATCTTGGGCAACTTTATGAAACAATGCTTGGATGGGCTGGGGAAGTGCTTGGTAAAAAATATGCAACACCGGTGTTTGATGGGGCTAGTCCGTTGGAGGTTCAAAATGAGTTAGAGCTTGCAAAGTTACCCGCGTCTGGAAAGGCTAAATTGATTGATGGAAAAACTGGTGAATATTTTGATAATCCCGTAACTGTTGGAAATATTTATATGATGAAACTTAGTCATATGGTTGATGATAAGATGCATGCTCGTTCAACGGGTCCATATTCATTAATTACCCAACAGCCATTAGGTGGTAAAGCCCAGTTCGGTGGTCAGAGATTAGGTGAAATGGAAGTTTGGGCTTTACAAGCTTATGGTGCTGCACATACGCTCCATGAATTGCTTACTGTGAAATCTGATGATGTTGAAGGGCGTTCGAAAGTGTACAATGCAATTGTTAGGGGAGACCAGATGCCTGAGTTTTCTACGCCAGAATCATTCAATGTCATGATTAAGGAATTGCAAGGCTTATGTATTGACGTTGAGCTGCATTAAGAATTTAAGGAGGAATATTTTTGACTTATATACAAACAAATTCATTAGAAACCGTAAAGAATTATAATTCAATTACAATTGGTTTATCTTCTCCTGAGAAGATACTCCAAAGGTCTTATGGTGAGGTATTAAAGCCAGAGACAATAAATTACAGATCTTATAAGCCTGAAAAAGACGGGCTTTTTTGTGAGAAAATCTTTGGACCAGTAAAGGATTATGAATGTCATTGTGGAAAATATAAAGGTATTCGTTATCGTGGCATAATTTGCGATCGTTGTGGGGTTGAAGTTACAAGAAAGAAAGTTCGTCGCGAGCGGATGGGGCATATTACTCTTGCCGTGCCTGTGGTTCATATTTGGTATTTAAGATCAATTCCAAGTAAGCTTAGCTATTTAGCTGGTAAAAGCACCAAAGAGCTGGAACGGGTTATATATTATGAAATGTTTATGGTAATTGAGCCAGGTGGAAGTGGTCTCGAAAAATTTGCTCTTTTAGAAGAAGATGAATATCTTGAAATAGAAAATCAATTTGGTTATATGGCTGTTTCTGAGGATGATAGAGATAATGACAATTATTTTTATGCTATCATGGGTGGTGAAGCTATGAAAGAGATGCTTTCTAGGATTAATATAAATGAATTAAAGAATGAGCTTGTTGATATAGTTAAAACATCAAAGTCGAAACAGAAAAGAAATGATGCTCTTAAGAGGTTGAAGGTTGTTCAGTCATTCGTTCCTGATCCTATGAAAAAGCGATTAAATAGACCAGAATGGATGATCGTTTCAATATTGCCAGTAATTCCACCTGAGCTTAGGCCTTTAGTTCCACTTGAAGGTGGTAGATTTGCAGCTTCTGATTTAAATGATCTTTATCGAAGGATTATTATAAGGAATAATAGATTAAAGCAATTAATGGAAATAAAGGCGCCAGATGTTATTCTGAGGAATGAAAAAAGAATGCTTCAAGAGGCTGTAGATGCTCTTTTTGATAATAATAGAAGAAAAACAGCAATACGAAGTGGTTCACGCAGGCCTTTAAAGTCCCTTTCTGATATGTTGAGAGGAAAAACAGGAAGATTTAGGCAAAATCTTCTTGGAAAGCGAGTGGATTATTCTGGTAGATCAGTTATAGTTGTAGGTCCGCAATTAAAATTACATGAATGTGGTATGCCTAAAAATATGGCTCTTGAATTATTTAAGCCGCATATGATTCACGAATTAATGTCGCGTGGTTATGCGCAAACTCCTAGAAGTGCAAAACTGATGGTTGAAAATGGTGATTCGATTGTATACAAGGTATTAGAGTATGTTGTTCAGGATCATCCAGTTCTACTTAATAGAGCGCCTACTCTTCATAGGTTGGGTATTCAGGCGTTTCAGCCTGTTTTAGTTGATGGAAAAGCTATTCAACTTCATCCTTTGGTGTGTTCCGCGTTCAATGCTGATTTTGATGGCGATCAAATGGCAGTTCATGTCCCCTTAGCTCTTGAGTCTCAAATGGAAGCGAGGATGCTCATGTTATCAAGCCATAATATATTGCATCCTGCAAACGGTCAGCCTATTTCTGTTCCTTCTCAGGATATGGTTCTAGGGTGTTATTACCTGACTAGACCTAAAACTGGTGATAAGGGTGAAGGGAAACTTTTTAGTTCAATAAGTGAAGGGCTACTCGCATATGAAAATAAGTCCGTGGGGCTCCATGCTATTGTTCATCTATGTCACAACGGTACATGGATAAAGGATACTACTGTTGGTAGGATTATTTTTAATTCTATTTTACCTGCAGGCGTAGCTTTCGTAAATGAAAATGTTGATAGGAAAAAGCTTACTAAAATTGTTAATAGTGCTTATTTGTTATCTGGAAATTATCAAACTGTTTTATTCCTTGATCGTTTGAAAGATTTAGGCTTTGGAATGGCTACGGAAAGTGGTGCTTCTATTGCGATCAGTGATGTTTTGATTCCAGATGAAAAATCGGAAATATTAAAACGAGCCCAAAATGAAGTTGATGAGATAAAAAGAAAATTTGATAGTCATATTTTAACAGATGGTGAGCGATACAATAAGGTCATTGATATATGGACGCATGCTACTACAAGTATGGCTATGACAATGATGGGCACATTGAAAAAAGATAGAGAGGGATTTAATCCTGTCTATATGATGGCGGATTCTGGCGCTAGGGGATCGCAAGATCAGATCAAGCAATTAGCTGGTATGAGAGGCTTAATGGCGAAGCCACAAAAATCAATGAAGGGTGGAGTTGGTGAAATCATTGAATCTCCTATTACTTCAAATTTCAAAGAGGGGCTTTCGGTGTTTGAGTATTTCATCTCTACACATGGCGCTAGAAAAGGTCTTGCAGATACAGCATTGAAAACGGCGGATGCTGGTTACCTGACTAGAAGATTGGTTGATGTAGCTCAAGATGTTGTAACCTATGATGTTGATTGTGGAACAATTAATGGAATAATGATATCGGATTTAAAGGAAGGTGAGGAAATTATCGAACCTCTTTCTGATAGGATATTGGGTAGAACTATACTCGATGATTTTATTGTTAAAGGTGAGGTGATTGTAAAATCTGGTTCGGTTATTGCTGAAAATGAAGCTGAGTTAATTGGTGATATAGGTGTTGAGCAAATTAGGATTCGTTCGATCTTAACTTGTGAGGCGAAAAGAGGTGTTTGTGCTAAATGTTATGGTTGGGATTTATCCACTCATAAATTGGTAGATATTGGTACTGCTGTTGGTATTAGAGCTGCACAGAGTATTGGTGAGCCAGGCACTCAATTGACACTTAGGACTTTTCATATAGGAGGTACTGCTACAAGAATTATTGAACAATCAGAGATGGTTTCTAAAAGAGCTGGATTGGTTAAGTTCTCAGATAATTATGATTTTGCGGATACTATTGATGAATCTGGAACAAATGTTACAAGATGTATGGTTCGTCATTCTAAGTTGTTTATTCTTGATAAAGATGGAAAAGAGAACAGTTCTTATAACGTGCCTTACGGAGCTACTGTTTTTGTTAAAGAAGGTGAGCAGATTTCAGCAAAAACAGCATTAATAAAATGGGATCCTTATACTGATATTATTTTGGCAAGAGAGACTGGAATGGTTTCACTCAACGATTTTATAGAAGGTGAGACTTATGCTGTTGAGGCTGTTGAAGGTGGTAAAAAACAAATGGTTGTTGTAGAGGCGCGTGATCGTAAATTAAGTCCGCATATAGAAATTATTGATGCAAAGGGAAAAATACTTTCTGGTGGAACAATTCTTCCAGTCAAGGCTACGCTTGTAGTTAATGATAAGCAAAAAGTTCTTAGAGGGCAAACACTCGTTAAAATTCCTAAGGATATAGGAAAAACCCGTGATATTACGGGAGGTCTTCCAAGAGTTGCTGAGTTGTTTGAAGCAAGAAAGCCAACGAATCCTGCCGTGATGACTGAGATTAGTGGTAGCGTTCGTTTCGGTGAGACTAAACGAGGTGTGCGTAGGATTCATGTTGCTGGCGTAGATGGTGAAGAAAGAAGCTACAATATACCTTACGGTAAGCATGTTATTGTGCATGAAGGTGACTATATTACTGCTGGGACAAATCTTTGTGAGGGCGCGATTTCACCCACTGATATATTGCATGTTCTGGGGCCAACGGCTGTAAGAGATTATTTGGTTAATGAAATACAGGAGGTTTATCGTTTGCAAGGGGTTAAGATTAATGATAAGCACATTGAGGTGATTGTTAATCAAATGATGCAAAAAGTAAGTGTGGTAAATCCAGGTGATACACGATTTTTAGAAGAGGATAGAGTTGCGAAGCGTGAATTTTTTAATGAGAATGAGCGAATTGCAAGTATGGTTATTGTTAATGAACCTAATGATTCTGATTTAGAAAAAGATAGTGTAATTGATAGAGAAGAGTTTTTGGAAATTAATAAAGAATTAAAAGCGGATGGTAAGCAAGTTGCAACTTATCGAAAGACAAAGCCTGCCACTTTTGATCCAATATTAATGGGTATTACACGTGCTTCTCTTAATACGGAAAGTTTTATTTCCGCAGCATCTTTTCAAGAAACCACTCGAGTTTTAACTGATGCTTCTACGGCAGGTAAAACAGATAGTTTGCAAGGGTTAAAGGAAAATGTCGCCGTTGGTAGGTTAATACCTGCTGGAACTGGTACTCCTGGATTCGTTGATATGTTAGTGGGGCTAGATCAAGATGATGATTTGTCTGGCTCAAAAGAATCGGTTGCTTGATAAGGAAATAATGTTAAAATGTACTATGTTTATTTAAGAAAATTAGTTGTAATATTGTAGGCTATGGAAGAAGTGTTATGCCGACAATAAATCAGTTAGTTAGAAAAGGGCGGAAACGTATAGTTAAGAAAACTAATACTCCGGCTTTGATGAGTAATCCGCAAAAAAGAGGTGTATGTACTCGTGTTTATACTACTACCCCGAAAAAACCAAATTCAGCTCTTCGAAAGGTGGCTCGTGTTAGGCTTACTAATGGGATGGAGGTTGCTGCGTATATTCCTGGTGAAGGGCACAATTTGCAGGAGCACAGTATCGTTTTAATTGAAGGTGGTCGTGTTAAAGATCTACCAGGAGTGCGTTATCATGTTGTTAGAGGTACTTTGGATACAGCAGGCGTATCGGATAGAAAAACAAGTCGTTCGCGTTATGGCGCAAAAAGGTAAAGTTCAATGAGACGTAGGCGTCCTGAAAAAAGAGAGATTCTCCCTGATCCAGTTTATTCTAATCTTTTAGTTGCGAAATTTGTTAACTACATTATGAGTAATGGTAAAAAGGGCGTAGCTGAAAAGATTTTTTATGGAGCGATGGATCAAATAATGCAACGTACAAAGACTGATGGTCTTAAAATATTTGAAAAAGCTATAGAGAATGCTTCCCCTTCTGTTGAAGTTAAATCTAGAAGGGTTGGTGGTGCTACATATCAAGTGCCTATTGAAGTTCCTAGGGGAAGAAGATTTTATTTAGCTTCTCAGTGGATTATTTCAGCGGCAGTTGGTCGTTCAGGTAGGCCTATGTCGGAAAAATTGGCCAATGAATTGATTGCGGCCGCTAATGGTGACGGGGGTGCTATTAAGAAAAAAGATGATACTCATAGAATGGCAGAGGCTAATAAGGCTTTTGCTCATTTTAGATAATATAAGTATATAGAGGATCGTTATTTTAGAATCTGTAAAACTAGAAAAAGTAAGAAATATTGGTATAATGGCTCATATTGATGCTGGCAAGACTACCTTAACCGAGCGTGTGCTTTATTATACTGGTCGTACGCATCGAATAGGTGAGGTTCATGATGGTGCTGCTACTATGGATTGGATGGAGCAAGAGCAAGAAAGAGGCATTACCATTACATCCGCTGCGACTACTTGTGCTTGGAATGATCATAGGATTAATATTATTGATACTCCTGGTCATGTTGATTTTACTGTAGAAGTTGAAAGATCCCTTAGAGTCCTTGATGGCGCTGTCGGTGTTTTTTGTGCTGTTGGAGGTGTGGAGCCTCAAAGTGAGACTGTGTGGAGGCAGGCAGACAAGTATGATGTTCCAAGGATAGCTTTCGTAAATAAGATGGATCGTGTAGGATCGGATTTTTTTAATGTCGTAGAAATGATAAAAAAACGTTTAGGAGCTAATCCTTTACCCTTAGTTATCCCTATCGGTAGTGGAGAATTATTTACTGGTATAATTGATCTTATGGAGATGAAATCTATTTTATATAATGAAAGTAGTATGGGGTCTCGTTTTGAATATAGTGAAATACCTAATGATATGATAGACGAGGCTAAGAAATGGAGGCATCATTTAATTGAAGAGACCGCCACTTATGATGAAGGGTTGATGGAAAAATATCTTAATGATGAAGAGATCACTGTTGATGAAATTAAAGTAGCTGTTAGAAAAGGATGTTTAGATAATACCTTTGTTCCCACTTTGTGTGGCTCTGCTTTTAAAAACAAGGGCGTTCAGCGACTTCTCGATGCTGTTGTAAATCTTTTACCTTCTCCAGTTGATGTTGGTTCCATCGAAGGAGTAGACCCTAAAGATACAGATATTGTTAAAAAGAGACAGGTAAGTAGAGATGAGCCATTTAGTGCTTTGGCTTTTAAAATTATGACAGACCCTTATGTTGGTAAATTGACATATATGAGAGTTTATTCTGGCAGTTTAGATGCTGGTTCTTATGTTTTTAATCCTACCTCTAGAAAACGAGAAAGAATAAGTCGTGTATTGTTGATGCATTCAAACAAAAGAGAAGAGCGTAAAAACGTTTCTGCTGGTGAGATTGTAGCTGCTGTTGGTTTAAAACATGTTAAAACTGGTAATACGTTATGTGATGAAAAGAATCAAATAATTTTAGAGTCTATGGATTTTCCTGAGCCTGTGGTGTCGGTGTCTGTTGAGCCTGTAAGTAAAGGTGATCAAGATATTCTTTCAAAGTCATTGCAGAAATTAGGTGAGGAAGATCCGACATTTAAAGTGTCTTCAGATGAGGAAACTGGTCAGACGATTATATCTGGAATGGGCGAATTGCATTTGGAAATTTTGATAGATAGATTACTTCGTGAGTTTAAGGTTAAGGCTAATATTGGTCAACCAATGGTCGCTTACCGTGAAGCAATTACGAAAAGTGTTTCAAATATTGAAACAAAATTTGTACGACAATCTGGTGGTAGGGGTCAGTATGGTCATGTTGTCTTAAATGTAGAGCCCAATGACCCAGGTAAAGGATATCATTTCGAGAATAAAATTGTGGGAGGCGTAATTCCTAGAGAATATATTCCGTCTGTTGATCAAGGTATGCAGGAGGCTATAAAAAATGGTGTAATTGCGGGTTATCCTATAGAAGATATACGTGTTGAGCTTATCTATGGTTCTTATCATGATGTTGATTCTTCTGAAATGGCTTTTAAAATTGCGGGATCAATGGCTATTCAAAGTGCTTGTAAAAAAGCAGATCCGAAATTAATGGAGCCTATAATGCGTGTAGAAGTTATTGTTCCTGATGAGTATTTAGGTGATGTTATGGGGGATTTAAATTCAAGGAGAGGTAAAATTGAAGGGATGGAGCAACGAAAAGAGGCTCAAGTTGTAAATGCTTTCGTGCCATTAAGTAGCATGTTTGGTTATGTCACTGATCTTAGATCTATTACCCAAGGTAGAGCGGTATTTCATATGGAATTTGCTAAATATCAAAAAGTGCCAGCTAGTATTGAAGAAGAAATTTTAGAAAAAGTGCATGGTAAGGTTTCATAATATTTAATTTGGAGATTTAAGAAATGGCTAAAGAAAAATTTGAAAGAAATAAGCCGCATGTTAATATTGGTACTATTGGTCATGTAGATCATGGTAAAACTACATTAACTGCTGCTATTACTATGGTGCAAAGTGCCCGTGGATTTGCTGAGGCAATGGCTTTTGATAATATTGATAATGCGCCAGAAGAAAGAGAGCGTGGTATAACTATTCAAACTGCTCATGTTGAATATGAAACAGAAAATAGGCATTATGCTCATGTTGATTGCCCTGGCCATGCTGACTATATAAAAAATATGATTACTGGTGCAGCTCAAATGGATGGTGCGGTTCTTGTGGTTTCTGCTGCTGATGGTCCAATGCCGCAAACACGTGAACATGTTCTGCTTGCTAAGCAGGTTAATGTTCCTTCGATAGTTGTGTTTATGAATAAGGTAGATCAGGTAGATGATGAAGAATTATTAGAGTTGGTTGAGATGGAACTTAGAGATTTGTTGAATGAATATGAATTCCCTGGTGATGATACCCCGATAATTAAAGGTTCTGCTTTAAATGCATTGAACTCACCAAGTGATGAATCGTCAAATAAATGTATTGTTGAATTAATGGAGGCTTGTGATAGTTTTATTCCTGAGCCAGAGCGTGATGTAGATAAGCCATTTTTAATGCCTGTAGAAGATGTATTTTCTATCACAGGTAGAGGTACTGTTGGTACTGGTCGTATTGAGAGAGGTATTGTGAAAGTGGGTGATGAAATTGCTTTATTGGGTATGGGTGCTGATAGTAAAACTACTGTTACTGGTGTTGAAATGTTTAGGAAATTATTAGATGAAGGTCAAGCGGGTGATAATGCGGGGTTGCTTTTACGAGGTGTGGATAAGGATGCTTTAAGTCGTGGTATGGTATTGGCGGCTCCAGGCTCTATTACACCTCATACGAGATTTAAGGCCAGTGTATATGTTTTAAAGAAAGAAGAGGGTGGTCGACATACTCCATTTTTTAATGGTTATCGTCCACAGTTTTATTTTCGGACAACAGATGTGACTGGAGTTGTTACATTGGCTGAAGGGACTGAAATGGTTATGCCTGGTGATAATGTTGAGTTTAATGTGGAATTGATTACTCCAATTGCGATGGATAAAGAATTGCGTTTTGCTATTCGTGAAGGTGGGCACACAGTTGGAGCTGGTGTTGTAACTGAAATTGTAGAATAATTAAAATATAATGGCTAATCAAACTATTCGTATAAGTCTTAGAGGGTATGATCATATCCTTTTGGATAAGTCTACTGAGAAAATTGTTAAGACTGCTAAATCTACTGGTGCAATTATTTCTGGTCCTATTCCTTTGCCTTCTAAAAGATCTATATATACTATATTAAGATCACCTCATGTTAATAAAAAATCACGAGAGCAATTTCAAACTAAGATTCATAAACGTCTAATTGATATTCTTAATTCTACACCTAAAACCGTTGAATCTCTTATGAAATTAGATTTACCTGCAGGTGTAGATATTGAAATAAAGGTATAGACGATGAGGGGTTTATTAGGTAAAAAAGTAGGTATGACTAGAATTTTTGATTCTAATGGTGATGTTGTTCCTGTTACGGTTTTACAGGCAGGCCCATGTATTGTGACTCAAATTAAAACTGAAAAAAATGATGGTTATAATGCTATCCAGGTCGGTTTTGGTGAAGTGAATGATAAACATTTAAGTAATCCTTTAAAAGGCCATTTTAAATCTGCTAATGCTAAGCCATCTAAATATCTTGCTGAATTTGATGTGGTTCCAGGTTTTGAGTATGTTTCTGGGTCAGTTTTTCATGTAGGGATATTTAAAACTGGTGATTATGTGAGGGTTTCTGGTTATTCTAAAGGGAGAGGTTTTACTGGCGTTATAAAAAGGCATAATTTTTCTCGACAAAAGAAAACTCATGGAACAGGTCATACGGAAAGGGCTCCTGGTTCAATTGGGCAAGCTTCTGATCCATCAAGGGTTTTTCCTGGTATGAGAATGGCTGGTCGTCATGGAAATGCAAAAGTGACTATTGAGAATTTAGAAATTATGGAAATTGATAAAAGAAAAAATTATTTATTGGTTAAAGGTTCTGTCCCAGGTCCTAAGGATTCAGTTGTAGCTATAGAAAGATGAAGTTAATATTAAAAAATTTACAAGGTAAAGAATTAAGAGAGTTTGATGTTTCAAAACAGTTGATTGATTTTGATATAAATCCTGGTGTGGTTCGTCAAGCAACTTTATCTGAGATGGCCAATCTTAGGCAAGGAACTCATTGTTCAAAAAATAGATCAGCTGTTAGAGGTGGCGGTAAGAAACCTTGGAAGCAGAAAGGTCGTGGTGCAGCTCGTGCTGGTACCATACGCTCACCATTATGGAAAGGTGGTGGTGTTATTTTTGGACCAACTCCACATGCGTACAAAAATAAATTATCCAAAAAAATGAGTAAGTTAGCTCGAAGGTCTGTTTTTGTGGATAAGTTAAGTAATGGTAATGTAGTAGTAGTTGAAAACTTTATCATTGATAGTTTTAAGACACGTTCATTGAATGGTATTTTGAAATTATTGAAAATTGAAAAAAGTAAAATTTCTTTGCTTGTTGAGAAGTCAAATGAAAATTTAAATAGGGCTGTCAGGAATCTTGCTAATATATATATGGTTAAAGCATCTAATGTTAGTGTTTACGAGTTACTTGATTGTGATGTGATTCTTGTTGATTTAGAAAGTTTTAATTTACTAGTAGGTATGTTGGAAAAATAAAATAATGTATTCTGAGAAAATAATAAAACCCGTTTTAACTGAGAAGATGGCTATTCTCCAAGAGAGGGAAGGTAAATATGCATTTTTAGTATCTAGAAATGCTAAAAAGAATGAGATAAAAAAGGCCATTGAGGTTAAGTTTGATGTTAAGGTAATTAAGATTGCGACCTTAAATCAATCTGGGAAGTTTAAGCAGATGACTATTAAAAGTGGCGGTAGGACAATCCGTACCTCTGGAAAAAAACCGTCTTATAAAAAAGCTATTGTTACGCTTAGTAAGGGGCAAGCTATAGACCTGATAGATGGGGATAGTTCAAATTAATTATGGGTATTAAGCAATTAAAATCAGTTACACCAGGATCAAGGTTTGCTTCTAGATCTGATTTTAGTGAGTTAACTACTAGGTCTCCAGAAAAACGTTTAACGCGATCTCTGAGAAAAAGCGGTGGAAGGAATAATACTGGTAGAATAACAATTAGGCATAGAGGCGGAGGACATAAAAGAAGATATAGAATTATTGATTTTAAAAGAAATAAATATAATGTTCCAGGAAAAGTATTAACTGTAGAATATGATCCTAATAGATCAGCGAATATTTCACTTATACAATATGCTGATGGTGAAAAAAGATATATTTTAAGCCCTGTTGGCTTAAAAGTAGATGACGCAATTATTTCAAGTGACAATGCTCCTTTGAAAATTGCTAATGCCTTACCTTTGAAAAATATTCCAACTGGGTTATTTGTTCATAATATTGAATTGCAGCCAGGTAAAGGTGGCCAAATGGTGCGTTCGGCTGGAGCTTCTGCTCAGGTTATGGCCCATGATAATGGTTTTTGTACACTTAAATTACCTTCTGGTGAAGTTAGGATGGTTAAAGAAAATTGTATTGCTACTATTGGTCAAGTTGGTAATAGATCCCATGAGCAAATAGTTTCTGGAAAAGCTGGTAGATCCCGTTGGTTGGGAAGAAGGCCATCTGTTAGGGGTGTTGCAATGAACCCTGTGGATCATCCCATGGGTGGAGGTGAAGGTAAATCTTCGGGTGGGCGGCATCCAACAACTCCTTGGGGAAAGCCTACTAAAGGTTATAAAACTCGGAAAAAAAATAAGAAATCAAATAATATGATATTAAAACGGAGAAAATAGAGCATATGTCTAGATCACTTAAAAAAGGTCCATTCATTGATCAAAAACTAATTAAAAAGATTCAATCCATGAATGATGATGGAAAGAAAAAAGTAATAAAAACTTGGTCTCGTAGATCTATCATTACTCCTGAATTGGTAGGTCATACTTTGGCCGTGCATAATGGAAATAAATTTATACCAGTTTTTATTTATGAAAATATGGTTGGCCATAAATTAGGTGAATTTTCTCCTACTAGAACATTTAGAATGCATTCAGGTGATAGGAAATAGTGCAGTGGAATATAAATCAATAGCTAGATATATACACCAATCACCATATAAAATGCGGAAATCTCTAAATATTGTTCGAGGAATGAAAGTTGATGAAGCGCTTAGTCATCTACATTTTTCTAAAGATAAAGCATCAAAAATTATAGAAAAAACACTTCGTTCTGCTGTCTCTAATTTTGTGAATCAAAATAAAGACAATGAAATTGATCAAAATATTTTGCGAGTAAAAGAAGCTTTTGTTGATGGAGGCCCTGTAATGAAAAGATTTAGAGCTGCGTCTATGGGTAGAGCTTCAAGGTTGAGAAGGCCTACATGTCACCTCACTGTTATTATTTCAGAAAAAGATAAAGGAATTTAAATTGGGTCAAAAAACTCATCCAGTCGGATATCGATTAAGTGTAAACAAGAAATGGAATTCTAATTGGTTCGCTTCTAAGAATTGTTTTGCAAAAGATCTTGAGGAAGATATGAAGATAAGGAAGTATATTTCTCATAGGTTACCCAATGCGGGTATATCCAAAGCAGAAATTGCTAGGTCGTCCAAAAAAGTTACGGTTACAATTTTTACGGCACGTCCTGGTATTGTAATTGGTAGAGGTGGAGAGGAGGTTAATCAGCTTAAAAAAGAGTTAAGACAGTTAACTGGAAAAAAAGATGCTCAAGTAAATATATCTGAAGTTAAAAGACCTGAGCTTAATGCAGCTCTCGTTGGTTCAAATATTGCGCACCAATTAAAAAAGAAAATATCTTACAGGCGTGTAGTTAATAAAACTATACAATCAACAATGAGGATGGGCGCTGAGGGAATTAGAATAAATGTTGCTGGTAGATTAGGGGGAGTTGAAATTGCTAGAAGTGAGAAATTTTCTGATGGAAGTGTTCCGCTTCACACGCTTCGTGCAGATATTGATTATGCCTTAACTGAAGCGCAAACTCAATATGGAGTGATTGGTATTAAGGTTTGGATTTGTAGTGGTCAATATAGTCGTTAAAGGTTAAATTGTATGTTAGAACCAAAAAAAGTAAAATTTAGAAGAGTGCATAGGGGAAATAGACGGGGTATGGCCATGAGAGGAAACCATGTTACATTTGGTAATTATGGACTGAAAGCAATAGAACCTGGCTGGGTTACCGCTAGGCAGATTGAGTCATCTAGGATTGTTATATCACGCGTTGTAAGAAAAATAGGGAAGATGTGGATTAGAATTTTTCCTGACAAACCTATCACTGCACGTCCTGCTGAAACAAGAATGGGAAAAGGGAAAGGAGCTTTGGATCATTGGGTTGCAGTGGTTAAGCCTGGTAGGGTTCTTTTTGAAATTGATGGGGTTACAAAAGAAGAAGCTGTACAAGCCTTTAGAGGAGCAGGCCATAAGCTGCCAATGAAAACAAAAATAGTTGAAAGAAGGATTTTTTAATGAAAAAATCAAAGTTGCGAGATATGAATCAAATTGAGGTTAACACTAAATTAGAAGAGTGTATGGAGTCACTTCAAAATTTTAGGTTTCAGCATACTTTACAGCAACTTGAAGATATTACTTTATTATCAAAAACAAAAAAAGATATCGCACAGTTGAAAACTATTTTAAATGAGTATAAACTTGGAATTAGAAAAAATGAAGGTGCTGAAAAGTGACAAATAGTAGAAAAAAGCAATCGCTTATAGGAAAGGTCATCAGCTCTAAGATGCAAAAAACAGTAAATGTTAGAGTTGTTAGGGAGATTCCTCACCCAATATATAAAAAACGGGTTAAGCGATATAAAAATTATTTAGTTCATTTAGGAAAGCTCTCTGCTAAAGATGGAGATTTAGTTAAAATTACTTCTATTCGTCCAATCAGTAAAAAAAAGAGATGGCAGGTTAGTCAAGTTATTAAAGAAGCAGTAAAAATAGGTTGAATCTATGATACAGCAAGAAACAAGATTAAAAGTAGCAGATAATACTGGAGCGAAAGAAATACTATGTTTTAAGGTTTTAGGTGGATCACGAAGAAAATATGCCAGTATTGGTGATCAAGTTGTAGTTACAGTAAAAAAAGCGATTCCAGGTGGTATGGTTAAAAAAGGAGAAGTGCATAGAGCGGTAGTAGTTCGTACTAGAAAAGAATTGGGAAGAAAAGATGGAAGTCTTATACGGTTTGATGAAAATGCAGCCGTTTTGCTCAATAGTGCAGGAGAGCCAAGAGGTACTCGTATATTTGGTCCAGTCGCTAGAGAACTTAGAGATAGTGGTTTTATGCGTATTGTTTCTATGGCGCCGGAGGTTTTATAAAATGCATTTGAAAAAAGGTTTGAACGTTCAAGTGATTAGTGGAAATCATAAAGGTTTGAGTGGTAAGGTATTAGATGTTTTTCCTAAAAAGAAAAAAGCAATTGTAGAAGGTGTGAATTTTCGAAAGCGTTCAGTTCGCCCAACCCAAGAAAATCCATCTGGTGGTTTTATTGAGCGTGAAGCTCCTCTACATATTTCAAATTTGATGGTGCTGAATGGAGATAAGGTCACGCGAGTGGGTTACAAAAAATTAGAAGATGGTAGAAAAGTTAGGATATCTGTGAAAACTCAAGAAGAGATTTAGGTTTTGCTATGAAAGAAAATAAAAAAAATAATAACTCTTATATTCCTTCATTAAGAAAATTGTATGATTCAGAAATAATTACTGCGATGACAAAAATTTTTAAATACTCTAATGTGATGGAAGTGCCTAAGATTAGGAGTATATCATTGAATATGGGCCTAGGAGATGCTAAGAATAATTCTAAAGTATTAGAAAGCGCTATCAATGAATTGGGCTTAATTTCTGGACAGAAGCCTATAGTGACCAAGGCAAAAAAAGACATTTCAAATTTTAAAATAAGGAAAGGTTGGCCAGTTGGTTGTAAAGTTACACTTAGATCAAATAAGATGTATGAATTTTTAGAAAGGTTAATTGCAATAGCATTGCCAAGAACACGTGATTTTAGAGGTTTGTCATTTAAGTCCTTTGATAAAAGAGGTAATTATAATTTTGGGATAAAAGAACAAATAATATTTACAGAAATTAATTATGATAAAATTCAATCAATAAGTGGTATGAATGTAACTATTGTAACATCTGCAAAAACTGATAATGAGGCATATCAGCTACTCAAACTTTTTGGTTTGCCACTTAGAGAAAAACCAGTATCAAGTAATATAGAAGAGGCAGCTTAATGGCGAAAAAGTCACAAATCCAAAAGTCAAAAAGAAAGGCAAAATTTTCCACAAGAGTTAAAAATAGATGTTTTAAGTGTGGTAGGCCGCATGCCTATTTAAGGCGATTTGGTTTATGTCGAATTTGTTTTAGGGAGATGGCCCTAAAGGGAGAAATTCCCGGAATTACAAAAGCTAGTTGGTAGGAAATAAAAATATGTCAATGTCAGATCCAATTTCAGATTTTTTAACTCGTATTCGTAATGGTTTATCGGCTAATAAGCGCTGGGTAGATATCCCTAGTAGTAAAATGAAAAAACGTATTTCTCTTGTTTTAAAAGAAGAGAGTTATATTGAAGACTTTTTCTTTATATCTAATGAGAAAAAAGAAATGATTAGGATATTTTTAAAATATGATTTTAAAGGTAAATCAGTTATAGAAAACATAAAACGTATAAGCCGCCCAGGGTTGCGGATTTATGTTGGTGCTGGAGAAACACCACGTGTGCTAGATGGTTTAGGAATATCAATTTTATCTACATCGAAAGGCGTGCTTTCTAATAAGAGAGCAAAAGAGTATGGTGTAGGTGGCGAATTATTATGTGAGGTTTATTAAGTATAATGTCTAGAATTGGAAAAAATCCTATAAAAATACTAGAGGGTGTGAATGTCTCTATTGATGGAAATCTCATTAAAGTTGATGGGGTGAAGGGAACTTTGCAGTATATATTTAATAAAAATATGATAGTGGATGTCTCTGAGGGTTTTGTAAATGTTAAACGTAATTCAGATGAAAAATTTCAAAGGGCTCTACATGGTACTACACGTCAATTAATTCAAAATATGATTTTAGGAGTTTCGCAAGGGTTTAGTAAAGAACTTGAGTTAATTGGTGTGGGTTACCAAGCAATTGCGCAAGGGAATCGTCTTACTCTTCAGCTAGGCTTTTCTCACGATATAATATTTGATGTTCCTGATTGTATAACTATTACGGCAGAACGCACATCAATAAAAGTTGAAGGTATCGATAAGCAATTAGTTGGAAGTGTGGCAGCAAAAATTCGTTCTTTTAGACCACCAGAGCCCTATAAAGGTAAAGGGGTTAGATATAAAGATGAATATGTTCGTTCAAAGCAAGGTAAAACAGTGGGGGCTAAATAAAAATGAGTCAACATAGATCTGTAATTCGAAGGGAAGAAAGAAGAAGAAATAGAAGTAAAAAAACATCTCGTTATCATTCAACGAGATTTAGATTGGTTGTATATCGTAGTCTTAAACATTTTGAAGCTCAGGTTATTAATGACTTTGAGAATAGAACCATTCTTTCAGTATCTTCAAGAGATAAAGATTTAAAAAGCATTTTAAAAAACATTAAAAATAAAATAGAAACTTGTAAAACAATAGGTCAGGTATTGGCTAAAAAAGCAAAAAATAAAAAAATTGAATCTGTTGTTTTAGATAGAAATGGTTATCCATATCATGGTCGAGTTAAAGCTTTTGCTGATGCTGCTCGTGAAAATGGGTTACATTTATAGGAGAAATAAATTTGGGAATTATTAATCCAGCTGAACTTGATTTGCAAGAAGAATCAGTTGTAAAAATTAATAGGACTGCTAAAGTTACATCTAGAGGTAAAAGATTTAGGTTTTCGGCTTTAGTAGTTGTAGGAGATGGTAAGGGATATGTAGGCGTTGGCTTAGGAAAAGCTAATGAGGTAATAGCTGCTATACAGAAAGGTAAAGAAATTGCTAAAAGAAATATTAAAAAGGTATCACTTATTAATGGCACTATTCCTCACACTATAATTGGTAAACATGGAGCTAGTCGTATATTATTAAAACCTGCTTCCCCAGGAACTGGTATTATTGCTGGAGCATCTGTTAGAGCTGTTATGGAACAAGTAGGTATTAATAATATTTTGACAAAAAGACAGGGATCAAAAAATGCCATGAATTTGGTTAATGCAACGATTAATGGCTTATTTAATCTCAAAGATGCTGTTGCTATTGCAAATAGACGTGGTATTCCATTAAAGAAGGTTTTTAGTTAATGTCTAAAACGATTAAAAATCTTCAGATTAAGCAAATTAAGAGTGGTATTGGTTATAATAAAAAAGCGAAAGCAACACTTCGAGCTTTAGGACTTAAAAAAATGAACCAAAAAGTAGTGCATAAAGATTGTGAAGTAATCCGAGGTATGATCAATAGCATATCTTATTTATTAGAGGTAAAAGAATTATGAAGTTAAATTCATTAACTCCTGTTCCTGGATCTATAGGTAGTAAGAAGCGACGTGGAAGGGGTCATGGTACTGGATTAGGTAAATCTGCTGGTCGAGGTAATAAAGGTGCCGGGCAAAGATCTGGATTTAAACGTAGGCCTTGGTTTGAAGGTGGTCAAATGCCTCTTTATAGAAGACTTCCTATGAGAGGTTTTATAAATAACTTTAAGAAAGATTTTCAGATTGTTAATCTTGAAAAATTAAATGAACTTGGTGTTGATGAAGTCAATGCCCAGATTCTTTATGAAAATGGTTTGATAAGGTCTCCTTTAAAACCTGTAAAAATTCTTGGAAATGGAAACCTTGACACTGTAATCAAGGTTTATGCAACAGAGTTTAGTAAAACTGCTAAAGATAAAATTGAAAAAATAGGTGGGCAGGTAGTCAAGCGATGATTGATAAGCTGAAAAATATTTTTATTATTCCAGAACTTCGACAAAGAATTTTATTTACTGTTGGCGTATTAATTGTAGTTAGAATTGGGGCGCATATACCTATACCTGGCGTTAATGGTGAATTGCTTGCTGAAGCATTTACTGATATGAAAACTGGTTTATTTGGGTTATTTAATACTTTTGTGGGTGGTGCTTTTGAAAAGGCTTCTCTTTTTTCATTAGGTATAATGCCTTATATATCTTCATCAATTATTATCCAGCTTATGGGATCAGTTGTTCCTTATTTTCAAAGGTTACAAAAAGAAGGAGAAGCTGGAAGAAAAAAAATTAATCAAATTACTCGTTATGGTACTGTTCTTCTTTCTTCTATGCAATCATATGGAGTAGTTGCAGTTTTTTTACCATCACTCTCTTCTAATGGGCTACCCGTCGTATCTAACCCTGGTTTGATGTTTATTTTCACTGGTATGATTAGTATGGTGACAGGCACATTGTTTTTAATGTGGCTTGGGGAAAGAATTACTGAAAGAGGGATTGGTAATGGTATCTCATTAATTATAATGGTGGGAATTGTGGCTGCATTCCCAAATGTGATTTTAAATGAAATTACTTTATTGCAAGAAAATGTTAGAGGTTGGTTATCTGAATTTATATTAATGGGAATTATGTTTTTGATTATTTGTTTTGTTGTAATGTTGACTCAAGGTACACGTAAAATTCCAGTTCAGTATGCGAAAAGAGTAGTTGGTAGAAAAGTGTATGGTGGTCAAAATACGCACATTCCAATGAGAGTTAATACTGCTGGCGTAATGCCTATAATATTTGCGCAATCCATTATGTTTATACCTAGTACCTTATCAACCTTCTTAGGAGATAGTGATTTTTCAGTTATGTTAATGGGATGGTTCTCATTTGAACACCCGTTTTATTGGTTACTATTTGGCTTAATGATTATATTTTTTACTTATTTTTATACAGCAATTGCATTTGATCCTGTTCAGGTTTCATCTACAATGAAACAGCAAGGTGGTTTCATTCCAGGTGTGCGCCCAGGTAAAAAAACATCTGAATATATTGATAATATTCTTACACGTGTTACTCTGCCAGGATCTATTGCCTTGGCTTTTGTTGCAATATTTCCTTATATACTTATGCAAACAATGGATATTAATTATGATCTCGCATCATTTTTTGGTGGAACTAGCTTATTAATTATTGTTGGGGTGGCATTAGATACTTTACAACAAATTGAATCTCATTTAATGATGCGTCACTATGATGGTTTTCTTACTAAAGGAAAAATTCGGGGAAGGAGGCGAATGTAATGGTGCATCTTAGATCAAATTATGAAATAGAAAAAATTTCTAAGAGTTGTCAAATTGTTGCTGATACTCTGATAATGTTAGAACCTTATGTGAAAGATGGAATGAAAGTATCTAAATTAGATTTTATGGCAGAAGATTTCATTAGATCCAAAGGTGCAAGACCAGCATTTAAAGGATATATGGGGTTTCCAGCCACATTATGTATTTCTATAGATGATGCTGTTGTTCATGGTATTCCAGGTGAAGATATACTTAAAAATGGACAAATTGTTGGTATCGATTGCGGTGTAGAATTGGATGGATATTATGGTGATCATGCCAAGTCATTTTCCGTTGGAGGTATTGATTCAAAAAAGCAAAAATTATTAGATGTTACTAGAGAATCATTGGCAAAGGGTATAGATCAGGCAGTAGCAGGTAATTATGTTGGTGATATTGGTTATGCAGTACAAAAACATGCTGAAGAACATGGGTTTTCTGTTGTGAGAGAGTTAGTCGGCCATGGTATTGGAACTCAATTACATGAAGAACCTCAGATCCCTAATTTTGGGAAAGAAAAACAAGGTCGTCAATTAGAAGCAGGCATGTGTATAGCAATTGAACCTATGATAAATGCTGGTGGAAAAGAAATATATACTGCTAGTGATGGATGGACAATTTATACTAGAGATGGTGAAGATTCTGCCCATTTTGAACATACTATTGCTATTACAGATAGTGGACCAATTATTTTAAGTAAGGCATCTAATGGCTAAAGAGCAACCAATAACAATTGATGGTGTTATAAAAGAAACTTTACCGAGTGCTATGTTCAGAGTTGAGGTCGAAATAGGAGGTAAATCCCATGAGGTTTTGGCGCATGTAAGTGGTAAAATGCGGATGCACTTTATAAAAATATTACCTGGTGATGTTGTTACTCTAGAAATATCACCTTATGATTTATCTAGAGGAAGAATTACATATAGGCAGAAATAACAAATGAAAGTTAGACCATCAGTAAAAAAGATTTGTAATAAATGTAAGGTTATTAAAAGAAAAGGAGTTGTCCTTGTTATCTGTTCAAATCCAAAACATAAACAACGTCAAGGATAATAAAAAATGGCAAGAATTGTAGGTGTAGATATTCCGAGAAATAAGAAAATTATTTACTCGTTACGTTATATTCATGGTATAGGTTTAGCAAATGCTAAAAGTTTGTGTGAAAAATCAAATATTGATCCAGATATTAGAGCTCAGGATCTAACAGATGAGCAAGTTGTTTCCTTAAGAAACGCTATTGCTGATCTTGGCTTGAAGGTAGAAGGTGAATTAAGATCGGAAGTAGCAATGAATATCAAACGTTTAAAGGATATTGCAGCATATAAAGGGTTGAGACATCGAAGAGGTTTACCTGTAAATGGTCAAAGAACAAAAACAAATGCAAGAACTCGTAAAGGAAAAAAACGGACTATTGGTCTTGGTAAGAATTAATATTATTCTATCTTAAAAAAGAGGTTATTTTGGCAGAAGTTACATCTAAGAAAAAAAAGAAAAAAAATATTGGGCCACATGGTCAGGCTCATATTAAATCTACATTTAATAATACACACGTTACGATTACAGATAAATCTGGTAATGTAATAATTTGGGAAAAAGCTGGTACATCTGGTTTTAAAGGTTCAAGAAAAAGCACTGCATATGCTGCAACTTTAGCTGCAGAAAAGGCAGCAAAAGTTGGAATTGCTTTAGGGTTGACAAGTATTGATGTTAAGGTAAAGGGTCCAGGCGCAGGTAGAGAATCAGCGATTAGAGCTTTGGCTGTAGGTGGACTTCAAATAACTAGTATTAAAGATGTTACACCTCTACCGCATAATGGATGTCGTCCTCCAAAAAGAAGAAGGGTTTAGTAATCATGGCGAAATTATCTACTGCCAAAGGAAAACTTGTTAGAAAGTTTGGCGAAAATATTTTTGGAAATCCTAAATACGACCGTTTATTAAATCGAAAACCATATAACCCAGGGCAACATGGGCAGACAAGAAGATCTAAATTATCAAATTATGGTTTACAGTTGAGAGAGAAGCAGAAAATAAAATTTATGTATGGTTTATTGGAGAAACAATTTAGACTAACTTTTGGAAAGGCTGAAAAAATGAAAGGTGAGACTGGAACAAATATGTTACAACTATTGGAAAGCCGTCTTGATAATGTTGTATATAGACTTGGATTTGCTTCTTCAAGGCCAGCTGCAAGACAACTTGTTAGTCATAAACATATTTTACTTAATGGTCAATGTGTTAACATCCCTTCATTAATTGTTAAGTCTGGTGATGAAATATCAGTTAGAGATAAAAGTAAAAAAATGGATGTCATCATTGATTCTATGAAACGTATAAAAGGAGACATTCAGCTAGAATGGCTATCTTTAGATAAGGCCAAAATGTTAGGAACCTTTAATTCCGTACCTGAACGTGATGAAATGCAATTAACTGTAAATGAACAACTTGTTGTTGAACTTTATTCAAAATAATTTAAATAGGAAAATATGAAATGGCAAATAAAGTACTTGAACTGAATATCGATTATAAATCTGATTCAAAATCTGATAATAAAGGATCTTTCTCGCTCCAGCCACTTGAACGAGGCTATGGTACAACGTTAGGTAATGCAATGCGTCGTGTATTATTAACTAGTATACCAGGAGCAGCAATTACCAATGTAAAAATTGATGGAGTACAACATGAATTTTCAACTATTGATGGTGTTAAGGAAGATGTTGCTGATATTATAATGAACCTTAAGAAAGTGCGTTTTAAATTAATGGATAATGAGCCTGATAAAATTGAGCTATCAATAAAAGGAAAGACAATATTTACTGCTAAGCATATTCAAGATGCTAGTGATCAATTTGAAATATTAAATCCAGATGAATATATTACAGAAATTAATTCTAAAGGTAAATTAGATATTGAACTTCGTATTGGAATAGGAAAAGGTTATGTGCCTTCTGAAGAAAATGATAAACCTAATCTTCCTGTTGGCACACTTTCAATTGATAGCATTTTTAATCCTGTTACAAAAGCGACTTTTAATGTTACTCCAGTTCCAGGAGCAAAAGACCCAATTGAAATTTTAAATCTTTCAGTAGATACAGATGGATCAATTACAGCAAAAGATGCTGTTTCGTATTCTGCAACATATTTAAGAGATCATTTAATGTTTATTGAAGCTATTGCAAATCCGAGTGTTCTTGAAATATCAGATGGTCTGTCAGAAGAGACAATGGCCTTGAGAAAATTATTATCTCAAACAATTGATGAAATGGAATTATCTGTAAGAAGTTATAATTGTCTTCAAGCAGCTGGTATAAAATTTATTCATGAGTTAGTGAGTAAAGAGGAAAACCAAATGCTCAAATATAAAAACTTTGGTCGTAAATCACTTACTGAGCTTGTTGAAAAGCTTGATTCGATGAATCTTCAATTTGGTATGCAAGTTGATCAAATTATGGCTGATGAGGCATAAAAATGCGGCATAGAAAGTCTGGACGAAAGCTAAGTAGGAAAACAGCCCATAGAAAGGCATTAATGTCGAATTTAGCTTTGGCTTTAATTACTCATAAAAAAATAAAAACAACAGATGCAAAAGCTAAAGAGTTAAGAAGTTATATTGAACCGCTGGTTACTCGTGCTAAAAAAGGGGATATTCATTCTAGGAGGCAAGTGCTAAAAAAAATACCTCATAAATCGACTGTTAGAGAACTTTTTGATGTAGTTGCACCTGCTTTTTCAGAACGTAATGGTGGGTACACGCGTATAACGAAACTTGGATTTAGAGATAATGATTGTGCGCCATTATCGATTATAGAATTTGTTGATTTTGTCAATAATATTACATCTGAAGAACAGGCTGAAAAATAAAAATTAGTATTATCATATATTTTGATTAAATCCACACAGGAACAAATCTTAAGGGCAATATATATTGCCCTTATTTTTTTTCTAATCGTTCAGTTAGAAGCTAGTTCTTTGGATAATCGCGCCTTGTGGATTGTACGTGATCATATTATTACAAAAGCAGATATAGATGAGGTTTTACAATTTGCTGAAAATAACAACTATAATAATTTATTTGTTCAAGTGCGAGGGAGAGGAGATGCTTATTATTCTTCAAAATTAGTGCCAAGAACTCATTTATTAAGGAAAACTAAATTTGATCCCTTAGAATATATTTTAAAGAAAGCTAAAGGTAAAAATTTTAAAATTCATGCATGGCTAAATGTATATTATTTATGGTCTTCTCCAGAAAAGCCAATTCAAGAGGATCATTTATTGTTAAATCATCCTGAATGGCTAGATACTAAACATCCTGATATTATGGATGTCCCAAATACTTTAAATTTGATGAAAAAAAATAAAAATATAAATGGGGAAGGGTTTTATTTAGCGCCGACGCATCCTGAAGTAGATGCGCATTTACAAAATATTATTACAGAATTATTACAGAATTATCATCTTGATGGAATTCATTTTGATTATATTCGTTATCATAACTTAGGATGGGGGATGAACCCAACTGGGTTAAAATTCTTTTTAAATTATTCAAGTGGAATGCCTGGGATTCCTTCGATAGCTTTACAGAATAAATTAAAATTTTCAGAATTTAAAAAACATGCAATTACAAAATTTTTAAAGAAGGCATCAATGAGAATTCGTGCATATCAACCACATTGCATAATCTCTGCTGCTGTAAAGCCAAATATACATCAAGCTCATAATACATTTTCACAAGAATGGGATGTTTGGCTAAATAATGGATATATTGATTGGGCAGTACCAATGAATTACACCAAAGATAATAAAGTATTTAATAAAAACATTGTATCAATCATAAATGGTCTTGATCCTGATTTAATTGATAATGTAATAATGGGTATTGGAATATATAATCAAAATTTTGATTCGGCTGGTACAAAAATAAAGGACACAAGAAAGAATAAATTTGGTGGTGTTAGTATATTCTCTTACACTGTTTTTAAAAATGATTCCAAATATGCTAAAGGAATAATTAAATATTTAGATTGAAAACTCTTAAAATAAGTAAAGTATGATTAGAAAAATTCAACCTCCAACGGGTACTGATATAGTTTGTCGGAATTGGCAAATCGAAGCAGTATACAGAATGATTCAACATAATTTATGTTCTGAAGTTGCAGAAAAACCATCAGAATTGATTGTTTACGGTGGTAAAGGTAAGGCTGCAAGAGATTGGGATAGTTATAATTCTATATTAAAAGTATTAAAAAGATTAAGAGAAAATGAAACTTTATTAATTCAATCTGGTAAACCTGTAGGTGTTGCAAAAACGCATACGTATGCTCCAAGAGTAATTATTGCTAATTCTAATCTTGTTCCTAAATGGGCAAATTGGGAACATTTTAATCAATTAGAAGCAGATGGATTGATGATGTATGGCCAAATGACTGCAGGGAGTTGGATTTACATAGGTACGCAAGGCATATTGCAAGGTACATATGAAACATTTGTTGCAGCAGCAAAAAAGCATTGGAATTCAAATACACTTAAAGGAAAATTTGTACTTACTGCTGGTTTAGGAGGTATGGGTGGTGCACAGCCACTCGCTATAACTATGGCAGGAGGAGTCGCAGTATGTATCGAAATTGATAGCAATCGAATACAAAAAAGACTTGAAACAAGTTATCTTGATATCTCTACAAATTCGATTGAAGAAGCAATTAAATTAGCAAAAAAATCCATTACAAATAAAAAGCCTTTATCTATTGGATTATTAGGAAATGCAGCTGATATTATTCCAGAATTTATAAAAAGAAAATTTATACCAGATTTAGTAACTGATCAAACTTCAGCGCATGATGAACTTGTCGGCTATTATCCTAATCATTACTCGATGATTGAGGCTGACACCTTAAGAGAAAAAAACCCTAAACATTACTTGGAAGAAGCTGCAAGGTCTATGGCAGAACATGTTAAAGGGATTTTAAAGTTAAAAGAAATGGGTGCAATAGCTTTTGATTATGGAAATAATCTTAGAGCTCAGGCTTTTAAAGCAGGGGTAAAAGAGGCTTTTGATTATCCTGGGTTTGTTCCTGAATATATTAGACCATTATTTTGTGAGGGTAAAGGACCTTTTCGATGGGTAGCGTTATCAGGTGATAAAGAGGATATATTTAAAACGGATCAAAAGATTTTAGAAATGTTTTCTTCTGATGATTCTCTGTGTAATTGGATAGAAATGGCAAGAGAAAAAGTGCAATTTCAAGGTCTACCATCAAGAATTTGTTGGTTAGGGTATGGTGAAAGAGCGAGGTTTGGATTAAAAATTAATGAGATGGTTCGAACAGGAGAAATATCAGCACCTATTGTTATAGGAAGAGACCATTTAGACTGTGGATCTGTTGCTTCTCCATATAGAGAAACCGAGGCAATGAAAGATGGGAGTGATGCTGTAGGTGATTGGCCTATATTAAATGCTCTTCTTAATACAGCTAGTGGAGCTTCATGGGTTTCTTTTCATCATGGCGGTGGAGTTGGTATGGGGTATTCTATACATTCAGGTCAAGTAATTGTTGCTGATGGTACAAAAGAAATGGATTCTAGAATAGAGGCAGTATTAACTAATGATCCGAAAATGGGAATATTCCGTCACGCAGATGCAGGATACGATGATGCTATTGAAAACTCTAAAAAATGGGATATTGATATTCCGATGCTTGGATCTTAATGTGAGATATTTTTTATGAAATCATTGAAAATTGGAAATATAGGAGAACTAATTAGTTATAATACTGAAAAAGATGCAATGTGCCGTTATAATAATGTTGAAATAATAATTGATAAAGGGAAAATTTTAGAGATAGGAAAAAACCTTGGACCAGCAGATAAATTTTTTGATTGTAAAAATAAACTTGTAACCCCTGGTTTTGTTGATCCACATACACATCCAGTATTTTATAATTCAAGGGAGGATGAATTTCTTATGCGAGCAGGAGGTATGTCTTATGAAGAAATTAGTGCAAAAGGAGGCGGTATATTAAATAGTATCGATTCCTTAAGAAATACTTCAAAATCACTTTTGATTGATAAAGTTAAATCAAGAATGAATAATTTTTTAAAATTTGGTACAACTACTGTAGAATGTAAAAGTGGCTATGGCTTATCAACAATATCAGAATTAAAATCTTTGGATATAATAAATACAGTTAATCAAGATCATAAAATAGATATGGTTCCTACATTTATGGGAGCGCATGCTTTTCCAAAAGAATATCAAAATCGTAAAGAAGAGTATGTTGATTTAATATGTAATGAAATGATTCCAGAAGTAGCTAAACAAGGAATTGCTAAATTTAATGATGTTTTTTGTGAAAATGGCTATTTCGATCTTGATCAAACTACCAAAATAATAAATAGAGGAAAAAAATATAACTTATACCCAAGAATTCATGCAGATGAATTTTGTGATTCAGGTGCGGCTAATTTAGCTGGAGAACTTAAAGTAGTAAGTGCTGATCACTTAATGGCTATTAGTATAGATGGTATCAAATCTTTAGCTGAAAATGATGTAGTGGCTACTTTGCTTCCAGGAACTACATTTTTTTTAGGTAAGCATGAATATGCTCCATATCATAAAATTAAAGATAGTGGTATTAGTATTGCACTTGCTACTGATTATAATCCAGGAAGCTGTAATATACAATCAATGCCATTCATCATAACTTTAGCATGCCTTTATTTACAAATGAATATTTTAGATGCTATAGAGTCTTCTACTTTTATAGCAGCTAAATCATTAATGATGGATAATGTTATTGGATCTATTGAAAAAGGGAAAAATGCTGATATTGTTATTTGGGATTTTTCTCGTATAGAACAATTACCATATTCAGTTAATAGGCATACGGTTAGATCGGTTTTTAAAAATGGAGATATTGTATTTAGCGCTTGATTTACCAAAAAGCAATAGTGTAAAATCAGGTTGAACATTTTAGTGAAATAAATGCACTCAAGAAGAAATCTTTTTACTATATTTTTTATCCTTTTATTAAATGCAAATGTTTTGATGGGTAATTACGCATTTAAGAAAAAAGTTAAAGAAGTTTGTAAATCTTATCGTATAAAAATTGAATCTTCACAGCTTAACTTAGGTGAAAGTGATGTAGAAATTAATTTGGAAAGTGGTAGAAATAATTTTGAGATGTATATGTTAGTTGGGTTTGCATCTGTTGGGCAAGCAATTGCTCATCAAATAGAAATGGCTTTGTCTAATGCTTACACACCTAAAATTATTAGTTTAAATGTTGTAGTGCCATCATCTAAAGATGAATATACTACATTTAGTGCACAATGTAGTTCGAAAATGGCTATTTCATTAGCAGATGGCCGCATGGATTCTTCGGAGTTTATGCAAGAAATAATGAAAAATATAAAAATCCAATAAGGAGTTATTATGCCTGGTCTTGATTGGGGTACAATTTTTATGCAATATGCTAGAGCAATTGGTTGGTCAGTAACCGCTGCTGTTGGTTTTGCATTTGGAATTGGGATTGCGTTAAAAGTATTTGATATGCTTTCTACTGATATTGATGAATGGGAGGAAATAAAAAAAGGGAATATGGGAGTTTCCCTAATTTTTATTTCTTTAATAGTAATGGTAGGTTTACTAGTATATAAAGTAATCTAATCTTTATCTTTACAGATTAATATTTTTCTATTAAGTAATTATAGGAAATATAATAATCTGTTTGAACCTTACTTTATAAAAAAATACTACTAATAATAAATCTATTAGTTTAATTATAATTGTGCGGTAAAATGTCTAATTCAGTATACATACTATTATAAAATATTACCAATTATCATAGTATAGGCTGTCATTATTATTGGTCCAGATAGTGTTGCAATAAAATTAACGACATTATTATTAATTAATCGATATCCTGAAATAAGTGAAGAATTTTTTGTTTCGATTTCCAATATATTTCCTTCAGGGGTGATAAACTTTCCTTGAATAGTACCTCCTAAAATAGAATCAAAGATTGCCGCTAAAAACCCTGATATGATTACACCGTATATTAGTATATCTGAGATAGGTAATAATATCCATAATGTAAAACCAATAATGCAAGATCCAAGTAGAGATCCTAGTGTACCAATTTGGGTGATTCCCCCAGAGAGTCCATGATTAATTGTTTTACCTGTAATAATAGATATAGGTTTTGATTTAGATAGTTTTCCAAATTCAGTACCCCACGTATCTGACATTGCTGCAGCAATTGATGCTGTAAACATATATAAATAGTTAAAATCAAAAATGAAAAAATCATAAATACAGATAATTAATGCAATACCGCCATTACAAAATACTTGTGTTATATTTCTATTAGATGGTGATGGTGCTTTAAAAGAATGATCTTTAATTAATTTCCCTAAAGATGAACTAAAAACGAAAAATACTGCCAAAAGGATTAAATTAAACACAGAGCCATAAAAGATAATTATTGCACCCATAATTAAGGATCCAAAATATCCACTTAAGGATAATGATTTAAAATGATATGCAATGAAAAGAAAAATGGATATAAATATTATTGATAAAAAATCTGAATTAATTATTGTATTATTTAAATATAATGATTCCTCCGAAATAGAATTATTATATCCAATCATGATTAGAATAGAAACTAATGGGATAGAAAGGTTATCTGTTCCTTCTTTACTTGTAATCTCTGCAATAGTAGTAAAAACTGTAGTAACTATAATAAAACCTATAAGATGCAACCCTGTATAGGATAATAATATCCTAGATCCAAAAAAAAGAATTATGATTGTAACAATAAAAAAAGTAACCGTTCCTTCAATTGATTTTTCATCATGCCAAACTTTAAACATTTTTGGTGACTTTATAGAGCTACCAATTTGGCTAGCAAGTGGGTCAGCAAATGTTAGAATTAATAGGCTGATAATTATAAAGTCACTATAATCCCAAAATAGCCATGTCATTATAAAAAAGGCAATTGGGAAGTATATTGTTCCATAAGATTTTCGCTTTTGAGAATGGATACTTGAAAAGAGTTTAGTATNAAAAGCAATNGTGTTAACAATTGNAAATATTACAGCGANTAAAGCAGGTAANTCTTTAGTAGTNAAAATTAAAGGTGAGAATGANATCATAATNCCAATTAAAATATGNATTATTCTTCNATTTAACTCTGAAGAAATAATACCTNTATTAAAAATAAAATAACTAATAAAAATAAATAGGGTTATAAAAATAAATAAAATAAGGGCAATCCAATATTCATTATCGTTAAGGAGTAGATCAGTAATTATCATTGAGAAAATTATTGATATGATTTTTAATTGGCAATGCCATTGCACAAATTATATTTTTGGTATATTTACAATATGAATTCTAAAAGAAAACGAATTGTAGCAGTAAATAATTTTGTAAAAAGACAAAAAAAGNATTCTGGAAAAACATATGCCAAAACTCTAACTTTTGAAGACATTGCTTATCATGCAGAATTACAAATGGGTGATGCGGCATTTTCTAAAGGTTATAGAGAAGGAGTAAGGGTAGTTCATGCAGATAAATCTATTGTAAATGATTTTGTTTGCCCGTACGTGCTAATAAATGAAAATACTGAATTAGTATCAAAAGTTGTGAAAAGAAATGATCTTGAAGAGCCATATATTCAAACTAGAGCATTAAATGGTGAGAGACTTGAAACAGGAAATGTAGATTTAATTCTTTATAGGAATGATGTATTAAAAGAGAATAATGAGAATACAACTAATACAAAATGGGAGTTAATTAGTTTTAATGCTATTCCAAAAGGTGTGGAATCTTTTCCTATCGGACCAGTAACGATGATGAGAAATCAATTNTGTTTAATTGGAGGTACAAAAGGAAAATATTCATCTGAAAAGTGGGCTCAATCTGTAAGGTTTTATCAAAAAATTCTTCCAATTCAGCCAAAAGATGATATATGATAAAAGTGTTTACAATTATTGCTCGAATAATTAAGTTAAGGCAAGGAGCCATTTAGGTAATCTAAACTAATTTGGTTTAAAATAAACCGAGGTAATATGAAGCGGATCATATTTANTAACACAACGTTTAATTGTAAACGTTTTCTTACGGCTACATTCTTTTTTATTTGTAGTACATTAATTTTAGGACAAACCTACGATATTTCTGGTAGAGCATTTAATGAAGCTGGAAAGAAATTGGGTCCAGTAAGAATCGTATTGTACGATTCAAATAAAAAGCGAGTTGCTGAATTAGAAACTCCTTCATCAGGTAAATTCAAGGTTAAGAATATTCCTGATGGTAAATATATTATGAATTTTTACGGTCCTGATGGATATGGTACTACTGAAAATGTTTCAATTTCTGGAGCAAATAAGCAAGATGTGAATCCCCGACTTAACCCAAATCCTGATCAGGTTCAGTTAAAAATAAAGCCTACTATAGAAGGAGCATCTTTGAGCTGGAGATCAATAGCTGGTGCTGCTAATTATATTATATATAGAAACAATAAAGAAGTTACAACAACTAACCAGCTCTCATATCTTGATCCAGTTGAACCAGGCGAGACATATGGTTATAATGTAATCGTAGTAAAGAATGATCAATCTATGGGAACCAGATCAATAACAGAATATGGTAAAACTTTAATGAAACCTCCAGAAAATTTAGCTGCTGANGCAAAAAAGAATACAGTTAAATTAACATGGTTCCCTATTGAGGATGCTACTGGTTATAATGTCTATAGAGATGGAGAGAAAGTTAACTCTACAGCAGATAATTCATTTACAGATTTTAATTTAAAATATGAGACTGAATATTCCTATACAACATCAACCCTTGATCATCAATCAGATGAGGGCGATCAATCCAATAACGTTTTTTCAAATACGCACCCTGAGATAAAAAAACCAAAGGGTTTGAAAGCTGAAAGTGGTGAAAATCAAGTCATCCTTAATTGGAAAGCAGCTGACAACGCCATAAAATATTATATTTACCAGAATGGTGGTTTAGTAGATTCTTCAACAGTGCTTAATGCAAAAGTAGTAACAGAAGCAGGCACCGAAAATTGTTTTTCTGTTTCAGGTATTGATAAATATGGCTCTATTGGTCCAAGATCTGACGCAGCATGTGATAAAAGTGTATTTAGTGCACCAGACTCCATTGCTGTAACTAATAACAAAAGAAATATAAATTTAATTGAATGGAATGCNGTTGAGGGTGCAAGTTCNTATAATCTTTATGCCAATGAAAAATTGCAGACAAATACTTCCAAGCTTCAAATATCACTCAAAGGTTTAAAATGGGATACTGAGTATTCTTATTATTTGACTTCTCTTACTGAAGATGGAATTGAAGGNCCTAANTCTGGAGAACAATCAGTTCGTACGCCAAAAATTTATAAAATAGATGGTACACTCTATGATGANAATGGTGATGATAAAAATGTAGATCAAGCTAAAGTATTTTTATACGATTCATCAGGTACAAATTTACTTGAAGAATTTGTCGTATCTAGNAATGGTAAATTTTCTTTTGAAAATGAAATTATTGGTGGNAACTATACTATTATGGTCTATGGTAATGGTAGCGGAAATGGTGGCGATAGAGTTGAAGTAATTAATCGAGATATTGATAATTTAAGAATCAATTTATCAACAGAAGGTCTACGCCCACAAGTTTGGGTTGAGCGGGGTGTTGGGCAGTTAACTGTACATTGGTCTGATATACCGCAAGCAAANTCATANAATATTTATAAAAATGATAGATTAATACAAAATATCATAGGAGANACNTCTTATGTAGATATTGTAGCTCCAGGTGTTCCAACTGANTATATGGTTAGGTCAATAGATTTATATGANTTGGAAGGTCCTACTTCAAATACTGTTACAGAGAAAGCTTCTTATGCNCCNCCTGANTTATCAATCACTGTTGTTGCTGGTGGTTANACAGTAGAGGGTAGTGGNCGACATATAGACTTAAGNTGGATAGAAGTTCCAGGAGTAAAAAAATATGCATTATATAGGAATGATGAATTAGTCACNATACAATCAGAATTAACTTATGAAGAAAGAGATTTGCAATGGAGTACAGATTATATATATGCAATAAACTCTATAGATGCTGAAGATGTTGAGGGTGTGAATTTTGTGGATACAGTCACTACTCATCCAGAAGTGACTGCTCCAGATTTCAAATTAGAGGGTAAGGTAAATTCAATTCAAATTTCATGGAAAGCAATTCCTGGTATGGAAGGTAAATATAAAATATTTAGGAATGGGGGTAATATTGCAGATCTTAATGCTTTAGAATTTATAGACCCAGTGACTCCTGGTGTTGAATATTGTTATGCTTTAGCTGCAGAAGACACATTTAAGACAGTTGGACCAGAGGCGCAAATCCAATGTGCTAAAGGTTTTTTTGCTCCTCCAGGGAATTTTACAGGAAGAGTTTTGAGGAATTATGCAGCATTCACCTGGGAGCCTGTTTTAGCTGCTTCAGGGTATAGAATTTATAGAGANAATGAACTTATACTTGATACCCCAGATGCTACTGAATTAGTCGATCAAGACTTGCAATACGATACATATTATACATATGAAGCTTGCAGCTATGATAAAGAAGGCGATGAGGGTCCAAGAATAACTTATCCTATTACTACTCATGAGGAAGTTCTTGCGGTAGATTTAACTGCAGAGGCTGATTTGGAAAAAGTTTCGTTAAATTGGGAGCAATCTACTCTTAGAGTAGATCATGAATATAGAGTATATAGAGATGGCGAATTNATAACTAGTACTAAAACTTTATCTCATGAAGATTATGTGCCAGCTGGACAATTTTATTGTTATGAAATTAAAGTTATGGATAAATATGACACTGAAGGCGTCCCCTCTAATTCAGAATGTAAGAAAATATTAGTTAACTATCCTCGTAAGCTCCAGGTTACAGGTGATGTTAAAAAAGTAATTTTTAGTTTTAAACAAATGATTGGTGCTGTTGGGTACAATATNTATACAGCTGATAAAGAAACTGANTCTTTGACTTTTTTAACTAAGACGAAAGGAACACATTATGAGCATAAAGGATTAGAATTTGACACTGAGTATTGTTATCAAATTGCCAGTGAAGATGCCGATGGAGATGAAGGGCCAAGATCTCCTACTATGTGTGGTTATGTTCTCCCTCCNCCTAATCTAACGTTAATAGAAAAGAAATTTATGGAGAACACTGGCAATGGTGTTCTTGATGGAAGAGAAAATGGGTGGGCTATTTTTAAGATTGTGAATGATGGTCGAAGTCCTGCTCGAGAGCTTAAGCCGTGGCTTAAACCAGAGGANGGTACAATGACTCCATCATTGAAAATTGATTCAGTATCAACAATCCCTATATTAAACGTTGGAGATACTCTACAGATAGAATTTGCTGTATATGCTAAATTNAAAATTGAAACTGGAGATAGAAAATTCTTTTTTAGAGTTGAAGAATTTTCAGGGCAAGATCTTAAGCCTGAGCCAATATCTTTTCCAACTTTACAAGTCATACCACCAAATTTGGTGGTAACTGATTTTGCGATTGATAATGAATGGGGACAATATTATTTACCTAAAAATCAAGTTGGAACTATGACTATAAGGGTTCAAAATTTATCAAAAGGCCTTACAGACACTGCAAGTGTTAAGTTTAAACGAGATAGCACTTTTTTAGTTGAAGATGCCGATGAGCTTCACGAGTTTGGTCTTATTGGTGGAGGTGAGTATCTTGATTTTAGTTTTGAGGTTATGTCTAGAGAAGATCAGTTTACAGTGGAATTAGAGTTGTATGATTATTTTGAAACTCGAAAAATTGTTCCTATCCATGTACAAACAATGAAGACTTATAAAAGTAAAAAAGAACTNATTGTATATGATACTCCTTATCCAAAAAGTGTANTTATNGGAGAAAANCAAGAGAATCCAGAGATCCTATCTAATATTCCTAGAGGGCTATTAGATCGTAATGCTATTGGGATTGTATTAGGTAACCCATCTTTCTTAGATTCTTCAATTACAGGAAAAAAATCAACTGTTAAAAATATTGTACAGGTAAGAGAATATTTTTATCAATTTTTTGGAATGGAAGATCATGAAATTCTGCCTAGCCAGTATTGGCTTTATAATGAAGGGATTTCTAGTAGTGACTTTAATGCAATATTTGACCCAGGAATGGGGTATGTTAAAAATAAAATAATCTCAAATATTGAATATTCTTTAAAAGATACTATTGATTTGTTTGTTTATTTTAGTGGTGAAGGCACGACTGTTGATGGTGAAAAAGTATTGCTTCCATATGATGCAGATGAAACAAAGAGTACTTCTTTTTACCCTGTAAAGAAATTATATAATGATCTTGAGCAAATACAAAGTATGCCAGATGTCGGTAATGTAACACTATTTATGGACGTTGATTTTAATAATTCATCTTTTACTCAAAATATCGTGAAAGCTGTAGAAGAGCCAATAGAAGAGAAAAAAGGAAAAAAGAAGAAGAAAAAGAAGAAGAAAAAGAAGAAAGGTAAGAATGAAGAACCTGAAGAGCCTTTAGTAGTGTTACCAAAAGAAATTATGCCTCCTCAATCTATTACAGTCTTTTATGCGTCTAATACAACTCAACTTGCTTATGAGCACCCTGATCATAAGAATGGTTTGTTTACTTATTATTTATTAAGAGGCCTAAAAGGTGAAGCCGATAATGGTGATAAAAATCTCACGGTCGGAGAATTACATAATTACGTCCAAAAAAATGTAGAAGATACAACAAAAGCACTTTATAATGATCTTCCACAAGTACCCATTCTTTTTACTTCTTCTCCTGATCGTATACTCTGTCGATTACCTTAACTACAAAGTTCTCTCTTTGAAAATGCGAAGTCAATTTTCTTCAATTATTTTATTGAGACCATTACTGTTTATTGTGTTATCGAGTACCTTAATTGCGAATAATGTTAATATAATTGGTGTTGTTAATAACCCAGAAGGTAAGCCTCTTAAAAAAGTAAACGTTAGTATAAGAAATCTCAAAGATGAAATATTTCTTGAAACCACTACTAATAGAAAAGGTCAATTCAAATTTGAAGATGTCAAGCCAAGATTTTACTATCTTTTGGTACAAGATATTGGATATGGATCAAAAAGAATTAAGATTAATCCAAGGAAAAATAAAAATAAAGATATGGATTTAGTTTTAGAGCTAAATGGTAAGACCCAAGCGGTAGAGTGTTATTTATTTAATACGAATCCTCCTACATTATTTGATCCAATATTGAATATCAAAAAAATAAATGCAAAATCAACTCCAGAAAATATCACGCTTACATGGAAAGATATTAGACAGGCGAAACTCTATACTTTATATGAGAATAATAATGAAATATATTCTGGGGAATCTCCAAGATTTGATAAAAAGGTAACACCTGGAATGGAATATTGTTATACGGTGAAAGCTTCTTCTGATTTTGGGTTAGAAGGTGAATTATCTCAGCCCAATTGCATTAGTGCGAAGACTCAAAGTCCAAGAAATATAAAAATTAATGTTTTTAAAAATACATTTTCATTTTTTTGGACTCCTGTTCAAGGAGCAATTAATTATAATATTTATCGTGATGATAAGAAAATTGCAACTGTTGAGGATACTGTTTTTCAAGATGTTGGATTAAAATTTGATTATGGATATTTTTATAAGATAACTGCAATAGATGCGCTAAATAAAGAGAGTAATCCTTCGATTGAAGTGAAGGCTACATCACATAAACTCATTGAAGCTCCAATTTTATCATCAATAGAAAATAAAAATAATATTACCCTTATCTGGAATGATATTGAAGGAGCAAAATTATATAATATTTTTAGAGATGGGACTTTTTTAACTTCTAAAACTGGTAATTCATTTACAGATAATGTGTCTCCAGGTCAAAAATATTGTTATGAAATAAATTGTATAGATGAGTATGATATTGAAAGCGATAAATCAAATAAGCACTGTACAAAACTTTCATTACAGCCACCAAAAGGTTTAGTGGCGAATGCCGATGTAAATAGTATACAACTAAGTTGGGATAATGTTTTAGGTGCACAATATTATATGATATATGAAAAAGTCTCTAAGGATGAATATAGTTATATAGGTGATTCTAAAGTTTCTAGATTTATTGTTAAGTCTTTAGATTTTTCAGCAAATATGTGTTACGCTGTTACTGTAGTTGATAAAGAAGAGGACGAAAGCGATTATTCAATATCTGCATGTAATAGAGTCTTTGATCCACCACACTTCACTGTGCAAAATCATAAGCTGATTGAACCGTCTGGAAATGGTCGACTAGACGCTAGAGAAAAAGGTTCATTGCAATTCGCAATTTTTAATGATGGCCAGAGCCCTGCTCATAACATCATTGTATCTGTATTACCTTTGGATCCAGATCCGAATTTAGTGTTAGGGGCACCGATAATTTTAGATACATTAGAAGCTGGCAGGATAAAATTTGTAAAGATTGATATTAAAGCTATGCTTGAGGTTAAAGAAGGTGAGCATCAATTAGAATTAAAGATATCATCTAAAAGTAAAATAAAATTAGATGAAAAATATCTTTTTAAAATAAATACTGAATCTATGATACCCCCTAAAATGATAGTGGCTGATTTTGCTATTACCAATGATTTTAATACTCGATATATTCCAAAAAATGAAGCCGTAAACTTAACTGTTCGTATCCAAAATGTTGGTGAAGGTGACACAGAATTTGTAGATGTCAATATTAAAGAAAATAGAACATTTAGAACACCTGGTTTCACGGGGAAGGTTACTTTACCAAAATTTTCGCCTGGTGATTATATGGATATTGAGTTGCCAATTTTAACTTTATTAGATCAATTTTTCATTACGGTTGAATTAAAGGATTATTTAGATAATATATATGAACAGAGAATAGAATTGCAGACTATGAGGAATTATAGATCTCCAATGGAGTTAACTATTCAAGATTTAGGGGCTGAAGATATATTATACTATCCTGATGAGTTAGGGGAGATAGATGTGGATAGGCATATTCCACTTAGTAGAAAAAATCCCAGCGGATTAGCTATAGTATTTGGTATAGAAGATTATCAAGATATTAGGTATCCAAAACTTACGTATGCTGCAAGAGATAGAGATGTAATGAGAAAGTATTTCAATCAAGCTTTTGGGTTGTCTGATTTTCAATTATTACCTTCGAAGCCTTGGCAAATGGAGGGAGGACCGTCCGAAGAAGAATATAGAATAATTTTTGATCCTTATGATGGAGATTTAAGAAAACGTATTAATTCAGCAGTAAAATATTCTGATATGGAAGAAATAAATATTTTTCTCTATTATAGAGGGTATGGTGAATGGGTAAATGGTCAACCTTTATTAATACCAAAAAATGCAAAGTTTGACAGACATGTTACTAAATATCCTCTAGAAGATTTAATCTCTAGTCTTACAAAAATATCAATATTGAATAGTATAAATACAATCACATTATTTTTAGATATTACCTATATTAATCCAGAAAAATCATCTGGGATCATTTGGGATTTTCCTGATTTACCAGAAAAAATTAGTATCCTAAGCGCTAGTTCTAATGGCGAGACCTCTCAAATATATGAAGACAAGAAGCATAGCTTTTTTACTTATGCTCTTCTAAAAGGATTAGCAGGTGCAGCAGATGATGGTGACAATATTATTGATCTTGGTGAAATAACAGATTATGTATACCGGTCGGTTCCAAAATATTTGGATCAAATCCCAGGTTTAATTAAACAAAATCCTACATTTAATGGACAAGATTTGAAACGAACTGTACTTGATTTACGTTGATAGCTTATTTGTATGAAAAATAAATTATTTAATATTATACTTTTTGTATTCCCGCTTATTTTCTTGTCTTGTTTCTCTTCACCTCCTGTATGGGTACAGAAACGTCCAAATAACCCTGAGTATTGGCACGGTATAGGATATGCAAAACAATNTGAATCAAATAATCCAAAAATATTAGCAAGGGAATACGCAATTCATGAGATTTCATCTCAAATTAAAATTAATATTNCTTCTGAATTAGATATTGTGGTGAATGATTTTAATGGTTCTATAGATAATGCAATAAAATCTGTTATGAACTCAAGAGTGGATCTGCTATTACCNGAGCTTGAGTTTATGGATAGTTATAAAGTAAAAGATGGGGTTTATTTTTATGTNAGNTTAAATAAACTAAAATATNAAAATGCTATGGCAAGATTAAGAGAGAATGCAANACTAACAGCACTTGATTATATTANAAAATCAGAAAATAAATTTGGATCAGGCTCATTTTTCCTAATTCAAAAGGCATGGCAAGAAATTTACCCATTTAATGATGAGCCTATGGAAGTGAATTATAGAAATAAAAAGCATTTTTTATACTCTTTGATTAAACAAAAATTAGAAGATTTTAATAGTAGGGTTTCAATATCTGCGAGTTTATCGAATAATAAAATAAGATCATTTGTTGATAGAAACACAGTCTTGATAATAAAAGTAGTAGATATGGTTAAAGGGGATGCGTTAAAAGGGATGCCAATTAAGATTGTATTCCCAGATAGTCAAATNACATTTTCATCAGATAAANATGGCTTAATTGAATATGGATTGGATAGCTTTATAGAGCCCTCTTCCTTTCAGATTAAATTAGAGTTAGATCATGAAGAATTAATGACTGAATTAGATGATATCTCAAATAGATTAAAACCAAATCGTAAAATTAATTCTATTTCGATCGATATCATCCCTTCAAAAGTCTTGATTATTTCAAATGAGAAAAATTTAAATAAACCATTGCAAAATTCACTTATCGCACCAGCAATCAAAGAATCACTAAATATGTTTGTAGAGTTTGTAGATGAGAATCCAGATTTTCATATTATCATTGATGTAAATACTGTAGAAAAGTCAAAACCAATTGAAAAAGGTTTTCCATTTTTTACTTATGGNAATGCTTCTGTAATNTTCAAAGATATGAAAAGTAATGAAGAATTTTTCAATATTAGGATTTCAAACATTAAAGGTGGCGATTTTGGTTCCCAGAGGGCAGCTGGACTTAGAGCGTATGATAAAATGGTGGTAAAACTTATTGAAGATCTTNAAAAAAGATTATTTGATGTCTGATAATGCAAGAACTGGGATATAAATAATGGCTGAAAATAGATGGGGTAAATTTTTTGCATTACTTGTTATTGTTTTTTCTGGCATTGCAATTATAAAGTGGAAAGAGTATGAGAAAAAAGTTTTAATAGAAGCAAAACAGGTTCCTATGGATACTACAAAAACTGAGCCTGAGCCATCACCTGAAATAATAGCTAGAATTAGCTTGTTAGAAAAAATGGCATTAAAAGAGAGAGAGAAGATCAAGGTAATGGTAGAGCACGATAATTCGCCACTAACATCTACATATCCAATGATATTAGATGCTACAACATCCTATGACCCTGATGTTGGAGATGANATACAATATGTNTGGAAACANNTTTCTGGTCCAAGCGTGGATCTAAAACCGAATCCCTTTGCTGGTAAAGTTAGTTTTGAAGGTGAAGCAGGAGAATACACTTTTGAATTAACTGTGGCAGATAATTATGGATCAAAAGCTAAGGTAACTAGAACNGTAGTTATCCAGCCAGAACCAAATACNCCACCAGTTATTAATATGAAAGTTAGGCAAGGATCAGAATTAAATTAGGCATCTGTCTAACATCTAATTAATTTATTGTATTATAAATCAACTTTAATATTCTTAATATTTAATTAATATGAAAAATTCTGTCGCTCTAGGGATTGATATAGGTGGTACCAATACGATCTATGGTTTTATTGACCTAAATGGTTCTATTCTATTTCATGAAGAGATTCCGACTCATGGATCTATGCCTATAATAGATCTTGTTGAAAGAATTAATAATAAGGTTGAGACATTCTTAATTGAAAATTCAAATTATGAATTAAAGGGTATTGGTATTGGAGCTCCAAATGGGAATCATTATACAGGTTTAATACAAGCTCCACCTAATCTAAGTTGGGGGAATGTTGATATCGTTTCAATCTTCAATAAACGTTTTGGTTGTGAGNCAATCTTGACCAATGATGCTAATGCAGCAGCTTTAGGTGAAAAATCATTTGGTCTTGCTAAAGATATGGACGATTTTGTTGTAGTAACACTTGGCACTGGTTTAGGCAGTGGCATTTTTAGTGGTGGTAAACTTCTATATGGACATGATGGGTTTGCTGGTGAGATGGGGCATATATCTATAGATTATAATGGTAGATTATGTAATTGTGGAAATCATGGATGTTTAGAATCATATGCATCTGCTAGCGGAATAAAAAANACTGTANAAGAATTANTAGNAAAGAGCCCAAACGATCCAATATTACAATCACTAGTAAAAGAGAAAATTGATGGATTGATTTTGGACAAGGCATTTGACAGTGGAAATGATACAGCAATTAGAATATATAATTATACTGGTGAAAAACTTGGCCAAGGTTTAGCTCTAGTAGCGAACCTTTTAAGTCCTGAAGCTTTTATATTTTATGGTGGTTTTAGTAATGCTGGAGATCGTATCCTTCGCTCAGCTAGAAAAGAAATGAATAAAAATTTGATTAATGGATCNGATCCAAATATCAAACTTTTACAATCAGGGCTACCACAAGGTCAGGCAGGTATATTAGGTGCAGCATCCTTAGTTTGGTCTAAATAAAAAAATCGTGATCTAGCTAACGTATTTTATATCATTTGTATATTAAATTGATCGTGTCTAAAACATGGATTTTTGATATGGCCAAATTTATTTTTAAGTATATTATTTTAATTTTTGCGTTTTCTATATGCGTTTATGGTATTACACCTCCAAAAGATGGAGAATTTCCTAGAGGATTTTGGGATAAAATGGCATCCCAAGAAATTGGTACTGTGTATGGTGACTCAGGGTGGGTAAGNAAGATAGACGCATGGAAGTCAAATTCTTTTAGAGATGCACAGCTAGAGTTTAATATCCCTGTACTATTGGGGAAATACAATGGCGCAACAACCTACTTTACTGCTCAAGATTTTCAAAACAATTTGTTTGATAATAATTCAACAGGAACAATGAGTGAATATTATCNTGAAATATCTCATGGAAANTTTATTGTAGATGGCACAACTGNTGGCTGGTATGAGTCATCGTATAATATGAGCCAAGCTGTGGCTAATACGAAGCAGTATGTAGCAGAAATTGCTCAGATTGCTGATGGGGATTTTGACTATAGTTTATATGATAATGATGGCCCAGATAATATTCCAAACTCTGGAGATGATGATGGTTATGTAGATGGTATCGCAGTTGTTTATTCTGGTTGTGGTGCAGAGTGGGGCCCTGGAAATGATAATCTTTGGCCTCATATGAGTAGTTTAGGAAGCTCCTACGAGTACACGACTAATGATGCGTCTGCAAATGGTGGAAATATTATCGTAAGTAGTTATTTTGTGGCTCCAGAACTTGCTGGTGGTGGAGATTGCTATACGGATATAATACGCCCTATGGGCGTCTATGCGCATGAATTTGGTCATATTCTTGGATTGCCTGATCTATATGATAGAAACAGCGATAATGGTGATTCTGAAGGCATAGGAGAGTGGTGTCTTATGGCTTCAGGTTCATGGAACGGGTGGGCAGGTGATACTCCGGCACATATGTCGGCATGGTGTAAGCAGGAAATGGGATGGGTAGATCCAATGGTACTAGATGGAGACCAAATCTCAGTTAATTTTCCTGATGCTGTAAATAATGACTATGCTCTGAAAATTTGGGAAGACGATTACCATTGGAGTAGATATTTTTTAGTTGAGAATCGTCAATTAACAGGCTTTGATTCTGGGCTACCAGGCGATGGTTTAATGATTTACCACGTGGATGAAAACAGTCGCTGGGGTCCTAATCTCTGGAGCTCTGGTAGCGTCAACGATGATCATTCTCATAAATTAGTTGATGTGGAAGAGGCTGATGGCCTTGCAGATCTAGATAATAGCGTTAATCGAGGGGACGATGGTGACCCTTTTCCAGGTAGCTCAAGCAATCTCACTTTTGATAGTAACTCTAATCCAAATTCAGGTAGGTATAACGGAGGTGCTACTTCTATTTCATTAACTAATATCAGTGGCTCATCAAATACTATGTCAGCTGATATAACATTAGAACCTCAAAAAGGTATACCGCTTGTTTACGACCTTACTGGTATATCAGGTTGGGGTTGGGGCTATGCAACTGCATCAGATCATTGGGGTGGTGTTTTATTTGAATATCCAAATAGTGAAATAGAAAATGGATATTTGACGGAGGTAGATATAGGGTTTAGGACAAGTGATAATAATTATACGCTCTATGTATATGACTCTTTTGATGGTGTCTCTCCGGGGACACTTCTTTATGAAACTTCTGGTACTCAGACCGAATCTGGCTGGGCATCTGTTTCTGTAGACTCAGTATTGATTTCTCCTGGACAAGAGTTTTTTATTGCATATAAAATCACCGATAAAACCTATGGTATCTCCTTTGACAAACTTACACCTCCAATCTATAAGTCTTATTTTTCTGGTGATGGTGTTAGCTATGATGGTGCTATAGGGCAGTATTACAATATAAACCTTAGAGCAAAATTAAGGAATCATATTCCTCTGAATGATATAGCAGGTTGTACCGATCCGTATGCTTCAAATTATAATCCAGACGCAAATATAGATGATGGAAGCTGTTTGGGATTTCCAGATAATGGTGATTATTCACTCAGTTTCGGAGGAGATGGTGATTACACTCATTTAGACTGGAGTGAAAATATGAGCTCTTATACTATTTCTATCTGGGTGAAATCAAATGTCCAAAATCAGAACACATTCGATGCTTTTTTCAATACACAAAACAGCCCGGATAATGGTATGCAGCTTGATTGTAATGGTTCCAATAATTATCGATTACATTCAGAAGAAGGATCAATGGTGATTGCGCCACTTTCTACTGAATGGTCTCATATCGCGGTTGTTGCTGAGAACTCTACAACGACTGTGTATTTTAATGGTGAATATGTTAACTCATCGAACTGGGTGGAAAATGACTGGAACCAGATTGAACTTGGTAGGAATAGGAATGTAGATGGTCCAGGAAATTATACAGTTGATGACGTGAGAATCTGGAATACTGCACTATCGCAGATCGAACTTCAGCAAGAGATGCTAAGTGAGGTTGTAATTAGTGAAAATGGATTACTGGTTGACTGGAAGCTTAATAGTGGTAGCGGTGATATTATTTACGATCATTCTGGTAATGCTAACCATGCGACAAACTACAACGGGACGTGGAGCTCTGACGTGCCAAATTTCCCTGAAATTTCAGTATTACCTGATCAAATATCTCAGACATTGTATATTGGAGAATCAGCTACTCAAATGGTTACCATTTACAATAATGGTGACTCAGGCTTGGACTGGGAGATAGGTTTTTCATCTTTAAGAAATAACAATCAAGAATTTGTTTTACCAGAGGGCTTTAGAAATGAATCGTATACTATGGATCCGATAGCAACATCTACTGGCGATGGNAATGCTTTTGATGCAAATAATTTCTATACGAATAGCGCTATACATCAAACAAGAGATGAAAGTTTTAATGTTTTTGTATACAATAATTCTAATTTAAGTAATATTATCAATGAACATCCTGATTTAAGTTCTAACTATGGTAGTTATACAGCTAGTACACTTGAAGATGTAGATGTTTTGTTTAACATTCGAAGTAGTAACTTAATTCCTGAAGAAACGCTTGAGTGGATTTATAATGGGGGTACATGGATCGGTGAATGGTCAAGTAACGATTATCCAATAAATTCTTGGGGAGTGATTGGTGGATCAGCAGGTAGTGGTGGTTGTTGTACATCCGGTTCAGTAGATATTATTGATTCAGATCACTGGCTTGCTCAAAATATTGATTGGGATAATGTGCCGGTGGGGTCTGGTTCGACACAATTTCAACGATTTATTACTATAGATGATCCCGATGCAAATGTGATTATCAAAACAACTGTCACAGGGTATGGCGAATTTCCCCTATTTGTAGAAAAGCAATATGGAGATGGGACGATTCTTATTTTTAATTGGGATTACCAGGATAGCCCTCAATCGAACCCTGAAGTTGTAGAAATGATTAAGCAAGTTGCTTATTACGGTGCTGCGATTGCAGGCGGGGTTAATTGGCTCTCCTTTTCTGAGCAAAATGGGACCATCCCAGCAGGATCATCACAGGATGTTGAGCTGCTACTGGATGCCACAAGTCTTGATGAGGGGAACTATGACACAGAGTTTTTTGTTTTAAGTAATGACCCGTTGCAATCTGCTGTCGGTGTTTCGGTTCAGCTAGAGGTAGAGACACCTACCCCCGATATTAGTGTTACTCCAGATAGCTTTGATGAAATACTTTTTGTTGATGAATTGCTCGATAAAGAGATTATCATTCAGAATGCTGGTGTAGCAGACCTCAACTGGAATCTTAGCCTCTTTAATTATGGTCGTGATGGTTCGTCATATACTTTCACAAACTGCGATAAGGAGGGGAATGAAGGCCCATCTCAGCAGGACTGTGACAGTGAATATCAGGGAACAAATNTCGAAGGATTCGTGACCGTGGATGGAGGTATTCAGCAGTGGATTGTACCTGCATCAGGAACTTATACTATAGAAGTACATGGAGCAAAAGGTGGAGATTCAAATTGGAGCGGTAATGCTTACGTAGGCGGGTTAGGTGCCAAAATGCAAGGACAGTTTGCATTAGAAGCAGGACAAATATTAAACATACTTGTAGGACAAAAAGGAACCAGTTCCTCCGAAGGTGGTGGTGGTGGTGGTACATATGTTGCCAAAGCCGATGANACTCCTTTGATCGTTGCAGGTGGCGGTGGTGGTGCTGGTGGTATAGGTAATGGAATTGGTGGTGTCACAGAGACTTCTGGAACAGATGGGGCCGCAGGTGGAGCAGGTGGTGCAGATGGAAATGGTGGTTCTGTAGGAAATACTAATGGTGGAGCTGGATCAGGGTTTTATACAGATGGTGCATCAAATCATGGAGGATCTAAGTCTTACCTTAATGGTGGTATGGGTAGTAGCATATATAATTGGGCCGCAGGTGGATTTGGCGGTGGTGGACATGGATGGGGGTTCGGTGGAAACGGTGGCGGAGCTGGTGGCTATTCTGGTGGTGGAACATCAGGACTTTCATATATTGGCGGAGGCGGTGGAGGATCCTTTAANAGNGGTCTTGATCAGAATAACATCGCTNGNGTTAATGCAGACCATGGGGTTGTGACTATAACACTTGACTCACCTCCTATCTCATGGGCAACTCTATCAGATAATGCTGGTGTTACACCCGCAGGTGAGTCAGATACGGTTACATTAGCCTTGAATGCTAATGATTTAGAGATTGGAGAATATTCTGCAGGGATTTCGTTATCAAGTAATGACCCTGATGAGTCGGATATTGATATTCCAATTTCAATCACTGTAATAAATAATGTGGTTATAACAGACATCGATGATGCAAGCATCGAAGAGGACTCATCATTAGAGCTGGTACTGGTAAATGACTATGGTTCGTATGATTACCTTTATACTGTGGTAACAGATACATCTGCTGTCGTAGTGTCTGTGGATGAAGATACTCTGGAACTAACTCCAATCATAGACTGGACTGGAACGACAAATATTTCTGTGGTCTTAACCCTGGAAAACTCCTTATCTGACACAACAGATTTCAATCTAACGGTTACACCAGTGAATGATGCACCAATTGCCTTTGACGCGCTGTATTTTGTGGATGAAGACGATACACTTAATACAATAATTACAGCAAACGATGGAGACTCGCTCAATGGTGAGTATGATGATCAGGTAATAGAGTTTTTTATTCTTGAAGGTTTTCAAAATGGAACCTATAGTCTTGTTGAATCCACTGGCGAAATGACTTATACGCCATATTCTGACTATTTTGGCTCTGATAGTATGCATTATTTTGTTATTGATAATGGGGTTACAGATGGGGTTGCAAGTCCACTAGCAGATACTGCAATGATAGTTGTACAGATATTACCAGTGAATGACACTCCTGTGTTACAATCTATTCAGGACACCTCATTATATGAAGATGGTTCTTTAACGCTACCCGTTTTTGTATCAGATATTGATAATGATGAAGTATCATTAACTGTATCAACATCAAATCCTGAAAATATATACGCAGATTTAGTAGATATGATGCTATATCTCACGCCATCAGCAGATTGGCATGATACGGTAATGGTTACTTTAGTTGCCAGTGATAACATGGACAGGGCGCTTGATATTGTAGAATTTGAATTGGTTGTACTTCCTGTTAATGATGCACCAAATGCATATAATGATATTTTATACATTAATGAAGATGAAGCACTTCAATCTATTCTTTTGGCTGATGATGGTGATACTTTAAATCATGTATATGATATACAGTCACTCTCTTTTTCAGTTCTTGAAGGGTTTCACCATGGTTCATTTGAATTAAACCAGGAGACAGGTGACTATGCATATGCACCAGCACTTAATTATTTTGGTTCTGATAGTATGCTGTATATGGTGGAAGATGATGGTGTAACTGGAGAGATGTTAAGTCCATTGGCTGATACTGCTTTAATTGTAGTGCATACGTTGCCCGTAAACGATGAACCGGTTTTGACTGAGATATCAGATACGGTAATGTACGAGGACTCTTTATTGATATTCCCAATTTCAGTGAGTGATGTTGATAATGATGAAATAGACCTTGATTCGTATACATCAAACGAAGATTATGTTACTGTAATAATTGAAGATGGAAATATTTATTTAAATTCATACTTTAATTGGCATGATACGGTTATGGTTACCGTAGTAGCCAATGATAATATGGGACGTGCTATTGATGTGGAAGAGTTTCAATTAATTGTGCTTCCAGTCAACGATACACCTGAATTTATTGGTGAGATGCATGCAGTTGTTGGTGTTGGAATGGATTTTGCATTTCATTTAGAGGGTTTTGATATTGATATGGATCCTCTAACATTTAGTCTGGATGATGCATTTACATATCCTGATTGGGTTGATATTATGAATGATCCTTTTAGATTGGTTGGTAGTCTAAGTGATGAAGGATTATTTATGTTGCCAATATTATTAACAGATGGTGTTGCCACTGTTGTAGACAGTTTTCAATTGGATGCACAATATTTTCAACCAAGGATATCGTCTATTATGGATGTTCCTGATGACCAAGGGGGAAGAGTGTATGTGGAATTTCAACGGTCATTTTTTGATTCTCCAGAGGAAACAAATCAATTCTATACGGTATCTCGATTAGATAGTATTGATAATGAATTAGCTTGGGTAGGGATCAGTACAGTATCTGCTACAGGGATAGAATCATATGTAGTTGAGGTGTCTACGCTAAGAGACTCAACATCTTTCAGTACAGGCATCACTGAGTTTAAGGTATCTGCATTTACAAATTATGGCGTACATCACTCAGATATATCGATGGGGTATTCTATAGATAACCTTGCTCCAATGATTCCAACTTCCTTTACGGCTTCTATTATGGATCAAAATATTGTTTTAATGTGGAACCAGAGTAGTGCTGAAGATTTTGATCATTATAATTTAGAAAAATCACATTCTGCAGAATTCGAATTTTTTGAAATAATTACATTAGATGATACTTCGTACATAGATACAACTTTTATCATGAATACAGCATACTTTTATCGACTTAGTGTTGCGGATATTTCGGGTAACATGAGTGAATACACGAACATAATAGAGATGACAGTGCTAGGCATCGATGATAATGTAGTTCCTGATGAATTTGCTTTACACCAGAATTATCCAAATCCATTTAATCCAACTACAACTATTCGTTATGATATCCCAATGGAGAGTAGGGTGTTGATTCAGGTTTTTGATATACAGGGTAGATTAGTTAAAACTTTGGTTAAAAATATTGAAACACCTGGTAAAAAATCAATAGTGTGGGATGCTACAAATCACATTGGAGAACCTGTATCAGCGGGAATGTATCTATATTTGATTCAGGCTGATGGATTTAAAGAAACAAGAAAAATGCTTTTATTAAAATAGTCTTATGTCAATATTGTAAAAAAACCCCGTTTAAGACGGGGTTTTTTTTTAATTGAACCAAGGATAGATTTACAGCAAAATAGTGATTATATGACAATGAATAAGATTAAATCCATAGTAAATAGTCAAAAGGCTGCTATAGTTATATTGATTGTATTAAATCTTTTGCAATTACGAGAACTTGGCCTTTTGCGTATAAAAGTAAAAGAAATGTCCCATCAGTTATCTTTGGTTGAGTTGAAACTTGAAAGAAATCATGATATTTCAAAATAGAACTATTAGATTTTTTATAATTTTTATATGGTTTGTGCTATCCATTTGGAGGTGTGCAAGTACGCCACCACCGCCGCCAATGCCTGAACCTGAACCAGAGCCAGTAGTAATGACCCCTGAACCTGTTGTGGTTGTGCCACCTTCACCACCAAAACAAATCACTATAAAGTCAGTATCTTATGGGATTAATGATATGACCATAGAATGGGAAAAATCTTTAGACCCAGAGTTTGAGACATATAGATTATTACAAAGTATTGGAACTAATAATGTTCCCGATACAATTTTTAGTGCTGATGATGTAAATGATACAATTTTTACTTTAGATATATTTGACCCAAAAAAAGAAAATTGGTTTTGGATAGATGTAAAAAATACAACAGGATTACATACCGCAGGTGAGAGAAAAACACACAAGCTTGAGATAAATGCTCCACGTAATTCTACTTTACAAATAGTTAAGGGTAACTATGATTTAAAAATTAAATGGTCAATGAATCAAGATGATGATTTTGGTAAGTATATATTATATCGATCCAAGAACGAAAACATGGTTAAGAAAGATCCAGTTAAGGATATTATTAAAAGAATAGATACGATGCAGGTTTTATCATTAGACAGTGTTTATTATTACCAAGTATATACCGAGGATGTTTGGGGGCTTGAATCTTTTAGCAATATTATCAAGGGAGATTATAATATTGAAATATGGGGGAAAGAATATTCGTTAGTAAAGACAACAAAAATTGATTTATCAAATCACAAGCTATTTGGATCAGTGCCAGCTGATTTTGGTAAATTATTTAATCTCGAAGTCTTATTTTTACAAAATAACTTTTTATCAGGATCTTTACCTGATGCATTATGGGATTTAAAAAAACTGAGGATAATTAATCTAAGTAAAAATCAATTTGATGGTAAGATCCCCATTGATATGCATAAGGCGCAATCCTTAAAAGAGATATGGTTGGCAGGCAATAATTTTACAGGAGTAGTGCCTTACCAGATCTTTACCATGGGTAATATTACTCACATAAATCTAAGTAGCAATCAGCTTTCAGGAAATATAAGTGAGGCAGTAGCTAATTTAAATAACTTAATATATCTTAACTTATTTGATAACAATCTCATCGGTTCGATTCCTGAAGAGATTGGGGAATGCGAAAAGCTAGAGTTTTTAAGTTTGGGTAAGAATCAATTAACAGGAGCAATCCCTGCGGGATTAGCAAGAGCATCAAAATTAGAGTCTATTGCTTTATTTGAGAATCAACTTATTGGCTCAATACCTTTTGAAATTTTAGAATTAAAACATCTAGTATACTTAGGTTTGTTTGATAATAAGTTAGAAGGACAAGTCTCAAATGAAGTTTTTAAAAATGCGAATTTATCTTATCTCAGACTTAACAATAATAGACTTGAAAAAGTAGATTATGATTCATTATGTGCTTCAGGATACAACTGGGATAATTCAATATATTTTGATTTATCAGATAATGAGTTTGATGAAAAAATTCCTGAATGTTTTTCAGAACCTGTCTTCTATGAAATCTATACATTATTTAAAAATAAGAATTAAATAGAAATCTTATTATTTTTTTACAGATAATGTATGTTTACATTTTAATAGTGTATCAAACAATAAGTCTTTATTAAATTAATTAAAAGAGGTTATCATGTCTGGATTTATACTTTATCACAATCCCAGATGAGGAAAGAGTAGAGGAGCCGTGTCGCTCTTGAATGAAAAAAAAATTGAGTATGTTGTTGTTGAGTATTTAAAAGAACCTTTGTCTAAGGAAGACATTCTATCCTTGGCTGAAAAATTAAAAATGAATCCGAGTGAATTTGTGCGGGTAAATGAGAAGGACTTTAAAGATAATCAATTAAAAAATATTATGCATGACAATGATAAAATGGCCCAGGCAATATCCAAATATCCAAAGATAATGGAACGCCCAATTCTTGTTAAAGGTAATCAAGCTGTAATAGGAAGACCAACAGACAATATTTTACAATTGATTACATAATGATGAATCATATTAAAATAATAATTCTTTATCTCTTTTTTATTATGGTCTCAGGATGTGAGCCATTTGCTAAATCCTATGAACCTATATCAAATCCAAAAATGTATGAAGCGGATGTTGTGAATAACTCCAGCTATACTGGAGGTCCAATTAAAGTAGTGACATGGAATATACGTTTTGGTGCAGGTCGCTTAGAATGGATTATTGATTCTTGTGGAGATCATGCACTTGCAGATTATGATAGTGTGAAAATTATTATGCAGAAAATAGCAGACACATTGAATGCTATGGATGCTGATATAGTTTTGCTTCAAGAGGTGGATATTGAATCAAAACGATCTGGCTTTATGGATCAGGTGCAGTTTTTATTAGATAATACTAATTTAAATTTTGGTGCATATGCTCCTATGATGGAAGTTGATTTTGTTTTTTCAGATGGCCTTGGAAGAATTAATACAGGCAATGCAATTTTATCAAGATATGATCTTACAGATGCAGAAAGGATTAAACTAAGACTTAGAGGAGACCAGTCTCCACTAATACAATATGGATATGCGAGAAGAAATATAATAAAAGCCAAATTACCAGATTTGGTTCAAAATGATAAAGAATTTTTTGTGGTAAATATTCATGCAACAGCATTCGCTACAGATGATACGAAAGAAAAGCATATCGAAAGATACTTAGAAGTATTGAACTCGATTAATGGTGATGGTCATATTTTTGTTTCAGGAGGAGATTTAAATTCCATACCAACTGGATCAATTATTGATTTCTGTGCAAATGATATGTGTCCTAATGATGAAAATGACTATAGCATCCAAGATCATGATGAGCATAAAGAAGGTAGCTATTTTGCTAATTTTGATGGTGAACCAAATATTTTAGATCCATTATATACGTTATATCAGCCTGCAATTGATCTTGAATCACGTAATTTACCAGAACATTTTACACATGCACCCAGTACGAGTACGTTGAGTAATGGGAACTGGAGAAAGTATGATAGAAAGCTTGACTATCTATTTACAAATAAAGTTTGGCAATCTTCTTCAGGTAAAACACACCAAAAAGCATGGCAATTAAGCGATCATATGCCAGTAAGCGGCTTTATATTATTGAATGGAGAGTAACTATGAATAGAATAGCTAAAGCAGGTTCTCTTTTATTATTATTATCAATTTGCTTGGCTGATGTGCAAAAATGGAGTTCCCATTCAGCACATATATTACCTCATAAACATTGGGAAATGGGACTGTTCCAGCCATTTAGATATGGATACAGTGAATCCTTAGAATATAGTACGCATCCTTTATGGTTTTTTGTTATGCCAAATGTAATATTTAAAAAAAAGCATGAAGATTTTTTAAAGTATAATATGGCAAGCAAATGGAGTATGTATTATCCTACTCCCATTCTAAATATGGTTGCTAGAAACGGTATTGGTGGTTTTATTGATCCTACATTTCAAATGCCGCCTATGCTTGGTCTTTCTTTATCACTTCTTATGACAAAACAAATGGTTGGTACAGAGCTAACGTTTAGTTCTGGATTTGATTTAGGTATTAATTTTGGAGAATTGGAAGAAAGATCGAATATAGAATTACCTCTTTTGTACCATCGTCTAGGCGTTTTTCAAAATAATTATGGATTGCATACGGGTATAGATATTGAGAAAAATATAACAAATAAAACCTCAGTATTTTTAGATTTTGATCTTAGTATTTTACCTGGAATGGGTATAGGCAAATCTGATTCAGGAATGGGGAAAATATTTGGTGAATATGCAATAGAACATAAATTGCTTTTGATGCATAATAGATCTGATGGTTTTAGGGTTATAACAGGATATAAATTTATTTACGGTAAATATCCATTTGGTGAAGAATCAAGGTTGCTACCTTTTGTTCCATTATTAGATCTCTGGGTGCCAATGATAGAGTTACAGTGGTCTGGATTAAGGAAATAAATATTTCGCTATTCCTCAATGTATTATAATAAAAAATATTATGCTGCTGATTTTGTGATTATATGGAAATTTTAAATAAGGATACAATTCAGAATTTATTGGGCGGAATTGATCTAGTTCCGTTGATTGAAAAAGGGTTTATAGCGTACTCATCAGGACAAGTTATTGTTCCTCCAATAGGGGAGTTAACATTTAATGATCCTCCAGGAGATGTTCATATAAAATATGGATATATTAAAGGCGAAAAGTATTATGTTATCAAAATAGCATCAGGATTCTGGGAAAATGAAAAATATGGAATACCGAATGGACAAGGAATGATGCTGCTATTTAATCAAAATACTGGCCAGCCTCTTGTCTTACTCAATGATGAGGCTATGCTCACAGATATCAGGACAGCAGTCGCTGGACAAATTTGTGCTATGCATCTTGCAAATAAGATTAACTATATCGGTGTTATTGGGACTGGTCTGCAGGCAAGATTGCAAGTAGAATATCTTAAGAAAGTAACACAATGTAGAAAGATAGTCGTCTGGGGAAGGAATGATCAAAAGGTACTTGAATATAAAAATGATATGATAGAAAAAGGTTTTCAAGTATTTATTGAAAATAATATTGAAGATGTGTTTGATAAGAGTAATACGATTATTTCAGCAACCGCAAGCAGTACTCCTATCATTCTAAAGGAATTTATAAAGCCAGGGACACATATTACTGCAATTGGTGCTGATGCCATTGGGAAAAGAGAGCTAGGTGAGGGCGTAGTTAAATTAGCTCATTGCGTTGTAGCGGATAGTATAACACAATGTTTAGAGCGAGGAGAAATATCCTATGCGATATCAGATGGAGAAATAGAGGAAAATCAAATTTTAGAGTTAGGAAATATCCTTTCTGGAAAAAGTATTGGTAGACAAGATACGCATCATATAACAATAGCTGATTTGACGGGTGTTGCTGTACAGGATGTGCAAATTGCAACAGCAGTTTTTGAATCATATTTGGAGAATAAAAAATGAAATTTGAGCAGTTTGAATTAGAAAGAAATCAGTCCTTATTTGAGAATGAGGTTGATTTTAATTTATCAGAGAGTGGCGTGCATCCTTTAAAATTATCGGAGATATTGACTGCGGATGAACAAAAAGAAATTTTAGATACGGAGCTCTTTTATGGCTATACTAATGGAACCCCTGCATTAAGACAAAGAGTCGCTGATATTTATGAAAAAAACATTTCATTAGAGAACGTTTTAATAACATCAGGATCAGCTGAGGCTAATTTTTTATCTATAATGACTCAGCTTGAACCAGGTGATGAAATTATTTATATGGTTCCCAATTATTTACAAATTTTTCATCTTGCTAGAAGTTTTGGAGTAAATGTGAAATGTTTGCCTCTTAGGCAACAATTAGGATGGCAGTGGGATTTAGATGAACTAAATAAATTAGTAACACAAAATACAAAAATGATCGCTGTCTGCAATCCAAATAATCCTACTGGTGCCCTTATGTCAAATGAAGTTATGGATAAAGTAATAGAATTAGCTAGCGATGTAGATTGTTGGCTTCTTTCCGATGAGGTTTATAGAGGAGCAGAATTAAATGGTATAGAATGCCGCTCTTTTGCAGGAGCTACTGATAAAACAATTGTCAACGCAGGATTATCTAAAGCATATAGTTTGCCTGGGCTTCGAATGGGGTGGAGCGTAGGATCACAGTCATATATTGAAAGGGCATGGTCTTTTCATGACTTCACAGTAATAAATGTAGCATATTTGAGTGATTGGGTTGCTTCCAGAATTCTCGAAGAAAAGAGAAGAAAAGTGATTTTAGATAGAACCAAGCGTCATTTGAATCATAATCTTGATATGCTGATTGAATGGGGGAAAGATATTTCTTCCTTTACATTTACTCGTCCAGATGCTGCAGCAATTACGTTTGCTAAATTAAATTTGCCAATAGGATGTGAGGATTTTATTTTTAATTTAAGAGATCACTATAGTGTACTCCTAACCGCAGGAAAATGGCATGGCCTAGAAGGATATATAAGGTTTGGTTATGGTACTCCCACTGAATATGTAATGGGTGGTCTAGAAAGAATAGCGCAATATCTTAAGAAATTTACTGATTAACTATTTGATTGATATGCTGTAATGAAAAAGTATATAGTTATACTTTTTATATTATTTGCGGCTAGTTACCTTGCTTCAAAGGTCCAATCTTCCTGGGGAAAAGTGCAAGTATATTCTATTAAAATTCCAACACAGAACGGTCAGTGGGTAGTAGCTGATTTATTTAAACCTTATAGCGCAAATGCTGACAATCCTGCTCCAGTAGTTATAATAATTCCAGGATTCCAGCGATCTAAAGAAACTTTATCAAATATTGCTATAGAGCTATCGAGAAGGGGGATTGTATCTATATCAATAGATCCATATGCACAAGGCAATTCAAGTTCTTCTTTCAGTAAAAGAGCGGCTACAAAAGAAGGCTATGGTATGTTTGCGTTAGTAAATTATCTGCATGACACTCCTAATTTAAATTATATAGATAAGACCAAAATTGGAGTTACGGGGCATTCAGCTGGAGGACTTGCTGCAATAAGAGGCGCTCAATATTTTGGGAAAATAGCAAAGAAAAATAATACGAAAAGTAAAATTCATTCGGTATTTGTTTCGGGAATGTTGCGAATGGGATTTAAAGAAAAAGATTTAAAAAAAATCAAATCTAATGTTGGAGTGAGTTATGCATTGTATGATGAGGGAGCATGGCAGAATGAGTTAAAGCATGGTGATTTAAAACATGCTCCAGAAATATTAAGATTAATTCGTATACAAAGTGATGTGAAAAATAATATAAAAACAGTTGAGATGGGGAAATATTATGGTAGTCTAATTAATAATTCTGCTACAATTATATTTAACGAAAAATTACTTCACCCTTTTCAGCCATATGCAAACGAAGCTATTGCAAATCAATTAAATTATTTTCTGGATGTATTCCAAATTGAAAATTCTATTCCTGGTGATATCCAAATATGGTTCTGGAAGGAATTATTGTCTCTTATATGCTTAGTTTGTGGTCTTATGTTAATTATTCCAGTTGCTCGAATTCTTTTAGGAATACAATATTTTCAAGAATTAAAGAATCCTATTCCACAAGTATTACCAACTCCTAAAGGAGGAGGTCTTTTTTTGTTCTGGAGTGTATTAGTAATAAGTATTGCTATCGCATGTTTTTCTTTTATTCCACTATCAGAAGCTACTAAATCACTATTTATTGATGCAGCTAATCGAAAGCAAACGTGGTTTTTTCCACAGAGAATGAATAATACAATAATGTTGTGGGCTGCTCTTAATGGTACTTTAGGATTAATAATATTTTATCTCTCATATCAATTTTTTGGTAAAAAAAACGGTGTCCTAAAAAACATGTTAGGTATTTCAATCTCATTTTTACAAATAGTAAAAACTATTTTATTAGCTTTAACTATCGCATTGTCTTATTACATATTGCTATATGTTATTTATTATTTATTTCATATTGATTATCGTTTTATCTTTATTTCCGCAAAAGTTTTCCGATTAGAAACACTTTATATCCTTCCTATGTATTTACCATTTTTTTTCTTATTCTTTTTTTCAAATTCTTTACGAATTAATGGCTCTATTAGGTTTATTGGTAATATAGGCTTACCAATACCATTATTGCATATTTTAACAACCTCTGGTGGCTTAATAGCTATTTTATTAATTCAATATATATATATGTGGTTTTCTGGAACTGTTTTTTGGATGGTTGGATGGTTATATGTAAATCTGCTTTTTGCTGTGGTGCCTATTCTTTTAGTTCTTCCATTTTTTCAAAGTTATTTTTTTAGATTAACGGGAAGGGTATACCTAGGACCATTAACAATGTCAATTATTTTTGTTATTATGTTATTATCAAATTCTGTTTATTATTATCCTTTATAGGATCGATCACAATGAAACTATTTTTTACACTCTCTTTATTGTNTTTTGCTTCTTGCAGTTCATTAGATATTTTCACCAGATGTTTGGCATTATGATAGTAATGAATATTTACGCATGGGGTATGCGTTTGCAAAATCGATTAGATTTTTAAATGAAACATGTCCATAATTTTCTTAACTATAAAATTTTCAGTTGTAAAACGTAGTTTATTGTAATTTAAAAGTAATTCCTTTATCTTTTAATCGTTTTACAATGATCTCTCCAATGCCTGATGCTGGTGTTAGAACTCCAGATGAATTGGGAACATGTTTTTTCTCTAGTAATAATGATAATGCAGATTCGGTAATCATTTTTGCAGTCCCAGAATAACCAGCATCTGAGTCTCCTCTAACGATTAAATTTAATTTTTTATTATTATCTGAGGAACCCGTTAAGTGCATTTTAAAGAATCCATTTTCCCTGTCTTCTCTTGTTGGACCTTGTCCAGGTGCTGGTAAAAAAAGTTTTCTTAGAATATAAATTAATGGATTGAACTCTATTGCTAATCTTGCAAAAGCAAGGTTAAGAGTCATACTCAAAGCTTTGGTGAATCCTCCAAGACCTCTCGAAAATGATACGACCTCGCTATATTGGAAATTTTTTCCATAGTAGTTATTCATTAGACCATTCGAAGCTCGAACAATCTTTGTATTAATACCTGACATAGCAAATGGGCATAACCATCGCATAGTATTTTGATCCCATTGTACACCTTTTAAACTAGGCGTATGTTGTATATTAGTGTTATTTGAATTTGGAGTAAGTGAATATGGGTCTTTTAATGCTTTCTGCAAATCTGGTTTATCTTTTATGTATTCATATATGTTAATCATGCTTTCAATAGTGCCTCCGCTAATACCACCACGCATTGCTCTTACGTAAAGCTTAATTTCATTTAATGGTGATCCGAATTGCTTCATAGCTTCATTTTGAAGTAATAAGACTCCGATATCAGAAGGAATAGAGTCAAATCCACAAGAATGTATTATTTTACAATTGTTTTCTTTTGCAATTGCACTCACTTGCTCTATTGATTCTTTTATAAATGGCACTTCTCCAGTTAAATCACAATAATGAGTACCATTTTGAGCGCAAGATTTAATTAGTAAATGGCCATAATTTAGATAAGGACCAACAGTGCTAACGATAACTTTGCATTTTGCAGTCAGATTATCTAAAGATGCTTTATCATGGCTATCAGCAGTAAGGACATCAATTTCCATAGATCTTGAATTAATTGATTTTAAGGCTTTTTTCAGATTTGTGAGCTTATCAATATCTCGTCCTGCAATAGCCCAAGTGAAATTATCGTTTTTTACTCCATAATTTTTTATTAGATATTCTATAACGAGTTTTCCTGTAAAGCCAGTCGCACCCATTATGATTAGGTCATATTGCATAAGTTCTATATATGATTTATTATTTGTTATAATCTAATTTAAAGAAACTAAAATGATTTCTGAATCTTTCCTAAAATGAAAACCTAAAACCTATATCAATAGTTCTCCCATAGTGTTGTTCATATCCTTTTGATCTTTGTTCTCTTGGTACCTTATTTAACATTTGATCTATATTTTCATTCCCGTTGAAATTGATTTCGTTTAACATATCATCGTATAATGAATCATTAAAGTTAGGATTTTGAAGATTAAACCCCCTTAATCTTGTAATATCAATAGCCTCTAAAAGGTTACTAGCATTTATATATATTTCTAATCCTTCAACATATAATTTTTGCTTTATTGATAAATCATATCTTCTATANGCATCAGTATCCTGTCTTAATTCAGTCCAAAAGTTTGTAGCTGAAAAGATATTAGAAATATAGTTCATCGAAAGGCGTCCTGAGAAACCTTTGTAATCATATCCAATGGAATAGTTTATAATATCTCTAGGCTGATCTAATAATCTATCAATATAGATGCTGTCTATATTAATTAATTCAACCTCTAATGATGGTTCAAATATTATTTGAGGTTCTATAACAGTCCTTGGATATTTAACCTGTGACCTTGTATGTGTATAATTAGCATTAAAAACTAATCCTCTTAAAAAGCTTGGTAAATACCAAAATCTAGTTTGAAAATCTAATTCCAAACCTTCAAGGAATGTATCATGCTTATTATTTGTCTTATAATCATTAATCTGATAATATGCTGTGAATCCTGGTAATCCATATTTACCAGGATCTTCAATGACTCTTTGGCCACTGCTAAAAATCAGCCCTTGGATTTGTTTTGTAAAATAACTGAAACTAAACAGACCGAGATATTTATTATTGAATGAGACTACATAATCATTATTTTTAGAAAGTCCTGGTTCTAAAAATGGGTTACGATATACTACTGTTCTATTTTGACCAGATACATTATAAAGAGGAATAATATCTGAATAATTAGGTCGAGTCAATGTTTTAGTATTAGCATATCTAAGGATAATCCAGTCATGAGGCTGATATTTCAAAAAAAGAGCAGGCAATGAATAAGAGTTGAATCGTAAATGATTAGAAGCCGTATCGGAACCCATTGAATTAAAAGAAGGATAGACTGTTGATTGTCCATGGTATGAATTATAAGAGGTCTTGTTATCTTCAAATCTAATACCAGTGATAATATTAAATGTGGAGCCTATGTTCAAATCAGTCATCAAATATCTTCCTAAATAATTTTCCCAACCAGAATAATCATATATTAGAGATGATGTTTTATGAAAATTATGTATAAAACTACTAAAATCAATTGGACCCCCACCCCAATTTTTCTTCATATATGAAAATATTTTTCCCATTTTTGTTAGATCTGCAAATGGACCTAAGGAAAAATCACCTTGCATAAACCTTTCACCATCATAGTCGTTATTTATAAAATACTTGATTGGCATAGTAGATGTCTCACTTTCTACATCATCTAACCAATCAAAAAATTCAATCGCTCCTTGCCTCATTTGAGGATGATAACTGGAGTTACCATCAAAATCACCTTGTTCATAATCTCTATCAAAAAATCTAGACTTTTTCCTAATTTTAAAACCGAATTTTAATTTACCTGAAATTTGAGCATTAACCTTGTAATTATATTCTAGGCTGGCTGAAAGGGCGCGGTCTTGCTCTTTAGTTTTATTCTCTACATAATCATATCCTGAAAAAAAAATCTTATTAGTATCACGGATCATAAAATTTTGCATGGTGTTAATACTTTTATTGTACAATGGTTCAGTAAAAGCTTCATCTTCAATAAATCTAAATATTTTGCTTGTGTCCCCATTTGAAGATTTTGAAAAACTGTTTACAATTTGGAATCTAAGATTTGGACTTAATTGTTTTTCATAATTCCAAGTTTCCATTGTAACTCTTATCTTATTATTAATATCTCCGTTGTTTAAATAACGGCCTCCTAAAGATTGCGTAATACCATAGCTTTCTCCATAGGATTCAATATCTTTACTTATTGAGCTATTCAGTGAACTGTAAGTTAGACTTCCATTTGAAAAGTTATAGTCCATTACAACAAGGTTATTATTTCTATCATTGTTTCTTAAAATTTCTGAAAGTCCAAGGCTATTAAAATTTAGAGGGTTAATCGTACTCAAATCTGCAGGAGCGTTATCGTAACTTGCCCTCAAGTTGTGAGAACTCCTATCCCTTTGCTCTCTATCTATTTGTGCAGTTATCCCAAATTTATTTTTATGAAATCTGTTACTAATGTCCATTACAAATTTATAGTCACGATATGTATTTTTTAGTCCGTTATGCATCCCTTGGGTAATGATATTTCCGTGGAATCCAGGCTTAGCCTTTTTTAGTTTAAAGTTTACAGTTCCACCAAGAACATCGGCTTCTTGATCTGGTGTACCAGCCTTCGTTACTTCAATTTCTTCAATCATATACTGTGAAATCATACTCAAATCGGTGCTTCTATCATCTTTATCTGTTGATGCTAGATTCGTACCATTTACGGTTACTTTATTATACTTGGGAGAGAGACCCCTGATTACAACTTTATTCCCTTCACCGCCTTCTCTTTTGATAGATAAACCTGGTACTCTTGCAAGAGCTTCTGCTGCATTTGCATCTGGTAATTCTTGAATTCTATCCGATGAGATAACATTTTTTATGGATCTTGCATTGAGTTGTTTATTTATGGCATCCATTTGCCCCCTTGCTTGTACAGTAACCTCAATAATTTCTCCTTCAATAATCTTGTAATCCAATTCTATATTCTGCTTAAAGGTTTTTTCAATGGATATATTGATCTTAATCTCTTTAGACTCGTAACCAATGTATGTTGTTTTTAAAATGTATTCCCCAGGGCTCACATTAGATATTTGATAATTGCCAGTTTCGTTTGTTGAAGCTCCGAGACTTGTTTCTAATAAGAAAACATTAGCGCCTATTAAAGGTTTCTTATTTTTACTATCTTTTATAGTACCAATTAAAATTGAGGATTGAGAAAAAACTACATTAGATATCAGGAAAATTATTATAAAGAATTTCATAATAAATATAAAAAACATGCGATTTTTATGATTAAGGTAGGTTTAATTT
>PAPB01000018.1 GCA_002708715.1 Fidelibacterota bacterium | reverse complement strand
TAAAAATAATTATGAGGTTTTACTTTTTCTTTGGCCTTGAAAAAACAAAATCTTTAGTAGTTTCGCCATCTCCAATAGTTACCGTTGAAGTAATTGCTCTTTTACTACCAAATTTTTCCTGCCAGCAAACAACTTCATATGTACCGGCTGGAATATTATCAATGGAGAAGTTCCCATCTGTATCTGTTACGGCATAATAAGGGTGATCAGAAACCAATACCCATGTTTTCATCCAGGGATGTACATCACACTTAATGTAAAAAGGGTCTGGCTCAGATTTTGCAAATGTTGACTTCTTTTTCTTCACTACTTTTGGCATGGCAAAATTAAACTCTTTATTTACTTTAGGCATAGAGTGTATGTTATGAAGTGTTGCATCGCTATTCTTGATTAGTAACTCCTGCCCTGCCATCATTCCAAATACATGAGGAACATATATGCATCCTTTCTGATCCAATACTGCTGGTTCAGAAGGGACACCACCACTATATCTTACATTTTTTAAATAGACTAAGGCTTCTGCCATAGATCCGTTTTTAGCCATCTTAAAATTTTCACTGTAGACAGGGCCAGAATGAGATGAACCGCAAACTGGATCTGCATCCATCCTAAGACGTTTTGGCTTAGGTGCTTTCCCATCGTATTTTACATGCCCTTTTAGTGTTCCAGCTTCTACAAAAGTCAGTAATGCAAATAGAGCAATAAAAAATCTAAATGTCATAATATCTCCATAAATATATTTTATTATATACTTAAAATTACCAAAAAACATCGCGTATTATAAAACAAATTATTATTTATGCTTTTATGAAGTATGGGGTTTGATAGAGTAATTTAAGATTGTCAATTTAGAGTTATATCTATTAATATGTATCTTTTCATGATCATCTGTTATTTTTTCATGTTGATAAATCTAATCAATCTCTCCTTAGTAGGCGCGAGTGGATATTGGAGCTTCTCAATATTTGGTGCAAGCCACACACGGTTTGCATTATTTATGATCTTAATTTTTACTATTACTGAAACAATCGTTATGTACTTTTTTATATCAACTGGTAAAGCCATAAAATCTGCTATCACCTCTGGACTTGGTGAAGAAGAATTGTGGAGCAGAGAGCGAAAATTAAAAATGGTTCTTTTCCCACAGCTAATGTTAACCATCTTTTTGATTGGAGGGTGGTTTATTCATATAGGAGCGGTGGAGAATAATATGCCAACCAAATGGCTTCACTGGCCTATATTTTTAGTTGCATATCTACACCACCTTTGGTCGCTCAAAATAAAAAATGATTCATTCAGAGAGCAACTATCCATTATTAGTGAATTAGAACCTGACCCAATTAAGAGCTAATTTTGTATTATGCTGCTAAAGGCCTTGAATTATTGGGTATGTTTATCATAGCAGTAGGTTTCATTATCAAATACCCTGGGCTCATGGATCCCAAACTCCTCCTTGCAGGTCTCATATGTTTCGGCTCAGGATGGGTCATTGAAAAATATATATTGTAATAAGGATTATACTCTCTTTTTCAAAAATTATTATTTAAATTATGTGCTCTATATAAGAAGATAAAAGTTTTATAATGGCATTTAATTATTTTAAAGGGATTCCGGAACTTCCAGAATACGCAAGGGAAAAACAAAAACGTCCCAAGCTTATTGCGGTTGTTGATGAAGATAACTGTACTGGTTGTCAGGCCTGTGTACCTTTTTGTCCAGTAGACTGTATTGAACCAGTTTCAAATGAAAAATATGAATTTCCAGTAATCCCACCTGTTCAGGTACGACACAATGAGTGTACTGGGTGCCAGGTATGCGCCCGTGTTTGCACAAGAATGACTTGGGATGCCATTAGGATGTTAGGCACTGAAGTTTTTGAAGATAATTATACCATGAGCATTGATTAATTTTAATCTATATTGATTTAAAACAACATGAGCGATAATCACCACCACGAAGAAAACTTTTTTCAAAAATATATTTGGTCTGTAGACCATAAAATTATTGGAATCCAATATGGAATAACCTCTCTATTATTCCTCCTTTTCGGATTTAGTCTTATGGCAGTTATGCGATATCAGCTAGCTTACCCCGAAGCAGTAATTCCATATATTGGCGAATGGTTCTTCTCAGAAAGTGGCGGTGTGATGCTTCCAGAAAATTATAATACTCTTGGTGCAATGCACGGAACTATTATGATATTTTTAGGAGTAGTACCTCTTGCCGTTGGTGCATTTGGAAACTACCTTGTCCCGCTTCAAGTCGGTGCACCTGACATGGCTTTTCCAAAACTTAACGCTGCGAGCTACTGGTCTTATTTTGTTGGTGGTGTTGTAATGATGGCCAGCTTTTTCACTCCTGAAGGAGCCGCTAGATCTGGATGGACATCCTATCCTCCACTATCAATTTTTGAATCAGGACAAACAATGTGGCTCTTAGGAATGGTATTTCTAATTACATCATCCCTATTAGGATCTATGAATATTATTGTAACAATTGTTCAGCTTAGAGCACCAGGGCTTACATGGTTCAGATTACCCTTCTTTGTCTGGTCGCAGCTAGTAACATCATTTCTTTTAATTTTAGCGTTTCCACCACTTGAAGCAGCAGCTGTTTTACAGTTAATGGACCGAATAGCTGGCACTAGTTTTTTCTTGCCAAGTGGATTAGTCTATGCTGGAAGTGCTGTTGAGGCATATGGAAATGGATCTCCACTACTTTGGCAACACCTCTTTTGGTTCCTCGCTCATCCTGAAGTCTATGTGTTAATTCTACCAGCTATTGGTATTGTAGGAGAAGTGTTAGCAAACAACACTAGAAAACCACTCTGGGGATATAAATCACTTGTTTATGCAATATCTTTCTTAGGCTTTATGTCTTTTATTGTTTGGGCTCATCATATGTTTTTAACTGGTATGGGGCAAACGATGAGTGCCTTTTTTCAGCTTACAACAATGATTATTTCTATTCCTTCTGTTGTTGTCCTTACTGCATTTTTTATTTCATTATGGGGAGGATCAATACGATTCAATACCCCCATGCTCTTTGCATTGGCCTTCCTCCCTATGTTTGGTATTGGAGGGTTAACAGGCCTACCACTTGGTGTAGCAGCATCAGATATTTTTCTTCATGACACATACTATGTCATAGGTCACTTTCATTACGTTGTTGCTCCTGGAACATTGTTTGCACTTTTTGCAGGTATATACTATTGGTTTCCTAAAATAACTGGACGGCAGCTACATGAAGGTATGGGCAAGCTTCACTTTTATCCATCTTTTTTAGCGATGAATGGTGTTTTTATGCCTATGTTTATACAAGGACTTGCTGGACTTTCAAGGAGAATGTATGATGGTGGACAGCAATATGCTCATGCATCAGATGTTTTACATTGGAACGAGTTTATGACTATATCAGCCTTTATTTTAGGTCTTGCTCAGATTCCTTTTATCGTCAATATCTTTATTACACTAAGTAGTAAAAAATCTAAAGACCGCAATCCATGGAAGGCCACTACTATAGAATGGTCTGCACCTTCACCACCTCTTCCACATGTTAATTTTGAATCAGCTGTTGAAGTACACCACGGCCCTTACGAATATAGTGTACCAGGAAAGGATGAGGACTTTTGTCCCCAAACAACACCATGAGTAGTATACCATATATATTAGAAGAACGTCCAGATACTGGACTAAATAATGCAAAACTAGGAATTTGGATTTTCTTAGCATCTGAGGTGATGCTATTTGGTGGATTATTTTCTGCCTATGTTTTTTTGAGATTTGCAGCTCCAGAAGGTGATTTTGATTATTGGGGGTCTAAACTCAGTGTCCCAATGGCCACATTTAATACAATGGTCCTTATAACCTCTAGTGTAACAATGGTTATGAGCTGGGCATCTCTAAAACTGCAACAATTTGATAAATACAAAATGTATCTGGGGATTACAATCTTATGTGCTGCTGCTTTCCTCTTTGTAAAATATTTTGAATATACTGGAAAATTTCATCATGGTATTTATCCATCATCCAGTACATTTATGGGAATATATTTTACCCTTACTGGTCTACATGTTCTTCATATTATAGGTGGAATGGTTGTTTTAATCTTTTTCTGGACAAAACAGGCAGATAAAATGTGGGCTGAAAATCAAGATTTACTTGCAAACCGAATTGAAATAATTGGTCTATACTGGCACTTTGTTGATCTGGTATGGATATTTTTATTTCCTATTCTCTATCTCTTATAGGTACTTAATTATGTCTAGCGATTCAGAACATTCCATAGAACATCACATACAAACCTATATCAGAGTATTTATTGCTCTTGGAATATTAACAATAATCACTGTTGCTGTGAGTTATCTAGAGGTCTCATTTATAGAAGCATTTTTTCTAGCGATTACTATTGCAACGATTAAAGGAAGCTTAGTACTTGGGTTCTTCATGCACCTCATATCAGAGCGAGCAGCAATTATATGGATACTAGTGGCTACAGCTGTGGCATTTTTTATATTAATGTTCATTCCACTTATATCTTTAACAGATGGTACTGAGATATATTAGGATATATTAGAATGAGCTTAAAAATAACGCACACTATTCTTATTATTCTATCTATTATGCTAACAGGTTTTTTTTCTTATTCAATGATCAACGAAAATAATGAGTCTTATTCAACTCTTTTTTCAATTGCAGGCATACTTTTTACTTTAGCCCTTTCATACTACCTTATATCTATACTTGAAAAATTTAAAACACTATAATGAAAAACTATTTATCATTTCTACTAGCGTTATTCATCATTACTTTTAGTGAGAGTATCTACGCGTGTTCTACATGCTACGGTGATCCAAATAGTGATGCAGGAAAAGGTATGGATATGGCTATCATTACCCTGCTTGGAGTGATTACCCCTCTTTTATTTGTTATCGCAATAGGTATTGTTTCTATAGGCCTAAAATCAAAAAAAATGAATCAAGATTTAATTAAACATGATTGATCTATTAAGATATTTTGGTCTTCCCGTTGGTATCTCCACCGTAAGCGGACGTATAGATGAAATTATTGTCATCGTACACTATCTTATGCTTGTCCTTTTTATTGGCTGGGGAATATTTTTTATTGTCAGCTTAGTAAAATTCCGTTCATCAAAAAATAAAAAAGCTAATTATCATGGTGTCGAATCTCATTACTCTTCCATACTTGAAGCAGCTGTTGCTGTAATTGAAATAGTCATTCTATTTGGTTTTGCTTTTCCTATTTGGGCTGAAAGAGTGAATGATGTTCCAGATGCTAGAGACTCGGAGCATATAAGAGTAATTGCCCAACAATATGCATGGAATATTCACTATCCAGGCGCAGACGGTAAATTCGGTGATACAAGAGTTGACTTAGTAGACGAACAAGATAATCCAATAGGATTGGACAGATCAAGTGAATATGGTGCAGATGATTTCTATACTATCAATCAACTTCATATCCCTGTTAATAAAAAAATTCGGATTGATTTAAGCTCTAAGGATGTTATCCATAATTTTAAATTACCTGAGCTAAGAGTATCTCAAGATGCTATTCCTGGAATGAACATACCAGTACATTTTACAGCGACCAGTACATCAGAAGAATTCCTCAAAACAGCTATAGGTACAAAAAGAGAGGGCAAGGGACTTGAAATTTCCTGTGCACAATTATGCGGACTTGGACACTATCGAATGAAAGGTTTTGTAACTATTCATGAAGAAGAGGCCTATTTATCTTGGCTGAATGAACAAGCTGAATATTTAGAAGAAGAAAGTGGAGATGACTGGGGTGATGAAAGTGATGACGACTGGGACGACGACTGGTAGAATTTACGTTATACTATTACTTTTTATTCTTTTCTAATTTCTCTCTCTTAACCATTCCAATACATCATTCAAACAATCGTTTGAAATAGTATGCTCTGAATCATATTCTCTATAATATGGTTTTACACCTACGTCTATTAAACCTTTTCTTGTATGTTGACATAAACTAAGAGGCACAACTGGATCATGCCTTCCATGTCCCATAAAAAGTTTCAAACTATCGACAGATTTAGTATCAATATCCTCAATTCTTTCCTCAACAGGAAAAAAACCTGAAAGAGCCACAACAGAGTTAAACTTATTTGGATTTTTTAAACCAGAATAAATAGATAGCGATGCTCCTTGACTAAATCCTAATAAATTTATTTGTTTTGGATCTAAATCTAATTGATCGATGCATTGATCAATTGATTGAAATACTTTTTGCTGATGAATTTTCATTTGCTCTGGTTTTGGAAGCTTTCCAATATTATTAAAATCTAATTCTGCCCATGCCCATCCTTCAAACTGTACAGGAATAGATGCCTGGAGGCTTATACAGGTCCAACTTTTATCAAAAAATGAGCTAAGACTAAAAAGGTCCTGCATATTGCTTCCAAAACCATGAAGAAAAAATATACTCTGAGATAGAGTATTAATATTTTCTGATTTTCGTATAAGATTATCTAATGGAAGTTCTAACTGAGTTACATTATTCATTTTTAATTTGAATATTTTTCTTTCTTTTTCAGTGATGCTCGTTTATTTTGATCCAGTTCCATTTTTCTTAATCTTAAATTTTCTGGAGTCACCTCAACTAGTTCATCCTCAGCAATAAATTCAATAAACTGATCCAATGATAATTGTTTTGGAGGTCGAAGTGTCACCGTATTATCTGATCCAGATGCACGCATATTTGTTAACTTTTTTTCTCTGGTAATATTCACATTAAGATCACCATCTCTATTTCTTTCACCAATAATCATACCATCATATACTTCAGTCCCAACACTAATAAATAACTCACCTCTGTCTACCATACCTAGGCATGCATAGGTCGTAACTTGCCCATTACGATCTGATACCAATGCTCCTGAATTTCGCTGAGGGATTGGCCCAAACCATGGTGCATATCCATCAAATAATTTATTCATAATACCTGCACCCTGAGTATCAGTTAAAAATTGGGATCTAAAACCTATTAGCCCTCTAGATGGTATTGAAAATTCAAGATTAACTCTTCCTGTACCATGATTCTGAAGATTCGTCATCCTACCTTTTCTTGCAGATAATTTTTCTGTGAGAATTCCTACTTTATCTTCAGGAATATCAAGAAAGACCTTCTCCATAGGCTCAAGTGTCTTGCCATTGTCTTGTCTTGTAATAACCTGAGGCTTTGAGACCATAAACTCATAGCCTTCTCTTCTCATAGTCTCAATTAATATTGCCATTTGCAATTCACCTCTTCCTCTCACTTCAAATACATCTGTTCTATCTGTTGGATACACTTGAAGTGACACATTACTGTAAGTCTCTTTCGTAAGTCTTTCTGATATATGTCTCGTTGTTAAAAATTTTCCATCTTGTCCTGCAAATGGACTATTATTAACATAAAAAAGCATAGAAACAGTTGGCTCATCTACCTCAATACGTGGTAAGGGTTCAGGGTTCTCATTATCTGCTATCGTATCACCAATCGATATATTTTCAATCCCTGCAAAAGCAATAATATCTCCTGCCGTAACTTCTTCAACCTGTACTTTTTTTAATCCCTGAAAAGTATAAAGAGCAGAAAATTTTTGATTAATTATGTTCCCATTCACATTACATAAAGAGTATGACTCATTCATAGAAAGATTACCATTATTTAATCTTCCAACAGCGATTTGCCCTACATACGAATCATAATCTAGGCTAGTAATAAGAAACTGTGATTTATTTTCATCTAATACCTCTGGCCCTTTTATTTTTGTGAGTATTGCATTAAATAAAGGGGTCAGATTGTTAGAATAGCTATTCAATTCATTATACGCGATACCCTCTTTCGCATTTGTATAAATAATTGGAAACTCAATCTGAATATCCGATGCATCAAGGTCAATAAATAAATCGTAAACCTCGTCAACCACTTCACTAATTCTAGCATCAGACCGATCAATTTTATTTATAACAAGTATAATAGGTAGATCCTTTTCAAGAGCTTTTTTTAATACAAACCTAGTCTGTGGGAGTGGTCCTTCACTTGCATCAACTAATAACAAAGCACCATCTACAAGATTTAAACTTCTTTCTACTTCCCCACCAAAATCAGCGTGTCCAGGTGTGTCTAAAATGTTAATTTTTACATCATTATAAAATACTGCTGTATTTTTGGCTGTAATAGTAATCCCACGTTCTTTTTCAAGGTCCATGGAATCCATAACACGATCTTCAACATCCTGATGTGCCTTAAATGTTCCACTCTGCTTTAATAATCCATCAACCAATGTGGTTTTACCATGATCTACGTGAGCTATAATTGCTATATTTCTTAAAGAATCTTTTCTCATATGTCCTTTTGTATTATTTCAAAAAAAAACCCCGCTAATGCGGGGTTTTTTTTCATAAAGCGAAAATTATTCACCAGCAACAGATGCCTTACGGTAGTCTGTTACTAGTTTTTTTACTTCACCAATAGCTTTTCTTGCACGAGAACCAGCAGCCTTATTACCACCCATATTCTTGTCATGCTCTAGAACAAAAGTATCAAAATGACCTTTTAGTTCATCATATAGTTTACTTGTTTTAGACATTATGTCTCCTTTTTATTAAAAATTTTAACCGGCGATTTTACAAAATGTTCTTTGGGTAATCAGGTGTTTATTTTAATAAAATCATTTTTTTTGTTTGAATAAATGAACCAGCCTCTAAACGATAAAAATACATCCCTGCACTTACCAAAACACCTTGTTGATTTTCACCAGACCACTGATAGTTATATATACCTGGTTTTAGATTATCATTCACAATTTCTTTAACCGTATTTCCTAATAAATCATACACAATTAAATTTACCTTTTCTGACTTGGGAAGAGAGAATCTGATATCAGTTGAAGGGTTAAACGGATTTGGATAGTTCTGGTAAAGCGCGAAATCATAAGGAATTGGACTCTCAACAACTCCTACAACACCACTAATTGAAAGATTAACATCCAAAGTGTCTGCTATATACTGGTATGGATCTTCTACAATAACCGTAGCATTATAACTCCCATTAGTAAGTCCCTGTGTATCAATAGTAAACTCAAATGTTTCTGTATCTTGATAATTTATGATACCCGTAGATGACGATGTTATCCAAAATGGTATTATTCCCAATTGGATATTATCCATCGCTATTCCAGATGCCCAATTACCATTATCATTAGAGTGAAACGCAATATGAATAGTTTCACCAGCATATTGTTGTAGATTAATTGTTTCCTTTACCCACTCATCATTACCATCGCCATACCCAAGGGTATATACTTCTTCATAAGTTTCCCAATTATCTGTAGATACGTAGACATGAAAAGTTTGACTAAAACCTGCAGTAAAATACCTATTGAAAGATAGTTCTATTAAACCTTCTGGAATTGTGAGCTCATTTGTATATAACATATCATTACTACCATCACTACTACTTCCACAAGCATCATCATTTGTTGCAATATAATAACCATCAGAAAGCGGAATAGAAAAATAGGGGCTTGATGCATCCTCTGAAACAAACCAGCCTGGATTATCACAATCAGCATCTGTAGTTACATACCAACCTGTAGGGATACTCCCATCTGAAAATTTTTGATTAAACATAAAATCTTTTCCAGGGTAGGTTACAAAACTAAGCACAGAACCTTCTTCCCCATCATTCGTAGCCTCAACTGAAAACGTTTCACTGGTATTACCACTAAGTTGAACATCCATAGATGATTGGCTAAGCGCTAAAGAAGGAACATTATTATTTTGAACCGTGATATTTCCATTATTTATATCAAAAAATATATTATCTACTGATCGTATCATCAGCCTCCCTGAAACAGTCGGAGGGGTTGGAGGCATGGTAAATGTATAGGACCCATTATTTGGAACATTTTGAAATAATACAAAGTCAAAACTATCACCACCATTTAAAGATAGAACAAGATCAACGGCCTGACAATTCACGCTGTCTGGATCATTTGTATTTGCTACATCCCATGTCACAGTTTGCTGAGATCCCACTTCCCAAACAGAAGGATCTGACTGCGATGTAACTCTAAAAGGACCAGCCGTTCCAGCAACAAAAAATTGTACATTCTTATGATTCACTGAACCAGCAAATGGATCATTAGTCCTAACCACCATCCGCATATTAATCTCTCTAGAGGCAAATGGAAGTTTCTCAACTACAAGTGTAGAGGGGTTGCCCCAATCTTCGTGATATGTCTCATATGTATTATTAACTAAACTATTCATGCTAGGAAATGTTCTACGATATCCATCTGGTGTTGGATCTACAGTCGTAAATAATGGTCCCATAACTGGATTGAAAAATGGGTACTCTGAGTTCTCTGTATCATTCCAAAAAACTTCACTGGTTGCATCATTCTGTTCCCAATTAAAAGTATACTCAGGATACATCGGTGAACTATAGCCTTCAAGAGCAAATGGTGTTTCTTTCGGAATAATATAGCCACCTGTAGGAACAATTACATCAGGGATAGTATTTCCTGTCTCTTGCGTTTCATATCCCACTACATAACTATAAAAATTTCCATAATATCCAGGCAAAGCTAATTTATAATTCATTCCTATTTCTAGACTGTGGGATGTATAGGCCATTGCATTATTACCAGGAACTCGCGCACTATTTGTAGACCAATACATAATACTTCCGCCAATAGAAGAACCTATTCCACCTTCTTTTGTAAGGTTATGATTTGAACCAATATTGTGCATAGCCTCATGTGAAAAAACAAGATAACTAGGTATATTAACAGATGTAGCTCCTGGACAATATCCCAAACCACCACCATAGCCCAAATCAAAACATGCTCCATACTCCCACTGACGTATCGCATCTTCAGCTTCCCAGCCTCCTGGACCAATCACATCATCAAGGTATGGCTCGACTTCAGGTAGCTCACAATTACTAGGGTTACCTGTTTCAGCACATTCCTGTTTGAACTGGGCTGGAGCTGGATTACTATTGGTATGAATAACGACATCATTGTTTTCAACCAGTTGCATCTTAAAACCAAGATCTCTAGTCCAAATAAGATTTACCTGATTAACAATACCTACTAACCATGTAAGACCACCTGAAACGGTACCGTCTGCGACCTCGTTGTTTACATCCTCTGTTACAATAAGAGCAACTCTATGTGTTACAAGCTCACTACCAACAGGGATACACGGATCATCAACACCAACGCAATCAGGAAATATATCATCATTAACATCTCTTGAATTTGAGATTAATGTATTTTCAACTTTGCATATATAATCCTGCTCTGGTGATATAATCTCATCACCAACCTGTAACACCTCTCTACCACTTTCAAGGTTAAATGATTGAAAAAATGAATTTCCTGCTTCGGTTATAGACATTCCCATTATCATTCCATCATTTATAACAATGCTTGCACGATAGGATGAATTTGAGATACCTACCCCCATGTAACTTTTAATCGTTGAATAACGCACAGCAAGGTTAGGATGCATTACAGATGTCTCATAAAACCGAAATGCTGTTTTTTTTCCATTTCTTAGGGGCATTTTTATAATTATTGTGGAAGGGGTACGCTCTTCGACCCTTGGAGTAGAGCCTAGAATAGATTGTAATTCATCAATATCAAAGATAGTTGATGATTGTTTTTCACTTACTTGAAAATTTTCCCAAGGATCATAAATATGATTTGGTGCAATACTATTTGCAAAAAGTGAAAAAGATGAAAAAAGAAGTAATACTAATTTGAATAAATTTTTAGTGTTGGACATTTTGAATTTTTCTTTGTTTTTCTATAAGGAAATTAAACATTCATTTCCTATGGTTATCATATTAATTAGATACTATTTACGTTACTATTCTAGTGTACCTGTTTGGTCTGTTTTTACCATCCAATGCACATAGGGGCTTCCGTAGGAATAGGATCGGCCAACTATAGCAAAACCATTGTCATAGGATTCGACAACTCCAGTTGCCTTATCATCCTGGCTCCCACCGTGGACTCTACTCCAAAGTATTTGACCACTAGATACATCCACACCCCAGACTCTATAACTAAACGGGTTACCCGAATTGCTCCTTGTGTATCCTACCACAGCAACCGTACTCTCATCTTCAGATAGTGTTATGGATAGCCCCGTATCATTATTACTACCCCCGTGATCATTCTGCCACAGGATTGTGCCATTTGAAGCAACACGTACAACAAACATATTTAAATTAGTACTTGACAAAGATTTTTTTCCAGAGAGGATATAGCTATCGTCTGATAGTTTCACAATACCCGTGGCCTCATCCCATAGATTACCACCCAATTCATGTGACCAAACCTCGTTACCATTGCCATCAACCTTCAGTATCCAAAAATGATCATAGAACTCAAAGTTTCTATCCTGTAGTTTATTACCCGCAAGAACAAATCCGCCATCATCCGCCTGCACAACTCCCCAGAAACCATCATCAGGTGTATTGGAGATGCCATAGCGTTTGATCCATTGCACGCCACCTCCCTCGGACATACGCAGTATAAAGGCCTGTCCCATTTGTGCATGTCCACCAGTACCAGGGTCACCACTTATAGCACCTACCACAATATAATCACCTGCAAAGGTCTGTATTACTTCTTCCACAAAATATGTAAAACCGTAAGAGAGCTTGTAATACCACTCTAATAATCCAGTTGAGTCTGTCTTAATAATAGTATTTTGATTTGCGCCTATAATATATCCACCCTCCGAAGTTTTTGTCACAGACTTGCCCCAGTGACTTCCTGGTACCTCGCTGTAGTTTCTACTCCAAATTTCATTTCCATATTCATCAATTTTTAGAAGGATAGTACTCCCATCAGATCCAGCTATAACATAGCTACAATTTGAAGAACGAATAATGTCATATCCTGCTGTTCCTGGTAGCACCTTTGAGTAGGTAGTGTCTGTACCGCACTGATTACATATACCATCACCATCATCGTCCACTCCATCATTATCTGTATCAAATATCCCAGAAGAACAATCATCGCAACCATCCTGGTCTACATCAGAGCAGACCCTATTATTAAAAGGATTTAAATCATCAACGTCTGGCACATTGTCATTATCATCGTCTTCGTCATCATTGTTGCAGATCCCATCCATATCGTAATCATCAATTACAATCTCACTTTCAACACACGCTTCACATGGCTCATCAATATAGTCACAGGAGCGATTATCTATAGACGCTGATGGGTCGTAGTTACAGGCACTTTCATCCATACAGCCGCATACATCGCACGTGCTCCACTCAGCATAGGTTATAGCACCCATATTCCCATTCCCACTAGCATCAGACAAAAGACCACCCTCTCCCTCATTCATTTTCCAATAACCGACAAGGTTATCTGATGAAACGTAGCTCCCTCTCTCAAGGGTGGCATCCATATTGTTTTCAGAATTCCCTAGCTCCACGATCTCATTCGCATCTAATGCTTTATCCCATATCGCTACCTCATCTATATCACCACTCCACCAATTTCCATTTAAATACCTTCCGATATAGGTGACAGTACTCTCGTCATGAATCGGAACCCCTGTGGCCTGATCTACCTGAGAAGTATTTTTATAGAGTGTCATTGTTCCTGAGGAAGCATCAAAAGAAACAGAAACAAAGGTCCACTCTCCTTCACTCAACGCATCAGAATCCTGAACCATATTAAAATTACCTTGGTGTCCTGCTGATAATTTTGAGCCCTGGCTCTGTGGCGCCCAAAAAGCATGTCCCGCATTTCCTGATATGATATTATTCGCTGGATTATCACCATTGATTCGTTTTACCCAGGCAGCCTTTGTGTAAGAACCCTGGGGGAGTATATCACCCAGATCTACATAAGCATTAGATCCATTAAAGGATAGAAAATAGTCACCATTATCAACATGAACCTGACAGCTTCCGTCATCGTATGTTACACTACTATTATAATTAAAAGCCGTACTATCCATACAACCACAGATAGTATTCCCATTGGGAACACCCGCACAGTCAACTACTTCATCTAGAGTATCACTCTCTGGGTCACTGCATCTAAAAAGAAAAAAGATGAAAAGAAAAAAAGAAATTAGTTTCCTTATACTACTCACTCGATATGTAAACCTTTGGCCTCGCTCCAGTACCAGTCATCTATACCCGCTGGAACATCCCCCTGTTTAACAAGATAGTTAAGCTCTCCATTGAACCAGTAGCATGCGCTCATTTCACCATCTAAATAATTCTCTCTATGAGCAGCTCCCACAACAACAATATTTTCATCTACAACCCGAATATCAAATGCCTCACCTGTTCCAAACCATCCTAGCGGTCCTCCCTCCAAATCATATATTTTTTTACCTTTCCAATATTGAGGGAAATAGCCACCAGAAAACTCACCATCCGTATGACCAAACCAATCCGTTCGACCAGCTGAATAAACTTCACCTCTATCCATAGTCATCCCATTAACCTGTGCACCGTATATATCCATATCAGATCCTCCAAACCTAAGATCTGTGCGTGAGGTATGACGCCAAAAAGAAGCTGTCGGTCTATATCCCGCAAAGCTTGAAGTGTGTAATACATAACCACCAAAGTATCTCATGTTTCCATCTTCAATAACCATGTCATACACCTCGCCATCTCCTCCACTTGGATATGCCAAGTTTTTTCTATTTCCACCATTTTTCCAAAAGCAAGGGATAATGTAATGATGATTATTCATATAATATCCACCAACATAAACAGAACCGTCATTCTTAATTCCTATTGCAAAAGCCTGAGAGTCTCTATTTACAGTTAGATCAATACGCTGGCCATTTTTCCAGTAACAGGATCCATTATCATACCAACCAGCCACATACACGTCTCCATTATGTACGGCAATTGCTTCAGCCTCTCCAAAAGCTCCTGGTAGATCATAGCGAACATCATTGATCCAATAACACGCATCAGACGATTCACCAGTACCAGAGGTATACACATCACCATCAACTACAACTATATCTGTTGCCCACGCACCTCCTGGGAGTTCAACTCTTATTCCATCCACCCAATAACAAGCAGTCTGGTTTCCTGATTCATTATACGAACTACCTACAATATATACAGTTCTTCCCTCTATAAGGTATGCATTACATATCCCATCTCCATCGTCATCTGGTCCATCATTCGATGTATTATACACCCCTGAAGAACAGTCGTCGCATCCGTCTCCATCGGTGTCCAAACAAACTGTATTGTCAAGCGGATTTGTATCATCGACATCGGGCACATTATCATTATCATCATCTTCATCAACATCATCACACACACCATCTAGATCATAGTCAGACCTTAGTATCTGACTGTCAACACATGCCTCGCATGGCTCATCAACATAGTCACAGGAACGATTGTCTATTGTTGCTGAAGGGTCATAGTTGCAGGCACTTTCATCCATACACCCGCACTCATCACAGGTACTCCACACTAGGTAGGTCATCTCGCCTGTGTTTCCATTGCCACTTGCATCTGATAATAAACTTCCTCCTCCCTCATTCATCTTCCAGTATCCAATTAAACTATTTGAAGACTCGTAACTTCCTCTATCAATCGTTGCATTAAAATTATTAGCCTCTTGTCCAATTTCAGCAATTTCATTTGCACTTAGGGCTGTACCCCATAATGCAACCTCATCAATATCTCCATACCAAACGTTACCACTACCATACCTTCCAATGTATGTAGTCGTACTTTCTTCTGGAAGCGGAACATCTGTTGCCTGGTCAACCTGCTCGCTATTTTTATAAAGAGTCATTGTGCCTGAAGAAGCCTCGTATGTTACAGATACAAATGTCCAAATATGTTCTGGAAGAGAGTCAGAGTCTTGTACGGCAAAAAAATTATCCTGGTGTCCAGCAGATAATTTTGCACCTTGAGACTGAGGCGCCCAAAAAGCATGGCTAGAGTTTCCTGATAAAATATTATGCTTGAAGCTATAAGCGTATTGTCGCTTTACCCATGCAGCCTTTGTATAAGAACCCTCTGGATGTATACCCCCTAAATCAACGAATGCATTGGCCCCATCAAAGGTAATAAAGTAATCACCGTTATCCACATGGAGTTGACAACTCCCATCATCATAGGTTGCACTATTGTTATAGTTAAATGCAGTGCTATCTGTGCAACCACAAATATTTGTACCACCAGAAACTCCTGCACAATCGCTTGGTAAAGAAGAATTGTTAATCGATTCTTCTTTCTCACATACAAAAAAGAAAAACACCATGAAAAATATATATTTAATTTTACTATCTATTTTATATTGCATTTATTTACTCAATCAATTAGTTAGAGAAGGCCATTTTCATTAACGCAGGAGTTCCGCCACTATTGCCATCAATAAAGCCATATCCTCCAACCACAATGTCACCATTGTCCAGCTCCATTATAGACATATTAACGTGATCAATATATTGAGAAAAAATAATCTCTCCCTGAGAATTGACCCACTTAAAATTACTGCTACCATCAATAACATAATATCCACCATTGGATGCAGGTGTAATATCATAATATCCACTAACGGTCGGCTCAACAATATGACAATCATTCCAGGTTCCTGTACCATTTGAAGCATTTCGCTCTACTAAATAATTACTCCTCCAGCTATTACAATAACCTGCTCCAACGTAGCCACCATTTGGTGACTTGCAAATGGCATATATTTCAGTACTACCAACTGACTGGATATTCTTTTTCCATATCTGCTGACCATCAGAATCTGTCTTAATAAGAAGGGCCTTATAGTCACCATGCTGAGTTCCTGTATAGCCTCCTAAAATATAGTCACCTTCATCAGTCTGTAAAATTTCATTAATCTCATTTGCAGCAGAGCTACTGTATATCTCATGCCACATTAACTCACCTGTGCTACTGTATTTTCTAAGCATAGCCTTAGAATTATTTCCATTATCATTCCACGTACCCGTCACAACAAAATCACCATCTGAAGTCTCAAGAAAATCTCTCGCCCAGTCATTGTTATCGGTGCCACTATCAACCAATTCCCATTCGATTTCTCCAGAGCTATTGGTCTTCACCAAATATATATCTGGATAACATCCAGGTAAGGTATCACACTCATAAAATCCTACCGCAAAGACACCACCATCCGCTGTCTCACGTACACTGTATAACGCAGTCGAGTTATTATACGTCTGGCTCCAGACTACATCACCATCAGAGTCAGTCTTAATCAAAAGGCCTGTATAATTAGATGCTCCTGCTATAATAAAACCTCCGTCTGATACCTCACGCACACACCAACTCTCATCACCGATATCTTCATACGTCTTTACCCAATGAATGCTTAATTCACCAGCATCATACAAACAACTCTCATCATCATAATTAGCATGCTCATTATAATTCAATGCATCAGGATCAGTACAACCGCATACACTGTCACCACCCCAAACACCTAAACAATCCTCGGTACAATCATTTGTGGGGTCTTCATCACACACACCGCAATTATCTTCAACGGCTGATCCACCTGATACTCCAGCACAATCTTCATCGCAATCATTTGTAGAGTCATCATCACAAACATCACAATTATCAATAGATGCAGAACCACCCCAAATACCTAAACAGTCTTGGATGCAATCATTTTCGGGATTATCATCACAAACATTACAACTATCAAGAACAGCCATCCCATCTGGGACACCTGCACAATCTTCAGGCTCTTCATCCTGAGAAGCGCATGTCCATAAAAAGATCGCTATAATAAGGAAAAAATATTTTTGGTCTTTCATCCTGGGTTCATTCCTTTAAAGTATTTAATTATCAAAATTATTAATTATTTAGCAACATAAAAATTAAGGAATATTAGTCTGAGAATACGTTGGGCTGCCACTAGTTGTCAAGTTATGACTTCCCGTTTCAGTATTAGCATTTTGTTGAAATTTGTAATAGGCAACCAAGCCAGAGCTTGAGGTGTAGTTCCCACTATTAGAACCAGCATCAATAGGGGTTCCTGAATTGTATAACGCAGATACCTCACTCGATGTCAATACCTCACTCCAAAAGGCAACATCATCAATCTGGCCATTAAAATAATTTGATACTGACGCATTGTTTCTTTTAGCACCAACTGAAACGTAATTGTTTTGAGAATTTAGATCATGATTCGAGTTGGATTCAGTATCCTGGAGACTTCCATTTATATAGAGATAGGCATACTCTGTAGAACTTCCGGTACCATCATACACAAGCACAACATGATACCAACCCCCACCTGCTGAGGGAGTAGTAGTCGATATGGGATACAACCAGTCACCTTGATCATCTCTGACGCCTCCCTCAATCTTTGTTCCCGAACGACTAAACCCAATAAACCAGGTCTTGTGTCTGTAGACAAAATAATCCTCATTCTCAAATGCATCTAGATTGATCCACGCCTGAACGGTAAAATTATTTGGCTGAAAGTCTGAACTATTGGCAACATAGGCGTAATCATTCGAGCCATCAAAATCAAGGATGTAGTTCGTACCATTCAATGTTACAGTATTGTTGCTCTGAGATGTACTTGCGGCATTTCCTGCTACATCAAAGATGGCATTATTTGCTGGACTCACCGTTAGTGTCTCATCACCTCTTGGTGTTCCAGAAAGGGAAATACCTAGAGTATACGTATTGCTACTTGCAGAGATACTGCTTGGAATAGTGCTTGCAAGTGTTGCGCCTCCTATACCTCCACTACTCATAGAGAAAACAAAGTCGGCCACTTCTAGTGAACCACTTCCTCCAGATGTATTATACACAGCCTCACTAAAAGTAACTGCGATGGTACTATTATCTGATGCCAGACTATTACCTGTTATAGTTGGCACAGTGCCATCATAGGTCCAGTTGAATTGATTTGCTGCACTATTATTATTCCCAGCAGCATCTGTGAATGTACTTCCGGATACGTCAATCGTCGTGGCTCCACTTGCCGATGGGGTAAAAGTTGCTGTGTAGGTTGTTCCGCTTCCGCCAAACGAGCTTAGACTTCCACCACTTACCGTAACATCTCCTACCGCAAAATTAGTTGTAGACTCACTACTGGTAAAAGTAACAGTGAGGGTCGCATCATTCGTAGTAGAGCCGTCACTGACTGCGTTGCTGCTTCCGTCCACTGCTGTTATAGTCATAGTGGGTCCCGTTTTATCATTCAATGTGACCGTGCTATAACTCTGAGATGTATTGGCAGTATTCCCAGCCGCATCATAGATAGAAGAGCTCGTGGGACTGATAGTCAGAGTCTCGCTACCATTGGCAGTGCCAGATATAGAAATCCCAAGCACATATCCCGAATCAGAATTCGCGTAAAACCTGATATCATCTGCTGTTCTAGCAGTTACAACCACATCCAGGTCTCCATCACTGTCCAGATCCTCAACCGCAACCTCAGCCACACCACCAAAATTGTTATCAATAGTATTTTTTGTAAAAGTCTCTGATCCATTATTCGCGTACCAGAGGACATCATTATCAGTGAAAACAGTCACAATCACATCTTGATCATTGTCGCCATCGAGATCTGCTACCTCCAAATCAAATGCCTCTGAAAGATCATTAGCAATGGCACTTGCTGTAAAATTCTCTGAGCCATCATTGGCATACCACACCAGATCATCTCCNCTTGCATNGCTTGATGTAGCAATCACATCCAAATCTCCNTCATCATCCAAATCATGAACGACAACATGTCGAGCATTCTCCAGNTCATCATCNATAATGCTTTTTGTAAAGCTCTCCGATCCATTATTCGCNTACCANACCACATCATTNTCATCNAGCGCAGTAACAATCACATCCATNTCTCCNTCNTCATCCAGNTCANGAACAACCANNCTGCCTGCNCCNTCAAGNTCANCGTCAATTGTTTTTTCNGTGAAACTCTCTGNNCCATNATTTTCATACCAGACCACNTCATTTATNCCTCTTCCTGNTGCAATCACATCCATATCTCCATCACTATCGAGGTCTTGNACATCTANNCCATANGTNGTAGTNANATTTGCATCNATNACGGNTTTTNTAAAANTTTNGGATCCATTATTCTCATACCANNCCACGTCATCNCCTGCAAATGCAGTTGCAAATATGTCCATATCNCCATCNCCATCCATATCATTAACAACTAAACCTANCGCACCATCAAGATTTGTGTCAATTGATCTTTCTGTAAAATTTTCGGATCCATCATTCTCATACCAGTTCACATCATCACCATCGAGCCCAGTTGCAATTATATCCATGTCTCCATCAAAATCCAAATCTTTAATAATAACGCCAAATGCACCCTGCAGATTATCATCAATCGTTGTTGCGCTAAAAGTTGGTGTGTCCTTGGTAACGCTAGTAGGATTACTACTTCCCAAGGTAGCTGTTCCTCCTGAAATTGATAATGTAAAGTCTCCTGTTTCTAAGGAACCACTCGCGTTACCTGTGTCATACACAAGTTCACTCAGACGGATCTTCACCTGACTATTATCTGGTGTAATGTAGGTGCCTGATATATAGGTAGGTGCGACACCATCATAGGTCCAGTAAAAAGGTATTGAAGGGAGATTATTATTAGAAACTTGATCTACGTAGCCATTTGCAACAATATAGATAGCTGTAGTAAGATTATATGAAGGAGTAAAAGTAGCGGTGTATGTCTTACCGCTACCGCTAAACGAACTAAGACCACCACGAATTGTAGCTACATCACCTACGGCAAAACCAGTGACTACTTCATTAGCAGTAAATGTTATTGTTAGGGTATTATCATTAGTAAGTGATCCAGAAGGCACTGAGTTTGATCCATCTGTCGCTGTAATGGTGATCCTAGGACCATTATTATCCTGTGAATTGATAGCCTGGAATACTGGAAGCGCAAACTGCGCATGTAAAACAGGAGCAATACAAAACAACCCAATAATAAACTTAGTCATAATTGTTTTGATCATTTCAGAAGAAGCATCTTCTTGGTCTGTCGAAAGTTTCTTGTACGCAACTCAGAAAAATATACTCCAGATGAGACTGGTCTTCCAAATTGATCCAGTCCGTTCCAGATAACCGTATGATATCCATACTCCAGATTGGAATTCATTAATACGTTTACCTGCTGTCCCATTAAATTATAGATCGTGATTAACACATCAGCTGATCTTGGAAGAGCAAAGTCTATTTTTGTAGTTGGATTAAATGGATTAGGATAGTTCTGACTTAAAGAAAAATTGTCTGGTATAGTCTCAAATATCTTTCTAATCATATCATCAACATACTGCTCATTTCCTGATACAACGATTACATCATAGCCACTCCCCAGACTCTCATTAATTGTGATAGATTCAGAAAAAACATTTCGGATTACATGTTTATTCGGGATATCTAAAAGAGCAAATTTCATTCCTGATGGGACATCGCTCTGGGTCGTAATTGAGAATGTATATGGTCCAACAATACCATCAGAAATTAATCTGAGATTCCATACACCATTGGACTCTCCTAGAGACCGTATGTCAGCGCCATAATTAAAATCACCATTACCGTTAACCTCGGTTCGTACAGCGACAAATGACTCAATCGAAGGCAGAGCAGGTATATCCAAAGCATCCTCACCCTCTTGTCCTAGCTCTCTGCGTCCAATGAGGCAACTATAGTCTAAATAATTTCTAGATTGGACCTTAAGGTTTAACACCCACTCTGGTGAAACACTTCGTCCAGCATTTCTGCTGGTATCTTCCGAATCCTCAAAAGGTTGTAGTGTTAATGTTTTTGCTCTATCAGAATACACCGCATACCCTGACCAGGGATAAAGAGTGGTGATAGGCTTACTCCATCCGTCCTTCTCTGTACTATCGCTATAGCCATATGTATAGATTAGTGGAGTAGATACGTCCTCTTTCACCTTTACCGATACGGGAAATGAGAACGGACTCCCTATCATATTCCAACCCTCTTCCAGGGGAATGTTATAATCAACTAAAGGTACTGCAGTTCCATCAGTGTTATGATTAGAAAATATTACATTATCTGCATAGTGGTGCTTAAACCAATAGGCCTTTCCAGTGATAATTGTATCTGGCTTAGTAAGTTTATTTGTGACAGGATTACGATCGTAAAATACAAAACCATTTTCCAAACTTGAATTTTTCAAACCTCCATTTAGGAGTTCAGCTGGCCAGGAAACCATGCGCCATCTATTTTCTAGAACGCCATCGGGAAAACGACTTGACGTTGATGAGTCATCCATCCGCAGTTCGTCTTCTCCAAATACTAGTGCGGGTGTGTCATAGTTACTTGTTGCATCATAGTACATTCCATCAACAGAAATAACCCATGATCTGAAGTTTTTGACTGTTAATAAACTATCTGGAATATTTGCCTGATATGTACTATCGTCAAGAGAGACCATAGGTAGTTCTATAACCGTATCGCTCCCACCTACCTGAACATAAAGATTTGCAGATAAGATACCATTAATATCTTGTGTAATCGCTTGGACAGTGACAGACTCAGCCTCTTTTGGTATTTTATCTGTTATCTCAGTCCGAAGTGAGGGTGGTTTTCTGTAAAGACCAGTAACAGCAGCCAAAAAACCACCATCCAATGATAGTGTATCACCTGAAGGAAGATTAGAAATTGATGCACCAATTGCTCCAATCAATCTCAAAGAATCACCTGTCATTGATCCCTGACTCTGTGATAGGTGCTGCGTTTTAATAATCAGCCCCTGAGCCACCAATAATGGCATGAGAAGCAGAAAGATTGTTATTTTCTTTAACATTCTTATTTTACTTACGATAATCATAATTCCTAAGATGAAGATGTATCACCAGATACAACAAAAGCATCACTCCCCAAATGCACCACTGTCATAATCGCATGCTGACCAGCTGTTTTTATACCATTTCTATGGTTCAAAGTTGTACTAGAAGCGCTCAATGATACTTGACCGCTTCCACTCTGGATGATCATACAATTAAAACCAGTTGGAAGGCTTGCTGGCACCGTAATCGTAACTGCGCTGTTACTTGAACAAATAATTATCGTTCCATTATCAGCAGCAGCTAGAGTTTTTGAGGTTCCAGACTCTGTCTGAAGATCAGCACCATACCCTGTTAGCGGGCTATCATTAAAATCCGTTTTCCCAGAGCCATTTGGCGCAACAGTTATGTTACCATTAGCTCCATCTGTTATGGTAATAGAACCTGTGGTTGAGTTACCTGTCTGGAGGGTTACATCCTGATCACCATTAGAAGTAAATACTCCTGCAGCACTTCCTGTACCTCCTGATACCGTGCCATTAATTAATACCGTGCCATTAGTAGAATTCGTAATTGTCTCATCGTTTTCAAGAATTAAGCCAGTTGATCCCGTTATATCTACGCTGGTACTCGCTACAACCGTTGCTCCACTAAAACCAGTAGCTCCGATTACTCCTGTAGAAGGATTGTATGTCGCATCTCCATCTGACTCTAGACCCATGCTACCACCATCTACATCACCACCTGATGTAAATACCAACGCATTAGTTTCACTTGTATTCTCATTATCTGATATTGTTACGGTTGTTGCGCTGACATCTGTCCACGCCAAAGCACCACTCCCATCTGTCTTTAGTACCTGATTCGCTGATCCATCTGCGGTAGGAAGAGTCATGGCTACCGTACCAAATCCAAGTGCATCTGTGTAAGCAACACCGTCAATATATAGATCCTTAAACTCAACTGAGCTACTTCCCAGATCAACCTCACCATCATCTGCCGCAGACCATAGGGTAATATCTCCATTACCTATGGTAACTGTATTATCACCCTT
>PAPB01000017.1 GCA_002708715.1 Fidelibacterota bacterium | reverse complement strand
TGTTCGATTATCACTTGGTGGTGTTAGGGATGAAGCTGAAATTAGAGGTCATCGCAGAACATATATAGGCGCGTTGCCAGGACGGGTAAACCAAAGTATTAAAAAAGCAGGTACAAACAATCCTGTGTTTATGTTAGATGAAATTGACAAATTAGGATCTGATTTTAGAGGAGATCCTTCTTCTGCTCTTTTAGAGGTTTTAGATCCTGAACAAAATCATTCATTTAGCGACCATTATTTAGAGGTTGATTTTGATCTAAGTAATGTGATGTTTATTGCTACTGCAAATTATCAAGATGCTATTCCACCAGCTCTTAGGGATAGAATGGAAATTCTTGATTTTACTGGTTATATTGAGGATGAGAAAGTCCAAATTGCCAGACGCCATATTCTTCCAAAGCAAATTGAAGAAAATGGATTGACAAAAGATGAAGTCGCGTTTGATATCCATTCCATAAAAGAATTAATTAGGTCTTATACAAGGGAGGCTGGTGTTAGAAACCTTGAAAGAGAAGTAGCAAATGTTTTAAGAAAAGTTGCTAGAGATTTAGTTGAAGCTAAGAATAAAAAAATTAAAATTACTAAAAAGCAAGTAGGTGCTTATCTGGGAGCTCCACGTTTTTATTCTGAGATAGCTGAAAGAGTGACTAAACCAGGTGTTGTAACGGGACTTGCGTGGACTGCAGCAGGTGGAGATATTTTATTTATTGAATCAACAAAAATGGCTGGGAAAGGGAACTTGACTTTAACAGGCCAATTAGGTGATGTCATGAAAGAGTCTGCAACGGCTGCTCTTACTTTTGTTAGATCTCATGCGGAAGAATTTGGAATAGAAACTGATTTTAATCAAAAATATGATATACATGTGCATGTTCCTGCTGGTGCTATTCCAAAAGATGGACCATCTGCGGGTGTGAGTATGGTTACGTCTTTGGTCTCATTGCTTACTAATATTCCCGTTAAAGAGAAAGTGGCAATGACAGGTGAAATAACTTTAAGGGGGAATGTTTTGCCTATAGGTGGAGTAAAAGAAAAAGTCACAGCGGCTCATCGTTCAAGTATAAAAGAAATAATATTACCTGATCATAATAAAAAAGATTTAGAGGATGTTCCTGAACATGTAGCTAAAGATTTAAAATTCCATTTTGCAAAAGAAATTAAGGATGTTTTGACAGTAGCAGTTCCTGGCGTTTTTAGACAATCAAAAAAATCTAAGAAAAAGTAATAGAATTACTTAATTTTTTATTCTGTTTATAGGGCGATTAGCTCAGTTGGTTAGAGCACTGCGTTTACACCGCAGGTGTCGGGAGTTCGAATCTCTCATCGCCCACTTCAAAAATTTTGATTTTAAAATAATTAATCTGGATTATAGTTTTTAAAGATGTAATAAGAAATATAAATTAGTATTTCTTATTTTATTTGTAGATTATTAAAGTTATCTATATTCTTTGCTACTTTAATATGAATGAAATACTCTACTTTTTTACAAATATAGCTGATGAGACAAGAGTCTTATTTTTAGTTGGTGGCCTTACTTTTTTTTTGATACTTGAGATTGGAATACCACTTTTTGATTCCCAATATAATAAAATAAGCCATGCAGGTATCAATATAACTTTTACTTTGATAACTCTAGTCCTTAATTTATTTGGAGCTATAGGGATATTAAAAGCGGTTGATTTTAATAGAGTAAATAATTCTGGTTTATTGAATATGATAGAAATTCCATTATGGTTATATCTTATTTTGGGACTAGTTTTGATGGATTTTTTTGGCGCATGGCTTATCCATTGGATTCAGCATAATGTAAGATGGATGTGGAAGTTTCACATTATACATCATAGCGATCCTAATGTTGATGTAACTAGTGGACTTAGGCATCATCCTGGTGAAAATATTTTCAGATTATGTTTTACTATTCTAGCAGTTTTAATTACTGGTGCAAATTTTGGATTAGTAATGATGTATCAAACAGTTTCAGCCTTTTTTGCTCATTTTTCACACGCAAATATTCGTACAATTAATGTACTTGATAATCTTTTATCATATATTTTTGTTACTCCTGCATTTCATAAAGTGCATCATCATTATTTACAGCCTCACACAGATAGTAACTATGGAAATATTTTTTCTATTTGGGATCATATTTTTCAAACCGTTACAAGTTTTAGAAATACTCAAGAAATTATATATGGTGTAGATACTCATATGGATAAAAAGGAGAACTCTAATATAAAAAATTTACTTATGATTCCATTTCAACCATACCGTTCTCTACCAAAAAAATTAGATTAATATAATTTTGGATTTTTTATAGAATAATTAATTAAAGAAATTTTTCAACTATATTATAATGAAAACAAAAAAAATTAATATAAAACAAAAATTTTCAAAACTTTCTGAATATTGGTCACCTAAAGTTTTGGCAGAAATGAATGATTACCAATTTAAAATTGCCAAAATTAAAGGTGATTTCATTTGGCATAAACACAAAGATACAGATGAAGTATTTATAATCATTGAAGGAAATATGAAAATAGAGTTTCGGGATAGAGTATTAAAATTATCTGAGGGAGATCTCTATGTTGTACCCAAGGGTGAAGAACATAGGCCATATTCTGAAAAAGAATGTAAAATAATGCTAGTAGAACCAAAAGGCACACAAAATACAGGTGATAAAAGAGGCACCTTAACTGCTGAAAATGATATATGGGTATAATTAATTTTTTGTTTTAATTAAAAATGGGAATATAACATGAGTGAAAAAAAAGAATTTAAAAAACAATATGAAAAAAAATTACAAGAGCTACAAATTGAGCTTGTTAAACTGCAAGATTGGGTAATTAATAAAGGGAAAAAAGTAGCAATTGTTTTTGAAGGCCGTGATGCAGCAGGAAAAGGCGGGACAATAAAACGTATTACAGAAAATTTAAATCCACGACATTGTAAAATTGTAGCACTTGCAGCACCTACTGAACGTGAAAAGTCTCAGTGGTATTTTCAAAGATATGTTACTCATTTACCTGCAGCTGGAGAAATAGTTATTTTTGATAGAAGTTGGTATAATAGAGCTGGAGTCGAACATGTAATGGGCTTCTGTACAGAAAAACAGTATATTAATTTTTTACAGACATGCCCTGAATTTGAAAGGATGATAATTAGTTCTGGTATTAAATTGATAAAATATTGGTTTTCTGTTAGCGCTGAAGAACAAATGAAACGATTTAAAGCTCGGGCTGAAGATCCAACAAAAGGATGGAAGTTAAGTCCCATGGATTTAGAATCCGTAAATCGGTGGGATGAATATTCAAAGGCAAAGGATAATATGTTTGAACATACAGATACACAATTTTCACCATGGTATGTAGTTGAATCAGATAATAAAAAAAAGGCAAGAGTAAATTGTATAAACCATTTTTTAGATCAGATAAAATATAATTCTATAGAGACGCCAGAGGTTTTAATGCCTGATAGAGTTCAACAAAAAAATTATGAACGACCACCTCGGTCAATGTATAATTATGTTATGGAAATTCTTTAACCCTTAAAATTAAATAAGATGATTATTATATATTTATATAAAATTGATGAAAATTTTGGGGCATAACTCACCAACTTGCAATTAAATAAGTAAACTATGCCCCCTTCTCTACATACCAAAAGCACTTTTTATAAGTACTCTCATATAAATATACGATTGAGTTTTTTGTATCCCCTAATAATAATTTCTGTAGCGTGAGGGGCATCACAAAGTATTGAAAAAATTAAAATAAATCATTGTCTGCATATATTAAAAATTTGTAACAAATTAAGATCATGTTTTATAATTCATTAGTATCAAGATTGAATAAAAAAAAAATTCTTATTTTTATTCCGAGATTAGTTTCTATTCTTTTTGTTTTTTTTCAATTGTTCGGAATGTTGGTTTATCCTGGCGGAACAATTCATGATATTTCAACAAATGGATATTCATTTACCTCAAACTTTTTTTCAGATATGGGTGCTTATGCAGCGAGAAATGGTGAGCCAAATTATTTATCCATGATTTTCTTTTCTTTATCATTAACATTAGTGGGAGTTACTTTTGCCTTCTATTATTTGGTTCTTCCAAAAATAATGGGTAGTGATCATTTTAATTATATATTATCATGGATAGGGACTATTTTTGCATTTTGTGGATCTATATGTTTAATAGGTACAGGTTTAACTCCAACAGATCTTGTTTTTGATGCGCACGTTTTTTTTGCAAATAATATCTTTCATAGTTTTCTAATAACTGCCTTTTGTTATTCAATTGTGATATTTAGATCAGAAGTTTTAGATAAACTATATGCTATGGGGTATGCTTTATTTTTTATTTCTATTTTTACCTATGTGGGTGTTCTCCAATTTGGACCAGCAGTTCATACAGGGCAATCTGCTTTAGTTTTTCAGGTTGTTGCTCAAAAATTAATAGTAATTATATTTTGTTTAACTGTAGTGCATCAAACTTTTGGATTTAATAAAAGAGGTGTTCTTTAAAGCTAACTATATAAAAATGAATAAGAGTAATATAACTATTTTTGAGAGTTATTTAAGAATTTCAAAAAATTTTAAGAAAAAAATTATTGGTATTTTAGCAAATCCTAATCTTAAAAAAGAATACTCACATAAAATTAATGGTAGATGGGAAAATCAATATTTAGATATTGATTTGATGCCTGAGATAAAAGTCATTCTTGATTTCGCATGCCAAAGTGGTAAAAAGATGATTCATGAATCATTAGTTATACCTTATAAACAATTAGGATTTAAGAACAATGAATTTTGGTTTAATATCTCTCATCCTGGGGATTCAACTGGATGGCATGATCATAAAGAGTACGCTAAGCTCTCGGGAGTATTTTATATTGCTATTCCAAAAGATTCAGGAGATATATTATTTAGAAAAAAAAATGGTAATGTTTATGAAGAATGGAGCATACAATCAGAGGAAGATAAAATAATTTTGTTTAATTCTGATCTTGAACATTGTGTAGAAAAAAATGATGGCGATGGAAAGAGGATTTCTTTAGCTTTTAATTTATATACCTTACCAATTAAATTATCTGAATCTTTAGAATCATATTCATCAAACAAATTTTATTCTTAAATATATTTATAAATTTGAAAAAATATTAATATTATAATAGATTATAAAATGAAACAAATTAGGATTGTCATTATTAGTTTTATATGTTGGCCTATAATAGGTTTATCTGATCCAGGCGATTTGGTTGAATATAATTTTCAAAACAATCTATCAATATCAACTATTAATATTTTTTTAAATAGCATAGGAAGTAATTCTTCGAACGTTTTGTATCCTATTGCCATATATGATATAAAGTATGAATCTATTGATGAAAATGGTATTATAGATACTCTTTCAGGATTGATATCATTCCCTCAATCTAGTATAGAAGCCTTTCCACTTTTAGCATATCAGCACGGTACTTTAATCCTTGATAGTCAGGCACCATCAATTACTGGTATGAGCATGAATAATTTAGAAATTCTTCTTGTAGGTTTGGCAACCACTCCTTCAGGGTTGATTACTGTTATGCCTGATTATGTGGGTATAGGCGATCCAGATAGATATCATCCATATACTATTGCTGATCCCCATACACGAGCTCTTATAGATATTTTAAGAGCTACTAAAGAATTATCAATAATATTACAAAATGAATATTCTTTCCAATTTAATGAACAGTTATTCTTAATAGGGTACTCAGATGGAGGTTATGCGACACTTGCTTCACAGAGAGGCATTGAACAAAATTATTATGATGAATTTACAATAACTGCATCTCTTCCAATGGCAGGCCCATATGATTTGTCAGGTACAATGGTAGATTATTTTTTATCTGAGCCAGAATATTCTCAGCCATATTATGTGCCTTATGTATTAACCAGTCATTTGTGGTATTATGAAGGATTAGATGTTGATTTCAATCAATACTTTGAACCATTTTGGGCTGATACATTACCAGTTTTATTTGATGGAACTCATTCTGGAAGTGATATTAATATTCTTATGCCAGATAATCCTTTAGACATATTATTACCTGATGTTTTAGTAGAATTTGAAAATAATGATAATCATTTCTTTCGTCAGACTTTAGAACAAAACACTTTATTAGATTGGATACCTCAAAGTCCTACTTATTTTTTTCATGGATTAGGAGACGATATAGTGCCATATCAGAATGCACAAGTTGCCTATGATACTTTTATTTTTAATGGTGCTCAAAATATTAATTTAACTTTATACCCAGTTGCACTTGGTGGCCATGCAGAAGTCGCCCCAATTTGTCTTTCAGCAGGTTTTGACATTATTCTTGAATATCAATTAATAAATTTAAAAGGTGATTTAGATGGAGATTCTAATATTTCTCTATTAGATCTTGATATTTTATCTTCAGCTGTAATAAATCAAAATGAATTATCTCAATATCAATATTGGGCAAGTGATTTAGATTTTAATAATAATACATCTCTTTTTGATGTTCTTATGCTTATAGACTTAATTGATTGAAATATGAAAATTTATATTATTAGAGTTTTAATTATTCTTCTTTTAGGGTATTTATTTTTTAATTATTTGCTAATATGGTCAACGCATTTAGGATGATTCAATCCTTAAAAAAAATAATGGCTATGATTTTTTGGATGGCTGTGTCTGCTACAACAGTTATTATCGTTGATTCTTTTTTTGATATCCCAGATGAGATTAGTGGCGTTGCATATTTTATAAGTATTGGTATTGCAGCATCAGCTACATTAAACTACTATAAATAAAGCTATTAGTCGTTAATAAATGATTATAACATAATGAATTATTTCCAATCATATTTTAGAGATATTTTTTTTGAGGTTTTAATTTGTTATGGGAAAAAAATCTACTAAGCAGATTAATTAGTATGATATATAATATTAAAAAAATATTTTTTATTATTATTATGTTTGCTTATGTTTATTCCTGTCAATTACCAATAAATAAAAATCAAATAGATTCACTTAATAAAAATATTTCACAAAAAAAAATGAAGAAAACTGAAGCGGAATGGAAACGAATTTTATCGGATCAAGAATATCAAATTCTTAGGGAAAAGGGTACTGAACGTGCATTTACAGGTAAGTATGATGGTCATTTTCAAGAAGGTGTATATAATTGTGCAGGTTGCGGTAGTCAACTTTTTGAATCGGAGACAAAATACAGGTCTGGTTGTGGATGGCCAGCATTTTATGACGCTATTCCTGGAGCAGTAGAGGAGCATGAAGACAATACTTTAGGTATGAAACGCATAGAGATTACTTGTAGTAAATGTGATGGGCATTTGGGACATGTATTCAATGATGGTCCTGAACCAACAGGCATTAGATATTGTATTAATTCTGTTTCTATGGATTTTGATAAAAAAGATAATGAATGAAAAAAGGTATTGTAAAAGAATACGATAAAATTAAAGGTTTTGGTTTTATAACTAGTCATGATAATGAAGATTATTTTGTTCATGTAAGCGGTTTGCGAGAGCATCTCAAATCTGTAGGATTACATTCAGGGCAGAAAGTATCATTCGATATTGACTTTGGCATGAAAGGTGATAAAGCAATTAATGTAAGAGTCGATTAATATTTAATTTTTACAAATCATTTTTTATTAATCTAAAAAGTCAGTTAAATATCTATTTGTTTATTTTAATATTATAAATTTGGTTTAATATTATAGATTTTGCTTGTAGTGGGATTTTATGTTTGGCTGGTAAAAGATGTAATTGTGTTTTATAATCTAGATTTTTGAAAAATTTATAAGCAATCTTACTTTCTTTTGGGCTAATGATATTATCTTTATTCCCGTGTAGAAGTAATACTAAAGTATTTTTACTTTTAATATTATTATCTTTAACAAAACGATCTTTATATTTTATAAAACCTGCTATTGGAATTATTCCACCTAATGAATATGGTTGCCTTATCATAAATTCCATTGCCAGACAAGCACCCTGCGAGAATCCTAATATATATATTTGGTTATGTTGGTAATCTTGCTTAATTAAATCTTTAATACATTTATTGAGCTTATTAAATGACTTTTTATATTTCCAACCCTCATTATCATTACCTTCAAACCAGGAATATCCATTTTGTTTGACTCTGTAGGGCCCCTGAAGACATATCCATTTTGTATTTGGGAGATTAAATAGTTTAATAATAGGTTCTAAAGATGTTTTATCTCCTGTCCAACCATGGAGTCCAAGAATAGCTTTTTTTGAATTTTTTAAATTCTTTATTTTCATTTAATTATATAGATTGCAGCAACAATCATCAACAATTTCAGCTGAGGAAAAGTCTTCACCATCCATTTTAAAGCGAATACAATTACCTACATTTACATCGATATTAATTTCACTAAGATTAGCTATGTCCATTAAGCTAACTTCTTTATATAAATACCCATCTAGTAATCCACCACCGCATTCATTACAATCTATATTTACTGTTTTAGAATCGCAGCTAAGATAAATAATTATAAATAGTAAGATTTTAATGTTTTTCATTTTTTTCCTCAATTATATTCTTAATTATCTATTCATTTCATATTCTTTCATAATAGAAATAAAATCATTTAAATCTTTTGCTCTAAGGAGTGGGCTAATTTTTTTATTTTCTTTAATTTGGATTGTTAGCTTTTTACCATAGTCATGCCCTGGATAGATTCTTATATTGTCAGGTAAGGTTAATATTTTATGATAAACAGAATTATATAGTTCATTTATACTGCTACTTCTGCTTTTTACACGACCTGTTCGACCTACAAAAATTGTGTCCCCAGTAAAAATTACTGGCTTTAAAAGGTAACATATCGAATCATAATAATGTCCTGGTGTATGAATGGCAGTAAATAGTAATTGTCCAATTTTAATAATATGTTTGTGATTAATATATTTAAAATTTTTTCTTTTAAAAAGATTAGCTGAATCAGAATGCCCAATAATTGTTAAACTTGGGAATTTTTCAATATATTCATCAATAAAGCTTATATGATCTGTATGAGTATGGGTTATCAGTATTGCACTTGGTTCACTATCAATAAATGGCAATAACATGCCAATATCTATGGCTGCATCTACGATGACTTGTGTTTTTAATATATTGCAAGTTATCAAATATGTAATATTATTATCATAACCACCAATAAAATAGCGAATTGAAAAATCTGTTTCAGGAATCATTAATTTTACCCGAATAAGTTGAAAAATCTGTAATTTGATTATAATAAACATACAAAAAAACTGCATATTAATAGATCAATTCTTAATTAATACTGATTCATGGGAAAAAAGCAAATAGCATTATATTTAATTATTGGAGGTACTGCAATTGTATTACTCACTTTTATTTCATCTATTTTTTCATTTATTGGTAACCACCCATGGTTAAGTTTCGCATTTATTGCGATTGGTATAGGCGTATTTTTATTAGCATTTGATTAAGATCTAATTTTAACTTTTCATATTTAGGAGCTTTCTATGAAATTATTGTTTTCAGTACTAATTATATCATCAATGCTAAATTGTTCTTCAAAACAATCTAGTAAATCAGTTTCTACATTATCTACTTTAAAAGACTCAACCAGTTATTCATTGGGAGCAGATTTAGGTGAAAACCTTAAAAAGCAGAATGTAGAAATAGATTATGATATTTTTATGGCTGGATTAATGGATGGTATGGAAACAGGAATGGTTAAATTAGATCAAAAGCAGAGAAGATCTGTAATGACAGCATTACAAAAAAGTCTAAGAGAAAAAGCAAACTTAGAAGGGGAAAGCAATTTAAAGTTAGCTAATGAGTTTTTAATAAAAAATAAGATGAGTAAAGGTATAAAAGAAACGCCAACCGGTCTACAATATAGGATAATAAATGAAGGTAAGGGTAATAGCCCCATTAAAACTGATAAAGTAAAAGTTCATTATGTTGGGAAATTGATGGATGGTACTGAATTTGATAGTTCAATAGAAAGAGGTGAGCCAACTGAGTTTGGATTAAATCAAGTTATAAAAGGATGGACTGAAGGATTGCAATTAATGAAAGTAGGTAGTAAGTATGAATTTTTTATTCATCCTAAAATTGCTTATGGCTCTAGACCGCGACCAACAATACCAGCCAATAGCCTACTTATTTTTGAAGTTGAATTATTAGATATTATTAATAAATAATCTTTGTTTTAAATTATTTAAGTAGGTTAAAAAGTCATTCTTTATGTTATTATTTTAATTTAGTTAGGATTTTAATTAATCATAGCTCAGAGTATAGCGAGCTTGGTAAACGTAAGGGGTATCTTATCAGAATTATTAAATTAATTAATCATTAACACAAATTTTAATTATTTCACAGTTTAATGTGTGTTTAATTGCGATGTCAACTAAATTTGTTTTTAAAATTAATATTTAATCATTTGATTTGTTCCGCATAAAAAGAGTTTTAGTATGAGTAATATTTATTAATTATGTGTGGTATCGCTGGGTATATAGGGAAAAAAAGGATTGATAAACATTTAATAAATCATACGCTAGGCTTGATGAAAAATCGTGGTCCCGATAATCAAAGTGCTAATGATTTTCAAACTAATGATATTTATGTTTATTTATTACATAGTCGTTTAAGTATAATTGATATGAATGAACGCTCTAATCAACCATTTAGAAATAAGAATCATTCATTAATTTTTAATGGTGAAATTTATAATTACATAGAATTAAGAAATGATTTAAAAAAAAAAGGTCACCATTTCAGAACTAATTCTGATACTGAGGTACTAATCAAATCATATGAAGAATATGGCCAAAAATGTGTCCAGTATTTTAACGGTATGTGGTCATTTGCAATATGGGATGAAAATGAAAGGGTATTATTTTTATCCAGAGATAGATTTGGTGAAAAGCCACTTTTTATATATCAAACAAATCACGGACTATACTTTGGATCAGAAATAAAATTTATTCAATCATTAAGTAAAAATAAAACTGAAATAAATCTATCTATGTTAACGAATTATTTGGGGCTTGGATATAAATCATTAAATAAAAAAAATCAGACATTTTTTAAGCAAGTTTTTCAGTTAGGATATGGAACAAATTTATTAGTTAATAATAAATTAAATATAAAAAAAAATAGATATTGGGAACCTGTATATAGTCCAGATAAAAAGATTAATATTCACGATGCAATAGAAGGGACAAGAGAACATCTTTTAAATAGCATGAAAATTAGATTGCGTTCTGATGCACCAATGGCTTTCTGTTTAAGTGGTGGTATCGATTCCTCTTCACTTGTATCTATTGCGAAAAAACATTTTAATTATAGCGTAAATACATTTTCGATTATAGATAAAGATATTAGATATAATGAAAAAGAAAATATAATTAACACAATTGAGGATAATGGGTGTGGTAGCAATCTTATTGAACTTGGTTATGATAATATGATAAATAGATTAGAAAATCTTGTAGAATATCATGATTCTCCGATATCAACTATCTCATATTTAATACACTCAATGCTATCAGAGAAAATCTCAGAACAAGATATCAGGGTGGCATTCTCGGGAACTGGAGCTGATGAAATTTTTACAGGATATTATGACCATTTTCTTCTGCATTTGAATGAAATTAAGCAGGATAAATCATTATTTATTAAAAATTTAAATTTTTGGAAATCAGATATAAATCCATTAATAAGTAATCCAATGATAAAAGACTCTCATTTATTTATTAATAATCCAAAATTTAGAGGGCATATATATGATGATAGCGATATTTTTTCAAAATATTTGACAAATCCAATAAATACTAATTTTAATGAGGAATGTTATACTCCTAATCTTATGCGGAATAGGATGCTGAACGAAATGTTTCATGAAATAACACCCGTAATATTACATGAAGATGATTTAAACTCAATGTATTATTCAATAGAAAACCGTAGTCCATATTTAGATCCTGCATTATTTGATTTTGCTTATAAAATACCGGGAAAGTTTTTAATTAATAATGGTTTTTCGAAATTTATCTTACGTCAAGCGATGAAAGGTATTTTAAATGATAAAGTAAGGTTGGATAGAACAAAAAAAGGATTTAATACTTCTTTCTATTCTATATTTAATATTGATGATAAAAACTTTTATGATTATTTATTAGACCCCTCATCAGATATATTTCAGATAATAAATAGAAATATGATTAAAGAGTTATTTAATAACAGGAATACGAAAAACAGTTATAGTAAGTTTTTATTTAATTTTATAAATAGTAAAATTTTTTTGGATCAAAATTAAACTTAAGTTAATTATGAATTTATGAAAATTTCAATTATTGATTATGGTTTAGGAAATCTTCGTTCTGTTTATGGAGCTATAGAAAGGATAGGAGGTGAAGTATCTATTACAAATGATATTTCTGAATTAAAGCAGTCAGATAAGCTGATTTTACCTGGTGTTGGTGCATTTGCAGATGGAATGGAAAGTTTAAAGAAACTGGGTTTAATAGAACCATTAAAAGAATTAATAATTGAACAGAAAAAACCTATTTTTGCAATATGTTTAGGATTTCAGCTATTGGCTAAAGAAAGTAGTGAGTTTGGGGCTCATAAAGGTCTTGGTTTTATTGATGCTATTGTAAGAAAAATAAATAGAAATGATAAACAAATAATTATACCCCATGTTGGATGGAATGATATGATTAAAGTTCAAGATTCATATTTGTGGAAAGAAATTCCAAAGGATACGTTATTTTACTACGTACATAGTTATCATGTCGTATGTAACAATAAAAGAATAATAATTGGAAAATGTCATTATGGTATTGATTTTATTTCAGCTATTGAGGATAAGAATATAGTCGCTACTCAATTTCATCCAGAAAAAAGTCAGTATTTTGGCTTGCAAGTTTTAAAAAATTTTATTGAAAAAAAATAAAAGTGTTAAGAAAAAGATTGATAACTGTTCTAACTATAAATGATGGTGTCCTATTTAGGACTAGAGATTTTATACCTGATTACAGGTATACCATAAATTTTGTTGATAGTTGGTCTGTTGATGAAATAATAATTTTAGATATTACTAGAGGAAAAGATAATTCAAAAGAAAAGTTTTATAAAGTGGTTGAGGATTTTTCGGCTAATTGTTTTGTCCCTCTCTCTGTTGGAGGAGGAGTAACATCATTAGATGATTTTTCTAAACTATTAAATATAGGTGCTGACAAGATTGTAATTAATACAGAAGCTTACGAAAATCCAGAACTTATTACTCAGGCTGCAGAAAAATATGGTTCTCAGTGTGTTGTTGTTTCAATCGATGCAAAAATCACTGAAAATGATATATATAAAGTATTCACAAATTTTGGTTCAAAAATGAGATCGTTAGAGCCACAATCATGGGCCAAAAAAGCTCAAGATTATGGCGCTGGTGAAATAATGATAACATCTATTGATAAAGATGGAACCCTGGAAGGGTATGATAATAAATTAAATTCTCTAATTTCAAATGTAGTGACCATTCCTGTTTTAGTTTCAGGCGGCGCTGGGAAGTGGCAAGATTTTGTTGATGGAATAAAGATTGGTAAAGGTTCGGCTGTTTGTACTACAAATATCTATCATTTTACAGAGAGTAGTATTTTAAATGCGAAAAAATATATGAAAAATAAAAATATTGAAGTTAGAATATAGGTTATAAAGAGATTCCAATATGGATAATATAATTATATACTGTAAATCCTGTGTTACTCCTAGTTCAAGACCGAGAATAGTTTTTAATAAAAATGGAATTTGCAATGCTTGTTTAAATAGTAATCAAAAAGATAATATAAACTGGGAGGATAGGCTCCATGAACTGAATATTATATTAGATGAGCATAGAGCGAATAATGGTTCTTGGGATTGTATTATACCATGGAGTGGAGGGAAGGATAGTAGTGCTATTGCATATAAAATGAAATACGAGCATCAAATGAATCCACTATTAGTAACTTTTTCACCAATGCTACCAAATAAAATTGGAAACGAAAACCGAGAAGCTTTAATAAATGCTGGTTTTGATCATATTTATTTTAGACCTAATCAAAAAGTACATAGGATTTTGGCTAAGAGATTCTTTATTGAAAGAGGAAACCCTAAAGTTGCATGGGATGCTGGTATAAATGTTATCCCAGTAAAAATAGCTTTAAAAATGAATATAAAATTATTGTTTTATGCTGAGCATGGTGAAAGTGAATATGGCGGAAAAGTATTAAGTGAAGAATCAATGAGAAGTAGAGATTTTACTGAAGTAATTGAGCATCAGATTGGTGATGATCCTCGTAATTGGGAAGCTGATAATGTTTCTCTCCGTGACTTAAATCCCTATATATATCCAAATAATAAAGAATTAAATGATGCTGGAATTAAAGCTTATTATTATTCTTATTTTAGGAAATGGAGTATGTTTGAAAATTTTAAATATGTTAAAAAGAAATATAACTTCAATGAAAATCCTCGTGGTCGTACATTAGGAACATTTCAAGGTTTTGATAGCCTAGATGATAAATTTGACGACTTATACTACTATATGCAATATATTAAGTTTGGTTTTGGTAGATGTATTAGAGATACTTCAAGATTTATACAAAATAACCATATGGAAAGGAAAGAGGCATTAGAATTATGTCATAAATATGATGGTGAATTTCCTGAATATTATTTCGATGAAATTTTAAAATACTTGGATCTCTCAAAAGATGATTTTTATAGCATTGTTGATAAGCATCGGAATGATGAAATATGGAAAAAAACAAATGAGGAGTGGGAATTAAAATATCCCTTACCAAAAAAATAGTAATAGAAATGAAAGAAAAAATAATTGAAGATTTAAATGGTAAAGGGGATATGATTGAAATACCATGCAGCAGAAAATATACAAAAAACCAGCCAATTCATGTTTGTATATCAACAGGACTAGTGAGAGTAAAAAATTTGAGGTCATCAAAAGAAATTGCGGAAGCATGGTCTAATGAAATCTATGGTGGAAAATTTAATGACAAAACTTATACAGCGCGAATACCTGCTGTCAAAGCCCGTCAAACATACGTTGCAGATTATATTGATACAGAAATAGGTTTGGATAATAAAAAAATATGCGATATTGGTGCGGGAGAAGGACAATTTTTTGAAATTATCTCAAGTTATGGTTTGAAGACAAATTTATTTGGGATTGAGCCTTCAAAGAAAAATTGTTCTCAGTTAAAAAAGAATAATTATTATTTTTTTAAAGGTACCATAGAAGATTTTAGTAAAAGTACTCAATTTGAAAAAAATAAATTTGATATAGTAACATTAATGTGGACGTTAACTAATTCTCAATCTTGTTTAAATATGGTAAAAGTAGCATATGATATGTTAAAAGTTGGGGGACGTATTGTTATCGCAGAAGGCAGTAGGATTTTAGTGCCTTTTAAGAAGCCGCTAAGCATGTATTTTAGTGAGAAGCCGGCAGATTTAAACCCATATTTTTTTAGTAGTAACTCTATTATTAACTTATTAAAAGTCAGTAATTTTAAGATTGAAAATATAAACCGGTATATAGATTCCGATGTACTTTGTATTATTGCTAAAAAACCTAGCAATATCATAAAACAAAATTATCAGGTAGATAATTATGTTGACGTTCTTGACTTTTTTAAAAGATGGGATGAAGAAACTAAATTTTATTAAACGATTATTTTGACTATCTTATTATTGCTTTTTTGCAATAATAAGAAAATTATCTGATTGCTCATTTTTATCCAATGCTTCCTGTAAATTATTCATATATAGAAATAATGAGTCACTAAGGCCTGAAATTTTCGTTTTTGGTTCGATTAGCATTAAATTGGTTGTCAATTCATAAATATCCATCCCATACCACCAAATAGAATCAATATTTAATCCTATATTTTTTAGTAATAACTCTACTGATTTATATGTATAAATATTCATTACCGTTGGATACATGTGACGACAGACGATTTGATTAGGAAAAGATTTTTGAATAAGAGTTGATAAAGAATTATAATTAGGAAATTCTACAGCAATAATTCCATTAGGCTGAAGAAGGTTATAACATTTTTTTAGTAATGCATTAGGATCAGGTATTAAATCTGTAATACCTAATAAGCTAATAATATCAAATTTTTCCTTTGGATTATAATTTTCTATTTTGGACTTATCAATTTTTAATCCATAGAATTCTTTTGCATAATTTATGCAGTCTTCATTCGATTCTACACCAGTGATATTATGACCTAATTTCTCAGCCAAATAAATTATATCACCATTTCCGCAGGCAAGATCAAGCCATTTTGAAGGAGTTTTATTAATGTGCTTTTGTATAAAGTCAACCTTCCCTTGTGCAACATGTTCAAGTCTGTATTTTTGAACCTTTTTGTCTGTATAGGTATCTGAATAGCTAATTGGTTTATCAATTTCTCTATAAAAACTTTTGCGCATTTTAGAATTTAATCTACTTGAATTGTATACATGGGTACATGATTCGCATTGTAAATAATTAAAGTTATAAATTGTAACTACTGCTGCTGATTGATCTGAGTTGCAAATAGGACAATTTTTTACTTCCTCTGTAAAATTATGTAGCTTTTTTGCGTAATTACCCCAATAACTAGATTGTTCTTCTAAGTTTCTTAAAACATTTGCTTTTAATTTTTTTAAATCAACTGGTTTATTAAAGAATTTTTTCATTTTTTCCTCATTGATAAAGAGTCTATTAAATCTAAAAGTTATAAATGATTATACATTTTTTAGATTAATAATACATTATACTTTATATATGCATAATAATTATATTTTTAATTTCATAGATATTGTAAAAAATACTAAAATTTTTTGGAATTATAGCTGTCTTTGATTCCAAGGGATATTTAATACAGAAGGTTTAAAGTATCTTATATCAAATCTATTTTCGTTATATGGTGGTTTAAATATAAATGGATAAAAATTTTTAAAGATGTTAAAACAGATTTATATTTTCAATGAACTTTTAAATATCTAAATCCAAAGGAGAATAGATTATTATAATTCTTCGATTATAATTTAATTCTGATGTTCAGGTTTTTTTATAATTAACCAAATACTAGGACTTATTAGATCTGTGATTTGTACATCTGGATATAAATTTTTACAATCATTAACTATATTAATATCAATCCTTTTAAAATGGTCTTTATCAACCCATGGTAATAGTAGAATTATTTCAAAACCGATTGTTTGTAAATAACTCTGGAGAGTTTTTATAGTTAATCTATTAAGGTTTTTATGGAAAAATTTTAACGCTAATTCACGTTCATTTGGACGAAGTAGTTTTAAATAATTATCAAAATCTTTTGCTGATAACCTAGCATGCCCCCATGGAAAATCTAGAGTACATAGGCTATGGCCACCATTTACGCTATAAAATGGATTATATTCATGAAATGAAATTCCACCAGGCTTTAATATTCGAAATATTTCTTGAAATGCAGCTTTTGGATTAATGATATGTTCTAGTACCTCCCAACTTACCACAAGATCTTTTGAATTTGAGGGTATAGATGATTGACAAATATCATCATCAATAAATGATACGATATTTGCAATTTCATCTTCATAGCATTCACGATATGCATTTCTGAGATTATTTAAGTCACTTTTTTTATTTTTAATTGTTTTATTTGTTATATCTTGGTTTGTCTCGTTTATGTAATAGGATTCTATATCGCTACCTTGTACCGATGCAGCTCCTCTAGATGCGAGTTCATATGCTATCGCTCCATCATAAGTGCCAATTTCAAGTATATGAGTTTTGTTTGATATTTGAAAAGAATGTTTAGCAAGAACATCTACAACACTATTTAATTGCTTTTTGCAAAGACTAATGCGATCTTTTAAAAGATCTTTATTCGGAGGTTTTTGAAGGGTTTTAGATGAATCAAAATATACCTCCCATCCAGGTTTGATATAATTTCTAAAATTCTTATAAAGTGGTATATTTTGATTATTTGAGTCTAAAAAATTTTTAAATATTTTGTTATTAAGCTTGTCATAAGATGGGAATGGATACTCATCAATAAATTGGTAATATAGAAGTGTAATCTCTCTTTGTAATTTATTTTTTTTAATAAGTCGTAATGCTAAAGCTCGTAATGATTCTTTAGTTACTCCTAATCTTTTTAATAGATACACAAAAAAATATCTTAAATTATTTTTCAAATTAAATATTGTATTCTTTTATTTTTAAATTTGGTTTAAATAATCATAGTTATTATGTGGAATATTAATTTATCTATTATCAATTTATAGAAAATATTATAATATAAAAAAAATTATAAATGAATTATTCTAAACCTAAAATATCAGTAATTATGCCAGTTTTTAATGCTGAGCTATTTTTAAAAAAATCTATTGATAGTATTCTAAATCAAACGATTGATAATTTTGAGTTAATAATAATTAATGATGGCTCAACTGATAATACACTGAACATTATTAAATCTTATAATGATAAAAGAATTAAAATTGTAAATAATCAGATTAACATTGGTATTTCTGGATCTTTAAATAAAGGTAAGGCTTTAGCTGCTGGAGAATATCTTGCAAGGCAAGATGCTGACGATATTTCTGAACCTAATAGATTTTTATTGCAACTTAAATATTTAGATGATAATAATTTGGATTTGGTTGATACTAATATTGTGTTTATAGATCAAGAAGATAATTATATACAGGATTACGCTAGTCGTTTTTATGCTCCTAACCAGACACTAAGTCATTTGTTTTTTTATGAAATCAATCATGAAACAATTTTATGTAAAAGAAAATTTTTAGAGCTTAATAAAATTGATTATCAGAATAGACCAGCTGAAGATTATGATTATTTTTTAAATCTCGCGTTATTAGGTATGAAATCAGGTCATATGATTGAACCATTAGTAAAAGTTCGAAAATATGAGGAAAGTTTATGTGGGAGTAATTGGCTTAACATTAAAAATGATATTAATGAGAGAAGACTTAATTTATTAAATGAAATAAAATTGAGGCCAAATATAAAATTGCAAAAAATTCACATTGCTTTAGTAGATCAAAATATCTCTGATTTATCAAATTATAAATTTATTGATATTATTAATTGGTGTAACTCTATTTTAGAATCGAATTCTCAATTTAATATTTTTAATGATAAATATATGAAAAAGGAATTTTATTCAAGATTGTTAAAAGTAATAAAGTTTAATATAAAAACAAGGATCAAAGATATATTTTACTTATGGAAATATTCATACATCTACGATAAAAGTTTATCATTAAGAGATCTTTTTTATCTTTATAGGTATGGGAAATAATTTAAATATATTCTTGATATATTTATTTTTTATTCTGTTTTAACTGCGGTGTAATGTTCAATTTTTATTATTTAGAAGAATTATTGTTAATGAAATTGTTCTATATCATATAAAATAAAATCCTTACTTTTCCAAATATAAGGATAATTGGCAAATTTATCATTTGTGTAATTTGCTATTAATAAATGTGTAATTGAGTATTCTTTGCTTATTTCAAGAAATTTATTTATTGTTAGTTTGTCAAAATTTTTATAATAATCTAGTCTTGCACCCCATTCCAATAATGATGATTCATTAAATGGAAATACGTAATCTGTAAAAGTGGCTCTATGTCCAAAACATTTTATTGCAAAACTTAATGATACATTTGTATCATTATTGTTTTTATCATTGATAAATAATACTGCATTTTTAGGTAAGTGATTTTTCATCCAATCACATAATAATGGTAAGCTCTCATATCTTTTATAGTGCATTATAGAATCTGATGAGTTTATTTGGTTGTGTAAGGGGTTATGTTTGGTGAAACCCCAAATAGTTGATAATAGAATGAAAATCGTTATATATATAAGCTTAGTATTATTAAAAAAATGAAATGTAAAATATTTTATATTATTATAAATCATTATTTCATTTTTAGAATTATATAAAAGTTTTCTAGATTTTATTAAAAAAATAAGTTTTTTAATTAAGATTTCTATCTTATTAATAATATTAGATCTCCCAATGATGATTAAAGTATTAATGCAAAATATAAAAGTATTAAAACCTGAAAATCTATTTAAGCCAAGGATGCCGATAATTTTGATTTTCCAGATTTCAGTTCCAACAAATTGAAAAAGAGTAGGTAAAATGAGAAAACATAAAGATAGCAAACTTAATTTTATCAATTTTTGGTCTTTAATTTTTATACATATAATTAGTTGACATAAATATAAAAATATCCAATTAATAAAACCCCATCCAAGTAATTCAGAAATCTTATAATGCATTGAATGAGTAGTTAAATTATAAATTTCTATAAAATTTTTGGCACTCAATGGGGATGGGTTATCATAGATTGATATCAAAATAGTAACGGGTAGTAATATCCCTATTAAAAATTCTAATAATATTGAATGATTATAATGGATTCTTTTATAAGAAAAGTAATATAGTAGCATAACTGAAAATATTGCTAGACCGTATAAGATATGTATCATAGTACATAAGCCAAGCAGTAATATGCTTAATATTTGTTTTGATTTATATTTGTTATTAAATCTAATCTGTAGATAAAATAAACCAACTATTAAAGAAAGCTCATCAGCTTCGGCACCAATAGTAGGGAATGCAGATGACCAACCTATCAAGCTTTGAGTGTAAGGTTGTAATGATTCAATTATCTTTGACCAGATTAATATAAATATTAAAAAATGAAAAAATAAGATTTTGGAAAGATTATCTTTTTTATTTATGCAAAATTTATTTATAATATTATTAAAACAAATAAAAAGTAAAGGCATATATATTATACCTATAATCACATCATAAAGATAGACTCCATCATACCAATGAATTCCAATTTTACTAGGAAGCTGTAATAATTTAATGATGATAATCCTTGGAGTATTTATAATCGTATTTGTAAAAAAATCATATTGTAATACACCATCATAAATAGAATTAACAAGACCAGGGAAATTCGAAAAAGCGGTCCATTTAAAGGCATTAAATTGGAATCTATACCCATCAGATAAATAATTGGTGCAGGATATTGAAAAAATTAAAAATATACAAATATTAAATGATAATTTTCGTGTATTTTTGTTTGAAATAAGATGAGAGTTTGAAATGCTAAGGTGTTTAATTCCAAATAATAAAACTAAACAGATAAATATACTGTATAGCACATATAAAAAAATGGTAGATCTATAAATTCCAAATAATTGATAAAAGTAAAATGTATTTTTACTTCCTAAACCTATATTGGGAGAATAATAAATAATTAATAATAGAATAAATAATAAAAAAAAGATGTATTTATAAAATTCATTAAAAAATTTAATAGAGATTTTAAATGATTGTTCAAGCATTTAGACTGTAATATTATTTTGAATTGTTTTTTTAATTAAGATAAAAAATATATCACTGATCTACATTCTTATTAAAATTAATTAATGAAAGTTAAATTGTTTATATGTGTTATAAATAAAAATACCAGATAATGGATATTATATTACATAAGCTCTTTTTAATTCTTTTTTTGGAATGAATTTTGAAGTATTTACTTTCACCCAACAATTTCTACAATGTGATTCTAATTCTAATTTTCTAATATTTTCTCTCCAATTTTTATCGATTGGCACACTTACTTCGTTCCTATCAAAATTTTGTCTTATGGATTGGCCAAATGATATACAACAAGCATATATTCTTGATTGAACAATTTTTTTGGTAAAAGTAAAAGAACAAGATTTGTAAATATTTTTTTTATGAGTATTATTTTTGAGATTTACATCATCAAGTTCGGCATATTCTTCTTTGGTTTGATTGAGATATGGTAAATCAAATTCTAATAATTCTTGATATGTATTATCATTTAATCCAGGATAATTAGTTAGATCAATAACATCATAGATATCAACATCATTTATATATTTTTTTAATTTTTTACCATTAGTGGCTAAAATATATTTTTCAGCTGGAAAAAGATTATTAAGGTGACGTGAAATTTTTGCGAATTCAGGATGTAACGTAGGTTCACCTCCAGAAATTTTTATTCTATCAAATTCATAAGGTTTGAAAAATTTACTAATCCGTTCAATTTCATTAAAACTCATAGTTTTTTTATCATTTTGCAAGGGCGTTGCTTGAGAACACAAGCTACAAGTTAAATTACAAAAGTCAGTAATGGCTATCTCTAGATAAGTAGGATTTCTATATAATTTCTTCTTTTGTATTATAGTTCTATAATAGTATTTGATGGCTTGTTTAGAAATACTCCAATTCATTATTATATAGTATATGTTGATTTTTTTTTTTTTCAAATAAAAAATAAAAATGAATTTATTTTAAATAAATATGGCGATATTGCAAATTGTAATGAAGTGAGGCTTTTGATTTTCTTATTAATATATGTATAGTCTGAAGTAAAATAATTTGAAAAATTAATATAATAGTAAAATTATATATTTTCAATTTTGGAATCATTTGTACTGTAATATAGCAATTTTTGTTAAATATTTAATTCCATGAAGGATAATACTCCAATAATAGATTTTAATGAATTATTAAGCTCTATTTTTTCTGGTCTTTTGATATTTATTTTTTGTGTTAGTTTTACAGAATTAACTCCCCTCAAATTTCTTGATACAGAAGATTATATTGTTATATCAGAGAAGTGGTTTGAGGCGGAAAATTTTGATAGAAGATCAATTGGATATCCAATATTAATATGGTTCCATAAAGCTGTTTTCAATGGTGATTGGGAATATGCTATGATTCATTTCCAAATTATTTTATATGTGTTTTCATCAATAATATTTTGGTATATGATAAAAAGAACTTTTCAGAATATTAACATCTATTTAGTGAGTATAATAATGTTATTCTGTTTTTTAAATCCTCAATCATTAGCTTTTACATTAGCTTTACTTCCTGAATCTGCACCTTTATTTTTTGCATTATTATCGTTACTATTATTTGAAAAAATTCCATCGTACAATGATAGAAATAAATATAAAGTTCTATATATTAGTTTTTTTTCAGCTTTTTCAGCTTTTTTTGCATATCTCCTAAAACCAATTTGGCTTTTATTAGTATTTAGTATATACCTTTTCATAGTAATTAAATTGATATTTAAAAAAACTTTCATGAAATCCAATAGTTTATATTTTGGAGCTTTTTTTGGAATATTTTATATTGGAATGCAATTTTATTTTACATTGAACGGATACAATAGTTTATCCTCTGTGAAAGATATAAACTTAAATTTATCTATTCTTAGATTAGGGAAAATAAAAGGCACAGAAAATACTCAGATGTATAAATATTTAGATGCTAATGGATTGATAAAACAAATTTCAGAACGTAATTGGACGGATCAGCCAAATGAATATGAAGAATTTTCTAATTTTAAAAATATTCCAAAAAAATATCTCATTAATTCTGAATTTTGGGCAAGTTCATTGAGTAATAAAAATAATTTTAAGGCATTTTTCATTAAAACTTGTGAAAGAATACCAAAGTTTTTTACTACTTCTGCAGAAAATGGTACTGTAACAATTTTTAGAGATGGTTATATAAATTATTTATATCAAGCTGGTTATAGTTTTTTTCACAAAAAATTTACATTTTTATTAATCTTAAGTTATTCATTATTAGCTTTTATTCTTAGTTATAGAAGTCAATATATTTTAAATAGACATTCAAGTATAATTATAGTGAGTATATTAGTCCTTGCCTTTGCGATTGGTGTTGTATCTTTTACTTACCAAAATCAACTATTTTTACGTATGAGAGCAGGAGTAAATCCTTTGGTTATTTTTATATTTATTTATCCATTAATTTATTTGATAGATAATTGTCTTGGTAAAGAAAAATTAAAATTTTCTTTATTGAAATTAATGAAAGCAAGTAAAGTAAAAAGGCAAAATTAAAATTTATAGCCTTTTGTAATGCAATTCATTTATTTATTTTAACCTGTATTTTATAAGAATAAACTAAAAAGCCTCAAAGTTAAGTGAGGCTTTTATTAATAGGTAAATTGGTGTTGTTTCTTAGAGTACCCCGGACAGGATTCGAACCTGTGACCCTCTGCTTAGAAGTTTATTTCTCCATCCAAAATAGAATTTTTTTCTTGTCGATAATTTGATATTTAGAATTTGTTCTAAATATTTTTCTAAATCCTTTTTTCACCTTTATTCTCCTTTCCTCATACTTTTCTGACTGTCCATCTTCTTTGGTTAGTTTTGAAACTTTTTCTGATTTAGTGTTAGTGTTTTTCTTTTTAGTTTTCATTTAATCACAATTACTAGTGTCCTGTTCTCCCACATAATCTTCAATACAGGATGGGTATGGAGGACAAAGTCGGTTAGAGTAAATAATTACATTACAATTATTTTCAATAAGATTACAAATATCCTCTGGTATCTCTCCAGAGAGTTGATTTCCTTTTAATTTCAAAGAATCCAAATTGGACAGATTACCAATTTCTGATGGGATTGAACCTGTGAGTTGGTTTTCATCGAATATCAATTGACTCAGATTGGACAAATTACCGATTTCTGGAGGAATTGAACCTGTGAGATGATTTTTATCCAACATCAATTGACTCAGATTGGATAGATTACCAATTTCTGTAGGAATATCTCCTTGTAAATCATTGTAACCAAGGTGTAATTCAGTAAGATTTATCAAATTCCCTATTTCAGGTGGAATTGAACCGGTAAGTTGACAGAATGATAAATCCAAATAAGTCAGATTAGTCAGATTACCGATTTCTGACGGGATTGAATCTGTAAGATAATTATGTCGTAACTCCAATCGGGTAGTCTTTTCTATAGAATAATCGACACCCCACAAATTAACTGAAGGTCCTGAATCTGAATCTGAATCAAAATAACGATCTTCTAAATCATACAAAAAATCAGGGTCACAACCCCAATAAATCAAAAATAATACAGATAATAATGGATAGAGTTCTTTCATTTAATCACCGTAAGGTTCTGTAGTCCCTTCTGAGTCTGTTTTTATTAGACAAATATCATAACGACCATATACTGGGGATTCTATACCTCCTGTAATAATATATCCACCATCTGTGGTTTGATCAACAGAATAACCAAAGTCATTATAACTTCCACCAAGAGTCTGATTCCATTCTTCATTCCCTTGACCATCTGTTTTGATTAACCAAACATCAGAACTACCACGACCGTAGGATCGGGTACCACCCGTAATAATATATCCACCATCTGTGGTTTGTTTAACAGAAAAACTAGATTCACCATCAGTTCCACCAAAGGTTTGATTCCACTCTTCATTCCCTTGTGAATTTGTCTTGATTAACCAAACATCTTGTTCACCATTTCCAAAAGATTGTGTCCCTCCAGTAATGATATATCCACCATCTGTAGTTTGTTTGACAAAATAACCATAGTCGTCTTCATCTCCACCAAAGGTTTGGTTCCACTCTTCATTTCCTTGACTATCTGTTTTTATTAACCAAACATCATAACTATTATTTTCAATATTTGATAAATATCCAGTAATAATATATCCACCATCTGTAGTTTGTTTGACAGAATAACCATAGTCGTCTTCACTTCCACCAAAGGTTTGGTTCCACTCTTCATTTCCTTGACTATCTGTTTTTATTAACCAGATATCTTCTTCCCCATTTCCAAAAGACAATGTATACCCTGTTATAATATATCCACCATCTGTAGTTTGTTGAACAGAAAAACCTTCGTCATCTTTAGTTCCACCGATGGTTTGATTCCATTCTTCGTTTCCTTGACTATCTGTCTTCACTAACCAAATATCAAATTCACCAGAACCATAGGAGTCTGTAAACCCTGTTATAATATATCCACCGTCTGTGGTTTGTTGAACAGAAAAACCTTTATCATCTTCATTTCCACCATATGTTTGATTCCATTCTTCATTTCCTTGACTGTCTGTCTTTATTAACCAGATATCTTCCTCACCATTCCCATAGGACCATGTATATCCAGTAATGATATATCCACCATCTGTGGTTTGTTGAACAGAAAAACCAAGGTCTTCTTGATTTCCACCAAAAAGAGTCGTAAACGACTTAGTAATGGATTTTTCATCATCTATAGAGTCTTCACACCCCCAATAAATCAAAAATAATAAAGATAATAATGGATAGAGTTTTTTCATCTCGAACAAAATTTACTTATTTCAATAAAGTTTAAAAATTTCTAAATAGATTTTTGATTATCGTAATTAAGTTAGAGGGAGAGTTTAAATCTTTTAACTATAAAATTATGAACAGATAAGTTCATTTTTCATAAGTACCCCGGACAGGATTCGAACCTGTGACCCTCTGCTTAGAAGGCAGATGCTCTATCCAGCTGAGCTACCGGGGCGCTTTTTACTAAATATTTTAAAAATATCGATATTAATATTAGTGAGTTAAACTTTCTAAAAACATACTAATTCTTTTTTGATTTTCTTCAAAATTGATTTAATTATTGATTGTTATAATTTTATTATTCATAGAAATATCATTATAATAAAAAGAATAAATTATATTTTCTTGATTTTATAAAACAGATAATTGTTTTCTGGAAATTATGATATTCATGTATTAAAAGTTGCAGAATTTATCTAAAATTACTTAGTAAGGTATGCGGATATAAAACTCTTGACACTTACAGATCATAATTCGTACAATTAATCACAAGAGAGATAGAGTTTACTCTCTATCCACTGCCAAAAAACCAATCAAATATTAAAAATGGAGGTATCAATGGCTGAAGTAGTTGCCAATACAGGTGTATCAAAAGATAAAGGGTATTTATATTATTTAGGTAAAGATGGGAATGTATGGCGTTCTCAAATGGCTCGCGCAGGAAAAGGTGGCGGTAATGCTGAAAAAGTTGCCGATGCTGGAGTGACTCGTGAATCAGGTTATCTATATTTTATTGATAAAAATGGAAATGTTTCTCGTTCTCCAATGGCAAGAGGTCGAAAATAGTTTTAATATCTATTTTTCTAAAAAGGCTCTCTTTTTAGAGAGCCTTTTTTTTAATAGAAGATTGTGTTAAGTTATGTAAATTATCTGGATATTATTTATTATGATATCCGAGGTTTTATTAGTCTATTAAAAGAATAATTATGAAAAAAATTATAGTATATATTTTTATTGCTGCTGTATGTCTACCTATTAAAGGAGATGATGGTCTACAGCTGTTTGGATCAAAAAAAGGATCTGAAAAGGATAATACAAGTAATAATAGTCTTAATCAGCGAGATGATATTAAGGAAGATTTTTCATCATCTGAAGTTTCCTCACGTAAAAATATTGAATCAGTTATACCAGTAAAACGGATACCTGGTGGTTGGGTTTTTCGCGATGAACTATTAGCACCTTGGGAATCTAATCTCCCAGCTGTATTGTCTATTATACCAGATACCACAGTTGAAGTTGTTTATCATGATGATAATAGGACTACTAGAGAAGGTTTTGTTTTACCAATAAAAAGAGCTTCAGTTGAGTTTCAGTACACATCACGTCTTACACATGAATTGATTATGTTAGATTTTGTAAACGTTGATTTTATTTATAGTACAACTAATAATAATGATTCTCATTTTATATTAGAAGGGATTGTGAAAAAAATTAAATTGAAAGATACAGGTTTTCCTCAATTGGCTTCATCTGATATTATAAAGCACAAAGTTTTAATGGAATATGGGACTCCTAAGGAATTTGATGGTGTATGGCACATATATGAAGATGTTAATTCTACATATAAAGTAAGAGAATTAGATGAGCGCAATCTTAAAGTTGAATTAAAGAGTTTAAAAGTGACTGATAAATTAGAAAAAGCTATTGATGATACTTATTCTAAACAAGGGATTGAATATAAGAAGCGTTTAATGGTACAAGGAATAGACATATAGTTTGTAATATAAATAATCAAAAATTTAAAAAAAGGCCGTACGGCCTTTTTTTGTTTTTCTTAATTCTAACATCTATAAGATTACAAACAAATAATAAAGTATTGATATCTAGGATTGAAATTGAAGGAAATACGAAAACTAAAGATTTTATTATTCATCGCGAAATCCGGCATCCTATAAATGGATTAATTGACTCAGCTAAAATAAATCAAGATATAAACCGTTTAGAAAATCTTGGATTATTTAGTGGAGTATCTTGGAATATTATATCTTTAGAAGATAGTACAATTATTTTAAAATATATTGTTAAAGAGTCAATTCAGAAAACGCCACCAACGGTATTCCCAACTTATAATGAAAATAAAGGTTGGTCTCTTAACGCTTTATGGTTATTAAATAATTTCAGAGGAAGAAACCAGTTGTTAACTATTTCTGGAAGTATTGGAGGAGAAGACACATATGGTATAAGTTTTAATGATCCTTGGATATTTAATAACCATATTTCTTTTTATTTAAATATTAGTCGTAATTTGTTTAAGCATAGATTTTTAAATCATGATGTTGATTTAAATAGATTGAAAATTGGTTTTGGTAAATGGTTTGGTGATAATATAAAAACTGCTATAGCAATTGCTTTAGAATCCAAAGAATTTTCAAATCAAAAAGAACCTATTTTATTTAAATATATTGATATTCATTCAATTATAAAGTACGATTCTCGTGATATTTATTGGAACCCTGGGAAAGGCATACTTTTTAATCATTCTATTCAATATATAGAAGGTTATAAAGTAGATAATTTAATTTGGGATCAATCTTATTCGTTTTATTTTAGTTTAAATAGGTCTAAAAAGAAGACTATTATTGCTTTAAATGGATCTTTAAAACAAAAATTGGGCGATCGAAATGAATTTTGGCAGAATTATATAGGTAGTTCAAATACCATTCGTGGATGGCCAATACCTGACTATAAGACATATGAAAATGAACCGTATAGATTTGGACATGAATACTTGCATGCTTCTATAGAGTATAGATATGAGATAATTCCTAAATATATAACTACATATGGTATTGAATCTGGTCTAGTAATTGTATTGTTTACAGATATTGGATATATGTTGAATAATTGGCCTGAAAGATTGATAATGAATGGAACTGGTATAGGGGTTCGTATACCCTTCCCTTTAGTGGGAGTTTTACGTTTAGATTTTGGTATTGGTGCTATAAAAAATAAATGGAATTCAGGCTCATTTCATTTTGGTACTGGACAAAAGTTTTAGATTATAATTAATTTTTCCTTTAAGGTAATGGATTTTTTTTTGGAGCGAGTAATCCTCCAGAAATAATGGTTTTTAATCCCTCTTCCACTGACATATCTGTTGCGATTGAATCAGATTGTGGGACAACTAAGAAGAAGCCTGAAGTCGGGTTTGGTGTTGTTGGTACAAAAACATGATAATATGCAATCCCTTCTTTGCTTTCTGATTCTCCACTAATAAAAGCCATTGTCCATAATCCTCTTCTTGGATATTGAATATAAATCGCACCTTTAAAAGTATCATTAGAATCTTTCGTGAAAGTATCTGTAATCTGTTTTAAAGTAGTATAGATAATATTTACTATTGGTACTTTTTTCACAATGTTCTCACCTAAGTTAAAGATTTTTCTACCTAGAAAGTTTGTCATTAATAAGCCAAGGATATATATTAAAATGATAGTTAAGATTATCCCCAATCCTAGAATATCAAGACCAAGTTTATTTAATAGAGGTTCTGAAATTTCTTCCATTGAAATAAAAAGAATTTTAATTACAATAAATGTAAGATAAAGAGGCAGTAATATTGCTATACCAGCAAATAATTTTGATTTTAAGTTTTGTGTAATTGAATTCATTATAATGAAAATTAAGTTTTATTATGTTCTAAAAAAAGAAGGGCGAGGGGTTTTCATGATTTAATAGTATTTTTTTATTTTTCATTCCTCCTCCGTAATCGCCAGGATTTCCATTAGATTTTATTACTCTATGACATGGTATAATAATGGGAAGAGGGTTATTTGCATTTGCACTTCCAACTGCTCGGTAAGCATTTTTGTTGTTTAATTGTTTTGCAATTTGTTTATAGCTCTGAGTTGTACCAAAAGGAATTTTTGATACTTTTTTTAAAACTTTTTTATAAAAAGGCGAGACTTCTAATCTATAATTAATTGTAAATATTTCTCGATCACTAAAAAAATATTCATTGAGCTCTTCTATTGTTTGTTGTATTGCTAGATTGTGTTTTATTGAGGTAGAGGGTATTGAAGTAACTCTATTAATGTTAAAACTTATTTTTGTTAAAATATTGAGATTAGACTCTATTTGTAATTTGCCGATAGGAGTATTAATTATACAAAAATCGATCATGGAGGTTGATTCTATTTTTCATATAAAAGTTTAATATAGAAACCAATTTGGTATAGAATAGTAGAGAACGTATAATTACTTTTTTGCCATATATATAACAACTGGACTGGCAACAAAAATACTTGAATACGTTCCTACAATAACTCCAACAATCATAGCAAATGAAAATGTATGAATAACTTCACCACCAAAAATAAATAATATAAGTACAACAAAGAAAGTTGTAAGTGAAGTAATAATTGTTCGGCTTAGTGAATCATTGATGCTTTGATTGATGACAGATTTTAAGGTGGATTTTTTAAGCATTTTGGCATTTTCACGAATTCTATCAAATATTACAATTGTATCATTTAATGAATAACCAACTATGGTAAGAAAAGCTGCAATGACAGCTAAAGAAATTTCATACCCAAATAATGAAAAAATACCTAAAGTAATGAGGACATCATGAGTTAGCGCTGCTATAGCACCTACAGCATATTTTAATTCAAACCTAATAGTAATATAAATTAAGATCAGTAAAAGAGCGCTGATAATAGCCATAATTGCATCTCCTCTTAATTCTGCTCCTATTTTTGGACCTACTTTTTCTATAGCTAATATAAAATCATCATTATCTTGAGGGACTAGATTAGGATATAGTTTGGACATTTTAATTATAAGTGATTTAGTAAAATCTTCTGGTTCATTTTCTAAGCTTGCTATACGGATGGCTACGTTTGATTTATCCCCAAAGTGTTTAATCTCTGCTTTACTAAAATCAAAATTTTTTCCTCCAATCTCTACATTTTCCATTGAAGAACGAATATTATTTATATCTATTTCTGAAGTATAGTTTACAGCGACTAATGTTCCACCTTTAAAATCAATACTTAATTTTGGTCCCTTATTTATAAGTAAGGATATAATACCTAAAATTATAATTGATAAAGATAGTATTTTTGTAAAACTAGTTCTTTTCATAAAATCAATATTTGTATCTTTTATAATTCTCATAATTATATGCTTAGTTTGGTAGAATTTGTTTTGGATATATATGTATTGAAAATAGTTCTAGTGATATATACTGCTGTGAACATACTAATTAATATTCCCCAAAATAATACTGTTGCAAAACCTTTGATTGGTCCAGTGCCAAATTGATAGAGGACGAGAGATGCTATTAATGTTGTGACATTGGCATCAATAATTGTTGTAATTGCACGATCATACCCAGCATCGATTGCAGCTTTTGGTGTTTTGCCTTTTCTTAACTCTTCTCGTATACGTTCAAAAATAATTACATTAGCATCAATTGACATGCCAACTGTTAATATCAATCCTGCAATTCCTGGTAAGGTGAGAGTCGCTTGCAATGATGCTAATATTGCAAGTACTAATAAAATATTCCAAATAAGTGCAAAATTTGCAATGGTTCCAGCTAATCTATAGTATATAATCATGAAGATTAAGATTAAAATAAGTCCAAAAATGACAGCTTGAGTTCCTTTTGTGATTGAATCTGTTCCTAAGCTAGGGCCAACTATTCTTTCTTCAATTATTTTCACAGGGGCAGGAAGAGCTCCCGCTCTTAAAATAATTGCAAGATCTTTTGCTTCATTAATATTTGCAAATCCTTCTATCTGAGTTCTACCACTTGGTATTTTTTCTCTGATAGATGGAGCCATATGTACTTTATTATCCAATACAATAGCTATTCTTTCTCCAATATTTGCTCCTGTGACACGAGACCAAGTTCTTGATCCATCATTGTTCATAGATAAAGAAACAATTGCTTGCCCAGCTGAAGATCCGCTACCAATCGTTCCTAAATCTGCTCTAGCTTCTTCTACGATACCACCAGTTAATTCTGGTTGATCTTCTAGATAATATAAGCGATAAAATTTTTCTGTAGAATTTGAATTGATTGATTTTGCTTCTTGACTTAAAAGTAATTGCCCATTAGCATTTTTTAATTTCTTTTGAATGTCTGGGTTTTCAAGAAATCTTTTTAAAGCATAAATATTTTTTTCTTCAATTCCGATATCACCAGGAAGTGCAGTTAAAAGGCTAGAGAATGGCGCATTGCTAAATAAATCTTGAACATTATCAGTTAATGATGAATCATTTTTTGATGATTCATCATTGCCAAACAATTCTGATACTTGTTTTGTATTATCAGATTTTTTGGTATCAGATGTTAGTGATGAATCTGATTTAGATGGCTTTTCACTGTCATTATTTTCTCTTTTTAGAATGTCATCTAGTTGAGATATAAAATCGTTTGTAACAGAATTATTTTTCACTAGATAAAATTCGAGTAGTGCGGTACTTTGGAGTAGCGCCCTTGCACGATCTGAATTTTTTATCCCAGCTAATTCAACAACGATACGATGTTTTCCTTGTTTTTGAATTGTTGGTTCGCTGACTCCAAATTGATCAACTCGATTTTGTAATATTTCTAAGACTCGATTAATTGCATCATCAGCTTCAGTTCTTAATGCAGAAATGATATCCTCTAATGAGGCTCCATATTCATGATAATATCGTGATAGTTTTATTCCATCCGCTTTTACTTCATTTTCAAAGATTGAAAAGAAATCAAGATTAGGTTTTATAGACTCTTGTTTAGTTTTGGTGATAATATTATCAAGTCGTTCATCTTTAATTGATGCTAAGTTAGCAACTAAAGTCGGAATGTCGGCTTCTAGAACAATATACATGCCTCCTTTGAGATCTAAACCTTGTCGAACTACTTTTGATTCTAAACTTTCTAATTCACCTTTATTCCGCATTTCCTCTTTTTGGATTTCAGTTAGGCGTTGATATCTCCAAGTTGGTAAAAGAGTAGAAATTGCCCATACCAATATTAGGGCAATAATTAAATATCTAGGTGTTAAGTTTTTTCCCATATTCTTATTTATCACATTAAAAAAGCCGGTGAATATACTTTAGGCATTATCTGTGTAGCAATAGTTCACGTATTTTAATTAATAGTTAGATAATGCCCATTTCTTTGCCAACTTTTTTAAAAGCATTGATTCCCTTGTCTAGGTGATTTATATCCATTGCAGCAGAAATTTGCACTCTAATGCGAGCTTTATTTTTTGGGACTACTGGATAACTGAATCCAATTACGTATATTCCTTCATCTAATAATTTTGAAGACATTATTTTCGCTTTTTTAGCATCATAAAGCATTATAGGAATGATTGGGTGGATACCATCTAATATATCAAAACCATTTTGTTTCATTTTTTCTCGAAAATAATAAGTATTTTTTTCTAAGGTATTTTTTAAATCAGTATTTGTTTCTAGAATATCAAAAGCTGCTGATCCAGCGGCAACAATTGCAGGCGCAACGCTATTAGAAAATAAATATGGTCTAGATTTTTGGCGAAGTAGATTAATGACCTCTTTTTTTCCTGTAGTAAATCCACCTGAAGCACCACCTAATGCTTTTCCTAAAGTTGAAGTGATAATATCAATCTTACTCATTACTCCATAATATTCGGCCGTCCCTCTTCCATTTTTTCCAATTAAACCCGTTGCATGACTATCATCTACCATCACCATTGCATTATATTTTTCTGCTAGCTGAACGATTTTATTTAGTTTTGCAATATGACCATCCATAGAAAAAACTCCATCTGTAGCAATCATTTTTAATCTATATGATTTAGCTTTAATTAGTTTTTTTTCAAGATCTGCCATATCATTATTATCATATCTAAAACGATTTGCTTTAGATAAACGAATACCATCAATTATGGAAGCATGATTTAATTCATCAGAAATTATTGCATCTTCATTATTTAAAATTGTTTCAAATAGTCCACCATTTGCATCAAAGCAAGAACTATAAAGAATAGTATCATCTGTTCCAAAATATTGTGATATTTTTTTTTCTAATGTTATATGCAAGTCTTGGGTTCCGCAAATAAAACGTACTGATGCCATTCCAAAACCATGACTGTCAAGTGCAGATTTTGCTGCTTTAATTAATTGAGGATGGTTAGCTAATCCAAGATAATTATTAGCACAAAAATTTAAAGTTTTATTTTGATTGAAGGTATTTGTCTCTACAGCTTGTGGTGTTTTGATAATTCGCTCTTTTTTAAATAACCCATTTTTTTTTATTTTATCAAGATTTTTTAAGTATATTTTTTGATATGTTTTCATTTACCACTCCATTACTACTTTTCCACATTTTCCTGAACTGACGATTTCAAAAGCATCTTTATAGTTTTCTATTGGAAATTTATGAGTTAATATACTGGAGATATTCAAGCCACTTTGGATTAGTTGATCTATTTTATACCAAGTCTCATACATCTCTCGTCCATATATCCCTTTAATTTGGAGTCCTTTAAAAATAATGTTATCCCAGTTAATTTGAGTATTTTTAGGCAATAAACCTAGTAATGCTATTTTCCCACCATGGTATATATTTGTTAGGATGCTATTTAATGCATCTGGGTGACCAGACATTTCTAATCCCACATCAAATCCATGGCTTATGTTTAATTCTTCGTAACAACTTTTTATAGAAGTATTATTTATATTTATAGTTTTGGTAGCACCTAATTTTTTAGCTAGGCTTAATCTGTATTCATTAATATCAGTAATTACAATATTACGAGCCCCAATAAATTTACAAACTGCAACTGACATAAGACCAATTGGCCCAGCTCCAGTTATAAGTACATCCTCTCCAACTATTCTAAAATAAGTTGATGTGTGAACAGCATTTCCAAAAGGATCTAGAAAAGAAGCTATATCAGATTCAATTTCATCTTTTATCGGCCAGATATTTGACTCTGGCATTACAAGATATTCAGCAAATGCGCCATTTCTGTGTACTCCTATTCCTTCTGAAGAATGACAAATATGTTTTTTTCCAGCTCTACAGTTTCTGCAATATCCACAAGCTATATGACCTTCTCCAGAAACGCGTTGTCCTGGTTTGTAATGAGTTACATTTTTGCCTATTTCTTCAACAATGCCGCAAAATTCATGCCCTATAATTATAGGTAGTTTTAAGGTTCTTTGTGCCCAAGAGTCCCAGTTGTATATATGTAAATCAGTTCCGCAAATCGAAGTGTGCGTAATTTTTATTTTAATATCATTATCTCTACATATTGGGGTTGGCATTTCTTCCATAGATATGCCTTTTTCAGGGAATTTTTTAATTAGTGCTTTCATTAAAATTAATTGTTTATAATAAAATAAGAATTATAGCGTAGTGTAATTTAAGTAAATTTTAATTTTATTATCAGATTTAGAGATAGTTGAAATACTTCTTATAAGTAATAAATTTTATACCCAATTTTTGGGCTTATAATACATGTCAAATATTTTAGCATTCTCAAATCAAAAAGGTGGAGTAGGTAAAACTACTTCAGCTGTTAATGTCGCTTTAAGTTTAGCGGTAACTGAAGTAAAAACTCTTTTAATTGATTTAGATCCTCAAGCTAATGCGACAACTGGTTTATCTGAGTTATTTAATGATAGCAATGGTAATATTTACGATGTTATTTTAGAACAAGAGAATATCAAAGACTCAATAACAAAAACAACATTTTCCCATTTAGATATTATCACATCAACTAATGATTTAGTTGGAGCAGAAATAGAATTGGTTACAGTTATGGCTCGTGAATACCAATTGCAAAAGGCATTAAAAGTTATAAAAAATAAATATGACATAATTATTATTGATTGTCCTCCATCACTTGGATTATTAACAATAAATGCTTTAACTGCATCTAATGCTATAGTAATACCAATCCAATGTGAATATTATGCTCTTGAAGGTCTAGGGCAGTTATTAAATACTGTGCGCTTGGTCCAGCGACATTTAAATAAAAAATTAGAGATTGTTGGGATATTAATGACAATGTATGATGGTAGGTTAAACTTATCAAAACAGGTCGTTGAAGAAGTGAATTCTTTTTTTAAGGAGAAATTGTTTAAAACATTTATTCATAGGAATGTACGTTTAAGTGAAGCACCAAGTTTTGGGAAACCTGCGTTATTATATGATGCTAATTCAACAGGAGCACAAAATTATATGAGCTTGACAGAGGAGATATTACAACGTGTCAGCTAAAAGATTAGGTAAAGGATTAGAAGCATTAATTAGTCCTGAGAAAGATCAAAATAAAAGAGAAGATAAAAAGTTAGCATCCATAACTACAATTAAGTTAAAAGATATTAACCCAAATCCAAATCAACCTAGAAAAACTTTTAATGAGAATTCTCTTGATGAATTAACTGCATCTATTAAGGAGAAAGGTCTAATTACCCCAATTACTGTACGTCAAACTGAAAATGGATATGAGTTAGTTGCTGGAGAAAGAAGATGGAGAGCATTAAAAAAAGCTAAAAAGCGAACAGCTCCAGCATATGTTATCAATGTAAAAAGTGAATCAGACTTTATTGAAATGGCTTTGATTGAAAATATTCAAAGAGAAGATTTGAATCCTATAGATGAGGCAGAAGCTTACGCTCTTCTTAATACAAAATATAATATGGCCCATGAGTCTATTGCAAAGGCAGTTGGTAAAAAGAGAGTAACTATTTCTAATGCTTTAAGATTACTTAAGTTGCCATCAGAAATTATAAAAAGTTTAAAAGATGGAGAAATATCAGCAGGCCATGCGAGAGCAATTTTACAAGCTAAATCTTCTGTAGCAATGAAAAAAATATGGAAGAAAATTATTGAAAAAAGTTTAACAGTTAGGGAAACAGAAGCTATTGTTAAAAACACGAAAAACTTAAAAAACAAAAGAATAAAAAAGCGAGGTGATAAGTTACATCAGATACAATTTTTAGAAAATCAACTAATTGGAGTTTTAGGTACAAAAGTCAAACTAAAACCATTGAGAAAAGGCGGAAAGATTGAAATTTCATATTTTTCAATAGATGATTTGGATCGTATTATAGATATTATAGAAACATAAATATCTTATGAAATCAAAAAATTATACTATTATGATTATACCAGATGATGAAAAAAAATCATGGTCTTTCCATTTGCGAAAATTAAGTTTGCAAGCTATTGGTTTCCTTATATTATTTTTGGTTAGTAGCTGCTTGCTAATATTATCTATCTATATACCGCGAATCAATACTTATGAAAAATATGAAAAAGAATACAAAAGATTAATTTCTGAACGCTTAGAGGTTGCAGAATTATATGCGATTTTAAAAAGAGTAAGTCAAATGGATGAAATGATTCGTAATTCTTTGGGCTCTACACTTGAATTGGAGGACCCTTTATTGATGGAAGATTCAATATCTGGTTTATATGATGAGCCAGTGAAACAAATTTCATATCTTGAGAATGTTCCTTCTTATCCTCCTATACAAGGGTTTATAAGTCAGCGACTTAGTAATAAAGGTTATTTTTTGAAAGATACGCATCATGGGATTGACATTGTTTCAAAAGAAGGTGAGCCCATTCTAGCTGCAGCTTCGGGAGTAATCGTATTTTCTGGATGGACTTATGATTATGGGAATATGGTAATTATTTATCATGGCGATGATTATTTTACACATTATGGGCACAATAAAAAAAATTTAAAGCAGCAACTGGATTTTGTAAATAAAGGTGAAATAATTGGCCTTGTTGGGACTACAGGAATTTCATCAGGGCCTCATCTTCATTTTGAAATATGGAGAGAGTTCCAACCTGTAGACCCTTTAGAATATTTTCCTGAATATGCAACATCTGATATAACTTTCCAAAATGATTAAAAAAGATATAAAAAATATTCATACAATGATTGGAGAAGATGTTGTAATTGATGGTCCAATAGTTTTGAGTAATGGCATAATAGTTTATGGTAAAATTAATGGAAAAATTGAGACCAAAGGTTCAGTGCGTATTGCAAAGAATGCAATTGTAAATGGTGATGTTATTGGTGGCGATATTCGAATTGGAGGTGAAGTTAAAGGTGATATTATTTCAAATGGCCAGGTTACCTTAGTAAAAACATGTAGCCTGAAAGGTGATATCACGTACCAGAAATTACATATAGAAGATGGAGCAAAATTTGAAGGAAAATGTGATATATTGAGTTTAAAAAAAGACTAAATTAAAAGTGTCTATTAAAGTAAATAATTCAAAGGTAAAACAGAATGGCAATTTCTCAAAATCAATTAAGTCTTTTCAAAATATTTTACAACAGGCTGCCCCTGCAGCTTCTGGGTCTTATGGTTTAATTGCCTCTATTTTGATATTTATGTTTTTGGGAAGATATATTGATAACCATTTTAATATTGCTCCATTAGGTATTTTATGTGGTTTGTTAGTTGGTTTGGTTATCGGTTTTTACCAGTTAATTAAAATATTTCATATCCAAAATAAAAAATGATACGAAAGAATATTTAATAATTTGATCATTTGTGCAATGCTTGAAATAAATCATGTTTGATTATATCTATTTATTTTAAAACTTTACCTTTTTAATAAAGTCCCTTTTTAAGTAATATTATTAGCTCTAAACGAAAAATATTTAATTAAATACTATATTATAGCTCTCTGCTAAAACTATATTAAAAATATACTGAAAAAATTTAAATGAGTGTAGCGCAGCCAACTGACCATAATGTAACTGTAATGGAGCAAGTTGGTCCTAATATAATTCATCACGTTTCAAATTCTGACATCTCACATCCAATAATCCACCTTCCAACGATTTTCGGTATTGATTTTTCTGTAACAAAACATGTTTTTATGCTTTGGTTAGTTGCTTTTCTAGTTTCAATTTTCATTATTTTCCCTATTAGGAAGTTTTTATCTAGTAATAAATCTGTACCAGTTGGATGGATTAATGCTGTTGAAGCAATAGTAAAATTTATTAGAGACTCTATTGCTAGGCCTAATGTAGGTGATAATTGGGTAATGACTTGGTCACCAGTTTTTTTGACGTTTTTTTTCTTTATTTTATTTGCAAATGGGATAGGTATGATCCCGATCTTTGATATTCTAGGTTTGATTAATCGTTTTCTTCTAGGGGTTCCCTACTCAGATACACATAATATTATTAATGGGATGCTTCATGGTGGAGTTACTGCAACTGGTAATTTTAATGTTACTGGCGCTTTAGCAACAGTAACATTTTTTTCTATAATCATCGCTGGAGTTATGGCCCATGGTTTTTTTCAGCACTGGAAGAATCTTGTCCCACATGGTCTTGCATGGCCAGTATATATTATTTTAATACCTATTGAAGTAATGGGTCTTTTTGTAAAACCATTCGCACTGACTATGAGGTTGGCCGCAAACATGACAGGTGGTCACATAGCTTTGCTTGCTCTTTTATCGCTGATGGCAATTTTTGGTGAAATGTTTAATAGTGCTGCTGGGATAGGAGTCTCATTAGCAGCGGTTCCAATGGCTGCGGCCATTGCTGGTTTAGAAATTATTGTTGTACTTGTTCAGGCATATGTTTTCACATTATTGACAGCAGTGTTTGTTGGTATGGCAATTCATGTACATCATTAAATAAATAAAAAGGATATAATAATGACAGCAACTACACTTATCCCTCTTGGAATGGGTTTAATCGTATTAGGAGCAGGTCTCGGAATCGGAAAATTTACAGCCGCTGCGGCTGAAAGTATTGCACGCCAACCAGAAGCTGCAGATAAAATCACAGGCGCTGTGAATTTGCCACTGTTTCTTCTTGAGGGTGTAGCAATATTAGCAGAAGTATTTACCTTCTTAATGCTTATTCTTTAGAAGTCTTTTAGTATATGGATTATCAAAAAGGAAATCAGAATAAAGGTCACCACGAATCGACGGTGATATCTCATAAGGAGGACCATGGTAGTCAGCCAAATCCACTTGTTCAATTAGATCCTGGTCTTTTTATATGGACGATTATAACTTTTCTAATTCTTTTAAGTGTCTTGGCGAAATTCGCATGGAGGCCACTGCTACAGGCATTAAAAGATCGTGAAGATGATATACGTTCTTCGCTTGAAGATGCAGAGAAGGCAAGACATGAGTTAGAACGGTTAAATGATGAATCGGAAAAGATAATAGCTAAAGCTCGTTTAGAAGCGCAAGATATCAGGTCTGATGCGAAGGTATCTGCTGAAAAGATAAAGGCAGATTTAAGAAATCAGGCTGAAAAAGATGCTAAAAAATTGAAGGATGATGCGCAAGCACAAATAGAGGTTGAAAAGGATAAGGCTATTTCTGAGATTCGTCAAGAGGTGGTAAGCTTAACAATGTCTGTTGCAGAGAAGGTGATTGGAAAGAATTTATCAAGTGAAGACAATCAGAAATTGATTGAAAAATCGATTAAAAATCTTAGAGAGTATGAAGCCTAATTTAAATCCAGGAACTATGGCGGAAGCACTGTACAAAGTATCAGAGCAAAATAATATTCTACAAGAGGTCGAAAGTGCTTTAGCATTTTTAAATGATATTGTATCAAGCAATGGACAGTTTCGCGTGTTTGTTCAATCTAAAAAGATTAAGGGTAATCAAAAAGCAAAGATATTGAATATTGTTCTTGGTGATTCTGGACATCCATTAGTTAATGAAATGATCTCTTATCTTTTTGGAAGTAATGCACCGAATATACTTAGAGAGACATATCGTTTATTTCAATTAAAGTACCGTAAAGGTAGCAATTACTTAGAGGTTAAGGGAATTGTTGCCCATGAGTTAAGTGAATCACAGATTGATTCGCTGAAGAAATCACTTGATTCATTACTTGGTAAGCAAACAAAATTATTCATTAAAGTAGACACAGCCCTTATTGGTGGTATCAAACTACGCATTGAGAATACTTTTTTGGATGCATCTATTCAAAATCAATTGCAGATACTTCGCACAGAACTTCTGCATATATAAATCCCTAGGAAATTATGGAAATAAAAACTGATCAATTAACGCAATTACTTAGAGAACAGATCGAGAAGTTTGATGGCTCGGTTGATATCTCAGAGGTAGGTGAAGTATTAGAGGTAGGAGATGGTGTAGCACGTGTCTCAGGACTTGAAAATGTTATGAGTTCCGAATTGGTTGAATTACCCAATGGTGTTTTTGGAATGGCATTAAACTTAGAAGAAGACAATGTAGGTCTTGTTCTTTTTGGAGAATCGCGTCTTGTAAAAGAAGGTGACCTCGCTAAAAGGACAGGTCGTGTTGTTGAGGTCCCTGTGGGAGATGCAATGCTTGGGAGAGTTGTTAATCCATTAGGGCAACCCATAGATGGTAAGGGTCCCATTGATACTGATCATTCATTACCAATAGAAAGAAAAGCATTGGGTGTAATGGCACGCTCTCCTGTTAATGAACCTCTGCAAACAGGAATTAAGGCTGTTGATAGTATGATTCCCATAGGGAGGGGGCAAAGAGAATTAATTATTGGAGATAGGCAGACAGGAAAAACAGCAGTTGCGATTGATGCAATTATCAATCAAAAGTATACTCATAGTACTGATGAGCCAGTATACTGTATTTATGTAGCTATTGGTCAAAAAGCTTCTACTGTTGCTGCTTTGGTAAAAGAATTAGAAAGTAATGGAGCAATGGAATATACCACAGTAGTTGCTGCAAATGCATCTGACCCTGCTCCAATGCAATACATAGCACCTTACTCAGGTGCTGCTATGGGTGAATTTTTTAGAGATAATGGGAAACATGGTTTAATTGTTTATGATGATCTTTCTAAACAAGCGGTTGCTTATCGTCAAATGTCCTTGGTATTGCGTCGTCCACCTGGAAGAGAAGCATTCCCAGGTGATGTTTTTTATCTTCATAGCCGTCTATTAGAGCGGGCGTCAAAACTTTCTGAGAATCTTGGGGGTGGATCGCTCACAGCATTGCCAATTATTGAGACACAGGAAGGTGATGTTTCGGCTTATATCCCAACAAATGTAATTTCAATTACTGATGGTCAGATTTATCTTGAAACTAATCTTTTTAACTCAGGTATTAGACCTGCAATTGATGTGGGATTATCAGTATCTAGAGTAGGTGGTAACGCACAAATAAAAGCTATGAAATCGGTCGCAGGAACTTTGCGCTTAGATTTGGCTCAATACAGAGAACTAGAAGCATTTGCAAAATTTGGTTCTGATCTTGATAAGGCAACACTCGCTCAATTGACTAGAGGAGAGCGAATGGTAGAGATACTAAAGCAAAATCAATACGTTCCAATGAATGTTGAAAAACAGATAGCCATAATTTTTGCAGCATCGAAAGGTCATCTAGATGACCTTGAGGCTAATCAAGTTTCTGAATTTGAATCAGGACTCTTTGAATATTTGGATGTAAATGCAAATGATAGTCTTGAATCTATAGTGACTGAAGGTAATATTTCAGATGAGACTGCAGAGAGACTTGAAAAGGCAATTTCTGACTTTAAATTAGGATTCAAAGTATAGAGTAAAATGGCAAATTTAAAGGATATACGAGATCGGATTAAATCGGTAAAAAGTATTCAAAAAGTAACCAAAGCAATGAAGATGGTTGCTGCTGCTAAGATGCGAAAGGCGCAGGAGCGAATGGAACAAGCCCGGCCGTATAGTAACTCTCTTGATGAGATAATACATCACCTTTTACCAGATATAGATAGAAATATGTTGCCATTGTTAGAAATTAGAAAAGTTAAGCGAAAGGCATACCTTGTTGTTTGTGCTGATCGCGGGCTTGCGGGAGCATTTAATTCCAATCTTCTAAAGGTGGCTCAAAGAGAGATAGATGCCTTTGGAAAAGATAATGTAGATCTCTTTTGTATTGGTAAAAAATCTCGTGATCATTTTACTTATAGGAACTATAATATCATTGAGAGTCACATTGATTTCTGGGCAGAAATGGATTTTGATAATGCTATGATGATTGGTAGGAGTATTATAGATCATTTTATTAATGGTTCTGTTGATGAGATTCATGTGGTATATAATTATTTTGTAAATGTTGCACAACAAGAAATAAAGTCTGAAATACTTTTGCCTCTAACTTATGATTCTAGTGATAGCAAAGGCTTAGATCGTCTTTACGAGCCATCAAAAGAGGCATTAGTTAATACGTTAATTCCAAGGCATTTAAATGTTCAGATGTGGAAATATTTGCTTGAATCATATGCTAGTGAACAAGCTGCGCGTATGTTGTCAATGGAAAATGCAACTTCTAATGCTCAGGATATGATTAAAGATTTAACTTTACAATTCAATAAAGCAAGGCAGGCAGCCATTACTACCGAGATGCTTGAAATAGTGGGTGGTGCTGAGGCCTTGGGTTAATAAATAAGGACATCATTTTATGTCAAAGAATGGAAAAATATCACAGGTAATGGGTGCTGTTGTTGATGTTGTTTTTGAAGACGGACACTTACCAGAAATTTATAATGCTCTAATAGTAGATAGAGAGGAAGAAGGAACTTTAGTTCTTGAAGTGGCTCAACATCTAGGAGATGCTGTTGTACGTACTGTGGCAATGGATAGTACCGATGGGTTGGTACGGGGCCATAAGGTTCAGGATTCAGGTGAGCCTATCTCTGTTCCCGTGGGAGAGAAGACATTAGGTCGCTTGTTTGATGTTTTGGGCAATACAATTGACCAAAAAGGTGATTGTGAGACTGAAAAAAGAAACCCAATTCACCGTCCTGCACCAAAACATGAAGATCTGGCAACCTCAACTGAAGCCTTAGTTACAGGAATCAAGGTTGTTGATTTGATGGAACCATATACTAGAGGGGGGAAGACTGGCCTTTTTGGTGGTGCTGGAGTAGGGAAGACAGTATTGATTCAAGAATTGATCAGAAATATTGCTACGGAGCATGGTGGTTATTCTGTATTTGCTGGTGTTGGTGAAAGAACACGTGAGGGTAATGATCTGTATGCAGAGATGACAGAATCTGGAGTGATTGATAAAACAACAATGGTATTTGGACAAATGAATGAACCACCTGGTGCGCGTTTACGAGTTGCACTAAGTGGCTTAGCAATGGCTGAATTCTTCAGAGATGACGAAGGAAGAGATGTGTTGCTTTTTATTGATAATATTTTTCGTTTTACTCAAGCAGGTTCAGAAGTTTCTGCATTGCTAGGTCGTATGCCTTCAGCAGTTGGTTATCAGCCTACACTATCTACTGAAATGGGAGATCTTCAGGAAAGAATTACATCAACAAAGAAAGGTTCAATCACATCTGTACAAGCTGTATATGTTCCAGCAGATGATCTAACAGATCCAGCGCCTGCTACTGCATTTGCACATTTAGATGCGACGAGTGTTTTAGAGCGTAAAATTGCAGAGCTTGGAATTTATCCAGCCGTAGATCCGCTAGCCTCAACTTCAAGAATTTTAGATCCAAGAATAATTGGTGATAGACATTATAATGTTGCGCGAGATGTTCAATCTGTTCTTCAGCAGTATAAAGAATTGCAAGATATTATCGCTATTCTTGGGATGGATGAATTATCGGATGATGATAAATTAACTGTTGCACGTGCTCGTAAGATTCAGAAATTTATGTCTCAGCCATTTTTTGTTGCAGAACAGTTTACTGGAACGCCAGGAAGATATGTTAGCTTAGAAGATACAGTATCTGGGTTTGATGCAATTCTTAAAGGAGAGGTAGATGAGCTGCCAGAAAATGCTTTTGCATATGTTGGCACCATTGATGAAGCTATAGAAAAACATAAAAAATCAGCCGCCTAGTGAATTCATATACTGTTGAAATAATAACTCCTATACGAGGAATAAAATTCAAAGATGTGGAATATTTACGTTGTCCCGGATTGGATGGTTCTTTTGGAGTAATGAAAAAACATAGAGGGGGCATATTTGCATTATCAATAGGTGAGATTAAAATAAATCAGAATGGTGCAAATGAATATTTTGCTACTGGCGGTGGATTTGCAGAGATCCTAGATGATTCAGTTAAACTTCTCGTAGAGTCATTGGAAAAATCAAATGAGATTGATTTGGCCCGTGCGAATAAATCACTCAATAGAGCAAAAAAAAGAAAAATAGAACGTAGTTCAGAATTAAATGATGCTAGGATAGAAGCTTCTTTGGCTAGAGCAATTAATCGTTTGACGATATCAAAAAGATAATTATTTACAATACGATAATTCAGAAAACCGCTTGTAATTTAAGAGCGGTTTTTTTGTAAATAATTATTAAATAATAATGTATAAGCGTACAAATAATTGTGGAGAGTTACGATCATCTGATTTAAACAATACCGTTGTATTAAATGGATGGATCAATAAAGTTAGACTACATGGTCAAGTGGTTTTTGTAGATCTTCGAGATAGGTATGGTAAGACGCAAATTGTTTTTGATGCGGATGAATATAAAGGTGACTTTGAAAAAATAAAAAAATTATCGATGGAAGATGTCCTTTCTATAAGGGGAGTGGTTCGAGCTAGGGTAGAATCTGCTAAAAATCCAAATTTAGCTACGGGACAAATAGAGGTATTGGTATCTAAATATTTAATGTTAAATGAGTCTGCTCCTTTGCCTTTTATGCTTAATGACCGTCAAAATGCTGAAGAAGATTTAAGATTAAAGTATCGTTACCTTGAACTTAGGATGGAGGAACTTCAGCATAACTTATTGATACGTCATAACACATACCAGGCAACTAGATCTTATTTATCTGAAAATAATTTTGTTGAAGTTGAGACACCAATCTTAATGAAATCCACACCAGAGGGAGCACGAGATTATTTAGTGCCTAGCAGGGTGCATCAGGGAAAATTTTATGCATTACCTCAGTCACCACAGATTTATAAGCAGATTCTAATGATATCTGGTTATGATAAGTATTTTCAGATTGTTAAATGTTTTAGAGATGAAGATCTTAGAGCTGATAGGCAGCCAGAATTCACCCAAATTGATATAGAAATTTCATTTGTAGATGAAGAGGATATTTTTGGATACATGGAAGGTCTTACGAAGCATATTTTTAAAGTAGTTTCCCAGCTTGATTTGCCTGATTCATTTCCAAGATTAACTTATAAAGAAGCAATGGAGTCATATGGTTCAGATAAACCTGATTTAAGATATGATCTCAAACTTGTTGATGTTCAAGAGTTTACTAATATATCTGAATTTAATGCATTTAGTTCAGTAGAAAGAGTCAAAGGCCTAGTTGTAAAAGGAGGGGTAAAATATTCAAGGAAGGTTATTGATGAATTAACTGAATTAGTTAAAAAATATAAGGCTAAGGGATTAGCGTGGATGAAATTGAATGATAATGGTTTTGAAGGAGGTATTTCAAAATTCTTTTCTACAGATTTACAAAAGAAAATGAAAAATGCATTGGAAATGGAATATGGAGATATTCTTTTTATAATAGGTGATGAATCAAAAATTGTGCTAAATGCATTAGGGCAATTAAGAAAGGAAATAGCAAATAAAGAAGGTCTTATAAATAAAAATGATTTTTCACCCGTTTGGATAACAGAATTTCCGATGTTTGAATATGATGACGAACATAAGCGTTATATTGCAATGCATCATCCTTTTACTGCTCCTAAAATTGATGATATTAATCTCTTGGATTCAAATCCTCTAGAAACTTTGAGTAGAGGATATGATTTAACCATGAATGGTTACGAAATTGCTGGTGGATCTATAAGGATACATTCCCCTGAGGTTCAGGAAAAAGTATTTTTATTACTTGGACTTAGTAAGAAAGAATCCATAGAAAAATTTGGATTTTTAGTAGAGGCTCTTTCTTATGGTGCTCCCCCACATGGTGGGATTGCATTTGGATTTGATCGGCTAGTAATGTTATTAGCGGGGACTGATAATATACGAGATGTTATTGCTTTCCCAAAAACTACCTCTGCAGCATCTCTAATGGATGAAAGTCCAAGTTCAGTAAGTAGTACTCAATTAAATGAATTAGGGATTAGAATTAAAAAGCAATAGAAAATTATATATTTAGTTTTGTTTTGGCTTGTTCATGATTAAAAATAAAAAAGTTGATAGACCTACGGCGCTAAAAATCATACACATTACCATTATTTGATAGCGTACAGCTATATGTGGTGATATCCCAGATAAAATTTGTCCAGTCATCATTCCAGGCAAAGAAACAAGGCCAACGGCGAATAATGAATTTGTTATAGGAATCAATGATGCTTTTAAGGCAATAGCTCTTGCTTTTTCATAATTTATATGTCTTTCTAATTCGGCTTTTAATCTTTCAGCAGCTAGGCTTATACCATTCATTGAACTTGCGAATATCATGCCTGCTATGGGAATCATATATCTTGGCATGTACCATGGATCTAGTTGCAATACAAATTGGGTAACTAATAGTAGAGTTAGACCACCACCAGCGATAATTGCAATAAATGCGAATTTGAGTAATCTCAATCTATCTTTTGACACTGTTCCTAATGCGATCCAACTTGATATAAATACCATTGAAATCAAAATTAATATGATAAACAATGAATTATTTGATGAGAATATATAGGACAAAAAATAGCCTATGATTATCAATTGGATTATCATTCGGCCAATAGCATACAAAGAATTTTTCCATTTAAGACACCAGGATTGAAGAATAAGGTTTACTAATACAACAGGAATAAAAACTATTAATAATTGTGAATAAGGTATAAATGTTATTAATTCATTCATTAGATATCCAGTCCATCAGTATTGAATCGAATTTATATTTTCACTCCAATATAATTTAGAGTAAATATGATGAGGCCATAAAAGAAAATGGTTACAATAATAGATATTAAGAGGCTAAAATAAAAGTTAATACCGTAATTGATCATCATTGGAAGTGTAATAAATAGTGCCATTGATGGAATTATCATCCATAAAATTCCATTAGCCAAGGATTTTACAGTATCAATATTATTTGTTTCAATGTAGAGCCATATCAATGATAGAACAGAAACAAGAGGTATAGAAGCAATGAGTCCGCCAATAAAAGTACTTTTCTTTGCAATTTCGGATACTAGTACAATTATGCTAGATGATATAATGATTTTTATTATTATTTGTAACATTTTTTAGAATTTCAATTAAATAATCTAGTTATTTGATAAATACCAGTTTTTACACATGATTCAATTGTTTTTTGCATTTCTAGACCACTATACCAATATGAATTTGACCAAACTAAATTTCCAGAATTATAATCTGTAATTTTAAGTATAATACCAACTCTACTTTGGGTATACTCTATACGATTTCCTTCTTTAATATTACCACCATGAGTTGTAGTAGTGGATGTTTGTATTTGATTGAACTTTAAATCTTCCTCATCGTTTTTATTATTATTTGCTGATTGTTCTACTATTGTTTTAGTGTATCCCCGATCTTCATATCGATAAGGGACTACAACCATTTTTGAATCAGTAAATTCTGTAATAACGCAAGATAATAATAGTTTTCCAGTATCTTTTTTGATATGGATGGAAGATTGATTAAAATCTAAAACATTAACATCATATCCAAATTTTAAAAAATTATGGGTTATGTTAGAAAAAATCAGTTGTCCTGATTTTGGAGATTTTGGAAAATCATCAATTTTATTAATTATTAGAGTACCTACGTTTTTAAAATCATAATTAGAACTTATAGCGGGATCATTGGATCTAAACCAGCATGATGAAGCTATAATGGATGATAAAATCAAATAATTTTTATTCATTTTTTTTAGATAAGATTTTTATATGTATTTTAGCTTCATGGTTCATATTTTCATCAGTTGAGTATTTAAGGCATTTTTTCCATGCTTTTTTTGCTTGATTTGGCTCATCTAATATTTCGTGAATTAATGCTTTCATTTTATATAAATCAGGATTCTTGTAATTTGTTTTATTGGCATTGTTAATATGGTCTAAGGCTTTTTTGTAGTTACCATTTTTCATGGCGATAGCCGCTTTATTAAGTGAATCACTTCCAGCCGCATTTAAAAATAGTAATAGAAAAAAACTAATAATTAATTTTTTCATATTTATATACCTTGTATCTTATTCAAAAAGTAAAGACTCATTTTTTAAAAGAATTTTTGCTTTTTTTTGATAATAAAAGTTATCTGCCATAATTTCTGGATATTTAGTTAAGTCTGTAGATATAACCATTTCAAGTGTTTCATTGAATTTTTCTCTGTTACCCGATTTTTGGTAATAAAATTGTGCTAGTTGAACTTTATTTCCCAAATATTCAGGATTTGCTTCTATGGCTTGGTCAAAATAATTTTTTGACCTTGAGAGTTCAACCCCTGGTATACGAGTATAGAATAATCCAAAAAATCTATATGGTCCACTAAAATAAAAACTAGGATCAAGACTAAGTACGCGGTGCATAATTATTTCTAGAAGTTCCCGTTGTTTAATTCTTTCAAGTACTGGTTTATTTTGTAAGTACATGGCGTGATTGATTCCCCACCAATATAAACCAGGTAGAACAGATTGTGGAGCTTCTGCTATTGCAGATAATAATTTAAAGGTGCTATCTCCTTCAGATCGATTATAAATTGGTAAAAAGTCGTTATGAACCATTATTGCATTTTTGCATACGTTACTACCGTGTAAAAACATTGAGTCTACATGATCAGTATTTAGGAAATATGCTCTTGCGAAAATAATTTTACTATAAAAAATGGATAGTGCGAAATTATCCTGTTGTTGTTTATGAGCTAGAGCAATAAAATGTTCTGCTTTATTAAAAGCTAATGAATCTATTCTTTGGTCCCATAATTGATTTCCTTGTTCTATAAGGTAATCAATATTTTGTGTTTTTGATTGTGATTTTATATTCTTTCCTAAACAATTAAATCCAAATATACTTAAAAGATAAATTGTTAACAGGCATAATATATGTTTCAAGTTTAGTATAATAATTAATCCTAAATTTATATTTATGAATTTACAGGTTAAATAGAATCTTGGAAAAGACCATTGATTTAAAATTTATAGATCCAGTTTTAATATTTGGTATTGCTGATAATTATATAAAACTGATTGAATCAGAAATACCCATAGATATTATAGCACGTGGGCAGGAAATAAAAATTAAAGGAGAGGAAGAAAAAGTTACTTGGGTCTATAATATTTTTAATGAAATGATAGAGACATTAAATGGAAAAGGGACATTGAGTAAAGGAGATGTAAAACATCTTATATCTATAATTAAAGGAAATAATAATAATATAGATGCAAAAGATTTCTCTGAATATTTAATTTGTTATAGTAAAAAAGGTGCTATTTTACCTCAAACAAGTGGACAAATTGAATATGTGAAATCAGTGCATCATCATGACATTGTTTTTTGTATTGGGCCTGCGGGTACTGGAAAAACTTTTCTTTCAGTATCATTTGCTATATCTGCATTAGAAAAGGGTATTATTGATAGAATTATATTATGTCGACCAGCAGTTGAAGCAGGTGAAAATTTAGGATTTCTTCCAGGTGATCTTAAAGATAAAGTCGACCCTTATTTAGCGCCGTTATATGATGCATTAAATATTTTATATGATGAAAAAAAATTAATAAAATTATTAGACTCTAAAGTTATTGAAATTGTGCCATTAGCTTATATGCGAGGTCGAACTCTTGATAATGCATTTATGATTTTGGATGAAGCGCAAAATGCAACAGTCGGTCAAATGAAAATGTTTTTAACTAGATTAGGAGTTGGCTCAAAATCTATTATTACGGGCGATGTAACCCAAATTGATTTAAAAACAAGTGCAGAGTCTGGTTTAGTACAAGTTGCAGATATTCTAAAGCAAATAAATGGCATTGATTTCGTAAAATTGGATCAGAATGATATTGTAAGACATCCGTTAGTGAAGAAAATTTTACAAGCTTATGATAAATTATAAACAAATTATGTTCAGCATTGTCAGATTAGATATTTTTTTTAGTAATTTCAGATACATTTATAAAATTTATTTTAATAGTAATGTCCTCTAAATCAGTAATCCTTGATGCTAAACGTACGCCTATTGGTTCTTTCTTAGGTGCTTTATCTTCTTTTTCTGCTTCAGATCTTGCTTCTTTTGTTATCAAAGATATTCTACGTAATAATAAAATTGATCCAGTAATAATTAATGAAATTATTCTTGGTAATGTTTTATCAGGTGGTCAAGGCCAAGCTCCTGCGAGACAGGCCGCATTAAAGGGTGGTTGTTTAAATTCTATAGAATCATTAACAATTAATAAGATGTGTGGATCTGGATTAAAATCAGTCATGTTAGCAGATCAGACTATCCGCTGTGGAGATGCCGATTTTATCCTTGCGGGTGGTATGGAAAGTATGTCTAATGCACCTCATTTGTTTAAAAATGCTAGAAAAGGAAAAAAAATAGGACATAATGAAATTATTGATAGTATGATTCATGATGGTTTATGGGATGTATATACCGATCAACATATGGGGAATTGTGCTGAATTATTGGTTGCAGATCGTAATTATACTCGAAATGATTTAGATAAATTTGCAATTGAATCATATTCAAAGGCCCATAAAGCAATAAATGATAAAATATTTGAAACTGAAATTGTTCCTATTGAAATTGTATCCTTTAAAGAAGATGCTAAATTGATTAAAAGAGATGAGGAGCCAGGGAAAGCAAAATTTGACAAAATACCTAATCTTTCACCAGCATTTAAAAAAGATGGAAATATAACTGCCGCTAATGCATCAAAATTAAATGATGGTGCATCAGTTTTATTAATTGCTAGTGAAGATAAAGCAAAGGAGTTAGGGTTAAATCCTATAGCAAAAATTATATCACATGCATCTTCTGCGCATGAGCCTGAATGGTTTACTACTGCGCCAGGGAGAGCTATTACTAAAGTATTAAGAAAAGCAAATTTGACCAGTGAGGATATTGATCTTTGGGAAATTAATGAAGCTTTTTCAGCTGTGACTATGGCTGCAATTGATGATTTTAAGATTCATGATGATAAAGTAAACATATATGGTGGAGCTGTTGCGCTAGGACATCCAATTGGTGCTTCGGGAGCAAGAATTTTAACAACTTTAATCAATGGGATGAAAAGAAATAGTGCTGCTATAGGCCTTGCAACCCTTTGTATAGGTGGAGGAGAAGCATCAGCTATAATTATAGAAAAATATGATTGATTTTTCTTTATCCACAGAACAACAAATTTTAAAAGAAATGGCTAGGAAATTTGCAGAAACAGAGCTCCTTCCAGGTGTAATTGATAGAGATGAATATTCAAAATTTCCTGAAAAACAAATTAAAAAAATGGGTGAATTGGGTTTAATGGGAGTAATGGTTCCTGAGAAATGGGGTGGTGCTGGATTTAATACAATTTCTTATGTTAACGTAATTGAAGAAATTGCTGCAGTTGAATTAGCGACTTCAACAATTATGTCTGTAAATAACTCATTAGTTTGTCAGGTGTTATTAGATTGGGGTAACAACCATCAAAAGAAGAAATATTTAATACCTCTTGCGAATGGTGAAAAATTAGGAGCATATAGTTTAAGCGAGCCCCAATCAGGTTCTGATGCAAGTAATATGCATACAGTTGCTGAAAAAAATGGAAATAAATATATAATTAATGGAACTAAAAATTGGGTAACAAGTGGGGAAAATAGTGATATCATAATTTGTTTTTTTTTAACAGATAAAGGTTCAGGTTCAAAAGGGATATCTTGTTTTGTAGTTGAAAAAGGCATACCAGGTCTAACAATAGGTAAGAAAGAAGATAAGCTTGGTATTCGCGCTTCGGATACATGTGAATTATATTTTGATAATTGCAAAATACCTGAAACTAATCTTATTGGAAAACAAGGTCAGGGTTTTTCTATTGCAATGAGTGCGTTAACTGGTGGAAGAATTGGTATTGCCGCTCAAGCAGTTGGTTTGGCTCGTGCTGCAATGCAAAAAGCAGTCTTATATTCAAATGATAGAAAACAATTTGGTAAAAAAATTGCTGAGTTTGGTGCTTTAAAAGAAAAATTAGCAGATATGGCTACAAATTTGGAAGCTGCAAGATTATTAGTATGGAAAGCAGCTTATTTAAAAGATCAAGGTATGGATCATAAAAAAGAAAGTTCAATGGCAAAATTATTTTCATCTAAAGTTGCTATGGATGCTACTTCAGATTGTGTGCAGATTCATGGTGGCTATGGTTATATGCAAGAATATGGAGTAGAAAGACTTATGCGTGATGCGAAAATAACAGAAATTTATGAAGGAACTTCAGAAATTCAGCGTTTAGTAATTGCAAGAGAATTAATTAAATGAAATTAAAAAAAGCAAAAATTGATTGGGACTCATTAGGATTTGAATTAGTAAAAACTCGAAGCATGTATATGGCGACATGTCGTAATGGTGAGGAGTGGGCACACGGTTCCTTAGTACCATTTGGAAATATTGAGCTTTCTCCTGCAGCTGTTGTCTTGAATTATGGACAAGGAGTGTTTGAAGGGACTAAAGCTTTCCATACATATAATGATCAAATATCACTATTCAGGATTAATCGTAATGCAAGGAGAATGCATTTCTCAACTAAAAGACTTTGTATCCCCCAAATAAATTCAGATTTTTTTGTTAACTCAGTTATTTCTACTGTTAAAGATAATTTAGATTTTGTGCCACCTTATGGAAAAGGAAGTATGTATATAAGGCCAATTGTTTGGGGCACATCTCCTGCGTTGGGTGTCCGAGCAGCATCTGATTATACATTTGTAATATATGTTTCTCCTGTTGGACCTTATTTTAAGGGTGGGGTCAAGCTTCTTAATTTAAAAATTGAGACAAATTATCATCGTGCTGCACCAAAAGGAATTGGAAATGCTAAAGCAATAGGTAATTATTCTGCTTCACTATATCCATTATTAAAAGCAAAACAAAAAGGGTTTGATGAGGTTATTTACTTAGATTCTGTAGCTGAAGATCGAATAGAAGAAATTGGGTCAGCTAATTTGTTTATATATAATAAAGGTATACTGAAAACTCCCAAATTGAATGGAGCTATACTAGATGGTGTCACAAGAGATTCTGTTTGTAAAATTGGATCGGATATATTGGGTTTAAAAGTTGAAGAGACAGATATATTCTTAAAGGATTTATTTGAAGCTGAAGAAGCTTTTTGCACAGGTACTGCAGTAGAAGTTACACCAATTGGTAAGGTTTCATATAAGGATAAATGTTATAAATTTAATAAAGGGCAGATTGGGCCAATTGCGAAAAAATTACAAAAAACATTGATAAATATACAGCGAAATGAAATTGATAATCCTTTTGATTGGTTATTACCTATCATTATTTAAAAAAGCGTTAACATGATCCCTATTTTTAAACAAATGGAGTCAAAGGAACATGAAGAATTAGTTTTTTGTCATGATCAAGAGACTGGTTTAAAGGCAATTATTGCAGTACATGATACTACTATTGGCCCTGCCTTAGGTGGTTGTAGAATGTGGAACTATGAAACTGAAGAAGATGCTTTGAAAGATGTGCTTCGTTTATCAAGGGGAATGAGTTATAAAGCTGCTATTGCTGGTTTAAATCTTGGGGGTGGAAAAGCTGTAATTATTGGAAATTCAAAAAAACAAAAAAATGAATTATTATTTAGATCTTTTGGTAGGTTTGTACAGGGACTTGCAGGTAGATATATTACTGCTGAAGATGTAGGCACAAGTGTTAAGGATATGGAGTGGGTCAGAATGGAAACTCGATATGTAACTGGCATTTCTCGTGCTTTAGGAGGTAGTGGCGATCCATCACCAGTTACTGCATTAGGGACATGCTCTGGTATGAAAGCAACAGTAAAAAAACATTTAGGTAAAGATACATTATTTGGACTTAATATTGGTATCCAAGGAGTAGGACATGTTGGTTATCATTTGTGTAACTTTTTAAAAAAAGAGGGTGCAAATCTTTTTGTTACAGATATTGATAATAAATCAATAGAAAGAGTTGTAAATGAATTTGGTGCTAAGCCTATTGGTTTAGATGATATATATGATGCAGATATTGATATATATGCACCTTGTGCTCTTGGCGCTACTCTTAATGATGATACTATTCCAAGATTAAGATGTTCAATAGTTGCTGGCGCTGCTAATAATCAATTAAAAAAGGAAAGTATTCATTCTCAGATGTTAAAAGATAGAGATATATTGTATGCTCCTGATTATGCAATTAACGCTGGTGGTTTAATAAATGTTGCAAATGAGATAGATGGATATAATAGAGATCGCGCTTTTCGACAAGCAGAAGATGGTATATATGATACTTTGTTAGCAATCTATAAAAGATCAGAAGATGATGGCGTAACAACTCATGCTGCTGCTTTAAAAGTAGCTGAAAAGAGAATGGAAGATGTCTCAAAATTAAAAAATATTTATTTGCCAAAGAAAAATGTGATGGGTAGACGTGACAATAACTAGTTTGCATCCACGTAGAGCAGCTCGTGAATGTACTTTGAAAGCTGTTTTTGCATATAATTTTTCAAATAATGAGGGTTCTATAATTATAGCGCAGTTAATTGAGAAAAATCCTGAAATAAAAAAAAACAAAGATTTTATTGTATTATTATTTAATTATGTTATAAAACATATGTTATGGACTGACAAATTAATAAAGGCTCATTTAGAGAATTGGGAAATTGATAGAGTTGCGCAAATTGATAAAATTCTTTTAAAAATGGGAATTTGTGAAATTTATTTTATTGATGATATTCCGCCAAAAGTAACAATAAGTGAGATGGTGGAAATTTCAAAAATTTATAGTACTGATGAAAGTCCAGTATTTATTAATGGCATTCTTGATGCTGTTTATAAAGATTATCAAAAGCAAAAAAAGGTTTAATCTTTAAATATGGTATTCTCAAAAATATTTGGAACAAAATCTGAACGTGAGATTAAAAAATTATCGTCTACACTAGATCAGATTAATCAATCTTATGAATCTCTAGCTACAAAATCAGATGATGACTTAGTTCAAAGAACAAAGGAGCTAAGGACGTTTGTGATAAATACTCGTAATGAAAAACAAGAGTCAATTAAAAAAAATTCTGATAAAAATATTAGAGCTGAAGAAATTTTAAAAGCTGAGCAAGGAGCTCTTGGATTAATAATGGTTGAAGCATTTGCTATTGTTAAAGAAGTATGTAAAAGGATGTGTGGTTCTTCTTGGCGTGTTTCAGGGCAAGAAATAAAATGGGAAATGATTCCATATGATGTTCAACTTTTAGGAGCTATCATTTTGCATAATGGAAAAGTTGCCGAAATGAAAACGGGAGAAGGAAAAACACTTGTAGCAACAATGCCTATATATTTAAATGCACTAACAGGGCGTGGTGTTCATGTAATAACAGTTAATGATTATCTTGCTCAGCGTGATGCAGAGTGGATGGGAGAGGTATATAAGAGACTAGGTTTATCTGTTGGGTTTATTTTGAATTCAATGGATAATGTTCAACGCAGAGAAATGTATAGTCGAGATATCACTTATGGTACGAATAATGAATTTGGTTTCGATTATTTAAGAGATAATATGGCTCTTCAATCTGAAGAAAAAGTACAACGTGGACACGCTTTTGCCATTGTGGATGAAGTGGATAGTGTTTTAATAGATGAAGCTCGTACACCATTGATTATTTCTGGAGCTGTAGATTCTCCTGTGGATGAAACTTTTACACAATTAAAGCCAGATGTACAAGGTCTTGTAAAAAAACAAACTAGTCTGGTGTCAGATTTGGTAAGGGAAGCTAAAAAATATATTGATCAAAATGATGAAGATAATGCAGGTTTAAAATTACTTCAAGCGCAACGAGGAATGCCTAAACATCGTCAAGTGATGAAAATATTTCAAGAATCAGGAATGCTTAAACTTGCTCAAGATATAGAGTCTATATATACTCGTGATAAAAAAATGCATGAGGTTGATGATGATCTTTATTTTGCAATTGAAGAAAAAAGTCATGTAATGGATATAACAGAAAAAGGTCGAAAATTATTATCGCCTGATAATCCTGATACTTTTGTGATTCCTGATCTAGGAGAATTATTGTTAGAAGTTGAAGAGAGGGATGATCTTTCTGATAAGGAAAAAGAATATGAGAAAGATAAGGCGCATCAGCTTCACGCGGAAAGAAGTAGTACAATCCATAATTTTAATCAATTATTAAGAGCATATACATTATATGAAAAAGATGTTGAATATGTTTTACAAGATGGAAAGGTTATGATTGTGGATGAGTTTACTGGTCGAGTTTTGCCTGGAAGACGTTATTCTGATGGACTTCATCAGGCTCTTGAAGCTAAAGAAAATGTACGAATTGAAAGAGAGACGCAAACATTAGCGACAATTACGATTCAAAATTATTTTCGTCTTTATGATAAATTAGCGGGCATGACTGGAACTGCAGAAACAGAAGCAGAAGAGCTTGGTTCAATTTATGGTCTAGATGTCACTGTAATTCCTACTCATAGGGAAATAGTTCGAGATGATAGAGATGATCTTGTTTATAAAACTAAGCGAGAAAAATACAATGCAGCGATTGATGAAATTTCAGATTGTTATCAAAAAGGTCAGCCAGTTTTAGTAGGAACAATTTCAGTAGAAGTTTCAGAGTTATTATCTCGCATGTTAAAACGGAAAAATATTCCACATAATGTTTTGAATGCAAAACAGCATAAAAGTGAAGCAGATGTTGTGGCGCGTGCAGGTCAGAAAAGTGCTGTTACAATTGCTACAAATATGGCAGGCCGAGGTACTGATATTAAGCTTGCTGAAGGTATAAACGATTTAGGTGGCCTACATATTATTGGTACAGAAAGGCATGAGTCAAGGAGAATAGATTTACAGTTAAGAGGTAGAAGTGGTCGTCAAGGAGATCCAGGTTCTTCTAGATTTTATTTGTCATTAGAAGATGACCTTATGAGATTATTTAGCTCGGACAGAGTAGCTTCTATTATGGATCGCATGGGGATTGAAGAAGGAGAAGTTATATCAGCAGGAATGGTAACTAGAGCGATTTCTGGTGCTCAGAAAAAAGTTGAAGTTAGAAACTTTGGTATTAGAAAACATTTACTTGAATATGATGATGTAATGAATCAGCAGCGTCAGGTTATATATGATATTAGGAATCAAGCTTTATCAGGAAAAAATATGCGTGATTCTGTCTACCAGGTATTAGATGATTTTGTTTTTGATGAGATTGATTTACAAACCAAGTTAGGGTCACTAGAATTATGGGATTGGGAATATTTAAAACAACGTTTTGCTTCTCATATTTTAGTAGATGTATCACTAGATAAAATGCAGAACGAACTTGGAGGATTGGAACCCGAAAATAATAGGATTGTTAATTGGATTTTTAAAGAGGCTGAATCCATATATAAAGCACGGGAAGCTCTTCTTCCTGAGGAAGTTATTAGAGGGTTTGAAAGATTTGTTACTTTAAGGACTATTGATGAAAAATGGAAAGATCATTTATATGCTATGGATCAACTTAGAGAAGGAATCAATCTTAGGGCATATGGTCAAAAAAATCCATTACTTGAGTATAAATCAGAAGGTTTTAAAATGTTTCAGGAAATGATGAGTGATATGAGTGCTGTAACGATCCAAAGACTATTTAGAACGCAACTTCAAGGAATGGAGCAGTCTCCCATGCATAATAAATCTTCTGTAAGGAATGTTGAGGCTACGCATAAAGAGACAACTGGTATGGGTCTTCAAGGACAGTCTAATCCACAAAGTATGAATCAACCTAGTCAAATTCGCACTCCAGTACAGGTTGATCAGAAATTAGGACGTAATGAAAAAATAATGGTAAAAAGCCCTGATGGTGAAAAAATTGAAATTAAGTTTAAAAAATTACAAAATTATTTAAAAAAAGGATTTACTCAAATTTAAAATGAAGAAAAAAGGTTTTCAAACAAGAGCAATTCATATTGGCAATGATCCCGATATAAGTACTGGCGCAGTTACGCCTCCAATTCATTTTTCATCTACATTTAAACAAGATTCAGTAGGAGTACATCAGGGGTTTGATTATTCACGTGCTGGAAATCCAACTAGAAAGCGATTTGAAAATAACATTGCATCTTTAGAGGGAGCTAGGTTTGGTGTCTCATTCGCCAGTGGTATGGCAGCAATTACAGCACTTTTTCAAACTTTAAATAATGGAGACCATGTTATTATAGGTAGGAATGTTTATGGCGGAACATATCGTATGGCGGTAGAGGTTTTAACAAATCATGGTTTTGAATTTGATTTTGTGGATACAAGATCAATTCAAAAAATTAAGTCTGCAATAAAAACAAATACGAAATGGATTTTTGCAGAAACTCCTACTAATCCTCTTCTAGAGTTATGTGATATTCAAGCGATATCTGATTTATGTTTAGATAATAATATTAAACTTGCGATAGATAATACTTTCATGAGTCCATATGGGCAGAATCCGCTCAAACTAGGAGCGGATGTTGTGATGCATAGCGCGACTAAATTTATTGGTGGTCATAGCGATCTAGTTGCAGGAGTTTTAATCACAAATAATTCTTCTTTGGCCGAACAACTTTATTTTATTCAAAAATCTGGTGGTGCAATTCTTAGCCCATTTGATTGTTGGATGTTACTTAGGAGTACAAAAACTCTTGGTCTAAGAGTGCAAAAACATTCTGATAATGCAATGGAAATAGCAAAGATGCTCCAGGACTCTTCTAATGCAAAAGTAGTAGTTTATCCTGGATTAGATAATCACAGTCAACATGCACTTGCTTCGAAACAACAAAAAAACCCTAAAGGTGAAAGTATTTATGGTTCTATGGTATCCTTTGAATGTAATTCACTCCAATCACGAGATAAATTTTTAAGTAAAATAAAATTATTTACTTTGGCTGAGAGTCTTGGTGGCGTAGAAAGCTTAATTTGCGTTCCTTATGATATGACTCATGCATCTGTCCCTCAAGATTTGAAAAACTCTATGGGACTATCACAGGAATTATTAAGATTATCAGTTGGTATTGAAGATTCAGAAGATCTTATTGTTGATATAGCTCAAGCATTAGAAGAATAATTTATGAGTGAATTATCGGTAGAAAATCGTTATTTTATGTAAAGGTATATTGGTTATTACTCTAAAGTAAATGACTCATGACTAAATTTTTTTTAATATATCATATTTGATATTTCAGGAGAATATAATGATATCCAGATACAAAATATTTTTTCAAAGTATATTATTTTTAATTGCTACTAATATAGCATTTGCCGATGTTACGGTCTCTTTAGGTGATGTTTCTGTAGATGGTTATACAGAAGATATAATTGTCCCTGTTTCGGTAACGAACTTGACAGAAGTAGTTGGAGGATTCCAATTTGATGTAGTTTCGGTACCAAATGTTGTTACTCTTTCAGGTGCAAGTCCTGTTGATTCAGATAATTTCAGTGCAGATTTTAATATTCTGAATGATGGTTCTGGTAGGATTGTGTTTTACAGCAATACTGGAGATGGTCTTCCCATGGGGAGTGATGTAGTTGCATTAAATCTTCATTATAATGGAATGGATGTTCTTTCTGCTTTAGTTGACCTTGATGCTTACGATATTACAGTAAGTGATGCATCTGGAGATATAATTAATGGGAGTGTTGGCGATGGATCTATCACTATAGGGAATGTTGTTTTTCTTAGTGCTGGATTGGATACTGGTGATGTTCTAGATCAAGTGTCTATTGATATTAGTATACAAAATTCAAGTTTAGTTGGTGGCGTTCAATTTGATATGTATGATACGCCTAATTATTTGGATGTAACAGGTTTTACAACAACTGATAGGACGCAAGGGTTTTCAATTGATTTTAATGAGTTGGGAAATGGTGTTACTCGAGTCATATTATATAATCCAGAAAATGGAAATATTGCAGCAGGAGATGGCCCTATTGCCAATATGGAAATGGTAATACATGATAATGCATATAATTCTAATGTTGGTGTGAATTTTGAGAATATTACAGTTACAGATGGTATTGGTGGTACTTACTGGGTTGCTGGTGTTGATTCTGGTACGGTAACTGTTACTCCAGGTTATATAGAAGAACCGCATAACCTCCAAGCGCAAGATGGAATGGATGCTCAGGTTCTTCTTAGTTGGGATCCTCCTTATGGCCCTATCCCAGAAAATTTTGAACAAGATTTCGAAGAAGGAGTGATACCAGAGGACTGGACAACTACAACTAATTCTGCACAAGGATGGTTCATAACGCAGGATGGTTCTAGTGCTTTTTGGACTGTCCCTTCTCATACATGGTATATGTGCTCAAATGATGATATGGCCGATGATGATGGCTCTGTTGATTACTTAATAACACCAGGTCTGAATGTAAGTGGTGCTCAAATGATAACTTTGAATTTTGCTTCTTATTATGATGGTGCATATAGCCAAACCGCGCATGTTTTGGTAAGCACAGATGGTGTTAATTTTACTGAAGTTGCTTCTTTGGATCCTAGTCCTGAATGGGTAGTAGAGTCTGTTGATTTATCAGAATATGCAGGTGTCCCAAATTTGCACGTGGTATTTCATTCTAATGATAATGGAGCGTGGGCCTCTGGATGGGCTATTGATGACGTTTTTATTACTTTTGCTGCAAGAGAAGTTGACCGTTTGGTTCACTATGAGTTAACAGAATTAGGTGAATGGGCACTATCTGCTCCTAAAGATGAGGTCATCTCTCGTTTCGGTGGGGGCATCCCTTATGATTTAAAAGTAAATCTTGATGAGCCAGTATTAAATCAAAGCAGGCCAGTTGATATTGATGCGTTTAAAGTTTATAGATCCTTAAATAGTGCTACGGGTTTTGAAGAAATTGTTGAAGTTGGTGGCGATGTGACTTCATATCTTGATGAAGATGTAGTTAATAGTACTACTTATTACTATTATGTTACTGCAATATATCCTGATGGTTCAGAATCGGGTCCTACTGGTACTGTGGCTGCTACCCCTGTTGAATGGGTGGAGTTGTGGATGGATGATGGAGCGTCTTTATCTGGTCAAATGGATACGATTGATTTTTACATTAATAATGAATCGGATTTAGGGTTATTCTATTTTGAAATAATGGACTACCCTGATGTTATGAATAGTTTAAATATTTTAACAACTGAGAGAACTTCCAACTGGGCACTTGAGATTGCCGATCAAGGTGATGGTACAATTGCAATTACAGGTATAAGTGTTGGAACACCTCTTGCACCAGGTGATGGAGCAGTTTGTAGGGCTGTATTATACCCTGTAGCTGATGAGGAAATGACTGTAAATCTTTCATATACAGCTGGTACCTCAATACAAGATGCAGGTTTTGTAGACCTTAATTGGACTGCAGAAGGTGCTACTTACGTGGTTGGTATAGAGACACAATATCTTAATCTTTATGGTGGTTATGGAGATGCTGGTACACAAACTATTGGTTCAGTTTTTCTTGAAAATACACAGCCTCTCTATGCTATTCAGTTTGATATCCTTGCTGATCCACCATTTATTACTGGTGTGGATTTAAACTTTAATGAGATTTTGAATCTTGATAACTGGTCTTATGCGGGTGTTGATCTTGGTACTGGATATCGTGTCACTGCTTATGATAATTCATTGACAAGTCCTATACAACCTGGTGTTGGGCATCTAGTTGATGTTACCTACGAAATATTTGGAGGAATTCCAGACTCGACAATTGTTAATATTTCAGTCAGTGAGGCAGTGCTTGCTGATGTGAATAATTTACCAATGCATACTGAAAGTACCCCGCATTCATTTTTTGTTGGACAGCCATCAGTTGGCTGTACTATAGAAAATGTTTCTGGACAAATGTCCCCTGGTGGTACTGGTACATTTGAGATTCACATGGAAAATATAGAAACTGTAAATGTGCTTGAGTTTACTATTTTAGATATGCCTGATTATATGACGGTTACTAATATATCTTTACTTGATCGTTTTGAAGATGGTACAATTGATGGAAACTCTGGAGAAGCAGAAGATGGCTCATTTTATTTTTTAGGTTATGATTTTGTCACCTATATTGAGCCTGGATCTGGTCCAATTATGGAAGTGGAAGTCCAATTCAATAACACACTTGATAATCCCTCAGTCGTGTTTATGATTGATCAGATATCAGCTGGTGATGTAAACGCACTTCCATTAGACATTGTTGCTGATAATTTTGGACAATTTGTCAATACTTTGAGTGCGGATGTGGAGCTTTCTCTGCCAACAGAGTTTAAGTTGTATGCAAACTATCCAAACCCATTTAACCCTTCTACAATAATTACATATGACCTTGCAAAAGCCTCTGATGTACAGCTCAGTATTTTTGATGTAAGAGGTAGAGAAATCAAAAAGTTAGTTGTTGATACTTTCCAAAATCCAGGGAAATACCATGTAGCGTGGATAGGTAAAGATGATTATGGAATGAATGTAAGTGCAGGTGTATATATTTATAAGTTGAAAGTTTCTAATAAAGTCTTTCATAAAAAAATGATCTTAATGAAGTAAAATTATGCCGCGGTGGTGGAATTGGTAGACACGCCAGATTTAGGATCTGGTGCACTTTGTGCGTGAAGGTTCGAGCCCTTTCCGCGGTACGCCTTATTTAATTATTATATCAATAATTTTATGTTTTAAAAACTATAAATTGAATATTAATCATAGAACAATTAACTAATGTAATAAATGAACAATAACATAGATAAAAATACAATTAGAGTATTTAATAAAAATACTCAAGCTGATAAAAGAACCATTGCTGTTAGGAATGCTTCCTTTAGGAATGATTTACAAGAAATTTCAATGGATTGGGAGTATTTTCGTCAACTAGATCACAATTTTTCAAATATTGTATCTGGGGAAATGCCAACTACTAATCAAAAATCAAGTGGTCGTTGTTGGGGTTTTGCTGGCCTCAATCTTTTTCGAATATATCTAGGTAGAAAATATAATTTAAAAGATTTTCAATTTTCTCAAAGTTTTTTCATGTTCTGGGATAAATTAGAAAAATCCAATTACTTTTTAGAGTCCATTATTAATACGGCTGATAAACATTGGAACTCTAGGCTTGTGATGTATCTCCTTAATGCACCCATACAAGATGGTGGGCAATGGGATATGTGGGTAAACTTAGTAAATAAATATGGTGTTGTGCCTCAGTCTGAAATGCCGGAATCTTTTTCATCTAGTCGATCAATGCGTATGAATAGAATGATAACAAGAAAACTACGTGAAAATGCTATAATATTAAGAGGCTTAAAAAATAAAGATGCCTCTTTTGATGATATTAATAATGAAAAAAACCAGATGCTTGAACAAATATATAAAATGTTGGTGATACACCTAGGTAATCCGCCAAATTCATTTGACTGGCAGACTAGAGATAAAAAAAAGAATTTTCTACGGTTTGAAAATTTAGATCCGAATTCATTTTATAATGAACACATAGGTTTAAAATTAGATGATTATGTTTGTCTAATTAATTGCCCTATGTCTGATAAAGAGTATAATAAAGTATATACTGTTAATTATTTAGGGAATGTGATTGAAGGTAATAGTATTAGGTATTTAAATGTGGAAAGTGAAGATATGAAAAGAGCTACTATAAATTCACTTAAAGATGATCAGCCAGTATGGTTTGGTTGTGATGTTAGTAAGCATTTTCATAGGGATCTAGGAGTAATGGATATTGACCTTTTTGATTATGATTCATTTTATGATTTAAAATTTGGTATGGATAAAGCTTCTCGACTTGAATATGGAGATAGCCAAATGACACATGCTATGTTATTCACGGGGGTTGATTTGGATACAAAAGATAATCCAAGAAAATGGCGTGTGGAAAATAGTTGGGGAAATAAAGGTGGTGATAAAGGCTACCACATAATGACAGATAAATGGTTTGATGAGTATAATTATGAAGTAGTAGTGCATAAAGACCATATACCTCAAAAATTATTAGATCTTTATCTAAAAGAAGAACCTATACATCTTGATCCATGGGATCCTATGGGGGCACTAGCAAAATAAGATTTGATAAGAACACTTATATAAGGTTTGTAGTTTTTTATATACAAAATTATTAACCTGATATCGTTATAAGATTTAAATTTTATAATGATAGGATTAAAATTTTTCTTTTTATTTATTCAAATTATTCTACCTGTAACCGTAGTTGCACAATTTATAGTACATTCTGAAATTTTTGAAAATGGTAATGTAAAAAGTCTTACCTATCATCAAAAAACATATAATGGAATAAAAAAAGTGAAATATGAAGAGTTTTTTGAAAATGGTAATAAATATATAGAGGGTGCATATAAATCTGATAAAAAGCATGGAATATGGAGAGAATGGAATGTAAATGGGAAAAAGATTTCAAAAGGTGCATATGAAAATGGTCAAAAAGATGGTTTTTGGATTGGTTGGTATGAAAATGGGAATAAAGAAGGCGAAGTGACATGGTTGAATGGTCAGGAAGATGGATTATGGATTTTATGGTATGATAATGGACAAAAAAGAAGAGAACTGACTTGGGTTAATGGAAAAAGAGATGGTAAATGTATTGAGTGGTACGATAATGGCCAAAAAAAGTTAGAAGGATTTTGGGTAGAAGGGAAAAAAAATGGACAATGGAATTATTGGTATGAAAATGGAAAAATTATTAAAGATGAAATCCATGAGTTTGGAGAATTAAAAATAGAAAAATGGTATTAATTATAAATATTATTTTTAAAATAATAATGATTTACAGCAGTCTATATATTTAATATTTTTCCTTTTTTTAATTTTTTTTAAAACTTTATACCGTTCTTAGAATTATAATATTATTGTTTTAAATACTTTCCAAACTCAATAACCTTTTGTTCAAATGCTTTCATTTTTAAAAAACCACTAGTATTTATTAAAAATATATAGCCAATGTCATTTTCTTTATTATAAAACATGCCAGTACTAACGCCTGGGTCACCACCTCCATGGCCTATAGTATCTCCAATATTCCAGAACTTACTATAATAATCAAAATAGTCTGGTTTAAAGATTTCTTTTATCGATTCTTTTTTTAAAATATTTATTTTTGGCATTTTATTATTATTTAGAAAAAAAATAAAATATTTTGTAAGGTCGTTCACAGTAGTTCTTAAGCCACCATCTGGATATGTAGTAAGTCCATATGGTTTTACTAAGTCTAATTTATTCTTTTTAGAATTGAATTTATATAGTCTAGAGTGTTTCGATTGATCCATCTCTGATAGAAACCAGTATGTATTATTCATATTAAGCGGTGTGAAAATAATTTCTTTAGTAAAAACATTTAATGGTTTTTTAGAAATTTTCTCGACTATTAATCCTGCTAGTCCTGTGCCAATATTTGAATAAGCAAATTCTTCTCCTGGTTGTTTATTGTTAAAATTACTTTTTGAAAAATGTTTTCCATCTGCTGATAAATAATTTTTTAAAAATTTTTCTAGACTAATTGGAGAATCATTTCCATAATTATATGAAGATAAATATATATCTTCATCATCTATTATTCCTGAAGTGTGACTCATAAGATGTCTAAGGGTGATAACAATGTTAGAATGAGGATTATAAACTTCAAATGGAAGGTAGTTGTTTACATCCTCATCAAGGTTGATAAAACCTCTTTCTACTAAATGCATAATTGATATACCTACAAATGTTTTGCTTATAGATGCAATATTCATAATTGTATTAATTGTAAACTTTTCTTTTTGTTTGATATCTTTGTAGCCGTATCCTTTTTTATATAGGACTGAATCGTTAGAAAATATGGAAATACCGAGTCCTGCAATATGAGAATTTTTCATTGATGAATTAATAAAATGGTCGAATTGAAGGATTGTGGAATCCTTACCTTTTGCACTAATAAAGGAAAGGTGGAATGCAATCCCTAATATTAGATAATTATGCTTAACATAATTTTTTACTTTTAATATTTTTATCACCTATCTTAACTGATATTAAGAGCAAATCTAAGATAGTTTTAATTATGTTTCTTAAAATAAGTAAAATATATTATACGATATAATTATAGTCCCGATAATTATCAAAAAAATTGCTATTGATCTAATCAAGTATTTTGGGAGATTCATTTTGAAGTTGGTTGGTCTAATTTTTCAAAAAGGCGGAGAGAACTCCATTTATCAAATAGATCATTAAGTGAATTAAGATATTCAGTATAAATACGTTTATTTATTATTTTTTTATTATTTGCTACCTCATTGCCATTTAGTTCAATACTCTCAAATAGACTTAGCATATTTTCAGCGGCTATTTTTTCTTTAAGTATCCATGAGATAGGTTCCTTAATATTAGCACGAATAATTTTTTCTTTATTTTTATTAATTTTATACTCAATGGGTACGCCATATTGATTAATCTTTTTTATAGATGATTGTATAGTTCTTTCTACTACTTCCAACTTTTTACTTATTTCCTTAAGTGGGATTTCTTTGGGATATGCGCAATATATTTCGTGCAAAATTTTTGAAGAGGTGTTATCTAGGCCTCTTCTTGCAGAAGTTAGAGTATTTGTTTTAATATTTGCCATGTTGATAAAAGCGTATAAATTTCGGCCCAAATTTTTTAAATATTATTACGCCATAACTACTCAATAGCATGTTTTTGAATTATATAAATACTATCAGATTTTTTAATAGGCTGGTCCTAGCTTTTATATTCTCATCAATAATTTATGGCAATGATAATATTTCTATTTTGCAAAAAGATGCAGTTGATTCTCTAAACGTTTTAGCAAAAAAATCTCCAAAAAGGGCTATTAGGTATGGAAGAGGGTTATTAGAAAAGATTGATCCGAAAAGCACAGTTACGTATGATGGTAGAATTCACAATAAATTAGGTGAAATATTTTTAGATCTGCAAATGTATGGTCAAGCTATGTCTCATTTTACTGAAGCTAAATTGATAAGGGAGAGATTGGGCATAGCCCCCTCACCTTGGCTTATAGTCAATATAGGGAATGTCTATTATCAGCAAGAAAAGTACCTCAGAGCTAAAAAATATTATAATCTGGCGTTAGATATTTTTAATACATTTAAAAAGGACAAAGAAAATCGTCTTACGGGTAGAAAGGTATCACTTAGCAATTTAGGTCGAATCGAGGTGAAAGTTAAAAATTATGATGAGGCATTAGACTATTTCAAAGAAGCTCTTAGTGTGGTTGAAAACTCTACTCGCTTTATTGCTTTTAAAAAAGCACAAGAGAAAAATAAAGCTGTCTATGAAGGAACTGCAATTGGAGTGGCTTCCCAACACCATCTAATAGCAAGTTTGTATTTAAAATGGGGACAATATAATTTGGCTCTTAAAGAATCTTATATAGCTGATTCAATTTTAAAATTTATTATTGAAAAAAGTGAACTGGGTATCAATAAATCAACTATTAAACGCGCAAAAAAAAATATGGGCGAAAATCTCTCTTTGCTAGTTTTAATTAATATGAAATTGAAAAAGTTTGAAGAAGCTTTAGTTCAATCTAGGACCGCTTCACAATTATTAAAAAATTGGCCTTATGCTTTGGTTGACCATATGGAAGTTGAATCAGATTTTTATAGTGCCCAGGAAGAGTTGTATCTCGCGCTAGAGAGCTTGGATCGAGGATTAAAAATTTGTGATATTGAGGGATTAGATATACGCAGGATATCGTTATTGCAAAAGAAATTGGATTTATTAAAAAAGAATAAACTTGAGAGGAGTGCATTAGATATTGCGGAATTGATAAATATTGAAAAAACTAAGATTCAAAAAGAGAGGATGACAAGCCTTTTTGATGATATTGAGCATAAAGCAGAGATTGTTTTGAAGAAAGAGCAGTTAACTAAGTCTAAGAAGCGACAAACTTTAATATCTATTTTATTAGGCGTGTTGCTTGTTCTAACTGGGACTGTGGCATTAAATCTTAGAACTAAAAAGAAGTATATTAATCAACAAGCACAAATTTCAAAACAAGAAAAAATACTTGTTAAGCAAAAATTGAAAATTAAAGAAAATGATCTTGCGCATATGTCTACGTATGTTGTCTCAAAAAACGATTTGCTTAATTCAATTGTTCGTGATTTAGAATATCACACATCTTTAATAGAAAATAAAAAAGATCGTCTCTTAATGAGGCCTTTAAAGAAGAAAATTCTTGACAAAATTGATGAATCAGCTGATTGGGACCAGTTTCAGCTTCAGTTTACATCTGCATATCCTGAATTCATTGAGAATCTAACTTCGGAGTATCCTCTTTTAAGATCTGGCGATATTAAGCTTTGTTGTTATTTGAAAATGAATATGAATACTAAAGATGTCGCGCAAGTAACAGGGCTATCGGTTCGGGCAATTGAAAATAAACGATACAGGTTAAGAAAAAAATTAAATCTTGGTACTAATATTTCCTTGGAGTCGTTCTTGCACTCTCCAAATAGTATTGAAAATGATGAAATAAGTGGTAATCAAGTAGNGTAGAGTTCTTTACTTCTTTGTAAATTTAATTAACTAGGAAACCTATAAACAGTAAGCCATGAAAAATAAAATAATTTTATCGATATTTTTTGCAGTTATTATTTTTTACGGATGTGAAAAAACAGTAATTGCATATCCTGGGAATAACCAAGATCTAGATCCAAAACCACCCGCGGGTGGCATTGATTGGTCTGAGGAAAATATATCCCTTGATTCTGAAGGGAATCGTTTGTTGCCAGAGAACTCAGCTGAAGGGTTGACTATTGGTACTCTTAGAGCTACAGATCCTAATCCTGATGATGAGTTTACATATACAATCAGTAGTCAGACTATGGATAATACAGTCATAAATTATTTTGTTCTTGATGATAATGATTCTGGGGTTACAAGTTTGGAGCTATCTAATGGGAGTATCGACTATGAGGCACTCACGGGTTCTAAAAAGGTTGACCTTGTAATACTTGTAAGTGATGACAGCCCTGCTGATCTAAATAGTAACTTCCCTATTGAAATTAAAATATCTAATGTTAATGAGACTCCAATATTCAGTAATCTTTCTCAGGTAACAAGATTTGCAGATGAGTATATCGATTATGTTAGCCCTAGGATAGAATGGACTGATACTGATGAGGGGGATAACCCCACTCTTACATCTTCTAATTTACCTGGCTGGCTCAATATTGACTCTGAGGGGAATATTGGTTCTATTGCAAATAATCCTCCAGGGAGTAGTGATGTGGGAAATCATGAATTTTTGGTAACTATTACAGATCCAGGAGGCATTGCAGTTCAAGAAGAAATAAACATAGAGGTTCGAGAAAACTTGGCTCCAGTATTCTCCAATATAAATTCAATCCCAAGCTCTATTAGAGTTGGTTGTTATGATGATAATGAAGATATCATAGACTTAAATTGGAGTGATCCAAATAATTTAAATCAAAATATGAATGGAACTGATATTGTCACATTTACACACCAGGGAACAGAGTCTGTTGAGTGGTTGAGCTTTGATAATGATGACAATGGTAAATTATTTTGCGTTCGAGCTCCTGAGAATGGGGATGCTGGCTCGACATCAATTACAGTATCTGTTCAGGATGATCGTCCTACTGCGTCACTTACAACAGAACATTCTTTTGATTTGGAGCTAATTGCAAATGAGGCTCCTCAATTTAATAATCTGGGGAACTTCCCTGAGACTTGGTCTGTAGGAGATACGCTTATTTTTGATGTTGAGTGGCAGGATCCTGATAATGATGTTATAAATTTTAGTGTTACGGAGAGCTTTAGTTGGTTTTCATGGGACGATTCTGGAAATATTACGGCAATTCCTACCTCTAGTCATGTGGGTAGTTATGATATCCCATTTAATATTAATGATGGATGTTACCCTATTACAGCAATAAGAACACTCACAATACAATAATTATTAAGAAATAAAGGAAATAATATGAATATTAGATCAGACATAAATGCAAGAACTGCCATGGTATATGGAGGGGCTGCATTCCTCCTTGTGATTGTTGGTTTTCGTTCCATACTTGCGACCTTAGACCCTGACCATATTGGTGTAATGACATATTTATCTATTGGTGCTCTTGTCCTTGAGTTTTTCTTGCTGATATTATANGCTCAAAGTATTTACAATTTGGGTCCTGATGAAGGNGGNGGTAGCCATGCTTCCAGCGGNAGTGTCGCTGANATGGATAGTAAGGAAATATCAGAGTTGACTAAAGCCGTAGTGCAGGTAGCCCAAATGGGTGAAGGGCTTTCAAATCTCGCCAAAGGTAAAGTTCAGGAAGAAATTAGGAAAGAAGTCAATGAAATTCTTTCTAAAGCTATTAAAAAGTAGGTTTATATTATGAAAAAAGTAGAAGTCTACTTCTTAATTAATTTAGGAGCCATCCTTAGCCTATTTGCAATTGAAGGTGAGCTTTCTATATACATGCAAAGGCAGGATGATATATTAAAGAATGTGGCCCAAGATAAGCTTCAAACTTTAGTAGAAATTAGTAATGTTGAGTCCAACTATGATGATCCTGATTATTACAGGTTACTTTTTGATGTTGATGGGCAATATGAGAAAGGTTCTATAGAATTTACACCAAGTTTCACTACTCCAATTATTGAAGTGAGTAATGAAGAGGTGACTATAGATGAGGAATACGATTGGGAATTGGATTCGGTTGCTATTGAGTCATACTTGGAAGGCGGAAAAAATAATAGGTATATGGCTAAAGTCAGATTATCCTCTGTGCAGGAGAACTACCTAAATCAACCTTTTAATGTTGACTTGGGCGTGAAGTTCATTCCTGATATCGATAGTGTTACTTATAACAAGTGGTCCGATGCATTTGGCGATTATAAAGTTACAGATAAACTTTTGAAGATTATAAATAGTGAAGTTTCTCGTGAAGGTAGCTTTGCTATCAATCGTTCGTTTGATACTCCTGTTACGTTGATTTACATGGATGGGCAGCAATCAGAATTTTTTGTGCTGTTTGATAAGGAAAAGTANACTGTGCTAAAAGGGTTGTCTTGGGAAATTCCTTTCAGCGTAGGTGGTGTGAATTCCGATGCAGATTTCGATTTAGAAATATCTAGTGGAAAGGATCTTGTGAAAGACCTTCTGCCGGGTCTTCCACGTGCTTTTGTGAGGGGGAAAGGTAATTTTGATGGAACCGTCGAGATATTAGGATTGAGAAAGCGTGATAAAAAAATAAGTATAACATCAGCGAAAATTGTTGCGGTTGACCC
>PAPB01000016.1 GCA_002708715.1 Fidelibacterota bacterium | reverse complement strand
TAGCAGGCTTTAAAATAGCTAAAGCTTTAAAGACACCAAGGACAACTGTAGAACCACACATATCATATTTCATTTCATCCATTTTTGCTGAGGGTTTAATAGAAATTCCACCTGAATCAAACGTAAGTCCTTTACCAACAAGTACTTTTGGTTTATTATCACCTCCCTTCATATACTCCATAACAATAAATTTTGGTGGTTCATCTGTTCCTATAGCAACACCTGCAAGACCACCCATACCCATTTCTGTAAATTCTTTCCTATCAAAAATTTTAGTCTTCATACCACCTTCTTCGGATATTTTTTCAGCTACCTGAGCAAGTTTAGAAGGTGTTGCCACATTACCAGGATAATTACCTAAATCTCTAGCGAGGCACACTGCATCACCAATAGCAACACCTTTATGAATTAATTCACTTGAACAACCTATAACCGTAACTGAATGCAATTCAAAATTTTTACCAGTATTTTTTGTTTTATAATCAAAAAACTGATAGCTGCCCAATACTAGTCCTTCACCTAATGCCTGGCACTCATTGCTATTATTTGCTAAACACTCAATGAAAAAATTATCAATTTTTTTTTCAATAGCAATCCGTGACGCACGACCACCAACCTCTCTTGCTACCTTTGCGGTATATTTTTCCTTTTTTCCTAAACCCAATAAGAGTATTCGTTTTCCATTGAGGTAGAAAAGATTACTTTCACCTTTATCACCTTTTACATCACCTAAATCAATTGCAACATTAAATAATTGATTATTTTTCTCATTGATAGATTGTGCAATTGGTGTGAAGCTTTTATCTTTATATACACCAATCACAATAAGATCAGTATCGCAAGCCTCCCAATTATCATTTGAAATTTCAACTTTAGTAATATGTGACATTGTTTTCCTTAAATTTTATTATAAACTAATTAATTAAAATTTAATAAACTGAAACAAATTTTAATTGTATAATGTACATTTTAAAGAAAAAAAGTTTGTTCTAACTTCTAAAGCATGCTAACTGATTTATTAAAGATTAAACCTTCTGAAAAACATCCCACCCTCATTCTGTTTGCAATGTTCTTTACTATTGTATTTGCAACCATAATAGGTTCTGCAATTCGTGATGCTGTTTTTCTTGTGCAATTTGATAAAAATCTACTGCCAATCATGTATCTCTTCATTGCAATAGTAATGGTATTCACCATTTCTATTTATAATAAATTTTCCAAAGAGAGAGATCAACTAAATCTGTTAATTGTCACAGGCATATTTTTTTCTTTATCCCTTTTATTATTTCAATCCTTTTCAAACACCTGGCTTATTCCAATATTTTATATTTGGATAGAGGTCATCACAATTTTTTCTGTCATGCAGTTTTGGTTAGTCGCTGGCGAAATTTTCAATCCTCGTCAAGCCAAAAGAACTTTTCCCTTGATCATAGCAGGCGGTTCCATTGCCGCAATTTTTTCAGGATATGGTATAAATCCATTTGTTACATACTTTGGCTCTAGCAACTTACTTTACTTAATAATTTGCTCTCTTTTAGTAAATGTTTTTTTAGCAAGAATATTAAAACCCTACAAATTCAATAAGGAAAAATTATCTACTAAAAATAATACAGAACTAAATTTTAATAATATTAAAAATGACTCATACCTTTTTTCCATTGGAATAATGGTTGCAATTTCCGCAATTCTTTCAAGAATTATTGATTATCAATTTAAAATTATATCCGCTTCTACATTTCCCAATCAAGATGAACTTGTAAATTTTTTTGGTACCTATTATGGAGCAACTGGTCTAGCAACACTCTTAATGCAATTAGTTATTACAGGCTTTATTTTGAAAAGATTTGGAATCTTAATCGGATTGTTAATCTTACCAATAAGTATAGGGATTGGGGCGATGGGCTTTTTATTAAGCGGAACATTGCTAACAGTTTTTATAGCAAAATTTTCAGATCAAGTGTTCAAATTTTCTATCAATAACTCTATTAAAGAAATTCTTTGGCTGCCTATATCAGTAAAAAAGAAGTTACAATCAAAGCCTGTTATAGATGGTATCGTTCGTTCAGGTGTGGAAGGGCTAGCAGGAATTTTTATATTTTTATTGGTCTCATTCAATATATTACCAGAATCAAATATCCATTTATTAAGTATTATAGTATTAATAGGGATAATATTTTGGATTTGGAATTGTTTTAAAATGACAAATGGTTATGTTACGTCTATAGTGGGATCAATCGAAAACAGACAATTGAATCTAGACGATATTAATTTTGATATTGATAATATAAATACCGTAAAAACTTTGGATAAATCTTTATTAGATGATAGTGAACTTAAACAACTTTTTGCTATTGATCTTCTTTGGGAATTACCTCTTGCTCCTTGGAAAAACACATTAGAATTTCTTTTTACAAATGGTACTTTATCAGTTCAAAGAGGGATTCTAGAGCTTACATGGGATAATCCTAAAATTATCTCTGATCAACTAATTATTAATAAAATAAAAAACGAAAATCAATTGTCACCATACGCGTTAATATGTGCTAACGATAGAGGACTTAAAAAAGGCCTTTCACAAATAAAAAATTATCTTGATCATAATAATACCACTCTTAAGATTGCCTATGCAATAACAACTTTATCCAATGATGAAACACATCAACTATCACTAAAAATTATAAACCAAATCCATGCAAGCCAGATAGAGAAAGATCAATTACATCTTATTGGTTTTCTAAAAAGATATCCTCAAATATTCACAGATAATGCAATACTCAATTACATTTCTAATGATTCAGATCATATTAAAAATTCAATTCTAGATTTTTTAATATCTAATCCAAATAAACTTTACTTTGACCATCTTATTAAACTTTTAGATAAACCTAGTACTAAAAAAAATGCCCAAATTGCATTATTAGCAATTGATAAAAATTGGGCATTTGAAAAGCTATTACAGATATTATCAAATCCAGAAACAATCGCTAGACGCTATAAATCAATTCTAAGTATTATACATCATTATAATGATAAGAGATTAATAGATAGTATTTTAACAATGATTGATAGTCCACACCTTTCAATAATCAATGAGTCTAGTAATGCATTGATTAAAATTTCGAAAACAAAAAGCCTCGATGACTACCAACTAAAGCAAGTAGAAAAATCAATTTTGATTATCGCAAAACGTGCATTCCAATTACATTTATTTAAATCAACTATTATTAATGATTTAAACTCAAGTCTTATTAAGGATCATATTGAATATGATCTTGCAAAAATAACACCAGTACTTCTAAAGCTAGGAACTTTAAAAGATCCAAATATTCCAATAGAAAAATATATTCACTTTATTGATGCAAATAATACTGAGCTACTACCTCTAGTTTTAGAATTAGTAGAAACAACTTTTAGTGCTCAAGCAAAAAAATACACAATACCACTCATTGATCCAGATACCCAACCTGTAAAAATTGCAATTGGATTATTTAAGGAAAGTTTCTTAACCAAAGATAACATGCTATTATTTTGGATGAACAGTAACCATATATGGAAAAAAACGATAGCCTTAAACTATTGTATGAAAAATGAAAAAACTAGATTACTACAAAAAGTGGAATGGAAAATAAAAAATGATATTAAAAAATATTATAATTTTCTCAACGCATCAGAAAAAGTTTATCTTAATAGAAATTTTTTAAATAATAAAATCCCAATAGAGGAAAATAATGCTATGTATTCAATATTAGAAAAAACACTATTATTAAAGTCAGTTAATCTTTTTCAAAAAATTCCGGGTAATGTATTATCAAAAATTGCACAAATTGCTTCTGAGGTACACTTAGAACCAAATGAAATAATATTTAAAGAAGGTGAATCTGGTGATTCATTATTTGTTATTATAACTGGTAAAGTTGATATAATTAATGATAATCAATTAATCGCAAACTTAGAACAAGGAAATTGTATTGGTGAAATGTCTATCCTTGACCATGCACCCAGATCAGCAGATGCAATTACAATTGAAGAAACTATTCTTTTACAGATTGATCAAGAAGGCTTCTTTGAATTAATGGCTGGAAACCCTGATATAATGAAAGAAATAGTAAAAATACTTACAAAACGATTAAGAAAAATGAATAAAAAGCTTACTGATTCCCTAAAATAAGATTTTCAACTACACTTGGATCAGCTAAAGTAGATGTGTCTCCCATATTTTCATAATCACCTTCCGCTATTTTCCTTAAAATTCTTCGCATTATTTTACCTGATCTAGTTTTTGGTAAAGCTGGAGTAAACTGGATTTTATCAGGTTTAGCATGAGGACCAATATCTTTTGTCACTGAATCTAAAATGCCTGAATCAATTTTATCTGAAGGGTTAACTCCAGTCATTAATGTTACAAATGCGTATATCCCTTGGCCTTTGATATCGTGCAAATATCCAACAACAGCAGCCTCAGCAACCCCTTCTGCCTTACCAATTGCACCTTCAACCTCTGCTGTTCCTATTCTATGCCCTGACACATTTAAAACATCATCAACCCTACCCGTTATCCAATAATAACCATCTTGATCTCTTTTTGCTCCATCTCCAGTAAAATAATATCCAGGAAATTTAGAAAAATATACATCTATAAATCTTTTATGATCTCCATATATAGTACGCATCTGGCCAGGCCAAGATGTTTTCAAAGCTAGTAGTCCACTCACATCATTGCCTTCTATCTCCTGACCATTTTCTGTTAAAAGTACTGGCCTAACTCCAAAAAATGGTAATGTTGCTGAACCTGGTTTTATTGGAGTAGCACCAGGAAGCGGGGAGATTAATATACCACCAGTCTCTGTCTGCCACCACGTATCAACAATAGGACAATTATTTTTCCCAACAACTTCAAAATACCATTTCCACTCAGGTTCTTTAATTGGCTCTCCTACTGTACCAAGTAAGCGTAAAGAAGATAAATCTCTAGAATTAACCCATTTATTACCCTCTTTCATCAAAGCTCTCAATGCCGTAGGTGCTGTATAAAACTGATTTACTTTGTGTTTATCGACAACATCCCAGAACCTTCCAAAATCAGGATAATTTGGTACACCTTCAAACATTACAGTTGTAGCTCTGTTTGCAAGAGGACCATAAACAATATAAGAATGCCCAGTAATCCATCCTAAATCAGCCGTACACCAATATATATCACCTGGTCTATAATCAAATACTAACTCATGTGAAAAGGAAACATATACTAAATATCCACCTGTTGTATGAAGTACCCCTTTTGGTTTTCCAGTAGAACCAGAAGTATATAATATAAACAGTGGATCTTCAGCATCCATAATTTCTGGGTCACATTGTGGACTAACACCTGAAATAGCCTCATGCCACCAAATATCTAATGTTGAACTCATAGGAATTGGTTCTCCAGTCCTTTTGACTACAATTACCTGTTCGATAGATGGAGTTTCTTTGACTGCCTTATCAGCATTTAGTTTCATGGGAATGTTTTGTTTAGTACCTCGAACCCCAGTATCCTGAGTAACTAAAACCTTACAATTCGAATCATTAATTCTATCTCTTAAAGAATCACTAGAGAATGCTCCGAATACAACAGAATGGACCGCACCTATACGAGCACAAGCAAGAACAGCAATGGCTAGTTCTGGAATCATTTGCATATATAAACACACTCTATCACCTTTATGGACTCCTAAAGATTTTAAAGCGTTCGCAAATAAAGAGACCTCTTTTAATAATTCACTATAAGTGAACTTCCTTGATTGGTTAGGATCATTACCCTCCCAAATGATAGCAATCTCATCACCAAAACCTGCATTAATATGTCTATCAAGACAATTATAAGAAGCATTTAATTTTCCACCAGAAAACCATTCAATTTTCCCATTTTTAAAATCATAATGATTAATATTTTCCCAAGGCTCTATCCAATCTAACCTTTGAGAAATTTCACTCCAGAAATTTTCTGGTGAATGTATAGATTTTTCATAGATTTTTTTATATTGATCTAGCGAAGTAATATATGCATTGTTCGAGATTTCAGATTTTGGTTTATACATTTGCTACTCTTTATATTGATTTTTTATGATTGATTTTTTTATATATACCATTTTCTTTTCTTACTGAAACAAAAGTGAATTTAGCAGTGCAAGCCAAAGTTTTTTCCAGTGCTTTTGTCTCTCTATAGGCATCAATTTGAATAATTATAGAAGAATTACCTGTGGAAATAATTTTTGCTTCAAAATTTACCCAATCTCCCACATTGACTGTTTCTTTAAATTCAATAGCATCGATTGCTCTTGTCAATGCCGCATCTGCTTCTGAATCTTTTAAAAACCTATGTACAGCTTTTGAAGCAGATATATCCATCCAAGAGACCATTTGTCCACCAAAGAGCGTTCCAAGAACATTAGCATCTTGAGGCATAACGAGTTGAGAATAGCGGATAATTGTCATAATGGAATCCTCAAGTTTTTTTATATAATATTAGTAATAATTGAGAAGGCCCCGTTAAAAAAACCCTCGGAAATTCTATTTTCCCTGAAGAGCACGCCATATCAACGAGGCCTAACCCACTCTAAATTATATAACAAAACTTTGTTAAATCAACAAATTTCAACAATTAATTTTCTCCAAAATTATATGCGATTTTCTCACCTTCATCGAAATCAACCCTTTTAAGAAGAATTGCACCAAGAATAAATAAAATTAGTATAGAAAGGATACCAAAACGTACACTACCAGTTGCAACAGTAATCCATCCCATTAACAATGGACCAATAACTGAAGCAAACTTTCCTAACATATTATAAAAACCAAAGAATTCTGCTTCCATATTTCTAGGAATTAACCTTGCATATAGACTCCGACTTAATGCCTGAATACCTCCTTGGAATAAACCTATTAATGCTGCTAAAGCAAAAAAATGTAAACGATCAGACATATAATACCCTAGAAATGTTGCCAATGCATATCCACCTATAGCTATAAATACAGCATTTTTTGTGCCAATTTTTTGAGCAAATAAATTATAAAAAATTGCAGCTGGGAAAGCTATAAATTGCACCATAAGTAATGCAGCAATCAAATCAGATGTTTCAAATCCATATTCAGGAGAGGATGCTGCTTTTACTGCCATTTTAATAATTGTATCAACTCCATCGATATATAACCAGTATGCAATTAAAAATCTCCCGATTACTTTCATTCTACGAATATGACTAAATGTACTTTTTATTTGTTTAAAACCATTTATGATTGCTTCATTAATTGAAAGCTGGTTTTTACTTTTAGGTTCAGAAACAAATAGTAGGGTTGGGATTGTAAATAAAGCCCACCAGACTGCTACCGTTACAAAAGAAATTCTTACAGCGGTAGTAGCATCGGTGATACCAAACCAATCAGGATGAAGATACATTAAAACATTAATAAGGAATAATAATCCTCCGCCTAGATATCCTAAACCATAACCAAATGATGAAACATGGTCTAGCTTATTTCTATCTGCAACAATAGGTAAAAGCGAATCATAAAAAATATTTCCTGACATAAAACCAATAGAAGCCATAATATATACAAATACAGCAAGCTCCCATTCACCTTTACCAATAAACCATAATCCACCAGTCATGACAATTCCCAAAAAAGCAAAAGTAATCAAAAATTTCTTTTTTGCAGAAGCACAATCAGCTATTGCACCTAAAATAGGTGAAATAAGCGCAATAATTATCGATGCTATTGAGTTTGCAATTCCTAATTGGAAAGTACTCTGATTTACATTGGAAGGGTCAGCCCAATATGCCCCAAAAAATATTGGGAAAAACCCTGCGACTACCGTTGTAGAAAATGCAGAATTAGCCCAATCATAAAATGCCCAGCTCCAAACTGTCCTATTATAGCGAAACATGTATAAACTACCAGCCTTGATAAAAAGTTGTTATTCCAATATAAGAAGTCCAACCTTTAAAAGTATTATTTGCTATCAATCTTTCTTTATAACCTAGATTTATATCGAATGAAAATGGACCGATACGATTGCTTGAATTAGAATTAATAAAATTTAATTCAATTTTGCAATCAAGGTTACTCATCGATCCAGTATAATTCTCCATCCACTTATCCCACTGTGGATCATTTGATATATAATTATCCATGCCTTTATATTGTGAAGAAAATTGGCCTAAGAGTCTCAATCTATTTTTTATAACCTCCACCTCTCCACCTGCAAGTATAGATAATCCATTACCCATATCATATTTATATGTAGTGCCTATTAATTGCGAAATTGAATCAGGATGAGTATGCCCCCCTGAAAACATTTGGACAGGAGTATTTAAAGTACCTACCATACTAAAACTTATTTGTCCTTGGTAGTAAACCCTAGCCATTCGTTTACCTTTTATCAATTGCGTACCATACAGACCTAGCATCCAACGATATGCTCCTTTACCATAAATAGCCTCTTTAAATTGATCTGATCCCGAATTAACAAATGAAGTCAAGGTCCTTCCAAATGGTATACTTACAAATATTTGACCATACATAGCTTCAGTTTGTTGTTTTGAAGACCAAGTCGGTTCTCCTTTTAAAAGTATATTCACACCGATATCAATATCACCAATACCTTTACCAGACTTATTTAAGGGATAATAATAAGAAGTGAGTCCATTTAAAGAAACCGAGGAACTATCTATCATATCAGGAGGAATGAACCTTTGATCAACTAATAAATTGTTTAAAGGATCATTTTGAGAATGGAATACCCAATTTACAGAATACTTTCCATTATTTTTATAAAACATATTGTATATATGCTGTAAAGTTTTTGCAACACTATCAGGTAGGTTATCATAAGCATTTGAATCAATAAAATTTTTAACTATTGTTTTAGTATTTTGGTGATAATCAACTAAAACTTGAGCACCTTCAATATCCCCAATCGATACATCATATATTGATTGTTTCACAACATGTGATTCGATCAATGGTATCACTGCGCTAAAAGTCACTTCATTCGAAAAGCCATAATCTATTTTTATAATTTGATTTAAAACTTTTTTAGCATTTTTTTCAAAAAAATATCCTTCGGGAGACATCAATAAAGTTGTATCAATATTCTGTGGACCAAAAACTGGTAAATTATAATTATAATCAGTATTAAACTGTTTTATCCAATTTTCTACAGTAGTATTTATGTTATAGTAAAGGTCAATTTGTTCCAGAGCATCATACCTTTCATATACTGAATCAATATAACTTGTACCAACATGGTATAAATCATAATTTGATGAAAACCTTACTGAATCATTATGTGTAAAACGATCAAAATACATTTTACCAATACCATTTAAGGCGAATTGTTGTTCTCCTTTACTCCATTGATATTTTGAAGAGTTTTGGCTAGTAGATATACGAAAAACATTATTTGGAACAGTAAGATATCCTTGCCCAAAAACGCATTGATAAAAAATTAAATTATAAATTATTTTTCTCATTTATAAATGAGAAATGGTTTTCTAAACTCATTAAATTGATAAATATCCTTTAACCATAAAGCAGGCAAATGATCCGGAGATTTTTTCTGCGCTGATAATATTCTTAATTCATTTGATCCAAATAGTTTATCAATATAATCATTACCTTCCCATTGGAATTGTCTAGGATGGAGTTGCTGTATTAACATTAGCATTGTAGTTGCTGTGGCAATAGGTTTGAAAATATTTTTATCAGTTATAATTAATTTAATACCACTACATTTTTGATTATCATATTTTGGGATTTTATTATAATATAAAGATCCTCTCGGACGATATTCTATTTCTTTAAATTGAACACCTGGCAAGTTTTGTTCATTAAGTTTATCAATTAAGAAAGGAGTTGAAAGCCATGGTGCGCCAACAACCATATAAGGTAATTCTGTACCAAAACCAATATTTAGATTAGCACCTCTAAATAAGTCCATTCCTGTATAAGATAGTAAATTTAAGGAATTTATCAAATATGGTGCAGGATTACGCCAGGATAAATTGGTTTCTTCGAACCACATCTCACGTTTCCAATTTGACATAGGCACTATATTTAATTGCACTCTTTTCAAATCTTTAGTCCACCCCATTTCATTAATAATAATAGCCATTTCACCTAGTGTTAAACCATGACGTATAGGAAATAAATGATATGATTCAAAAGATTGAAATTCAACTCTAGGTATTGGCCCACCTAACACATCACCTCGAATCGGATTTGGTCTATCAATAAGATATATAGGAACTTTGTGATCTGATGCTGATTCAAAAACTTTTGAAAGAGTTGCCAAATAAGTTGAATAACGACTACCTGTATCTTGAAAATCAACTAATATTAAATCAATATTATTCATTACCCAATGAGGTGGATACAAATAAGTTTTAAAGAGATCAATAATCTGCGCATTATGTATAGGCTCAACTCCATCACGTCCAATCATTTTAGATCGATTATCATCTATACTCCAGATACCATGTTCCATCGATAAAAGAAATGATACTTTAATATCAGGGAACATTTTTAAAATATCTAATAAATGCTTACCATTTCTATTGACAGCTGATTGATTCGTTAATATTGCTATAGATTTCTTTTTTAATGGTTTGAAATCCATCTGCTCTAAAATATCTAAACCAGAATAAATTTTCTCAAGAAATGAAAGATCGGGGATGTCGATTATTTTTGAATATTTATAATCATGATAAGTTGAATCACTAGCATATAGATGTATAGTTCCAATAAAAAATATTGCTAATAATAATCGGGTTATGCTCATAGCTATTTACAAACTTAGCCGAAAGAAAATAAAATTAAAAAAAGAAAGTCTATACAAATTCATACTATTGATTTTAAATGTAATATTCGCCACATTCTACATACTTATGAGTGATACAAATAATAATAATAGTGGCGGTTTCGCCAAAACGACCGATTTCAAATGGCTTGGAATTGGTGTAATAATTTTCTTATTAATTGGCTTTTTAATTCCTACTCCACAGTCTATGATTGATAAAGCCGTAGAAATTTTTCCGAATCTTAGTGATAGCCATCAAAATTTTGTTGGAAATAGTGATCAGCTCGCGATCCATATAAAACTGACTATGGCATTATTAGCTACCTGTGTTGTTTTTTTTGCAACGGAGGCTGTTCCTATGCCAGCTGTTGCCTTATTAATAGGACTCGTACAGCTCTTTTTTGGAATCACATCTCCATCAGTATTAGCGAAAACTTATGCACATGACGCTGTTTGGTTTATTGCAGGATCTCTTGCACTTGGAGCTACATTAGTAAAATATGGTTTAGATAAACGAGTGGGAATGCTTGTTGTAAATCTTGCAGGTACTAAAACAAGATCCATTGTTGTCGGAATATTATTAGGAACAGCGATTCCAACAGCCTTTGTAGGTGAGCATGCTGTTGCTGCAATGTATGTACCTATAGCACTAGCACTATATACATTAACAAATAAATCAACCCCTTCTCCTATACTTGGTACTCTACTAATGGTAAGTATAGCTGTTGGTTGTATGATTGGTGGCCCAATGAGTCCTACTGGAGGAGCTCGTAATGCTCTTATGATTGGCTTTCTAGGTAATATGGGTATTGATATTTCTTTTATGGGTTGGTTGTCAATGGGATTTATGTATACTATTGTAATGTCAATTGTGATGGCATTTTTATTACCTCTATTATTTAAACCTGAGGTTGATGATTTAAGTGAAGCAGTAGGTTTGTTAAAAAAAGATTTAGAAAAACATGGTGCGATGACGAACCAACAAAAACTTGTGGCTGGAATTATGGCACTAGTTGTATTTCTATGGATTACTGATAAATCACTAGTAAAAGATATATTAGGATTCTCTCTTGGGCTTGGGGGGATAGCAATTTCTGGTGCTGTACTTTACATGCTTGCAGGATTAACATCTTGGAAAGATTATGAAGATAAAGTGAGTTGGGGAGTTATTGTCCTTTATGCTGGATGTATAAGTCTAGGAATTGTTTTTAAAAATACAGGAGCATCTAGTTGGTTTGCTGATCAAATTATGAATTTGGTGGCGCCTTTAGGTCTAGATTCTGGAATTGGATTAGTGATCTTAATGTGCGTAATCGGTGCAGTTCTTACAAATTTAATGAGCGCAGGTGCAACAGTTGCTGTTATAGGCCCCGTGGTATTAGACATGGCTATAAGTTCTGGTACTAACCCTCTCTTAGTTGGTGTAGGACTAGCGATATCTACCTCTATGGCATATTGGTTAGTAATTGGAACTCCAGCAAGTTCTATAGTATATGCAAGTGGTCAATTACAAAGTAAAGATTTCATCCGTATGGCAACATTAGGTTGGCCGGCTGCATTAATTGCTCTGTCTTTTATCATTATATTATGGTGGACTGGTCCGCTCGGGATCCCTGTTGAATGGGCACAACCATAAATTAATTGAAGGAGAATTAGAATGGATATTAATACAATTGTTTTAGTAATTATCTTAGCTGTTTTAATCTATGCAATGATAAATAACAGTCAAGAAAAAAGACTTTCTGCTAAAAAACAAAAAGAACAAATAGCTGCAGAAAAAGAAAATATCTCAAATGAAGAGATTGCTACCTATGGTCAAGTTCAAGAACGTAAAAAACAATTACTCAGTTTAATTGATTCTAATTTGTCTGAACACCCAGATGAATCAAAACAATTAAAAGAAATCATAGAAGACTGGGCAGAACTAAAAATTGAAGCTTTTCAAAATCGGCGTTCATGGGTTCGTGCTACTCCTTCAAAATAATCTTTACATTTACAGTATTTATTGAAGAATAAGTAATCGTATGTATTATCTTAATTGATATTATTGGTTAAGATGAAAATTAAAATTGTAGTAATTGGGACGCTAAAAGAAAAATTATATAATGACCGAATTCAAAAATATCTCAAATGGATTGCAAGAGATATTAAAATTGAGTTAGTCTATATCAAAGATTCCCAGCATAAAAAAATTGAACAACAAATTAATAGACTCAAGAAACAGAAATTTTTTAATGTCTGTTTATCTGAAAAGGGTGATTTAATTACGTCGCAAATATTTTCAGATTTTATTTTTAATAAAAATCAAAACATAGCTTTTTTGATTGGTGGACCTGATGGCCATCCAAAATCAGTCTTTGATAAATCAGATTATATTTTATCCTTATCAAAAATGACATTTCCACATGAGATGTCTACTTTGGTACTGACAGAACAAATATTTCGAGCTATATCAATAAAGAAAGGAACTAAATACCACAGATGTTAATCTAAATAATAACATACTCAGTCCTACCATGTATTGCTGTTAATAATACATAAGTTGTACTATCAATTTCTTTAGAAATCGTTTCAATAGGTATAAAATCATTTCTTCTTTTTCCAAAAATAAGTACTTCTTCACCTATATGGGGCTCTGTATCTTCAAAATCTACCATAAACTGATCCATACATACTCTTCCAGCAATTTTATAATTACGACCTCGATATGATATATATCCTTTTTCATACCAAGGGCGTGGAAAACCATCAGCAAATCCAGCTTGAATTACTCCGATATTTGTACTTTTTTTCGTTATATACTTTCCTCCATAGCTTACAGGAGTATTCGCAGGTACATTACGCAAATTTACAATTGGAGCACAAAAACTCATTACAGGATCAATATTGATATTCATTGATACTTCATCTGAAGGCGCGACACCATAAGCTAACATTCCGATTCTCACTGTATTAAACATAGAATTAATTTTATTCAATACTGCTCCACTATTCGAACAATGGATATATTTAAAATTTATTCCTTTCTCGATACCTTTTTTTAATATTTTTTTAAATCTATTTAACTGTATCTCTACATAAGATAAATCTCCTTCATCAGCAGTAGAAAAATGGGAGTAGAGTCCTTCAATTGGTAAAAAAGGTCTTTTAAGAATATATTCAAAAACTTCATTAGAATCCTGCATATCAAATCCCAATCGGGTCATCCCAGTATCAAATTTCAAATGAATATTGGGGCATGCATTTTTCTTTTTATAAAATTGATTTAAAATTTTTAAGTCATCCATATCAGTGGCATTTATCCACAAATTATTTTCTAATGCTAAATGAATCCAGCTTTTTTGAATTTTTGAGAAAATGAATATATTATTTTTTATTCCACTATTACGAAGTTCTAAGGCTTCATTTATTGAAAAAGTACCAAATATAATTTTAGAATCATGGGAAATATTATTAACTATATTTAATGCACCATGACCATAGCCATTCGCCTTAACAACTAACATTAAATTTTTATCACTAATAATGTTTTTTATTTTTAAAATATTGTTACTTAATCTATCCGAGTGAATATATGCTTTAGGGCCTATCATAATGGTAGAAATTAAAATTACTGACGTAATTTTGTTTTTAGTAGAAATCCATTTAATAAAAACAAAATATATATTATAAATATTTGTATCGTAAAAGAAAACCAATCAATAGCACCCGTAGAAATAAATATTTGATAACATCGAAATGGATATGAAACCGGATTAAATTTTAATAAAGTTTCAATCATAGGAGGAAAGAAAGGAAGTTCAATAAGAAAAGCATTTCCAAATATTATAAATATAAAAAGTAAGAATGATGTTAATATCATCGTTGTGATAGCATCAATTGATATTGATAGTAATATATATATATTACCCATCAAAAATAGATAAATAATTAAACATAATAATAAAAATGCAATATGAAGTAAATTCATATGAATAGAGACTATATAGGTATATAAAAAACCAGCAAAAAGGGTCATAATTATAGCTTCAATTATACCAACCACTAGACTTCCATAGACTAATTGACTTTTGCTATATGGAGCAAGTGCTATATTAATTAAAACTTTTTTATGTACCCTTAAATCAAAAAATTCTCTATAAATGATAGGATAAAGAGCGATCGATCCTACTATAAAAATTAATCCAGGAAATACCCAAATATCATAAGCGATACCAGATATACTATATTGTATAATATTTTTTAATGGTACACTAACCATTAAAAATAAAACAACAGGCATAAAAAAAAATAAAAAAATACTAGGTACTAATTTATTTTTCCACAACCATAATCGTCTTTTTAAGAATGCATTTATCATTCTAATCCTCTTCCTGCAAATTCAGAATCTAATAAGTCTCTCAATCCTAGTTTTTTAACATTAAGATCGATCATCAATTGGTTAGATGCTGCTTTGATTACATCAAAAAATACGGTTCTAGTTCTCCCATAAAAGTGAAAAGTGTTATCCAATCTATTTGGAGATACAACAGTAGGAATATTTTTTAATAATTTATATAATTCATCATCTAAAGATTTAAATTCAATCTGGAATTGATGATAATCCATAGTACTCTTCAAGAGGTTATCTAAATGACCATCCATAAGAATTCTTCCTTCATCAAATACAAGAATTCTATCATGTGCATTTTCGATCTCTGGCAATGAATTACTAACATAAATAACTGATTTTTCACCTTTAATTTTTTTTATTAAATCCCATGTTAATCTAATTGATTCAGCATCCATATACCCAGTAGGCTCATCAAGGATTAATACATCAGGGTTATGTATCAAACCTCTTACTAACATTGCTTTCTTCTGTATACCTCCAGAGACTTTTAATGAATATTGATTTAAATAAGGATTTAAGTGTAAGGCATCACAATATTCTTTTATTCGTTCGTCACATAATTTATTAGAAACTGAATATAAATTAGCATTAAAACGAATATTTTGTTCAATAGTTAGCCATGGATCTAAATCATTTTCATAGGGTACATAACCAATAAGCGCCCTTGTTTCAGTCCTTCTCTTTTTTATATCTAATCCATGAATAAATACTTGACCATAGTCAGGATTTTCATATCCAGATAAAAGCTTTAAAAGAATTGATTTTCCAGAATCATTAACACCAACAATAGCGACTAAACTTCCTCGCTCAACACCAAATGTTAACCCTGCAAGAATAGTTTTATTATCAATTAATTTTCCAACTTTTTTTAATGTAATACTAGCTTCCATATTCTCCTCTAATGTGCTTCTAACCAGGAATATCCTAAACCATAATCTACTACTACGGGCACAGATAATTTCATCGCATTTTCCATTTTATCAATTACTAATTTTAGAAGGATATCTTGTTCTTCCAATGGATATTCAAATAGTAATTCGTCATGTATTTGTAGAATTAACTTTGATTGCAATGAAAGCCTTTGCATTTCATCATAAATATTGATCATTGCAATTTTAATCATTTCAGCTGCAGAACCTTGAATAGGCATATTAATCGCCATTCTTTCAGCAGCTTTTCTTTTAAGCCCATTATTAGAATTAGCATCCCAAACTGGTCTTTTACGGCCTAAAATAGTTTCTACATATTTATCTTTTTTGGCCTTATCAACAGTAGTAGTAATATAATTTTTAATACCAGGATATTGTTCAAAATATGTATCAATAAATGCTTGCGCATCAGCTCTTGGGATACCTAGCTCTTGGCTCATACGAAAGGGTCCTGCTCCATACATTATACCAAAATTAACAATTTTTGCAGTACGTCTCATATCTGGCATCACTGCATCTACTGAAATATTGAAAACCTTAGCAGCAGTTTTCGTATGAATATCTTCATTATTATTAAATGCATCAATCAAGCCTTTATCTTGACTGAAATGAGCCATCAGCCTTAATTCTATTTGTGAATAATCAAATGAAAATATGTTCCAACCCTTTTTCTCTGCTCGGAATGCTTTTCTTATTTCCTTACCTTCTTCTCTTCTAATAGGAATATTTTGAAAATTTGGATTTGTACTAGATAATCGACCAGTCGCTGCAATTGTTTGGTGAAAAGTAGAATGAATTCTTCCTGATGGTTTTGAAATCAAATTTATTAAAGAGTCTAGGTAAGTATTTTTTAATTTAAAGTATTTTCTATATTCTAAGATAAGTTGTGGTAACTGATGGTGTTTCTGTAATTCTATTAAAACATTCTCAGCTGTACTGCGATTTTTTATTTTTGGTAAACCAAAGTCATCAAATAAAATTTTGGCTAATTGTTGAGTTGAATTAATATTGAAATCTTCTCCTACAGTAGTATGTATTGATGAAGTAATTAATTTTAATTTTTTGCTTACCTCATCAGACATTGAAATCAATAATTCTGAATCAACGAAAGTCCCTAAATATTCCATATGCATTAGCACGGATAATAATGGCATTTCTATTTCTGAAAAATATTCAATCAAACCATTTTTCTCTAATTTGACTTTCAAAATATTTGTTAGCTGAAAAGCAATATCTGCATCTTCTGCTGCATAATATGCAACCTTTTTCAGAGGAGCTTTATCTATAGTAATCTGATCCCTTCCTTTACCAATTAAGTCTGTAATAGGTATCATCTCATAATTAAGATATTCTACGCTTAAGGCCTCTAAAGATATAGATTTAGCGATAGGGTTTATTAAGTGTGCAGCTAACATAGTATCAAAATAAATGCCTTTCATCTCAATGCCGTATTTTTTTAAAATTAAAGCATCATATTTAATATTTTGACCAGTTTTTAATTTTGAATTTTCTTGTAAGACACCACTCAATTTATTTAAAACAATCTTTAAATCGTCATCTCCAAAATTATTTTTTTCTTTTTCTGGATATCTTATCGGTATATAATATCCTTGGTTATCTTTTAAAGAAAAACTAAGTCCAACTATTTCAGCTTCTAATGGTATAACACTAGTGGTCTCCAAATCAAATGAGATAAGATTAGCTTGATATAGCTCATTAACCAATTGATCTAGATCATGATTATTTAAAATTATTTTATATTCTTTCTCTTGTTTAGCATTTTTATATAAATCTGCTGAATGATTCCAACTATTGATTTGATTTAAAAAAGCATGGAATTCTAATTCAATAAATTTCTTTTTACATGATTGTAAATTAAAATCTTTCTTTTTATAGTCATTTACTCCAGAAGGTAAGTCAACATCAGTTAGGATTGTGACTAATTTCTTACTTAATAATGCATTTTCGACACCTTCTCTTAATCCATTTTGAGCACGCTTGTTTTTTACTTGGTTTACATTTTCAAGAGCACCATCAAGAGATCCATATTCTTTAATTAATTTCACAGCAGTTTTCTCACCAACTCCCGCAACGCCTGGGACATTATCAGAACTATCACCCATCAATCCTAATAAATCAATAATTTTATTAGGAGGGACTCCCCATTTTTCTTCAACTTTTGAAGCATCATAAATAATTGGGGCAGGTGATTTGCGAGTACCAGGTGCATATAAAAATATTTTTTCATTAATTAATTGCATAAAATCCTTATCACCACTGACTATATAACTAACTAATCCATTTTTTTCAGCTTCCAGTACCAATGTCCCAATTATATCATCGGCCTCCACCCCAGACTTTTTTATAATAGGAATATTTAGATTGTCTAATATTTCCCATAAATGAGGTAACTGTTTTTGAAGTTCCTCAGGCATCTCAGGACGATTAGCTTTATAGTCTTTATAGATTTTATGTCTAAAATTTTTACCTTTGGAATCAAAAGCACAAACTAAATAATTTGGACTTTCTTTTCGTATTAATTTTAGTATTTGATTTACAAAACCAAATAAAGCACTAGTGTCTAAACCATATGAGGTAATTAATGGATTCCGAATTAAGGCAAAATGAGCTCTATATAGTATTGCGTAACCGTCAATAATAAAAAATCGATTTTGTTTTTTTTCTAATAAACCCACTATAAAAAATTACTAATCCTTAAACTTGTCTACTACTTCCAATTGTATAAAAAAAAAAGCCTCGAATCGAGGCTTTTTTTTATGATTTAAAAATCAATCGCTTACATCATTCCGCCCATTCCGCCCATTCCGCCCATTCCACCCATTCCTGGATCTGCTGGCATTGGAGGCATTTTTTCATCTTCAGGTATTTCAGTTATTGCTGCTTCAGTAGTTAAAATCATGCCTGCAATAGATGCCGCATTTTGAACAGCAACACGTGCAACTTTAGCAGGATCAATAATCCCCGCCTCAAACATTTTAACATACTGATCATTACGAGCATCATAGCCATGATCACCTTTTTTATCTCTTACATTTTGAACGACTATAGATGATTCAGCTCCAGCGTTTCTTGCAATTTGCCTGATTGGTTCTTCAAGTGCTCTACGCATTATATCAACACCTACTTGCTGTTCATCATCAACTTGAACTTTATCAAGAGCAGAAAGAGATCTAAGTAGTGCAACACCACCACCAGGAACAATACCTTCCTCTACGGCAGCTCTTGTCGCGTGCAACGCATCCTCGACACGAGCCTTTTTCTCTTTCATTTCAACTTCTGTTGGTGCACCAACATTAATAACTGCAACACCCCCAGATAATTTTGCTAATCGTTCTTGTAGTTTTTCTTTATCATAATCAGATGTAGTCTTTTCCACTTGTACTTTAATCTCATTGATACGTGCTTTAATAGCATCAACGCTTCCACCACCATCTACAACGGTAGTATTATCTTTATCAGAAACTACTCTTTTACAAGTACCTAAATAATCAAGAGTTGCACTCTCCAACTTGTAACCAGCATCTTCAGAGATAACAGTACCACCTGTAAGAACTGCTATATCTTCTAACATTGCCTTACGCCGATCACCAAATCCAGGTGCTTTAACAGCTAATACTTTAAAAGTGCCTCTCAACTTATTTACTACTAATGTCGCAAGAGCTTCACCTTCAATATCTTCAGCTATTATAACTACTGGTTTCCCAGTTTGGACAACTTTTTCCAACAAAGGTAAAAGGTCTTTCATATTACTGATTTTCTTATCGTGAATCAAAACATATGGATCTTCCATCTCTGCATCCATTGATTCAGAATTAGTCACAAAATATGGTGACAAATATCCTCTGTCAAATTGCATACCTTCTACAGTTTCAAGAAAAGTATCTGCAGTTTTTGATTCTTCTACAGTAATAACACCATCTTTTCCAACTTTTTCCATTGCCTCAGCAATTTTATCACCAACCTCTTTATCATCATTAGCAGATATTGTTGCAACTTGTGCTATTTGCTGACTATCTGGTAAATCCTTTGATTGCTTTTTAATCGCTTCGACTACAGCATCTCTTGCTGCATCAATTCCTCGTTTTATAGACATTGGGTTAGCACCTGCAGTAACATTTTTCAGGCCTTCATTTACAATCGATTGAGCTAAGACAGTAGCTGTAGTAGTACCATCACCAGCTACATCTGAAGTCTTAGATGCAACCTCACGTACCATTTGAGCCCCAACATTTTCAAGTTTGTTTTCTAGTTCAACTTCTTTTGCAACAGTAACACCATCTTTAGTTACGGTTGGTGCTCCGAACTTCTTCTCAATAACAACATTTCGTCCTTTTGGTCCAAGTGTAACTTTAACTGCATTTGCTAGTTTATCAACACCAGTTTTTAAAGCACTACGTGCGTCGAGTGAATATGAAACTTCTTTTGCCATTTTTATCTCCTTACAATACTGCTAATATATCGCTTTCGCGCATTATTACATATTCTGTACCATCAAATGCGACTTCACTTCCTGAATATTTTCCATAAAGTACTTTGTCACCATTTTTAACGGTCATTTCTACTAGATTACCAGAATCACTAACCTTACCTGGACCAGCAGCAACAACTGTGCCCTGCTGTGGTTTTTCCTGTGCAGTGTCTGGTAGAATAATTCCACCTGCAGACTTATCTTCTGCTGGTGCTGGCTCAACAACAACGCGATCAGCCAACGGTTTTAGGTTTAAACCCATTTTACAACTCCTTATATCAGTTGATTTATTTTAATAATTTATTATCAAAGCGGCGGCGAATATACCAAATGCTTTAGACTAATGAAAACAATTTGAATACTAACCACTAAAAGCCATTGAAACAAAAATTATACCAAGACCAACACTATCGCATTTTGTAATACAATATAGTCACACTATGTCAAATTGTCATATAAGATTAAAATCCAGTAGATCCAAAACCTCCTGATCCTCGATCAGAGGATGTTAAATCTTGCACTAATTCAAAACTTAAAGGACTTCCATCCATTGCAACAATTTGGAATAACCTTTGTCCAATATCTACAGTATAAATGTTTTCTTTAATATTGTCAACCGCTGCCATAATCTCACCCCTATAGCCAGCATCTATAAGTCCAATAGAGTTGCTTAATCTAAGTGGAGTCTTTGATATGCTTGATCTAGGCATTAATAAATATGGTTTATTTTCAGTTGATTCACACGCAATACCTAATTTTATTCTTACAGTCTCCCCTGGTCTTATAACTTGTTTTTCAACAATAAATAGATCGATTCCAGCATCTCCTTTATGGAAATGCCCATGCCCTTTATACATTTCAAAAATTTTATTATTAGAAGCTTTTATTTTCAATTTCACAATGATTTTCCTCTTTTAGAATATTACTTAAAATTTTTATATGTTCTGGAGAAGATCCACAACACCCTCCAACTACATCTGGTTTTTTTTTAAAAATATTTTTCATTTTTATAGAAAAATTGGTCTTATCAATAATTTCAAAATATTCATTACCATAATCTACAATTCCAAGATTTGGAAATACTCCCCATTTTTTATCCCACATAGGTACTATACTCTCAATAGATAGAAGAGTTTTTTCAATTTCATTACAATTTGTAAGCAAGCAATCCACAGCATATTTTTTTGCAAGATGGATAATTTGATTTAAATGCGTACCATCTAATATTTGTATTTCATTTTTCATAATAATACTTAACCAAATAGGGATTTCATATTTATTTGCTAGAGAAAGTGCAACATCGATTTCTGTTAAAGATCCCATTGTCTCAAATAATAAAATATCAACTCCTGCATCTATAACCCAATCTAATGTTTGTCCATATATATCTTCAGCAAATGATCGACCAGGAAATTTTTCAGGTTGATAACAATCATCTATTGAACTTATTGAGCCTGCAACTTTAACTAACCCAACTGAAGCATTATGCGCACATTCGACAGCTTTATATAAACTATTCTTTGCTCTTTCATTTGATCTAGATATAGTTAATCCAGTTTTTTTATATGTCCAGCTTGTCGTTCTAAAAGTATTAGTAGTTATAATATTTGCTCCTGCCTTTATATAATCTTTATGAATATCGATCACTATATCTGGATGATCAATATTTGCATCTGCTGTCCAGATTGTTAAAGGAATACCAACCCCGCGTTTTTGTAATTCTGTACCCATTGCTCCATCTAATAGTAGTGGTTTTTTCATAATTTTCTATCTTGCCTCTGCAAGTAAAATACGATAATCCCAAAAACAAATATTCCACATCCAATTAATGATTCAAAGAGCGATTCTTGAAAAGAATAATAAATTATCCATCCATTAATTATAAGATAAAAAATCGGAGTTATAGGGTAACCTAATACCTTATATGGTCTATGAAGATTTGGCCTCGTAATCCGCAATATAAATAAAGATAAAACTGTAAATATTGTTGTAAGAATAAGAGTAATACCAGCATACATTAGAACCTGTTCAAAGGATGAGGTTATAATAAATATAATTGAAATAAATAATTGTAACAAAAAACCTTTAATCGGAACACCAAAATTATTTTTATAAGATAAAAATCTTAAAGTATTGTGGTCTTCTCCCATTATTTGCATTATTCTTGGTCCTATATATACATAACTACTTACAGTAGATAAAAGAAGTATTGATATTCCAATACCGATAATATTAGCACCAAATTGACCAAATATTTCAATACCCGAAATATATCCTATCTCTATTTGTCCAATCATTAAATCAATGGGTGTCGTATAAAGAAAAATATAATTTAGTAATAAGTATAGCACTGTCACAAATATCGTAGAACCAATCATAGTCATTGAAATATTTAATTTTGGCTTTTTTATTTCTCCTGCTATATATATAATTGAATTCCATCCCGTATATGCATAAGAAACCCAGATAAGACTAACTGCAAATTCTGGACTTAATATTTTCGCATAATCACCTAAAATAGGCACCATAGATATTTTTTCAGGTGTTTTATTTAAAAACCCAAAAAATATAAAAATTAAAATTAATCCGACCTTGATTATTGTAAAACTATCTTGAAAGATTAAACCCCAGCGAACACTTTTCATATGGATTAAATGAATTATTACAATGACTGTAAATGCCAATAGAGTTGGATTAAAGATAGGGATTACAGCATGTAAATAATTTCCTAAAGCCATAGAAGCAAGTACAGCAGGTGCTGTGAATCCTACAGTGGCAGAAACAATCCCAGCAGCAAAACCAATAGGTCGACTCATGATAGTAGTCAATAAATGGTACTCACCTCCTGATCTCGGAAGAGCAGTAGCTAATTCACTATAAGTAAGCGCACCACAAATAGCAATTACACCTCCAATAACCCAAAGCATCATCAAGGAAAAAATTGATTGGATATTAATTAATTGGTAACCAAGACTCGTAAAAACACCTGTGCCAATCATAGAGGCAATCACAAAAGATGAAGCAGTCCAAGAACTTAAATGACGTGATTTTAGTTCATTTCTCAAATATTATGATTTATAAATATTAAAAGCAAAAAATAACCAACCAATTACTAAAAACACACCTCCAATTGGAGTTATTGCACCAATCCACCTAATATTTGTATAAAGCAAAAGGTATAGTGTACCTGAAAAAACGATAACACCTATAATCATAAAATAGGATGGAAAAGCAATTAAGTTATGAGGTAAATAAAAACCAAGAATACCCAATAACATAATGCCTAAAGAATGATACATTTGATACCGTACTGCTGTTTCAAAAATTGCTAAATCTTCAGAAGATAGACGAGATTTTAATACATGTGCACCGAAGGCTCCAAATAACACTGAAAACCCTGCAAATAAAGCTCCAATAATGAGTAGAAACTTCATAACCTAATTTTGATGATTGATAATTGTTCTAGTTGGGAAAGGAATAGTAATACCTTCTTGATTAAAACGTTGATGAATATTTTTTATAAATTCATGAATAATTGGATTTTGATCACCATATTTATTACATCGAAAGTATACTGCTAAATCGATACTTGATTCACCAAAAGCTCTGAATTTAAAGGAAGGTTCTGTTTCTTTATTTATTTCCACCATATTATTGTGTAATTCTCTAGCAATCTCATTTACAACATTGCTTACTTTATCTAGATCAGAATCATATCCAACACTAATAGGAATTTTTACAGAAAAAGACGGATCACCACTATCATAGTTTTTAATAATTGCAGAAGAAAGCTTTGTATTTGGGATATGTATAATATTATTTGAACGTTCTAACATTTTTGTATTACGCCATGTAATGTTTTGTATATAACCCATTTCTCCTGAATCTAAACTAACAAAATCTCCTGGCTGAACTTTTTTGCTCAATAGAATATGTAGACCTGCAAACACATCAGATAAGGTGTCTTTTAACGCTAATGATACGGCTAGACCACCAACACCTAAGGCAGTCAACATAGGTGCGATAGATATCTCTAAAGCATCTAATATTATAAGTAATCCAATAGAATAAATCGTAATAGATACTATATTTGTAAAAATAGTAGTAGAAGGGAATCCACCTCCTCGAGATTCTGTCCATAAATTAAAAAGTCCATCAATTAATTTTGCAAGAGCCTGAGTAAAAGATGCAATCAAAAGAATTTTAAGAAAAATAGAAAAATAATTTTTATATTGATATGAAAGAGGGATATCGTTTAACACAATAAAGACACTAAAAAGAACAAACCACAATAAAATTTGTGATTCAATAGCAACAACAATTACATCATCACCTTTCCATTTAGATCTTTTAGCCGCATCTTTAAGTTTAGCATGAAAAACTTTTTTAAAAATAAATCCAATCAGACTCCCACCAATAATAATTAAAATAGGCATCAACCAGTGTGTTAAAATTTCGTTAGAGATCATATCATTAATCATACTATCTCAACTAATCAAATTTCACTGAAACTAATTTTGAAATTCCCTTCTTCTCTTGCGTTACACCATACATATAATCAGCAATCTCCATAGTAAGTTTATTGTGTGTAACAATAATAAATTGCGTTTCATCACAGAACTGATTTAACACACGCGCAAATTTATGTATGTTAACGTCATCAAGAGGTGCATCCACTTCATCTAATATACAATAAGGACTTGGTTTTACTTGATAGATAGCAAAAAGTAAAGAAATAGCAGTAAGCGCCTTTTCGCCACTCGATAACAATCGAAGAGATGAGTTTCTTTTTCCTGGTGGCTGAGCATCAATTGCGATATCTGCTTCAAGAGGATCTGGGTCGCCTATTAATCTTAATGTTGCATTGCCACCCTCAAAAAAAAGATTGAAAAGATTTTCAAAATTTGACTTTATTAAATCAAAGGTTTCTTGAAAACGCTTCCTAGCAACTTTATCAATTTTACGAATGGTTTCTCTAAGATTCTCTTCAGCCTCAAATAGATCATCCCTCTGGTTAGTCAATAATTCAAAACGTTCTAATTCACTATCATATTCATCTTGCACTGCCATATTTACTGGTCCAATATTATCTAAACTACGTTGAATTTTTGCCACCTCTAATTCAATCTGTTCTTCGGTATTATCTACTACCATATTTTGAGGAACACTAATATTATATCTATCTTCAATACGCTCTTCAATAATTATAATATTCTGCTTCATCTGCGTTGCTTCAATCTCTGAATTTTTTAGATCTTCTAGAAGTCGTTCTCGGTCACGTTGCTCAGAAGATATCCTTGCCTGAACTTCCTCAATATTTTGAAAAGTTTCTCTATATACAGATTGCTTTAAATCTAAAATAGAACGTTGCTTTTGGATTTCAGCACTTATCTTATCCAATTCAGACTCACTTATTTCTATCTTTTTTGTTAATTCTTTCTTTTTTTCCTTTAGCTCATCTATTTCCCTATCTATTTTTTCCTGTCTTGCTACTAATTCTTTTGAGGTATCTTCACCTGATGATTTCTTAAAATTCAATTGATCTCTTCTTGATTCAAGTTCAATAAGCTTAATCCTTGAATCTTGTAACGATTGCTGGAAATCATCTTTTTCTTTTCTCGAAGTAAGCATCGAATCATTTAATTTATCAATAGTATCCTCAAATTTTTCAAGCTTTTGATTTAATTTTTTAATTTTAGGCTCAAGAGATTTAACAGCTTTGTTTGCTTGTGTTATTTCTGCAGTTAAATCAATTTTATGTTTTTTAGATATATTAATCTGTTTATCTACTTGCTTGAGTATGAACTGACTCCGAACAAGATTAGTTTCATGAGAAGTAACTATTTGATTAATATGATCCATGTTATTATTATTTTTTTCAAAATCATTTTGCAAAATTTTTAATTTTTTTTGTAAAACAATTGATTGTTTTTCTAATTTTTCTTTTCTTTTTAATAGACCGTCAATTTCTTTTAAGATTAAATCTAGTTTTTTCTGCCTTCCCATAACATTTCCATGCTCAGATAATTTTCTGTTTTTTAAAATTATATCATTACCAGAATAATTACCATTAAGGTCAACAATATCATATTCACCTATAGTCTGAGAATCTAAAGTTGCATCTAAGTCATCAACAATAAAAAGATTCCCTAAAAGATACTCTGCCAGTGGTTTAAGTTTTTCACTGGTTTTTACAATATCAGAAGCTCGTTTAATATTTTGATTTAATTTAGGTTGATTTTTCAGCTGGACATTTAATTTTTTAGCTTCTTTAAGGGGTATAATAGTTAAATCACCTGCGTTAAACTCATTAGCTTTTTTTAATATAGATATTGCAGATACTCTGTCCTTTGTTATTAAGGAATGTGATAAATCACCTAATCCTACCTCTAATGCATCTCTATATTTTTCACTAACTTGGAACATATCTGCAACAGTACCAAGAACCAAAGGAAAAGATTTTGGATTTTCTAATACATAGCGTGTCCCTTCAGGGAAACCTTCTCTTGACTCTAGAAGTTCATTATAAAATTCTTTTTGACCTTGCAAAGAATTAATTAAAGCTTTTACAGCATGCTTATCCTCTGATATATCTGATAACTTTTTAAGACATAATTTTATTTCACTATTTAAACTATCTATAATTTTTTTCGTCTTTTGAATCTCATTATCACTACTCTTTTTCTCATTTCTTGCTTTATTTTCTATTTTAGTTTGATTTTTCCATTCTTCATTAAATTTATTTATATCTTTATTTAATTGCTCATTTTCAAGTTTCTTTTCAATAAGCATTGCTTTAGTTCGTTCCAACAGTGAATTATCATCTGAAAGTTTTCTACGCAACTCCCATCTTTGATTTTGAGATTCATCAAGTTCTCTAACTTTCTTTTTATAATTTTTTTCAATATGTGCGAATTTTTCTTTTTGTGTTTTATATATTTCTAAATATTGATCAATAGCTGGCTCAAGCTCGATCATTTCTTTTGCAAAATCAAGATTTAACTGCTTTAAACTTTCAATTTTTTTAAAATTATTTCCTTTTTCTCGTTCCAAACGCTCAACAGTAAAAATTGATCCCCTTGCTTGCTCAGAAGAGACTAATATTTTATTTCTTAGGGACTCACGCTTCTCATTCAAATCATTCATTAGGATATGTAGATTATTTAATATTCCTTCTTGAGCCTTATATTCCTCTTTTAATTTCCTCAACTCTTTCTCATAAATAGAAGATTCATTAGTCTTTGATTCTCTTAGATGGCGATATTCTTTGATTTTTGCCTCCATAGGAGCCGCCTGAGATCTAAAACGATGAATTTGTAAAAATGCTAACTCTAAATCTTTTCTTTGTAATGTTTCAGTTAAAGACGCATGACGCTTAAATCTCTTCAATTGCAATTCTAAACCTCGAACTTTTTGTTCTACTTCTGCAATAATATCTTTAATACGTTCAAGATCATTTTTTGTACCTTGGAATTTTCTTAAAGTTGTTTTCTTTTGCGTTCTATATTTATGAATCCCAGCTGCTTCTTCAAACATTTTTCTACGATCGTCTGCAGTTTCTGAAAGAATTTGCTCAATCATTTTCAGTTCAATTACAGAATATGCATCCGCCCCCATCCCTGTATCCACAAAAAGATCCATAATATCTTTTAGTCTGCATTGTGTTTTATTTAAATAATATTCTGATTCACCACTACGATATACTCTCCGCGCTATTTCTATATCATTATATTCTATTGGAAGCTTACCAGAATTATTATGAACTGTCATAGACACCTCACACACTCCTAGAGGTTTTGTATTTTCAGCTCCATTAAATATTACATCTTCCATTTTACCACTTCTAAGAATGCTATATTTTTGTTCGCCTAAAACCCATCTAATGGCATCGACTATATTTGTTTTTCCACACCCATTTGGGCCCACGACTGTGGTTATGCCTTGACCTAGTTTCATGACCTCTTTATTAGCAAAAGATTTGAAGCCATGCATTTTTAATTCAGATATATACACTAAAATTGGTTTGGATACGTAGTTAAATTTACTGGATTTTAGAGGAGAAATCCACCACGGTTTTGATAATATATTATAATATTAGGTAATAAGAACTCACCTTAAATAAATTTTTATTATTTTAACGATGAATATAATAAGCACATTGATTATTTTTACAATCTTGATGAAAAACATAGGTTTGTTCAGCAGTTGTCTTATTATAATTTGTTTTTGATATCAGACTATTGTTCTTATCGAAATTGACAGATATTAATCTGTCCCCCCTTTCACCATATATATAACAAATTTTAGCTTTATTTATTTCAATATAAGAGCTATAAAATTCCGTTTTTGATTTATTTTGTTGGTTTTTTAATGGTTTTGGAGTTTTAGAAAATCCCAAATTAGTAATAATACAGATTATTATTAAACGATTCATCTTACAAATTACAAAATTAGACTAACCAACCCAATACCTTAACCTGGTGGCCATCCTAATTTTCTTCCACCTAATAAATGTAAGTGTATATGATAAACAGTTTGGCCACCTGCCTCATTACAATTAAAACCAGTCCGATATCCCTCTTTAGCGATCCCCTCCTGTTCAGCTAACCTACTTGCATTTAATATTAAATCACCAATTAATTCTCTTTCTTCTCCAGTTAGATCATTTAAAGTAGAAATATGAGTTTTCGGTATCAATAAAATATGGACAGGTGCCTGAGGATTTATATCTCGAAATGCTAAAATATTATTATTTTCATAAAGAATATCAGTTTTTGTTTCTTTTCTTATAATTTTACAAAAAATACAATTTTCCAAAATATTACCTCAATCTGTTTAAGATCGACAAAGCCGCTATTGTTGCTGTTTCAGATCTAAGACGTCGATTCCCAAGTGAAAATTGCACCACATCTTTTGAAATCATTAGTTCTGTTTCAGGTTTTGTAAAACCACCTTCAGGACCAATAATAATATAATAAGGATGATCTTTGGTTAAATCAAATTCATTTAAATATTGATCAGTCTCTAAATTGCCTGCAAAAAAATTACAATATTTTTTATTTTGGAGTAATGGTAAGAGTTTTTTTGGTTGATGTAGAATAGGGAAAAAACTTCTTCTACATTGTTTTGCAGCAGAAATAATAATTTGATTACATCGATCCATATTTATTGTTTTTTTTACAGAACGATCCATTATTATAGGATGAATTTCTTTTACTCCAAGCTCAGTTACTTTTTCCAATAATATTTCAAATCTATTTTTTTTTAATATTGCAGGTGCAATATTTATATTACTTTTATTTTCACCAAGATTTTCTATTTTCTTATCAATAATTCCAAAAACACAATTTGATTCAAATTTTTCAATTGTAGCAAAATACCCACTCCCTTGGCCATCTAATAATGTAATGACATCACCTAATTGTAACTTTACAACTTTTATAATATGATGCGACTCTGCTTTATTTAAAAAAAATAGGCCACTGTTAATATCATTTTTATTAATATAAAATGCTTTATCAGGAATCATTTAAAAATTCTTCGATTGAAAGCTATATGGATAAGCATACCAGAATAATCACTTGCCCCATCAGCAACATATTTCAACGGAAGAATTTCACGACCCACCATAGCTGACACTGTTGTTTGTCCATATAAATTAAAATCAATTCCACCACCCAAAAATCCTCCTAAAGAAACTTGAGAATCAAGATCTTCCCAACGCTCCATAAAAGATCCTTTCTCCGATCCATCAAAAGTAAACAAAGATCCTATCCTAAAAGCAATAAAAGGAGCAAAATTATTTTCAATTGCCCCAATAAAAGGGTAATAATTACCACCAATAAAAACTGGCACCATAACTAAACTAACACCTCCTATTGTCCTGGTACTACCATAGTATGGGTCATAGACTGGAGTTTCATTTGGGTCTTTAATATCATAGAAACGCAGTTCAGCATTTAAAGAAAAAATTTTAGTATAATAATTTGTTTGACCATTAATAAAAAACCCTGACCCACTTGATCCAATATCTAATCCAAATCCATAATAATGCTGATCAAATTTCCCCCATAAATTTGATATAAATACTATGCAGATGACTATTTTCATATTTTTAACCATAATCTTATGAATTGGATTCTTTATTTAAAATTTTTTTATCTAAACTGTATTTTCCAGGACCAAAAATAAATAATACAATGTAAATAGTAAAATAAATCAGCGCTAGCTCTGCCGTTTCTCCTTCAACCAAATGGTGAATGCTAGCAAAAAACATAGTAATCATAAGAAATATTGAGGATAACCTTGTAAAAAACCCCAACATAACAAACCAAGTCAATATGCCCTCACTAAATGCAGCTAAAAAACCAAAAAATGTAAAACCAAAATTAATACCGACTAATGACATCGCGGCTTCGCCAAGCCATTCCCATGACCCAGTACTACTTATTTTTCTCATACCATGATAATAGAACATATAGAAAGAAGGGATCACTCTCAGCATTAGGATACCCCAATCAAAACTATTAGGATATAATTCTTTTTTAATTAAAAAATTAAAAACTTTATGTTTCTTCAAATTCAGCATCTTGAATATCCATTTTTGAAATCTTTCTATGAAAATTTTCTTTACTTTTTTTCTTTTTAATTGATTGGTTAATTTTAAAAATCTTCATTATTGGACCAATAGTTTTAAAAGCTAAATATAAAAAGAACCATAAAAAAAGTATTTTAATCATTCTAAACCTACTGCTGGATTAAAGAATTTAGTGCCAGATACAGGTTTACGTATAAAATCAAGAATTTCTTTCAGGTCACTCTTATTATTTACAAAATCTATATTACTAGTATTAATAATAACTAAAGGAGTATCTTGATATCGAAAAAAATATTCTGTGTAAACTTGTCCCAACGCATCTATATACTCATGACTAATATCTAATTCCATCTCTCTACCTCTATTAACAATATTTCCCATTAGAATATCTGTATCTGCTTGGAGATAGATTACAAGATCTGGCTTAATAATATTTTTTTCTAATAAATTTGCAACAGTATCATATAGTTGCATCTCTTTCTCATTTAAGTTTAAAGAAGCAAATAGTCTATCTTTAACAAATAAATAATCGGTAACCAAAAGGTTTTGGAACATATCTACTTGCCTTAATTCTTGTTGTTGTCTGTATCTCTGTAATAAAAAAAATAATTGTGTTTGAAAAGAATAATGTTCTGGATCTTTATAGAATTCAGGTAAGAAAGGGTTTTCTTCAAATTGCTCGAGAACTAATCTTGCACCTAATTCTTTTGCTATCAAATTTGCAAGACTCGTTTTCCCAACTCCAATAGGACCTTCAATTGCTATATAAAACAACTTTCTCATGCTTGAGTATCCATATAATGTTTTATAACTCTAGATGTATCAGGACAGTTAGCAAGTAAATCATTAATCTTCAAATTTGACTGTGGAATATTAAACTCTGGATCTATCTCAGCAAAAGGTATTAGTACAAATTTTCGTAGTGCAATCATAGGGTGAGGTATAGATAGTTCTTTAGTTTCTAAAACGGCATTACCATGGAATAAAATATCAATATCTATTATTCGTGGTTGATTCTTTTTCTTATTATCCAATCTACCTAACATTTTTTCAATCTTCTGCGTAATATCGAAAATATTAAATGGGTTGAGAGTAGTTGAAAATTTTATAACAGAATTAAGAAAATTGGGCTGATCTGTGTTATACAATGGTTCTGAATCATAATAAGATGAGCTTATTATATTAGTGATTTCATAATTTATTGATAAGGCTATAGTTGCCTGAGCCAAATTTGATTCCCTATCACCAAGATTAGAACCAAGCGATAAAAATACAGTCTCATCCTTCATTTAGTTTGATCTTTCAACTTCTACCTCAACAGTATCAAAAACTGCATCAATAGGCGCATGTGGTTTTCTAATTTTAATAACGGCTTTTTGAATCGGGTATTTAGCAATCAAACCATCGCCAATTTTCCCTGCTATAGATTCAATTAGATTGTGATCACTTTCTTTGAAGATTTTTGTAGTTGAAGCTACGACTTTACTATAATCTATAGTGTCTTCTAATTTATCGGAATTAATTGGAATATTTAGATTCGCATGCATCTCAATATCTAATTCAAAAACTCTATCTTTATCTTTTTCAAAATCAAAAACACCATGCTTAGCTGGTATTTGCAAATTTAATATCCTTATCTTATCCATTCACTTTAGTAATTGTATTTTTTGAGTAAACAACTGATTGTTTGCCTCTAATTGAATAAAATATGTTCCAGTAGATTGACCACTTGCATTCCATTCAATTTGATTTAAACCAGGTTTTACTAAACCATTATTAATTTGTTTCACAAGTTTGCCCTGTAAATTAAAAATACGAACACTTGATTGTATCTCACCAAGATCTACAGGAACAAAATATTTGAAAGCAGTTTGAGGATTAAAAGGGTTTGGATATGATGGGTATACCAAAATATTTTTTATATCTGGTAAAATATTACCGCTATTTAAATACTCCACCTCCTTTAAAATCCAACCATCAGGATCTAACTGGATTGCGAGTGGTATACTATTCATAACTCCAAGATTGTATTCCTGGTATTGATATTGATTATCAATAGTAAAAAAAAGTTCTTCACTAGATAAAATAACTTTTAGTTCTATAGGCATATGAAAATATTGCCAAGTTTGATTCTGCTGTATAGTAACAATTAACTCATCTAAATCATTTAACTGCCAAGATAAACTATACTTAGGATAATATTCACCATAGATCCATTGCTGGAAAAAATCATTTAAATCTAAATTTGATATATCTTCACATACCGATTGAAAATCTCCTGTTGTAGCAGAAGCATAGGCCAATGAATCATTATTTGCATATGATTTCAAAGTCGTAAAAAAAAGACTATCACCCATTACTCCCCTTAACATATGCACTGTCCAACCAGCCTTATTATACGTTAGATTTCCATTAAAGATCTGTCCAGCTGTTTCTGGGTTTTCGACGTATATTGTTCCAGGACCATAATAAGTATGGTTTTGCCAATATTCTTTATATGCCTCATTACCTAAATATGCTTCATCCCAAAGAGCTTCAGAGAATCTTGCAAAGCCCTCATTAAGCCAAATGTGATGAAAACTTGAGCATGTTATTAAATCACCCCACCATTGATGTCCTAATTCATGAGCAATAAGCCACTGACTATATCCACCCATACTAGTGATTGTCTGGTGCTCCATTCCACCCCCTCGACCAAATTCAACATGTCCATATTTCTCACCCATAAAAGGATACTCACCAAATTTTTGAGCAAAAACTTCCATCATATCATTTGTTAATAAATAATTATCATAAACCAAATCATAGTGGTCAGGATAAACATAATATTCTAAAGGAAGCGTGTCTCCATTAAGCCCTATATACTCATCGTACCATACAGTATAAGGATAGGTAGTTACCGAAACAAGATAAGTACAAATTGGATATCGCTCAGACCAATGGTACCTTTTCCTTCCATCTCCTAAATCTAGTTCTTCTACAAGGATCCCATTAGAAACAACTATCTGTTCCGAAGGCAGAGTTATAATAATATCTACTGAATCAGCTTTATCTGAAGGGTCATCTTTACAAGGCCACCATGTTCTTGCTCCGTACGGTTCTGAAAGTGTCCAAACATGATCAATATTATTATGAGTATCAAAATTAAATGACCCAAAACCCGTTGCAATAGGACTCCCATAGTAAAATATTTTGAAGCTAAAGTCGTAGCCTCCAGGTATAGAAGCAGGAGCAGGTATTTTTAGCATACTATTCTCATGATTAAATGCTATAACTTCCCCCATAAAATGTATTGAATCAACTATCATCCCATCAGCAAAATCTAGTTCGATTGTATCAGGTTCATTTATCCCCACAGATCCATTAACAATCACAGAACCATTAATCTGTTCAGTTTCCATATCTATCTCAAATTCTATTTTATAATACGTAATATCTATCTTTTCCTGCTCCTCTGTCAATGTAGATTGCAATGATGAGAGTTTAAAATTTGAATTTATTTTAGTACAGAATGCTTCCTTATCAAAAGAATTTTGACTCATAAGGATATTATTTAATAGAAAAATAAATTGAAATAATATCTTATTTAGGGATTTCATAAAATTATAATAATGTGTTGATCTCATATCTAAATTTTGTAAAAATTTAATTACCCAAACTGATTAATGTTATTAAAAACAAAAATATTAATATTGAAAACTCGTAAATATTCTACTTTACTATATTTTTTCAGCCGAATTGTTGTATTCGCTGGCTGAAAAATGGACACTAATCTCTACCAGGTTTTATTTTATCAAACTGAAGATTTTCGTATTTTTCCCAAATATTTGTTCCAGATGCTTCGGCAAACCTATATGCAAATTCAAGTGCTTCAATAAATGGACGATTGGCATATTCACCATGGGAATAAAATTCATTAATCCATTTAACCATCTCTGATATTCTTACTACTTCTAATTGATCAAAAATTCCATACACCATCTCTGCACGATTATTATAATACCATTCAGTAATTCCTCCATATCCTTCAGAATTTTTCAATTCTGAATGAGTCTCATATACCATAGTTAAGTAGGAGAATAAAAAAATCTCTCTCTCTTCCTGGGTAAGNGTTTTCCAATAGGTAACTACTGGCGATAGTGTTCCTTCTCCAACTTGTCCAAATAATAGAGACATCGCAAAAATAATGATAATTTTTCTCATATAGATCTCTTTTTAATCAACTTTGTACATTTGACCATGTCAATAATACAATAGCATCATACAGATGAACAATGCTAAACATTATTAGATTCANTCCAGTCACCATTCTCTTGGATTAATTGGATTAATGCATCCACTGCATTTTCTGCCAAAATATTTCTCTTAACAACCTCCTGCCCTTTATATAATGAGATCAAACCTGGTCCTGTACCCACATAACCGTAATCGGCATCTGCCATTTCACCAGGGCCATTGACAATGCAACCCATAATCCCAATTTTTACACCCTTTAAATGATCGGTCTTTGACCTAATCTTCGCCGTTGTTTCTTGAAGATCAAATAATGTTCTTCCACATGATGGACAAGAAATATATTCTGTTTTTGATATTCTAGTTCTACTTGCCTGTAAAATAGCAAAAGCTATCTCATTATTAAAAGAGTGATCTTCTAATGAATCAAGCCATAAGCCATCCCCAAACCCGTCTATTTGTAACCCACCTATATCTGTAGATGCATAGATTAATGTCTCTTCTCTAGCAGTCATATTATAAAATCGCTTTATAATAATAGGGTTCAAAATTTTCTTATTAATACATTCTATAAAAAATCTCCTCAATGCTGCGTAACTACTTTTAGCATCTGTTTCAAGAATAACAATACATTGGCGCAATATACTCAATTTATCAAAAATTTCATCTGAATCTTTACAAGATAAAAATGACACCTGATTACTTGGGATTTTATCTAATTGATCGATAGTATATAGNTTGTATCCTACAATATCAGGAAAACTTTTATTGTAATTACGTATAATNTTTAACNTACCTGGAATTTGAAAATCTATAGCTGAATCTCCTAAATAAAGAAAATCAATTGCTTGGTCTGATATATGCCACTTATCCTCTTTTTGAGAATACAGATAACCAAACTGAGCAAAATCTTCTGGATATAAATCTTTTTTTAATGAAAGATCTCCAATTACTCTNGGTACTTGATCNCCTCCAATATTTAATATTTGATTTGTTTCACGTCTTGTATGAAAAAATGGATCATATGGGATACTCTCTATCTCTTTAATATGATAAGAGCTNATATCCTTCTGTTTAATTCTATCAGTTAAAATTTTGGCTACTGGGATTTCTGCTTCTGGCTCTTCAGTGAGAGATACTCGAATAGTATCACCCAAACCATCTTCAAGAAGAGANCCTATCCCTACGGACGACTTAATTCGACCATCTTCAGCCTCTCCCGCTTCAGTAACTCCTAAGTGCAATGGATAATTCATCCCTTCATCTACCATTGATTTAACAAGTAAGCGATATGCCTGAACCATTACCTGAGTATTACTTGCCTTCATAGATAAAATTAAATCATAATATCCTTCGTCTTCAGCGATTCTAATAAACTCCATAGCAGATTCAACCATGCCCAATGGTGTGTCGCCATATCGACTCATNATACGATCAGATAGCGAGCCGTGATTTGTGCCAATTCTCATTGAAGTACCATTATCTTTACATATCTTGATTAAAGGAATAAATCGTTTTCTAATTCGATCTAATTCATCATTATAAGACTGATCAGTATATTCCAAATTTTCAAATTTCTTTCGATCCGCATAGTTACCTGGATTAATNCGTACTTTTTCAACAATTCTCGCTGCAACCTTGGCCGCATTTGGNGTGAAATGTATATCAGCTACAAGAGGTGTATTGTANCCATTATCTCTAATGCCTTGACGTATATTTTGTAAATTTTCAGCTTCTTTAATGCTAGGTGCTGTAATCCGAACAATCTCACAACCAGCCTCTATCATCCTAATAGATTGAGATACCGTTTTTTTAGTGTCCATAGTATCGGTTGTAGTCATGGATTGAATTCTTACTGGATTATCACCACCTACTCCTATATCACCAACCATAACACACCTAGATTTCCATCTAATATACTTTGTCAGACTTGGACAGTAGACCTGCATCATATTTCCGAGTATGGTAATTCCAAATATTTCTTAGCTTTTATCATTGCAAAAGAGAAATTATCTAAATCAANACAATTATTATAACTTTCTCTAGCCTCCGTGCGTTTATTTACCTTATCATATGCCATTCCTTGCAATAAAAATGCATTGCCTAGTATAATATCAAGCTCNCCAGAATAATTATCGATTGTTTCACTTACAAATTCTAATGTTTTCTCATAATTCTTTTGATAAAAAAATAATAAAGCTTTTTCATAGGATTGATATGGTTCATACCAAATTTTTTGCCGTTCAGTTAAATTCTTTAAAAGATTATCCATGTTACCCAATAGTTCATAGGATTCATCTATCCTATTAGTACGTATCAAAGATTCCAANTATAAAAGATTAAACCAATANTTTTTCGGGAAATTATATACAAGTTCCCTGGCATGAGGAAGTGACAAGACTGGGTCATCTTCTACCCACAGATAAAGGTTGCATAAAATAGATTTTGCTTCAATCCATGACCACTTTCCATTATTTGCTGCTTGAGTAATTTTTTTTAATCCCGATTCCATTGATGGATCGAGTCCCATCATATTTATTGTCCAACGTAGTAGTGTATTGCTAATTCCTGCATAATATTCTACAATCCCGATAGGTAGTTGAGCATCTATGATCTCTGGGAATNCANTTGATACATNTTCAATAGTTGAAAAACCTCGATANGAATGATATAAAGTTTTCAACCATTCTTTTTTTCCCATACTAACCCTTGCTCTCAACCCTATAGCAGATCCATAGTATAATTTATAAAAAGGATCATTAGCATTCTTTAATACTAATTCTTCATAAATTGGTTCTATAGTAGAAAGATCATTTTCTAATAATCTATATGTTTGCTGAATAGAATCATTTGCCTGCGATCTAACCCACCGTGATGCTGCCCAAATCAAATGCACACCNGGATGATCAGGGTATTGATCTCTAGCATGATTTAAAATTTCTATAGAGCGATCAAACTCATAATTATAAAAAGCATCTACACCTTGTTTGACAAGGGAGTCTCCTCTATAATANCCCTGNCTATTGATTGTTGATAAATAAATAACCCCAAAAATAAAAAAGCGGAGCATAAAAATATTATTTTCTTTTTGTAATTGTATTAGGCCAAACAGAATCTAAGANCCCTGAGAGGAGAGNATGAGCCAACCTTTAGATTCATTATTATCTGGTTTTATTTCTAGACTTCGTTCCCAAGATGCGCGTGCTANCTGNTTCTCATCCATTTCCCAATATGTAATACCCATTCCTCTATATGCATCAGCATTATTTGGTGTTAGTTCAAGCACCTCTTGAAATGCAACAAGAGACTCATTATACATAGTTTTTTCACGATAATATTTTCCTAAAACCGCCATAGCACCTGGCAACCAAGAAGAATGGTTATTATTNACAGATAANGCATTTTTNAANGATTGNCNNCCCATNGANGGNTTACCNAAACGATTAAATTCNACTGCTAAAATNTAATANGCCTGNGGAAGNANNGTNTTNANTATTGGATCNTTNGGNCTATANTGAAGNAGNTCTTCCCAAGAAGAAGCAGTCCTACCCCACTCGTGAGCATTAAAATAACTCAGGCCTTGCATGTATCGATAATCGCTATTTTCTGGATCTAAATAAACAGCATCGCTATATGAAAGAGCTGCATATACATATTTACCTTGAGCAAAATATAAATCAGCTAATGATTCATGGGGTTGTACATCTTTAGGATTTAATTTTATTGCTCTTTGAAAAGACCTTTTTGCCTCTTCATCTCTCCCTAGTTTTAATTGATTTTCACCGATTAGATGAACAAAACCTGTTTGGGTTGGATATTTTTCAGCAGCTTCTTCTGCTAAATTTAGAGCTTCAATATAATTACTTGCCGCCATAGACTCACGAATACTGGCAATATGTTTTGCTGGACCATCTGGTGCTTTTTTTGATGAATATCTAAGTAAATCATTGCTAAAAATTTCTTCCTGCTTTGTGTCCATAAACATAGAAATCGCTTCAATTGTAGCCTGATGGTTAGGGTCAATATATAGCGCTTCCTCAAATGCATACTTTGCTTTTTGCAGTTCACCTAAATTTGCGTACAATGAGCCGAGAAAATAATGTGAATCTGGATTGTCAGGATTTCTACTCACTTCTCTTAAATATACTTCCTTCGCCGATGAATAATCCCCTTTAGATTCATAGTGCAGTCCTAACTGTCTTTGGATATATATATTATCAGGATTCAGTCTAGATTCTTTTTCAAAATCTTCGGTAGTAAAAAATGGTTTTGAATCTATGGATACTGGTTTTTTCTTTGTTTCTTCTTCATAAAAATATTTAGTTGCCCTAGCAAGTTCCCTATTTGAGGCTTGAAGCTCACCAGTTAAATTATACAACTCGTCTGCAAATGCCGCTGAATTTGAACGAACAGATTTTTTAGATTTAGGTGCAGACTCTATCGCTTCAGCGTTAGAAGAATTTGAAGTAGCTTGATCAGTTTTACTTTTTTTCTTCTTTTTCTTTTTCTTTGAAGATGACTTTTTCTTCTTTTTCTTTGAAGATGACTTTTTCTTCTTTTTCTTTGAAGATGACTTTTTCTTCTTTTT
>PAPB01000015.1 GCA_002708715.1 Fidelibacterota bacterium | reverse complement strand
CCATCAACAGATAGCATAGGTGCAAAAGTAGTCATTGTTGTTAAAACTGCGAAAAATACAGGGGTTGCAACTTGCATTGCTCCTTTTACTGCAGCCTCATTAGGATCCATTCCCCGCTCTCTAAACAATGCAATATTTTCTCCAACAACAATTGCATCATCCACAACTATTCCTAAAACCAGAATAAAGGTAAAGAGTGATAACATATTAATTGAAAGGTTAAGTGGAGCAAACAACCAAAAGCCACCCATGAAAGAAATTGGAATTCCAAGTGAAACCCAGAATGCTAATTTTGGTTTAAGAAATAGTGCCAAGACAAAAATAACTAAAATAAGACCTTGCTGAGCATTTCGTACTATTGTCTCAATTCTTCCGCTTAATATTCTAGCCTCATCATCCCAAGCAGTAATTTTAGCGTCTGGGGGAAGCTGTGCACTTTTGACCTCAACATAGTCTTTTACAGCTTTGGATACATCTAAAGCATTTTGATTGCCAACCCTAAAAACAGTGATTAGATTTGAATTCTCGCCATTAAACAAGAAATCGAGTTCGAATTGATCTGAAAAGGTATCACGTATTTTGCTTATGTCCCCTAAAAATACAATAGAGCCATCTTGCTCAGTAATAACTGGAATTTCAGAGAAATCGTAGATAGAGTAACCTTGGCTATTAGATCTAATTAAAATTTCGCCTTCTTTCGTTTCAATGCTTCCACTTGGAATGTTTAATGACCATTCTCTAATAGAATTAGATATTTGTTGGAATGTAAGATTATACTTTCTTAAAGCACTCTCATCAATATCAATTGCTATTTCTGTCTCCAAATCGGCGACGATAGAGGTAAAAGTTATTTCGGGGAGAGCATCAATCTCATCTTTTATATTTTCTGTCAACTCATTTAAAATATTATCCTCTAGCTTGCCGTGGACAGCCACGGAAATCACTGGGTTAGATCCAGCAAACTTACGACAAACAGGCTTTTCTATGCTTTCAGGAAAGGAATCAATAGCATCTACTTCTGCTTTAATTTTATCAAGCATGTCATTAATATCTTCACCTTGAATAACTTCTACAGTAACGCTACCTACACTTTCGGAAGCAGTTGATGTGATTTTTTTTACTCCATCTAGACCTTGCAGCCTTTCTTCAATTTTAATGCAAATTGCCTGCTCAACATCAAAAGGTGTTGCGCCAGGGTAGACAGTTGTCACACTAATAATATTTAGTTCAATTTCTGGGAAGACCTCCATTTTCAAGCTTGGGATTGTAGTAGCACCTGTAACAAGAATTAGAACCATGAGTAGGTTTGAAACAACCTTATTACTCACAAACCAACGTATTATTTTTTCCATAATAACTATTTGAGTGTATAAGTTACTTTTTGCCCGTTAATTAAACTTGACAGTCTTGACTGAAGCAACCTGTCCCCTTGTTCTATACCTTCACCAATTAAAGCAAATTCTCCTTCAAATCGAATGATATCAACTGCTCTATTCATTAGTTCCATTTGAGAATTAACTACCCAGACTGACTCATTACGAACATTATTTCTAGGAAGAATAAATATATTATCTATTTCCATTCCAAATATAGTTGCTTGAATATACTGCCCCACTAAAATCGAATTATTGTTATCATTATTTTTTTCCGAGATACTTGCCACTACAGATAACATTCTTGTCCTAGGGTCAACTTCAGCCTCAGCCCTGATAACTTTTCCGTTTAGAATGTTATCTCCGATTGTGAAAGCAACATCAAGCTGTTCATTATCAGGAATTTCTAAACCGTTAAAACTCAGTCCTGTGAATTTTACATCCTGATCAGTAATGGGTAATTGTACTTCAAAATAATGAGTTGCGTAAATACTTCCGAGCATAGTACCTGGAAATACAATAGAATTCATATCTGTATTTTTGGACCTGACTCTACCTTTGAAAGGGGCTATGAAGACTGCCCGATCTAAATTCCTCTTAGTTCTTTCCAACTCAGCTTTCGCGGCTTCCAACGTTGCCTTAGCTTGAGCAAGTTGAGGTTTACGAAGAGCTAGGTCAGTTCCTGACCCTCCGCCAACTCTTTTCCATTCTTTTGAAGCAATATCAGACTCCGCTTTTTCTCTTTCCATGTTAACGTTTGCATTCAACACGTTTGCTTCTGCTGTAATTAAAGCCAATTCATAATCTCTTTTATCCAGTTTGATGAGCGTGTCTCCTTTATCAAAGCTAGATCCTGGCTCCATTTTTGAAGAGATCCATTCCACTCTTGCATTCAATTCAGATAATATATTTAATTCTGATTTTGGTCTAATAAATCCTTGGGAAGAAATTCTTGCATTGACTTTTTGGGACTTTAAAATCATCGTTTTTACAAAAGGAATATTTTTTTCAACTTCTTTTATTTCAGCAATTGGCTTATTTCTAATTAGTATCACAGCAATAATTACGGATGCAATTAAGAATACTGGTCCAAAATATTTTTTTATATTGCGCACTTACTAACTCCCTTCGTTTATATACCCAAAATCTCCACCAAGAGCTAAAATCAAAAGTAATCTATTTTCAATAGATTGACGCTGTAATTGCAAGTATTGAGATTTAATCGTATTATATTGTCTTTGACTGCTTAGAACTGATTCCAATGTGGTAACGCCTTTGTCATATCTTTCTTTAGATAAATTATACGCATCTTTAGACTGTTCAACTCCAGATCGCATAGCATTAATCTGTACTTTTAAGGATTGGTCGAAATACATGAGCTGCTCCACTTCTGAAAAAGCCTTAAGTAAACCCTTAACTAAATCTTGTCTTGAGATTTCAAAAGCTGCTTCTTGAACTTTTATAGCTGATCTTAAACGCTTTCCATTAAAAATAGGCGCAGTTATATTCAAACCCAAATTCCATATACCATAATCTTTGTTTAGTAGTTCTTCAAAATCTTGAGTTGATGTTCCAAGCGACCCTGTGAGGCTTATACCTGGCAATAGATTTCTCTTTGCTTGCGATACACGGCTTACATTGGACTCCACTTTTAAAATTAAACTCCGAATATCTGGACGTCTTTCTACAATGGCAGCGGGGATACTTTTTGGTATACTAGGCAGGTTTGTCGGTAATTTTTTTTGCTTAATAAAGGTACCTGTAGGGTATTTCCCTGCTAACGTTTCAAGCTGGCGATTTATACTAACTAACTGATTTTTTCTATTTTCCATTTCAAGGATGGCTGTAGAAACGGAAGTCTCTGCAAGTCTATAATCTAAGCTTGACCGTAATCCCTTTTCATACCTATTCTTTACTAAATTCCTAATTTCAACTAAGCTAGCATAAGATTCTTCTGATAACGTAGACTGCTCCAATGCTTCAACTCCTTGGTAGAAAAGTATTGCACTCCGTACTACAAGAGAAAAGCCAAGATAAGACAAATCATATTTTGCAGCTTCATAATCCTTCCTGGCCGCTATTCTTTCATTAAGTAAACGTCCCCATATATCTAACTCCCACTGATAATTAAGACCGAGGCCAAAAGTTTTATTTTCAAATGATATTACATTACTGCTAGAGGAATTATTTTGACTTGATGAATCGGACCCTTGGTTACCTAAAAAGGAATCTGCAAATCCAAATGCGGATAAATTTTGACGGCTTTCAGATTGGTTGAAGCTAAAGTTTACAGAAGGCAAAATATTTGCTCCTCTTATTTTTGCATTGTAACGTCCTATTTTTTCATTCTCCAAAATAGAAAGAAAGTCTGGACTTTTAACCTTTACTGCTTCAAGGTATGAAATTAATTCTTTGTCTTTAAATGCGGTAACCCATTCCTTATTATTATCAGATTTTTCATAAATAGGCATTGACCACTCTTCTGGGATATTGACACCTAATTCATCAGCAGAAGTACGGGGATTATGATAGCATCCAAACGCAAAAATAATAATGAATGAAAATAGTAGGTGAATAGGCAGCATTACGATTATGAGTTAAGATTTTTTATAATTTTAGATAATACATTTTTAAAAATTTCAATCTCTTCCTCAGGTATATCACCCCTAACCTCTTCCCTAGTTTTTTCCATAATTGGAAGAACATCATAGAATAATTGCTTACCTGAATTTGTTAAAATAACTCGCTTAATCCTGTGATCAATTTGATCTGATACTCTAACAACTAAACTTGTTTTTTCTAAAGAATCAATAATTCTTGTAATACTTGGCTTATCCCTTAAGCAAATTTCACCTAAATCTTTTTGAGAAGGAGAGCCTAATTGCCATATCGGACCAAGAACCATCCACTGATCCAATGAAATATTTAAACCAGAATCAAATACATTTTCAACAAACCTTTCCGTCATTGAATTATGGGCTGATCGAATCAACATACCTAGGTTCATATGAAATTTTAATGATGCTTCTTTTGACATAGGCTGAAACTATATCTTTTTTAGTTGCATTTGCAACTAAAAAAAGCGTTTTGAGCGTAATAATAAATAAAATTCCTGCAATATATTTTATTCAGTTGATTTTACAACTAAAAAATAGAACGAGAACTAAATATTTTAAATCCGATATTTAATATTAAGAAAGATCTTTAGAAAGAATAGGAAGTTTCCTTATGCGCTTTCCTGAAGCGGCAAAGACTGCATTCGCTATCGCAGGCGCTATTGGTGGCAAACCAGGCTCTCCAATCCCTCCTGGATTCTCTTGATTTTTGATGATATATACATTTATTTCAGGCGTTTCATCAATTCTTATAACTTGATAATCATCAAAATTACCTTCATTTACCTTGCCATTTTTTACTGTCATTTCGCTTTTTATAGTTGCACCCAGGCCAAAAATAATTGATCCTTGGATCTGTGCTCTTATCGTCATTGGATTTACTGTCTGACCGCAGTCAACAGCACTAAATACCTTATGAACTTTTATTTGATTAGAACTGTCAATAGATATTTCTGCTATCTGAGCAACATGTGTCCCAAAACTATGATGATAAGCAAAACCTTGGAAATGCCCTTTTGGCAACTTTGACTCCCATGCTGCTTCTTTAGCCACTTTGCGAATCACAATAGAAGGACGCGAATTATTATTTAAATGATTTAACCTTAATTGTATTGGGTCAATTTTTAATTGATCTGCTATTTCATCTATAAAACATTCATTTGCAAATGCATTTTGCGAATTAAAAACTGCTCTCCAAAACCCAAGGGGCACATCAGTTTCAAATGGAGACGCTTTTATTAACTTATTATGGAAGTTATATGGAATCTCGCTAGCCCCATCAGCAATCATAGTATTACGTAACTTATTTTTAACTACACCAATATTAACAGCCCATTTAGCGATTCCTGGTAAATCTGCACCATATTCATTTAACGCATTACCAGTAAGAGGATCAGGGGAAACAACTACATGTTTCCAAACATTTATATCTCCACCATTTAAATCAGCTGTTAATTGATGAATACTTGAAGGACGCGCAAAACCATGCTTAATATCATCCTCTCTTGAATAAATAAGCTTTATGGGAGATTTAATTTTTTTTGATATTTGAACACCATCTTCTATGAAATCATTAAATGATTTTCTACCAAATCCACCACCTAAAAAAGTAAGATTTAACTTGATTTTCTCTTCATCCAAACCCGTTACATTAGCAGCTCTACTAATCGCATTAGTAGGATTCTGAGTACCTGCCCATATCTCACAAGCCTTTTCAGACACATTAACTACACAATTACAAGGCTCCATTGCAGCATGAGTCTGAAAAGGTAAATAATATTCTGATTGTAAAGTTTTTTTACTTTTTAATAAAAACTTTGAAGGCCTGCCTTCTTTCTTTACGGTATTAGACTTACCATTAACAAGATTAGATAAATGCGATTTATAAATTTTACTATCAGCATTTACAGGATCTTTTTTCTTTTGCCAATCAACCTGCAATATTTTCCTAGCTTTAATAACAGACCATGTATTTTTACCCACAATAGCTATTCCAGATGGGATATTAAATACATCTATAATTCCCGATTGCTTTTTAATTAAATTAGCATTTGAACTTTTATACGTTGCCCCAAAATACTTTGGTCTTTCAACCATCGCATATAGCATTCCCTTAAGATCTATATCCATAGCAAAAAGCGCCGAACCATCTACTTTCATCTTTGAATCAGTACGCAGCATGTCTTCACCTATAAGGGAAAATTCAGATGGATCTTTAAGTATAACCTTCCTCGGAATTTTTATTTTTTTAGCATCTTTGACAAGTGAACCAAAAGTGGTGTTTCTTCCACTTGGCTTGTGTATTACCACACTTTTTTCAGCATCACATTCAAGAGGACTGACCTGCCATTTTAATGCAGCAGCTTCAATAAGCATATATTTTGCAATTGCACCTGACTTTCTCATCTTTTCCCATCCATAACCTTTAATTGACATACTACCGCCTGTACCCATAAAACTATCTTTTGAGGTTTGGACTACCTTTACTTTATCCCAGCTTGCTTCCATTTCTTCTGCTATTAACATTGGCAAGGATGTCCATATACCTTGACCCATTTCTGCTTTTGCTACAGATAGAATTATCGTATCATCGCTTAGGACATTAATAAATGTATCTGGAGCGAAATTAGAAACCTCATGCTTAGATGCGAACAAACTATTAAAACCTATTGCAAAACCTGAGCCAATGATAGAAGTCACCTTAATGAAATCTCTTCTGGATATTATATGCTCCTTAACCATTTTTCATTTCTTTGGCTGCTGATTTAATAGCTTTTTTAATTCTTGGATAAGTACCACACCGACAAATATTCATTTTCATAGCAGTATCAATATCATCATCATTGGGTTTGTTATTCCGAGATAAAAAGCTTGACGCTGTCATTATTTGCCCTGATTGACAATAACCACACTGAGGAACATCATGGGCTACCCATGCTTTTTGAACAGGATGCGATGCATCTATAGATAGACCTTCAATAGTTGTAATCTGATCTTCATCATCTAAAAAATCAATAGAAGTCTGGCAAGATCTTGTTTCAACCCCATTAATATGAATGGTGCAAGCGCCACAAAGACCTTTTCCACATCCGAATTTAGTGCCTGTTAATTTAAGCTCATCTCTTAATACCCACAAAAGCGGAGTGTCTCCATCAACTGAAACAGTTTGCTTTTTACCATTTATATTCAATATGTATTTATCCATAATAAAAAATTAGTTAAGATCTTAAAGTGTAACCATATTTAGTTGCTCTTCATTTACAACACCATTATCATTAGAAACCTTAAATGCAAAAGATTCTGGATAAAATTGTAACGCACTATGGATGCTACCTTTGATAAAATGAATAGCAGCGCCACCATCAATAGCATATCCGCCAATGGCTTTCCCATTTAATAAAAATTTATGCAATTCTGGCCTTCTATCACCCTCTTCCTGATAATGAGGACACGCCATACCATTAATAAACCCTAAACATTCTAATGTGTTTAAATTACTTGCCCATGAATCCGTTATGCCTTGCTCAAACCAACATATTGCACCAGCACTAACACCACAAAGGATTTTCCCATTATTGTATGCTCTCAACAATAATCTATCCAGCTTCCATTCACGCCAAACAGCTAGCATACTTTTAGTATTACCTCCACCAACATAAATAATATCCGCCTGATTAATTAATCCATCTAACCTAGGAGTTCTTTGAAAAAATGTCAAATGCGAAGGCTTACACTCTAATTTTGAAAAACATGCATAAAAATTTACAATATAAGTTTTATCTTCTGCACTAGCAGTTGGGATAAAAAGAATATTTGGTTTTTCTTTATCAGATTGGTTTAAAATATATTTTTCTATTTTATTATGATTATGATTTCGACCAAATCCACCACCACCAATTGCAATTATCTGACCATTTTGTATCATTAACGAAAATCCATAAGCGTATTAACGATTGCCTGTGGTTCTCGAAATGTATCCAATCTTAAAAAATCCCCATTTGCAGTTGATACAATTGTCTCTCCTCTAAAAATATACATAAAATGATTTGATTGTAAATTTTCGAGCTCAATCACACCATTCAAAACAGTAAAGATTGAATAATCTATACCTTCGAACAAACGATCTTCTTGGTATTGAGCTAAAAAATTTGTTCCTGATACTGTTGCCGTTGTAGAAGGAGTATTAACTACAAAACTATAACCATGATTATCATCAGCTTCAACAATAACTTTGCCACCAAATAATGCTAATTCAGAATGACGAAGCAGACTATGCTTCTCACTTATCAAACGAATGACCGAGTTATTATATATTCTTATTGATGTATCTTCATAAATCATAATAAATGATGCAGATCCTATATCACCAGTGATTATTTTATCTCCATGATAAATATAATCTCCTCGCCTGATTAATCCTTTACGCATGCCCCCTTTTCTTAGAACCGCTCCATTAACATCTAAGCATAATGCAATGGGTTCTAATTCTGCAAATAGAAATTGCAAACTAAGTACTATAAAAAATATTAATTGAATAATTTTATGTGAGTTTTTTACCAAAAAACCATGAAATATTAAGACCGAAATTAAGGTTTTATATCGGTTGAAAGAATCAAAGAAATCTTTTAATTTAGCCTTAAGGGATTTAGAAGGGATGACAAAGTTTTAATTCTTTTTTTGATGGAACTGACACATTTTTTATCACCCTAAATAAATGGGCCAAAATTTTCCTTCCGTTCAAATTACCCTAAATAGAAAATCTGTTTTTGCCTCGTTTGGCAGAACACTACTACTCTACAATGTTGAGAAAAACATTATAGAAGGGGCTACGTCCAATATGAAAAAAGAAATTTTTATTAATGAAGGCATGGAAGAAACTCGAATTGCTATACAAGAAGACAACAGTTTGGTTGAAGTCTATATTGAGAGGCAAGATAACCATAGAATGGTGGGAAATGTATATAAAGGTATAGTAGAAAATGTATTACCAGGCATGCAAGCAGCATTCGTAGACATTGGCTATGAATTAAATGCGTTTCTTCCATTTTCAGAAATTGCCTCTGATGAATATTTACAAGAAAGAAAAGATTTTAAAAAACGCAATAAAAATTTTAGAAACGACAACATAGAAGTTGACCTTAAAAAAGATCAAGAAATTTATGTTCAAGTTATAAAAGAGCCTTTCGCTGGAAAAGGTCCAAGGGTAACAACAGAGGTTGCACTCCCAGGAAGGCTTTTAGTTCTTGTTCCCGGCGCAAACTATATAGGAATATCAAAAAAAATATGGGATAAATATGAACGAAGACGCTTAAAAAAAATCGCACAACGTCTTAGGCAAGGTGATACTGGTATTATTATACGTACAGTAGCTGAAGGTAAATCAGAAGAACATATCACCAATGATTTTAATCAATTAATCAATAATTGGGAAAAAATAGAATCAAAAGGAAACAATGAATCTGCTCCAGTAATAGTCTATGAAGATTTAGAGACTGCTTCTAGTGTTGTAAGAGACCTTTTAACACCTGATGTTGAAAAAATAATTATAGACTCTAAACGCCTCTTTAAAAAAACTCAAAAATATTTAGAAGATATTTCTCCGAGTTTATTAGATAGATTAGAATTATATAAAATAAAGTCTCCCCTTTTTGAAGGCTTTGGAATTGAAACAGAAATTGAAAAACTAATGCGTCCTAAAGCTTGGCTAAAAAGTGGAGCATATTTAATTATTGAAAAAACGGAGGCTATGGTTGTAGTTGATGTAAATAGCGGAAGATTTGTTGGCAAAAAACTTCATGAAGATAATTCATTAAAGATCAATCTTGAAGCAGCTCGAGAAGTAGCAAGACAATTACGTCTTAGAGATCTATCTGGATTAATTGTAATTGATTTCATTGATATGAAAAAAGATGAGAATAGAAAAAAAGTATATAGAGAGCTACGTAAAGAGCTTAGAAAAGACCGTGCAAAAGTTGCCGTAGCTCCAATAACAGAGTTTGGCCTTCTAGAAATGACCCGCCAAAGGATTAGAGTAAGTCTTTTAGATTCTATGAGTGAAGAATGTACTGCTTGCAAGGGATCTGGAAGAATTATTTCAATTGAGACCCTTACAACACGCATCGATCACTGGCTACGTAGATACAAAGCTAAATATCGCAGTTTAAGAATAAGGTTACAACTACATCCTAAAAATGCCACCTATTTTAATAATGATAAAAAGCATATTTTAAAAGGTCTCATGTGGCAAAATTTTATCCATTTAAAGATTATTGAGAATGCAAATTTAAGGCTAGATGAGTTTCGTTTTATAAGATCTAAAGATAATGTCGACATAACAAATGAAATGAGTCTTGAAAAGGAAAATTCAAACTAGTATATTCGCCGGCTTTTTAGAGAGAAATTATTATGTATGCTATTGTAAATATATCAGGTAAACAGTACAAAGCCTCCAACGGGACTCGCATCAAAGTGCCTAAACAGGTAGGTGACACTGGTACAAGTCTAACATTTGATCAAGTCTTACTAATCAATGATGGAAAAAAAACACAATTTGGGTCTCCAAATATTTCAGGTGTTTCTGTGACTGCAACTATTGTAGAGCATGGACGTAACAAAAAAATCCTAGTTTATAAGAAAAAAAGAAGAAAAGGTTACCAACGTAAGAATGGACATCGGCAATGGTATACCAAAATAGAATTCAATTCAATTGATAATGTTTCTGTAGAATCAAAATCTACAAAAACTAAATTAGTAGAAAAAAACTCGCAGGAAGAGGAGTAAATAATGGCACATAAAAAAGGGCAGGGAAGTTCTAGAAATGGTCGTGATTCAAATCCAAGCTACCTTGGATTGAAAGTGGCCGATGGACAGTCAATATTAGCTGGAACAATTATTTTAAAGCAACGAGGAACTAAAATTCACCCAGGTGCAAATGTCCGTAGAGCCAATGATGACTCATTATTTGCTACTGCAAATGGCATAGTAAAATTCCGGAGAAAAGATCGAAATCGAAAACTCGTATCTATTCTACCAAATAACTAAAATTAAAAACCCCTCTGGGGTTTTTTGCTTTAAAGGACAAATATCATGGCAAGAAAAAAAATTACATTGATTGGTGGTGGTCAGATAGGTGGTAACCTTGCCTTATTATCAGCACAAAAAGAACTAGGTGATGTCATTATTTTTGATATCCCACAATCTGAAGGGATGGTAAAAGGTAAAGCCTTAGACCTAATGCAACTGCGACCACATGATGGTTATGATTCGAATATTATAGGTACTTCTAATTGGGAAGATGTAAAAAATACTGATGTTTTTATCATAACAGCTGGAATACCTAGGAAACCTGGAATGAATCGAGAAGATTTACTTGATATTAATCTTGGGATCATCAAAGACGTTGCAACTAATATTAAACAACATGCACCAAATGCATTTGTAATTGTTATTTCTAATCCACTTGATGCTATGGTATATGCTTTTTATAAAGTGTCTGGCTTCAAAAAAAATCAAGTAGTTGGAATGGCAGGAGCATTAGATAGTGGAAGATTTAGAACTTTTATTGCCATGGAAACAGGTTACTCTGCTCAAGATGTCACATGCATGGTTTTGGGTGGACATGGAGATACTATGGTTCCAATCTCAAGATTAGCTACAGTTGGAGGAGTTCCCGTTACAGATTTAATAGATAATAAAAGACTAAAAGAGATTGAAGATCGTACAAGAGTAGCTGGTGGTGAAATAGTAAAATTATTTGGCAATGGTTCTGCATTCTATGCTCCAGCACAATCTGCAATTGAAATGGCTGAATCATTCCTCAAAGATAAAAAACGTGTAATCCCGTGTGCTTCATTATGCGAAGGCGAATTTGGAATAGATGGATATTTTATTGGTGTTCCTACTGTGATTGGATCAAATGGTGTAGAAAAAATCCTAGAGTTTACCCTAACAAATAATGAAAAAAACGAATTGAGTAAAACACTTAACGCTGTAAAAAAAACCGTTACTGAAACAGGATTATAAAATAGATATGTAATATTAAAAAGCTCTCTTTCGAGAGCTTTTTTTGTTTATAAGTATTCGTAAATTGAATAATGTTCGTTCAAAAAATATATTTTGCTGTTGTGGTATTTTGGAGTTTTAATACTGAAGTTTTTTCAGAAAGTGGTTCTACACAAATCAAACAAACATACCGCTTTAATTCACTCCCTGATGATGGATCTTACACATTTCGAATGAATGATCTTTCTGGAAATTTAATTATTTCAGGACATGAAGGATCTGGCGCATCAATTACTATTAAAAAAATTGTTTTTGGAGTCAAAAAAAATGATATACCTAAAGCACACAAAAATGCAAACGCTATCGTAACTCATATAGAAGATAAAAACACCATAAATATTATTGGCCCTAAAGAAGATATTAGAACTTTATTTATTGATAACACAATTGAATTGAATCTTCCTAAAAATGTCAACTTAGATTTTAATATTTTAGGAGGTGATATAACATTAAACACAATTAGTGGGGAATTAACATTAAATACATTAGCGGGAGATATTTTAATAAATGATTTTAAAGGTGATCTCAACACTCAAACAAATGGTGGGAATATAAATATTCAAAATAGTAAAGGTTCAGTACGAATGCATTCCTTTGGAGGTAGCCTTAAAATTGAAGATTATAATGGTGAAATCAATTCCTCTACAATTGGAGGGGATATACTATTGAGTAGAATCAAAGGAAATATCAATTGCCAAACTAGTGGCGGTTCTATTTTTCTCACTAAAATTAATAGTGAAAAAATTTCATGCCGTGCCTCTGGAGGACAAATAAATGGAGAAGATTTAAGCGGGGATATCACAATGAAAAGTTTTGGTGGGAATATAAAGGTTATTAACACCTCTAACAAAAGCGACCTATATTGCTCAGGTGGCCAAATTACTGTTGAAAAATCAAATGGAACACTAATTTGTAAAAATGAAAAAGGTAACATTACTATTAATAGTACGACAGGTATAATAGATGCTATTACATCGTTTGGAAATATAAATCTAAACCTAGACTATGATTCAACAATTAAAGATAATAGTGTTAACCTTGAAACACACTCTGGATCAATTACAGCAACTATACCAAAAGAATTTCCTGCAAATATCGAAAATATTGTTTATCAATCCACATCACCAAAAGCAATAAACTCCGAGATTGTTCTCAAAATAAGTATTGATAATGATAAAGTAATTGGCACACGAACAATTGCTGGGGGCACAATACCGTTTCAACTTAAAGCTCACCATGGCTCAATTACCATTAAAGATAATTGATGGTTAATAACTTACACCATTTCTAATACTTTATTTACTAGCTTATCTATGCCTATTGCTACATCTTTAATTGATTTGGCCTCAACGTAGGCAGGAGTTGATACAATTTTATTTTTATTATCTACAACAATATTTCTTGCATCTACTTTTTTAATATTGATCCCCATAGATTCAATATCAGCTGAAATTTTTTCATCAAACCCCCCTGTTACCTTACCACCTCTATTCATGTTCTGTAATATTTTAGCGATCATTACAGGAGCTATGCATATAGCACCAATAGGTTTATTTTTTCTTATCATATCTCGAGTTAATGATTCTACATCCTTTATCACAGTAAAGTTTGGACCTTCGATAATATAATTAAAAATATTTTTTGCCATCCCAGTCCCTCCAGGGAATATAAGTACATCTAATTCGTCACTTTTTATATCTTCGAGGGGTACAATATCGCCTCTTGCTATCCTCGCGGCTTCTGATAAAACATTTCGCTTAGATTTGTATTCATTATTAGTCGAATGATTTACAACATGAAATTGATCTATATTTGGCGCCATAATCCTAACTTTTACTCCAGCTCTATCTAATGCTAGAAGGGTTAAAACAGATTCGTGAATTTCAGCACCGTCTTTCGCACCACAACCTGCTAATACAACACCTACTTTCTGCATAAAGATTGATCCTGCTTATTTTGATTTATGTTCCTTTTTAGACCTTTATATTTTGTTCTTTTTACAGGCGAATTTTTAAAAATATGCTTATAATTTTCTACATTCAAATTATTCCAATCATCATTATGGTAGCCTTTAATTTCATTTCTAGGTTGGAATTCATCTAAATCACTAACCTGCTCAAATTTCTTATTCCAGGGGCACACTTCCTGACAAATATCACAACCATAAATCCAGTCATCTAAATTGATATTTGGAACATCAAATTCTTTTCTATGCTCAATTGTTAAATAGGAAATACATTTTTTTGCATTAATTTTATATGAGTCAAGAGCTTGGGTAGGGCATGACTCTATGCATGCAGTACAGCTACCACACAAATCCTCTTGAAAAGAGGAATCATAATCAAGCTCAATATCCAATATCAGTTCACCAAAAAAAAGCCAACTTCCATAATCTTTTGTAATAAGATTCGTATGTTTTCCAATCCATCCTAAGCCTGCTTCTCTTGCCCATACTTTTTCCATTAAAGGAGCAGTATCAACACAAACCAAGCCTTTTAATTTCCCTGAGCTTTGTTTAATCCAATTTAAAAGTTCAAATAATCTCTTTTTTAAGACATCATGATAATCATCCCCCCAAGCATAATTTGAAAATTTATAATCTGAATTCAGGTTCTTCTGATTTTTCCCAACATAATAGTTTAAGCCCACAGAAATAACTGACTTTGCCTCAGGAAAATAATTAAAAAGATTCCCTCTTTCCTCTCTCCTTTTCTCCATCCAAAGCATTGTACCATTTCTACCCTCATTAAGCCAAGAATCAAGATTTTTTTTATCATCAGGGCATTCCTTTGCCTTTGCAATTCCAATCTTCTGAAACCCTAGTTCTTTAGCCTTTTCTTTAATTAAAATAGAAGAAATACTCATGATATTTATAAACTACATAATTCTTTATTGTTGTTCGATCCAATACTTAATCAAAACAAATAACCTATATGAATCGTATGAAAAAATCCAGTCTCTGTGACCGTTCGATTTTTCTGATAGATTTGGCCTCCTGGCTTTTGATAAGTAATCAACTTAGGAGTTTCATATCTTTCTTGTGAAAAGTTATATCCAACAGACATCCCAGATTCATAATCTTTAGTAAATCTAAAAAAAGTATCAAAACCACCTTCGTTTGTATTGACTTTGCTAACATTTAAATCATTTGATGATGAGTTATATGTATTCATAATAGATATATCTATAGGAATTCTATTTTTAAAAAAAGAATTAATATCCAATAGCATTAAAAAATTTGGCGCTAAGTCTTCTTGAATTCCTATATATATTACTCCTGTCCAATATTTTGTTATCATTCCAAAAAATAACTCATTTAGGTTATCATTTTTTATTTCAGTGTAATTTGATAACCCTCCAGCAACAAACAAATTATTTGATATGCTTTTCATAATTCCTATAGATGAATTAATACCTATTGTTTCATCACTCTGATAGGAAAAATCATCACCCATCTCATAATTTATTGAAGATTCAATGAAAAAACCTTTCTTCATCTGAAACTCAATAAAGCCATCTAATTCATAGCCAGCTGTCCCATAGTTAAAAAAAGAAGCACTAGTAATGCTATACTTATAATCCATATCCTGATTTAATAAAAGAGAATCCTGACTTAAACTCAATGTGCAAGTAATTAAGAGTAATACTATATTTTTCATGCACTCACTTTAAATAAACTATTTTCCCACGTTTTGTCTTTTGATTAATAATCAACTCGTATATATATGTGCCAGTCGAAACAATATTACCATTCTCATTTTTCGCATCCCAATTCATTATGCATTTACCAGAATGATAAAAAGATTTATTTATTCTTTTAATTTGTCGTCCAGATAAGTCGTAAATATTTAAACCAACAGTAGCTGGATAGACAATTTTAAAAGTAAAGGTTACTTTTGGATTAAAAGGATTTGGATATGTACGAACTATGCTATAATCTAAATGAAAATTATTTTTTGTGCCTAGTAATAAAATTTCATTATCCATCCAAGCTAAACGATCTGCTGTCCAGGATTTTAAGTATTCTATTTCTTGATCATATGTATCAAAAACATAATAATTCGGCCAAATATAATTGCCAAGCAATGGCCATCTAGTAAAGTTCCGATCAACTGCTTCACCTAAGTAAATAATAGAACTATCAATTATACTATTAATATGATCTTCAGAAAAAATAGTTGATCTTAATTCAGTATATCTTTGAGCTGCTTTTAACTGAAAATTTTCATCTTGCCATAATAATTCCCACCAAAATGCCATCTGGTCTCCACCCTCAGGATTGTATTCTAACAACCAATTATCAACTTCCCAAGTTTCGCCATAATCACAATTACCAAAACCATGATTGAAATCCCAAATTGGGCCAGCGGTTAATCGATTATCTATACTCTCTTTATCCTTATAGATATAAGTACTAAGCCTATAAGCATCTACGTTCTTTGCAAGCTCTTGCAATAATATAAAATCTATAAAGGATTCAACATTTAATAATGATGGATATCCAGTTAGATTATTTGTATAGTCATCATTAAGCATAATATTTTCAAAATCATAAATATAATTTTGAATGTACTCTTCCTGCTCAGGTACAATATCACTTGGTTTAGGATAATGATAGTTATAAATCATACCATCGTAATCACTCTCAAACCCTCCAATATTATCACCTGTATAATACCAATCAAATTTTAATATATATCCTCCAGTTACATCATCTCCACTGGTTTCATCTGGTTCTAACTTTGATATAGACACTCGATTTCCATCGCGTTTAATTTTTTCCATTAAAACATATACACCTCTATATTCATTGTTAAGATAGAGTTCAACAAACCGAGTTTTAGATGCATATCTACCAATTTCATTAGATAACTGATAAATAAGCACATTTCGAATCATTGTCTTATCTTGCCATGGGGCATATAATACCCAATCATTTTCTTCAGGCATTCCTAGCAGTGCTACATTATTATTTTCACCCTCAGCATCAACTGTTTCAAAACGATATGGTGTTTTATCATTCCACTGCGATGAATTTCCTCTTCTTTCAATTGTAATATGACCATCATAATCATTAAAAGAGTCGTCTATATGGTTAATTCCTGTTTCATTATTTATTATGCCCATATATGCAGGAATTCTGGGATCATCTGGTATATCTTCACCATAAGTATCGATAAAAATCAACGGTAAATTAAACTCATCGTACTCTATTGGCTCTTGAAACCAAGAAGGCGGTTCAGAATAAAATTCCGAATTATCCGTAATACCAAACGAAAGAAAAAAATTACCAGACATATCTGAGGAATTAATTCCAACATTATGTACTTGTATAGCCAACACATTATCCCCATTAACCAACAGGCTATCAATCAATAAAGAATCCATAAAGACACTCTCAGGTGTACCTCCATTGTAAAGTGAGGCTTCATGATCATAAGAAGTTGTCTGATTATAAGGTACAAATGTACCAGGCTCGGATAGATTATAAGATCTACCAATTTCATATCCATTCAAATAAGCAACATAACCATCATCATAGTCTGCACTTAAAATCGAAGCAAATAATTTCGATTTATCAATAACAGTAAATATATTTCTAAAATATACTGATATTGTAGGATTTATTATAGTTCCGTCATCATCATCAGCATAACCAAATCCGCCTTCACCTATATCCCAATTATTATCATCAAAACTAAAAGTATTCCAATTATTTGGAAGCTCTGAATCAGGCACAAAATACTTCCATTGGTCATTCGCAAAAATAGCTGTTTCCCAATGATCTTGCGCAAATAAATTTTGAAAAATCAATATAATATAAATTATTTTTTTCAAAAGATTGATTAAAACAATGTATAAATGAATGGCGCTGCTACAGTTCCTTCAGTTAAAAAAATTAAGAATCCAAATAAAAAAAGAAAAATAATAATTGGTGAAAGCCACCACTTTTTCCTTTCGGATAAAAAACCTAAGAATTCCTTTAAAATAGATAATTTTGACATTATCCCTTAATTTAATTAATATTGTTTCTCATAATCTTGATTTAATTCACGTTCTCTATCTCGCAAGTTCCAATATGATTCATAATCAGTTGATTTTAAATTTAAAAAATCTTTCCCAAATATTCTTGCTAAAAATCCTATCGCAGTAATAAGGCTATAAAATAAAATACTTAAAATTAATCTTGTCATTACCCAACCAAATATAACAGCAAAAGTCATCCATATTAAATAAAATGGATTTAATATTCTTGGAAGTATTAATCCCAGTGCAATAAAAAACCCTCCTATATAAAGAAATATTTGAAATGATTCTTTTTCTTTAAAAAATAAAAATCCTGTGATTAATAAAAAAATAATGCCTATCGTGATTCCAAAGCCTCGCAACTCTTTTTTGGTTGATGTGATCCCTTGTATTTCCTCAATCATATCTAATCTAAATCAAATTCTTTTTGCCAATCAGAATCATTTTCTACTAGTTTTTGATCTGACTTTTTTAATAGACAATTATTCAAAACAAGGTAATCCATCTCTGTCCTCATAAAACAAATATAAGCATCGTTTGGAGTGCAAACTATAGGTTCTCCGCGAACATTAAAAGAGGTGTTTACGACCACAGCACAACCGTACTTGTCATTAAACTTAGTTAGCATTTCATGATAACGCGGATTGGTTTTTTTACTGACTGATTGTATTCTAGCTGAATAATCAACATGAGTTACAGCAGGTATCTCAGAGCGAGTAATATTTAATTTTTTTAATCCAAAATAACCTTCTTGCTCTTTGGTCATTTTAAGTTGTTTATCTTTATGGATATCTGCAACTAAAAGCATATAAGGACTCGATCGATCTATATCAAAATATTCTGATATATTTTCTTCCCTTACAGAAGGAGCAAAAGGACGAAAACTTTCTCTATATTTTATTTTAAGATTGATGGTCTTTTGAGTCTCAGCAGAACGTGAATCTCCAATGATAGTTCGTGCACCCAAAGCTCTTGGACCAAACTCCATTCGCCCTTGAAACCAACCAATCACTTTTTGATCTGCAATTAAATCAGCTATATGCTCAGGCAAATCTTCATCATTAAGTAATTGATATGAATAACCTTTTTTATCTAAATATTTTTTGATTTCATCATTACTGAATTCAGGTCCTAAATATGCACCTTTCATAAAATCATTCTTGCCATCAGCATTGCGTTCTTTTTTTAAGTATTGATACCAAGCAATTAAGGCGCAACCTAAGGCACCACCAGCATCTCCTGCCGCAGGTTGTATATAGATATCTTCAAAAATACCAGATCGAAGCAATTTCCCATTTGAAACACAGTTTAAAGCAACGCCACCAGCAAGACATAGATACTTCTTCCCAGTAATCATTCGGACATGTTTTGCCATCTTCATAACAATATCTTCAGTTACCTCTTGAACAGAGCGCGCAATGTCCATTTCTTTTTGCGTCAATTTTGATTCTGGTTCTCTAGGCAGACCTCCAAATAGTTTATTAAACTTTTGATTAGTCATTGTTAGACCAACGCTATAATTAAAATAGCTCATATCCATGAAAAATGAACCATCTTCTTTAACGTCGATTAAATGACTATAGATTAAATTTTTGTATTTAGGTTCTCCATAAGGCGCTAAGCCCATAACTTTATATTCACCTGAATTCACTCTAAATCCAGTATAATATGTAATAGCAGAATAAAGCAATCCCAAAGAATGGGGAAACTTAATATCAGCCAATATCTCTAGATTATTTCCATTGCCTACTCCGTAGCTTGTTGTTGCCCATTCACCCACACCATCCATAGTTAAAAAAGCTGCTTCCTGAAAAGGGGATGCATAAAAAGCAGATGCAGCATGAGAAGCATGATGCTCAGGAAAAAGAATTTTCCCTGAATAGTTAAGTTCATCTTTAATTAATTCTTTAATCCATAATTTCTTTTTCATCCATAATGGTATTGCTTTTAAAAAAGACCTAATCCCTTTTGGCGCATAAGCGAGATAAGTTTCTAATATTCGTTCAAATTTTAAAAAAGGCTTATCGTAAAATGCTACTATACTAATTTCAGATGAATTAATATTTGCCTCTTTTAAACAATATTGTATAGCATTAGAGGGGAAATTTTGATCATGTTTCTTACGAGTAAATCTTTCTTCTTGTGCAGCAGCAATAATTTTTCCATTCCTTAAAATGCAAGCTGCGCTATCATGATAATATGCAGATATACCAATAATATACATTATAATGAAAAAATTAACTTATAAAATGGTTTTTCATAGTTTAAAACTTATATCTTTTATTATCTATAAAACCATATTTACTAATTATATTTTTTAGTTTCTACTAATACATTTTGCTTTTATCTTTTATAATTAATAAAAATATCAATAACTATTCTTTTACCATAATTAAAACAAACTCTTGTTTCATCATAATTAAAACAATAATTTTTACATTCATATAACTTTACCAAGTTATAATAAAACTGAGGTATTAATGAGGTACTAAGATGACAAAAAATATTTTATTAAAAACATTCATGGCTTTTTTATTAATGTCAGCAACTACTTTTGCTCAAAATGAACAAGATGTAGATGCTATTGAAAAAGCAAGACAAGCAAAAGAAGCTGCTGAAAAAGCTGCTGCTGAAGCAAGTGCCGCTACAGAAGCAGCTATTGAAGCTGCAGCAAATAAAGCAGCTAGAGACGCTCGACAAGATGCTAAGCGTAAAAAAGAAGAAGAAGAAGCAAGAAAGTTAGCTGAAGCTCAAGCTGCTGAAGAAGCAGAGTTAGATGCCGCTGCATCTGCTGCCGCTGAAGCAGCAAAAAGAAAAATGGCGGAAGAGCTTGGTATAGAATATGAAGGTCTTAACGTATCTGAAGAAGAAGAAGAAGAAATAATAACAGACTCTTTAGAAACTGATGCATTTGTAGCAAAAGAAAAACTTGGAATTAGTATTGGTGGAGCTGCTAGTGTTGGAGTTTTATCTGGCGCATCATTTACTTCTGTACCATTAGGTGGCACTATTGTTATTACTACTCCCGTAGGATTTAAACTAGGACCTTTTGATTATACTGTCTCATTAGCTTTTGGTGGATATCAAGGTACATACGATAGTAATGAGGATAGTGAATTCACAGGACCAACACCTATCTTAGATGAATTTAATCCAATCCTTGCTGCTGTAGGTGGGAACCTTACTTTAGCTAATCTTGTTTTTGCTGAAGGACATGTAGGATTAATAGGAAAAGGATCTGGATTTAGAGGGTTTGCTGGTTTATCATTAGAAAAGTTAATGAATAAAACATTAGATCTTCCTATTAACATTAAAGTTGGTAGCGAAGCATTTATTAGTTCTGATATGGGATCAGGTAATCCTTCAGGATGGATAAGCTTGGGACTCAGATTAGATTACAGTCTTTAGATAATTCAAAAAAATAATTCAAAATTAAAAAAGCGACTTTTGTCGCTTTTTTTTTATCTTGAAAGTAAATTATTAAATTTTAATAAATAATATCCAATCCTAAAGAAAATTTAAATTGTTTACTACTTTTATGCAAAAAAATCAAATCAGTATTACAATTAATTAAAATATTATGTTTTATTTTCCACTGTAATTGGGTTTTTAAGAATCTAGATTCTTCTATATTTCCGCTAGGAAAAAGACCTTTTTGATAATCATTATTATGAATATCAAATTCTCTATTAATAATACTTTCTTCACCAATTAATAGAATCCCCGATATAATTGAAATAATAATATTTTCTCGATTAAAAAAGTTAATTCCAATATTAGTCTCCGTTCCATCACTTCCATATTCCCAACCAAAAGGCTTTGATCCAAAAATAAAATTATTAGTACCATTAGCATAATGTCTAAATGTGGGAGTCCCAACCTTAATTTTTGAACCGAATAATGTTATAATGTTTTTTGAACTTAATAATGGTGAATAAGCAATTCTAATTGAATATGCATCTCCATGTTCCTTCCCTACTTCTATTGAACGATCAATAACAAATTCATCAAAAAGAATATTTATTGATAATCTAATTCGATCTCTAATTAAATAATCTATATGGGATTGCCAAACAGCATTTGCATTGCCATTTCCTGTGAAGTTCAATCTTTCATTTAATTCAATTTCTAAATGCGATGATATCGGATTTAAATATCCAATATCAATAGATCGATTATAGCCAGAGTAAATAACTGTCTCTGATAGTCCAATTAATAAATTTTTCTTATTAGACCATTCAATACCTCTAGCTGTCAAATATCTATTAATTCCATGATTAGTTGATTCTAGAAACCCATGTATATAGTTTACTCTTATCCTATCATAATCTGAACTTAATTTAAAATATTCATAAGGATTACTTTTATTACTCAGTGCTAGTTGAATATCATTACCAGAAGCCCAATTTTCTCTTCCTCTCCCAATATGTAGTTGAACCCAGCTATTTTTAAATCCAAAAGCAGAAGCATCAATTTCAAAAATGTTATCTTTTATTGAAAGTATTGAATGAATATAGCTGTAAAAAGAATTATTGAATGATGAATACCGAGAATACCGAACTCTCATTGACTCCATATTATTTTTTAAACCAACTATAGAACTTGGATTATATAAGTGCGAAGGTAATAAGCCACTTTCACTAAAATTGTTTTTGATTTTTATTGTATTAAAACATGAAATTGATTCCCATTGTTTTCCAATATCATAAAGAAGGTTTTGAACCTGATAAGAATAAGAATCCTTTAAAATATCTTGACTATAAATAATTGAGAATACAAAAAGTTTTGTAAAAAGAAAAAGTTTCATTTATGAATAAAAAGTAAAAGTCAAAGGCGACCTTTAAAAATATAGAGGATTAAGCTTCGAACTTATTTTGTTGAAATGTTTCCAACATTTGATTTTTATAATTTTTTTCAAAAGAAGTAGGCTGATAAGTTGGCAGAAGCTTTTTTAGAAGACTTTGAATTTCAAAACTATTCAATTCTTCAGCACTAAAAAGTAATGAGATTGTATTTTGTTTAAATAAATCCCACGCCATATAATCAGATTTATTTTCTTCCTTTAAAATCATAATCTTACTATGATCGGTAGAAAGTTTTTTTTCTTCTCTTAATTGTAATTCCTCATAAAGCTTTTCACCTGGTCTCAAACCAGTATAAACAATAGGGATATCGGTTTCAGGCTCATAACCTGATAAACGTATAAGATCTTTTGCCATCTGAAGTATCTTAATTGGTTTACCCATTTCTAAAAGAAAAATTTCTCCGCCTTTCCCTAATGAACCACTTTGGAGAATTAACTGAGAGGCTTCTTGGATGGACATAAAATAACGAGTCATTTCTGGATGAGTGATTGTTATTGGGCCTCCTTTATTTATTTGTTTTTGGAATGTTGGGATGGCACTACCTGAGCTACCTAAAACATTACCAAAACGAACTGACATAAATCTAGTTTTTGAAATATCATTAAATGATTTAATTAATTTTTCAGCTAAACGCTTTGTTGCGCCCATAACATTCACAGGATTAACGGCTTTATCAGTTGAGACTAAAACAAATTTATCAACTTTATGTTTACTACTTAACTCAATAAGATTCAAAGTCCCGCCAATGTTAGTTCTAACAGCCATCCAAGGGTGTAATTCCTGTAATGGAACATGTTTATAAGCAGCCGCATGAAATACAATATGCGGACGATTTTCATTAAAAACTTTTTCTATCTCTTTCTTGTTATTGATGTTGGCTAATACCGTCTTTACTATAGTTTTGGATAGTGAATTATCAAATGTTTGATCTAAGTTGTATATTTTTTCTTCAATTACATCTAAACAAATCATTTCGGCAGGTTCAAAAGTTATACATTGTTTAACTAATTCAGACCCAATAGAACCACCAGCTCCTGTAATTAAGACACGTTTACCCTTAAGCATTCGTTTAATGAGATGCATGTCTAATTTAACTTCTTCTCTACCAAGTAAATCGGCAAAGGAAACATCACGAATAACATCAAGAGTAATTTCCTTATCTATCATTTCACTTAGACCCGGGACAGTTTTATATGGCTTTCCAGTCTTTTTACAACAATCTACTATGTATCTCATTTGATCTCCACTTGCAGATGGAGCTGTAATGACAATTTCATCATATTGAATATTGAGATTAGATAATTTATCTAAACCACAAAAAATCTGTTTACCATGTAAAAGACCATTTTGTTTATCCGGGTTATCATCAATAAACCCAACAATACCGTATTGAGATCTTCCTGATGTTAGAATTTCACGTGCAAGTTTATCACCAGTTTTTCCCGCGCCAACTAATAATAACATTTTCTTTTTATTTAAATTTTTTAAAATAGAATCTTTATGGAAATGACTATAATAAACCCGAACACTTAATCTTATCCCAATGGTAAACAATGTATTAAAGATAACGTATAATATTAGAACTGATCTAGGGTATGCCGCTGAACTAACACCTAATAGGAACACAGATATAAGAGAAGCTCCTGAAGATACTCCAGCTGCAGTAATAATCGCATATAAATCAAATAAACTAGTATATCGCCAAATTCTATCATACATCCTCATGAAATAAAAAACTAATATTTGAAAAAATAAAAAATAAGGTAACCAGCTCAAAAATATGTCAAAAAACATTGATGGGATACTAAACTCAAATCTAATCAAAAATGCTAGATAAAGTGCTACTCCTGAAGATAGCACATCTATAAAAGTAAGAATGAGGTTTCTATTTTTCATAATGAATATGACAATTTAATATAAACATCAGGTAAAACTATACTTATTTTTAATATTAAATATCCCTTAAAAGACCTAATAGATTTTATATTATAATATTAAGCTTTATAATTAAGATATATCTGCTGACTTTAGAACCTTGTATATAGTCAGTATGATAATTTTCAGATCTAATGTAACCGATCTGTTATTTAAATAGAAATAATCCATCTCTACTTTTTCAGTAATACTTAAATTGTCTCGACCATTTATCTGAGCCCAACCACTGATTCCAGGCATTATTTTATGTATTCCTTTTATGGTTCTAATTTTAATTAAATCTTCTTGATTAAAGAGTGCAGGTCTAGGACCAATAAAATTTATATCTCCTTTAATAATATTTAATAATTGAGGCAATTCATCTAAACTATACTTCCTTAAAAAAAGACCAGATTTAATATAATAATATTTGCTGTCTTTAAACAAATGAGTAGGTATATCAGGTGTGTTTTTTTTCATTGTTCTAAATTTATAAATCCAAAATTCTTTATTATTTATCCCAATTCTCTTCTGTTTAAATAATATTGGGAACCCATCATTGATAATAATAGTTATAGAAATAATCAAAAAGAATGGTATTAAAACAACTAAAAACATTAAACCAAACAATCTATTCACAAATACTCGCAATCATTTAAATTAGTAGATAAATCAACATATTTTTGTATTTTTTCAGATGGAAATAAATTAGTAGAAATTAGTTTAACCATATTTTCCATTAAAAATATGTTTTTTATTAAACATCCGAAAACATAAATAATTTTAATAAATAATTCTGGAATCGTGACAAAGAAACTAGCCTTAGACCAAGATTGTAAATCTTTATAAGAATAAGTTATGGCATCCGAAATATTATAAATATCATTTGGGACTTGTTCATTAATAATGCCTTTAACTACTAAAGCAATATTTTCTACATTGCACATTGAAATTTTATTTAATCCTTTTCCTACTTGATAATTAATGTTAAAAAATTCAATACGACGGTTGATATTTAAATGAAAATTATTTGAATACACAGGAGCTAACCTAAGTATAAAAGATTTATCTTTATAATTATCTAATAAATATTTTTCCGCTTCTAATTTTGTAACCGCATATGGACTGATTGGAGATGTTGTATCATTTTCTTTATATATATTTTCACCTAATCTTTGACCATATACAGAAATTGTACTTGAAAAAATTATTTTTTTTGGCAGTTTATTATATTTATCAAATGCCGATAATATATTAACCAATGTTTGCTTATTTAATGCTCTAAATTCTTTTAATTCTTTTCCTCTTCCTTTTTTGTGAGCTAAACCAACTAAAAATATTAATATATCACACCCTTCATAATTATTTGCAAAAAGTAAAACATCTTCTTGGCAAAGTAAATTTATAGCATATCTATTATTTTGCTGATCCTTTAAATTTCGTACCAAAGCTTTTACTGAATAATTATTACTTAAGACATTTAATAAATATGAACCAATATTACCATCAGCGCCAGCAATAAGAATTTTATTCATTAATAAAGACACCTCAAATATTCTTTATTAGTCTTAATTATGCTTTCAAGCATTGAATCCATTATATTATTCCTTGAGAATTTTTTTATGAAAGTTTCATTATTGATTAATGGTAAACCATTTTCTAATATACTATTAATATATTTTATAATTGGGTCAATATGCTGAGGATCATAAAAAAATGTTTGAGGTAAATGTTCTTGCATAAAATTCCTTGCAACACCTTTTACACCTGCAATAATTGGTTTATTAAATGAACCATAATCAAAAATTTTTGATGGTAAAACTCTCTGAAATGCTGGGATATCATTTAATTGGAGTAAAAATATATCAGTAGCATTATAATATTCAATTAGTCTACTTCTATTAATTGGAGGAATTAAATCTATATTTTTTATATTATTTTCTCTAATCTTATTCTTGATTATATGTTTTGAACTACCATCACCAATTAATTGTATTTGAATTTTATTATTAAAATATTTTGCAATTGGAATAACAAATAATTCTAAACCTTGTCCAAATCCTATATTGCCAGCATAGAGAATTTTAATTTTTTTTATTTGATTTTTTCTTTTTACAGTATTTTTTAAATGATTATTTATAAAAATGTTGTCAATTCCATTTGTAAATAAATGAAACTTTTTATCTATTTTTTTAATATGTGAATAACTAAAAAATCCGGGAGAAACAAAATTGACCCAATTAGAATATTTGATGATTTGATATTCAATTTTAGAAAGAAAGACTACCACCATTTTACCAAATAAATTTTGAAAAATACGAAGAGAGTGAAGATTATCTGAAAAAATATCTCTAATATCTAAAAACAAAAATTTTCGAGTAATTTTACTTACTATAAATGCTAAAATAGCTGTTCCTAATCTTGAAGATGTTGCAAAAATACAATCATAATATTTTCGATTTTTGTATGCGTACTTCAATGCACCAATCATAAAATAAACATAAGCAATAATTTGCTTAAAAAATTTATTATCATGCTCTGGTGTATAAAATCTTACTATACGGTAATTATGAGTATCTTCTACTTTAGGGACACCATCCATATGGCCATATCTTTGAGGTAATGTTGTAAGCAATAAAGTATGTTTGAATTCCTTATTTTTTTTTATCGCATTTAACATAGCTTGAGTTCTAAAAGAACCAGCGCAAAAATCTGGTGTAAAATAAAAGGATAAGATTAAAAGTCTAATAGTAGAGTACCTTGAAAATAATTTTTTGAATAACAGCTCTATATTTATTTAATGGTTTCTTCAAATAACCATCCCACCTATTTGCAATATTTTGAAAATATTCCTCTTCCGTTAAATGATACATTACCCTTAGCTGCACTATATGTAATTTATGATAGAAAAGACTTGCTATCATTCTTAATCTAGTCCCAGAATGTTCATATAAAGACCAATAACCATTATCATAGCTTCCCAATTCCTTTATGAGTGTATTTGTATATTTTTTAAATAAATATAAAGCATCACTATTCTTAAATTGTAAACCGTAATCATATACACCCCACATACCCCAAATAAAACCATTTAAGATATGAGTAGGCGGACTAACAATATATTCTTCAATCCAATTATTACCTTTCTCATCAATATTATTAACACCGCCATTTACTATAGATATATTAAATACTTTAAATGCTTTATCGGCTGCATTCCTATATTTATCATTTCCAGTCTCTTTATATGCCCTTACCAAAACAGAAATCCCCTGCCCCTGTGCCAATCCAGAATACCAAGGTGCTTTTAATAAATCTCTGTATTCAAAATCAAAATGATGCATCCACACACTATATCCATCTTTGTTTTTTTCCAAATTTTCAACCAACCAATCAGCAGACTTAATAAAATTCGAATAATGAATTTCCGAATTCACTCTATACCATATATTATAGTTCCCCAATCCCCACTGAGCAATGGCAATAGGGTTATATTGTAAACCAATTATTCCCTGGTAGTCAAGCAAAGGGATGCCATTGGAATCAACATGACCTTTGTAATTAGCTTTTTTATAAAATAACATATAATATGGACCTAGAGAATTTGATATGAATTCAAAATTAATTTCTGGGTCGCCGTGCCAAAAACTTAATTGACTCGTTTTGCCAAGGATATAAGCTTTAAATATCCTATTCCAGTAGTGGAACTTATTCAAGTTATTTATAAATGAAGTAAGTGATTAATAATTCTTCTAGAGGTCTTTCCATCCCATAGTGGCGGGTTTGTCCCTTTTTTCCATTGGTTTAAAAAAAGTTTATTTAATGCAGGAAAAATTGCTTTAGGATTAGTCCCTAATAATTCATTTGTCCCAAGTTCTACTGTTTCTGGTCTCTCAGTATTATCCCTAAGTGTCATACATGGGACATTCATAAATGTCGCCTCTTCAGTAATACCACCAGAATCTGTGATTACAGCTTTTGATTTTTCTATCAAAAAATTGAACTCTAAATAACTTAAAGGTTTAATTAAATGAAGATTGGAAAACGACAGATCAATTAAATTTAACTTTTTTGAAGTTCTAGGATGTGTTGGAAAAATGATAGGAATATTATTTGAATTTATGACTATCTCATTGATATAATTCCTCAAATTACTTACTTCTTCAACATTACTAGGTCGATGTAATGTCATAACTAAATAGTTTTTTTTTATTAGCCCCAATTCATCCCATATAGAAGGTTTAATTAAGTTGTTTTTATATTTTACTAATGTATCAATCATTGTATTCCCTACAAAAAAAATTTTAGACGTGTCTACACCATATTTTATTAAGTTATTATTAGCGGTTTCTGAAGTTGTGAAAAAATAATCTGATATACTATCTGTTACAATCCTATTTATCTCCTCTGGCATCATCAGGTCTCCAGATCTAATACCTGCTTCGACATGAGCAACTTTTAAACCCATTTTTTTTGCAACAATTGAACAAGCCATAGTAGATGTGACATCTCCAACTACTAAACATAAATCCATTTTCTTTTTTTTTAATAGCGATTCATATCCAACCATTATTTTTGCAGTTTGCTCTGCTTGAGTACCTCCTCCCGCTTCTAAATTATAATCTGGTTTTGGAATTCCTAATTGCTGAAAAAAACTATCACTCATATTTTTATCATAATGTTGACCTGTATGAATCAATCTAAATTTTATTTTATTTTCTCCAAATTCTTTAATTGCGTCAATAATTGCTGCAATTTTTATAAAATTTGGACGAGCGCCAGCTATTAAATCTACTTTCATTTACGTTTATTTTTCATTTTCAATAGTAACCCACTTATTTTTTGTTAATGATTCAACTACAGCAAATGATGCACGCGTAACATTAATTAACTCAATTAAAGGAATAAGAGGTTTTCCACCACTTTTAATTCTATCAATATAACTATGGAATTGTGTTTGATGACCTTTGTCACTTTTTGTTTTTATAGTCTTAAACCTTTTCCCACCATAGTATTCTGTCCTTCGATAATTTTTCATTATCCAAGTAGATTCTTGGGAATATACCTCTACCCTTTCTTTGTCATATTTTTTAGAGCCATTCGAAAAATAATTAATAGAAGCATTAGAACCATTTTCAAATTTTAAAATAATACTGACATTATCAGATTTCTCGACATCTGTTTCTCCCATATTATTCGCACATACTTTTTTAACTAAAGAACCAGTTAAAAATACGCAAACATCTATAAGATGACATGCTTCACCAATAATTCTACCACCACCAATTTTCAGATCATGCACCCAATGATCTTTTTGGATAAAACCCGCGTTCATTGTTGCATTAATATTAATTGGACTTTTATGATATTTTAAACTAGATCTAATTGATTTTAAATGAGGAGAAAAACGACGATTAAAACCAACCATTAATGATGCACTTAAATTTTCATTTAAATTTTTAATAATTTCATTTAGTTGATTATAATTTAAAGCAAGAGGTTTCTCAACAAAAACATTCTTCCCTGCTTGGATCGATTCTATAACTAATTGAGCATGACTATCATGTTTAGTTACAATTATAACAGTATCAATTTCATTATCATTTAATATTTCTTTATAATCCGTAGTACTGATACTTATATCATATTTTTTTGCTAATTGAGTACCTGAAATTCCTCCAGAGCTACTAATATATTTAATTTGAGCTTTTGAACTTGATATTGAAGGCAATAATGTAGTTTTTGTAAAATTTCCTGAACCAATTATCCCAATCACCCCTGTATGGCTAGAGAGAACTAATTTATTTATTATCAAAGTCTGTTCTTCATTAATATTTGAATATTGTTTAGAATACTTTAGTATTGAAGCAATAGAACTTTTTGAACTTATATTATTATAAATTTTTTGATAATCTTCTAAATTAACTTTTTCAGTAATTAGAGGCATTACATCTAAATTTCCATCGCTAATTGCCTGAAGGACAGCTTCAAAATTTCTTTTCTCTGTCCACCTAACAAATGGTAATGGATAGTCAATTCCTTCTTCTTCATATTTTTTATCATACCTACCAGGTCCATAACTACAAGAGACTTGGAATGTTAACTCTTTTTCATAAAAATCAGCTCTATTTATATTTAATCCTATAACTCCAACCAAAACTATTCTACCTCTCTGCCTACTCATCTGAGCTACTTGAGAAATAACTTTATTTGAACTAGTTGCTGCAGTAATAATTACTCCATCAGCACCTATCCCGTTTGTAAAGTCCATCATAAATTTCACGACATCGGTTTTTGATGCATTAATTGCTTTTACTCCAAATGATTCTGATAAAGAACATTTATCTTCGTCAACATCAATACTAATTACTTTTACGCCCATCGCCTTTAATAATTGTATAGTAATTAAACCAACTAAACCAAGCCCAACTACTACGATCGTTTCACCAAAAGTTGGTTTTACAAGCCTAATCCCTTGTAAACCAATAGAACCGATGACAGTAAATGCAGCTTCATCATCAGTAATATTTTCAGGTACGATCGTAACTAGTTTTTCAGGCACTCTAATAAATTCTGCGTGCGGACCATTTGAAGCAACACGATCACCTACTCTAATGCTATCTACTTCACTCTCTATTACCTCACCTACATTACAATAGCCCAATGATATAACCTGATCCAACTTACCTTTTACAGCATTATATGTAGATAAAAAACCATCCGTTTTTATTTTATCTAATACTTGAATAACTTGATCTGGCTTTTTACGAGCCTTCTCAAATAAACTCGCGTTACCAAACTCCACTAGCATGCGTTCAGTTCCTAATGATACTAAGCTTCTTTTTGTTTTTACAATTAAATACCCTGGCTTTATTTTTGGAACTGGTACTTCAGCTAATTCTATACCAATTTTAGAATCAAGGCTCTGAATTATTTGTTTCATACTTTCCTATAATTTTTTTTCATGACCGATTTAAGATATTTGAAGGTTTGATAAGAACACTTTTCCCAAGAAAAATCCTTTGCTCTATTCAATACTTTTTTTGAATAATTAATTTTATCAGTATTTAAAACTATTTTCATGATTGCTTTACTAATTGATATCGGATCGTTAGGGTTAAAGTATTCTCCATTTTTTTTTAAAATCTCTGGCATCGAGCTAATATTGGAACAGGCAATAGGAAGACCTGATGCCATTGCCTCTAATAAGATCATACCAAAAGTCTCACAACTCGAAGCAAAAATAAAAATATCAGCTTCATTATAATATTTACTTAAATCTTTATGTTTAATATTCCCGATATAATTTACTTTCCCTTGGATTTTTTTTAAACTCAAAATACAACTATTTAATTTTGAAAGTGCTGGCTTATAGGAAGGGCCAATTAACTTTAATTCTACATTTACTCCTTGTTGATCTAAAATATTAATTGCTTTAACAACATTAATTTGGTTTTTGTAATGATTAATAATAGATACATATAAAAGTTTTATGGGCTTTTTATAATTGTTCATCGGTATTGATTTACGTTTTTTTATATTAAAAAATGATTTATCAATTCCATGATATATAACTAAAGATTTCATTTTTATTTTATCATCAGCTATCACTGATTTTGAATAATTTGATAAGAAAATTGTGCCATCAGAATTATCAAAAGTTTTTTTCTGTAATTTTTCTAATACTAAATATCTAAAAAATTCTTTGGAGTACTTGTACTTTTTTCTTTCTACTTTATCAAATGGTAATAAGTTTTGCGCCATAGAAACGTAAGGTCTAAATTTCCCTAGATAAATCCCACCAGGGACAAAAAGAACATCGCAACTATTTTCTATCAATTTTTTTTCTAAAGTATATTTGTTCCATTTAAATAAACTAAAATTGTTATTAATTTTCGAATCAATTACATCAATCCAAGAAAATTTCGGCAACTCATTCATTATCCCCATATTTGTCCAAATAAATATTTTTTCAATACTAAATTGACTATGTTGTAAAAATTTTAATATATATATCAGATGATTAAGTCCACCACCTCTAGTGATATTCGTAGCTTCAATGCCAATATTCATGAATCAATAATAAAATATTTTGGTTAAATTAAATTCAGCTATGTTTTTAAAACATCTTCATAGAAAATTATATTAAAAATTTTAATCATAATTAATAAAATCATTAAATTGTTTCAATCTTTGCTTCCAACTGTATTTTTTAGCAATTTTCATTCTTATTTCTTTTCTTTCAGAATTTTCTTTTTTTATAACTTGGACAAGAGAATCAGAAAATTTTTCTTTATTTTTTACTAGAGTTACAATTTTATCAAAATCTTTTAAATCTGGTAGATCAGTCGATACAATTGGAATTCCTGCAGATAAGTATTCATAAAATTTAATAGGGCTAGCTTTCAATGTGACTCCATCAATGACGAATGGAATTGTTGCTATTGAAAATGCCTTGAGATAGGAAGGAAGTTCAGAATAAGGCTTAGGACCCAGAAAATATATATTGCTTATTCCTTCTAACTTTGAAATATTAGTTGTAATAGGACCTATAAAAATAAAGTTAAAATTCTTATTATTAATTGCAGCGTATTTAATCCAATCTTGATTAATCCATCTAAAAATAGTTCCGACATAACCAATAATTGGTTTAGAAAATGAACTTAGATTTTCATGTATTTTTATTGCAGTACTTTGGGTACTTTTGAAATGATCAATATCTACGCCATTTGGTATTGAGATTATATTTGAATTAAACTTTTCCTTTGCCTGCTTTAATTTATCAGCAGTTGTTACTACTTGATCACATTTGGTCAATAATTTTTTTTCAATATTCTCAAATGATCTTGGAAAAGAAGGCACTAATGTGTAGTCATCACTGCAATGATATATGACTTTTTCAGCTTTAAATATATCAATTATTGGTAATATGTGTGCACTACCAACTATCAATATTGGATTATTAAATTTTAAATCTTTAACTTGTTTTTTAAATTTTTTTCTTAAGAAATATTGATTGACTTTATTAACCCATTCAGCTCCGAATAAATATTTACTTCCTCTAAAAGGTATGAAATAAAAAAAAGTAGAGATCCACAAATTTTCCTTAACCTTTATGGGCCCTTTTTTGTATCTCTTCCACAATTTTAATGATTCTCTATATCTTGTAAAAAAAGATGCTGAATTAATTGGTGACTCTACATATAAAACACGATTATTTTTAGACCATAGCTTTGCAAATTGATGTTTGCTTAGTTGAGCTGGTTGATCCCAAGGTGGACCGTAAATGATAATAATATTTTTATTTTGCATTTATTTTATTTGATATACTGCTGCTTCTGAATTCACTGATTCTCTTTTCGTTCTACTCTTAATATTCTTTGTTTTAACTAATGCTAACAAAGATAAATCACCTAATAATTCTAGACCCCTCATAAGTACAAAAGGACGTATCTCATGATATGTTGTGATATAAATACCTGTCCCATTTGCTCCAAGATTAAGCCACTCTTGGCATTGATTTACATTGTCAAATTTAAAATCTGTTAATTCATTTTTTCTCCAATCTGCAAGCTTTGCATTTTTCAAATCATCTGATTCAATATAAACATGTGTCAAATTTAAGTTTTTAAAAATTGAATATAGTTCTTTTGGGTTTTTAATTTTATCATAATCAATTGATCTCAATGCTAATGGAATATAATCTTTTTCCATGTAGTACCAAGCTGATGTGCCAACATATAATACCTTTGAATTTTCAGGTAAATTTTCATTTATCCATCGCACACCTTCGTAATTAGTAAGATTATTTTCCAAATATTGCTCTTTACTAACATTTCCAAAAGCAACATTAAAATATTTTTGATTTATAAGTACTGCAATTAAAAAGAAAAAAGATAAAATTAAAGTTAAAAAGCTAAATACTACTATTCGAAAATTATTTTTATATTGATCAATGATAGTTTTTATACCTAATCCTGAAAGGATTGAAATAAAAGGATAAATTACACCTAAATACCTTGGTTGGTGATAACCTCCAAAAAACCATATTATATAAATTACTAAACAAAAAATTGCAAGAAATTCAACAACTAGTCTAATATTTTTACTATAATATTTTCTAAATAAAATCGGAACTGGAGAGAAGATTAAATAAACAGGGTTAAGTAAATAAGATGTAAAAACACCATAACCCGCGTTAAATAAATCAATATTATTGGTAAGATTCCAAGGACCTAATATAAAATTTTGCAATGATATTCCAGGACCACGCTGCCATGAATTATATTTGGCTACCCAAATATCTGAAATATATAATGTTTCAAAAAACGTACTAGCAATAGGCCAAATTGGATTTCCACTTGCGATAAAGTTTCTTAAGAACCAAGGCACTAAAATTACATTAAACATAAAACTATACACTATGATAGTTTTAATTACATACATAGGATTTTTAAATAATTGATTTTTTAAAATGAAAAATATTGCAAATATAGAAGCTGGTCCAATAGCTAATGACCATAATTTTGTTGCGCCAGCACATCCACCTAATAATCCGCCTAAAATAATCCACTTAATATTAAAATTATGAAAATATTTTATTATACTCCACAAACTTAAAATTGCACAATAAAAAGCGCCTAATTCAACCATCCCTCCTGGACTTAGATCAACAATAAGTGGAAGAGAATAAAAAAGCGCGGAGCTTATCAAGGCAAAAAAACGACCTAAAAAATTATATGTTAATAAAAAGATTGCTAAAGTTGTTAATAATCCAAACATACATGAAAGTACTTGACATGGTATTCCATCCGATAATAAAATTATTTGAGTATATAAAACATGCATCAAACCTGGAGCAGGCCATGGTACTATTGGAATAAATGGAAAACCACCAACTTTTCCAAAATATTTAGGTCCAGACAGATGATGATTCATGCTGTCACCAATAGTTGGTGGCGCTAATGCTCCAAGAAAATTGAGAATAAACAATACTAATATATAACTAATTATTAGGTTCTCTTGCATGCCCATAGAAGTTATTTTGAAGGAGTAAGTTCTAGTTTTATTAAAAAATTTGAATAAATAATAAAAACACATCGATAGTGAAATTATCAGTATAAAAATACAAGAATAAAAATCAACAAAATTATAAAATCCCAAAAAAAGAAGAATATTGGTAACTACAAGATATCCAAGACCAACGCTAAAAAGGAATTTCTCAAAAATACTATCAAACTTATATGATAAGAATTTCAATATTGGAAAGCCTGCACCAAAAAGTGAAAGAATAATTAAAAAAGGAAAAAAGATATAAAAAAGTTTTTCAGCCATTTCTAAAGTTTTATTTTAAAAAGCTTTTTTGAGAAAAATTTTATAAGCACCCCTTCAAGAATATAAACCAATGAAGTTGCTATCGCAGCACCAAAAATTCCAAATTTTGGTATTAAAATAAAATTCCCTGTTGCATTAAAAGAAATTATAAGAATACTTATTAAAGTATGGTATCCAGGTTTATTACCTTGAAGAAAAATTCCAGAGAATGGTCTATATATCGAGTTAATTATGACACCAATAAATATTAAAATTAATACTAATAAACTTTCCTGTAACTGATATCCACTTGGAAAATAATTTATATAAATATAAACTGCAGACGAAATAATAACACTAATAAAAAACATAGTAAGAGGGAAATAAAACTTTAGCTTACTTGAAAACTCTTCAATAATATTTGGTGTTTTTTTGGAAAAACAATCACCAATTAACGGATCAAGGTTTCTTCTAATTAATACTGGAAATTGAGCAACTCCCTCAGCTAACATCGCTGCAAAACTATAAATACCAACTGTTTTATCAGTTAAAAAGTAGCCTAAAAATATCACATCAATTCTTGTATTCATTTCAATTAATGCACCACCCATAAAACTTTTCAAACCAAATGATAAATGTTTAGATACCCAATTGCTATTTTTATACCATTTTCTGATGTTTACTATTTTTGTAAATATATAGGATAGCAATATGATTGTTAAAAAAAACTCGGATATTGTTAAGGCAAAAGGTAAATATTCCCCAGGAAGAGATAACGAACATATGATAAAAAGAAGAAAAAATATAAAAACATATCTCAAAGCCTGAAAAATTGCATATTCCTTAATATAATTAAGTCCATTTAAAGCATTCAATAAAATTTTATTGATTGAGAAAAATATTAAACCAGGGCTTATAAATAATAATCCAGTTTGAATTTTTTCACTTGCTAATAAATTGCTAATAAATTGACTAAAATAGAATAAAATAAAAGCTAATAATGTAGAGAATACAGTTCCTAAAATTAATGCAGAGCATATGATTTGAAAAAATTTTTCTTTATCTTGAATAAAATAAGATAGTTCTTTCAAAACAGAAAGATGAATTCCTCCAACTGCAAATTGAGAAAAAAAAATATAGACAGCAAAAACTTGATTATAAACACCTAAATATTCAGCATCATAAAATTGGATAATTAGGATATTCGAAAGGATCCCAGATAATGCTAAAATTGCTAAAGAACCAACATTCCAAAGCAAATCATTATTAAATTTTCTGGATATATACAATATAGGTTACTAAAACTTTAGCACCCAGAATTAATAAAGACGCTGCATTGAATTTATTATTTTAATAGTATTCTCAAAATTTAAATTTATTGTATCACAATACCATTTTATAGCATTCCATCTGGGTTGGTTCTCTTGTTCAATCATTAATTTAGCATCACTTCTAGAAAGCATGCCTTCTCTGATCTGATTACTACGAAAAGTATCATTTTCTGTAAAACCCGCAACCATATAATATATATAATTATAAAAAGCTACGGTACCATCTCCTATTCTCCATGTTGTAGTTGTGCTAGGATCTGTTTCCCAATCAAAAAAGTTAATTATTTTATTATCAATTTCACTCTCTTCCCATGGAATATAATCAAATATATTTAAATAATTTTTAGGAAGAAAATAATACGTAAGAAAGGCACCAGCAGTATCATAAATAGACCTGTTTAAATAGGCTGGATTTTTGACAAACTGTGCTGCGTAATAAAAAAGCATTCTTATTTTATTCAGTCCTGTCATATGATATGACATAAAACCATCATTTGTCTGCCTTGCGCCAGAGAATAATATTTTAAAACCTGTTTTTTCTAGGTGATTTTCACCCATTATTGAAAGGCTAATTCTATTTTGCCTTTTTAACAAGTGGGAAAAATAATAGTATTGTTTATCACCAGCCATAAACAAAGGGATTGTTCCTAAGGTTGGATTTTTCAACCAGGCTTGAACATTTAACATTATATTTCTTCTTTTTTTCCTGATATCAGCAGAAACTAAAATATGTTCAATATTAAGTTTGCCGCATACCCTAGATTGATTTCTTCTTGATAAATCTGTAAGCATACCCCAATCATAGGAAAAAACTAAAGGATTTAAACCAAGCTTTTCTTTTAAAAAATAAAGTGAGTAGGAACTATCTCGACCACCGCTTAAAGCAACCAAACAATCATAATTACTATTTCTTGTTTGTAAATGCGGTTTGATATCTTCAATTAGTTGCTCCTCCCCTTTTACTGTTATTTTTTTATAATTAGAACATATGCTGCATATACCTTTTAAATCAAAGTTAATTAAAGGAAAAGTTTCAGGGATTAGACAATTGATGCATCTTTTAATTTTTCTAATTTTGCTTAACCTATGCCCAAATTCATTTATAAAATCAGTTGGAACTCTAATTTTTCCATGCTCTAAACTGGTATTTGTGATCTTTTTCTTTAATTTGAACGGTATTTGAATAATATTTTTTATTCCATCATAATTCAAATTATGAAAAGTCATTTGATTATCAGAAATATCTATTTTTGAGAGCGAGATATCTTTCGTAGAGACCGAAATTACTTCCATAGGTTTAATTTGCTTAATTTCATTTTCGGGAAATTGAGACCTATGTTTAAAAGTTTTTATTACCTGTTCAAGTATAAAACGTTCCGAGGCGAAAATAAGACAAGTATTTAAGCTATCTAAAATAAAATATAAAGAGCCATTATTAGTGCTAAGAAATAGATTTTGCATATTTTCTGTGAACATTGCAATACTTGTCATTCCAAAAATTTTATTGAATAATGCATTAAAACCGTTTTCGATATTATCATTTTTAGATATATATTTATTTAATATTACTGGTATTAACTCTGAATCAAGGTCCGTTTCTTTTTTTTCTTTTTGATACTCTTTCCAGAGTTCATTTTTATTAACAATGATACCATTATGAACTAAAATAATATTATTTTTAATTACTGGTTGATTATTTTTATCATTATGCTCGTAACCATCAGTAACTAGTCTAGAATGGCCAATAAAAGCTTTTCTTTGATTCTGATTATTAAAAACCTTACTGACTACGGACCTGTATTCATGCATTTGCAACATTTCACTGGAGGTATATGGTGTTTTGAAAGTCCATATCGTTTCCCCATCTGTCCCAGCTATTCCACTTGCTTCTTTTCCTCTTGATTCAGAGAAAAGAAATAATTTTTTAGTTATCTGTAAAAAATCTTTTTTTTCTAAATTACTCTGGTTAGAAGTAACTAAACCAAAAATTCCACACATTAATTATGTAACCTATCATTATCTTGAATATCCATCCACATTGCAAAAAGCAATGATTGAAAACCAAAAACACCCAAAAAAGAAAATGCAAAAAGAGGTTCAAATGACAAATTTAAGCCAAGTACCAAAGCTCTACATATTTTGTATAAATATGGAATCCAAATGATAAGTAATAAAATTGACATATTGTATAAAATAAATAGTGGATGAAAATCCTTGATCAGATATCTTAAAAATATTCGCTTAAAAAATCCTTTAATTAACAACCATGATATTGGAAAAATGACATTTAAGATTTTCATTTTTGATTGTTCACCTGCATTATAAACAGGTTTAATTGTTACTTCTTTTATAGTACACATGGCAATATTTATTTTAATTAAAATATCATTTGGCCATCCATATTTCTTATATATACTGTATAAAGTTATTGAATTTAAAGCCTTACTAGAAAAAGCGACATATCCTGTTTGAGTATCAGAAACTCTCCAAAATCCTGATGCGATTTTAGTTAAAATTGATAAGATTGCATTACCAATAAATCTTACTTTTGGAATTATTATCCATGCGCCTGGATATTTTAATCTATTACCTTTAACGTAATCTATATTTTCATTTAGAATAGGATGTATAATTTTTTTTAACTCGTTTGGATCCATTTGCCCATCCCCATCCATTATAGTAGTAGCATCGATACAATTATCTTTACACCATTTTAGTCCGACTGATATTGCATCTCCATTTCCTGTATTCATTTGTTTTTGGATAAGTACTATTCTATCGAAATTATTATCATTAAAGAATTTGAATTCAGGAAATTTTGTTATTTCTTTTACATTCCTTTCTTCCAACATGATTTCAGCTAAGTTAAAAGGAGTAGCTTCTACTTTTTTCCGTGAAATTTTAACTTTAGAACGAACTTGATCATTTTTGATATAACTTTTGATTACCTTGATTGTGTTATCTGTTGAACCATCATCAACGATAACAATTCTATCTACAAAAGATGGCATATGTTCTATTACTTTGCCAATTTGGGAGTCTTCATTAAAACAAGGAATTACAACTGCTATTGTTTTATTTTCTATCATATTTCATCCATAGTAAGTTTATTTTTATTAATTGAAAAAAATATTTATTATCTGAGGTACGTAAGGGAAAAATTGGCTACTCCAAAAAATAAATACTGTCATCATCCAGAAAACAAATAAAACAAAAATACTCTTTTTCATATATAAATGAATTAAATAAAGTCTTTAAATCTAAAGATTTCAAAATTTAAAATTATATTTTTTTTCCTATGTATTCTTTTAAAAAATAAGTTAGTAATACTATTAATATCGTTAATGGAAGAAAAAATAAGGATGTTTCCGTATTTATTAAACCTAGAGAAATAGTTTTGAATGAAAAAGGGAATAGTGGCATATAGTAACTGCCACTTATATTAGTTTGTAAAATATCTAAAAATAAATGAATGCCCATCCCTAACAGGCTCCCTAGAATAAAAGATGACCTTTCACTTTTATGGAATAACATAGATATTGCGTAAAAGAAAAAAAGCATATAAAATGGAGAATGCATCGGGTAGAACACCCAATCCCAGTCTGGTGATATAATTCTATTTAACCCTTTTGCAAAATCAGGAGCTATTGCTCCAAATAAAGAATATGGTGCGATTTTTTTAATCCAAATTAGTTTATTAAACATTATTTGGATTAAAATATGAGTTGCAGCATCAGGCAATTACAGAATCCTCCTATTAAAACCATGAGGACTTAGTTCAAAATTTTTAAAAAACAAAATTATTAATATAACTAATGTCATAATGGATATATACAGCTTCAATGTATATCCTTTATGATAAATAATATTTTGTACTTTATTGATATAACCGTCGCTAACACAAACTCCATAAAAACTTGCATACGAACCAATTTTTGGAATAATGGAATTTTGTGGCCATAAGACATTCCATTTATCCCCCCATCTATCATTGAATACAATAAAGCCACTTCTTTTATAAAGATATACTTTCATATAAGAAAAAGGGACAGAATTACCTTTGCTACTCACCACTACTTCTTTCAAACTTTTTTCGGATGCTCCAAAATCATAACTATAAAATGAAAGTAGGAACATTATTATTAGCGCTACTAAAAATTTATATTTTCGATTTACATCACTTAGCAAAATTCTGATAAAATATTGCACTATTCTCTAAGATGTAATGCTCAAATAGGTTATCAACTTAATTTTAAAAAGTTATTTACTATTTAATGCGAATATTCAAAAGTATTTCATTAATCAAAGTTGAAGAAGTACCTTTTGTATAGGGAAAATAAATTACTTTAACTCCCTTCTCTTGCAATTGTTTTTCAATTTTATCCCACTTATCAGTTTTATACCAATCATCTCAAACAAACATAATATCAAACTTTAATTTTTCCCATGCTTCTATTTTATCCATCGATTTTTGCGGTACTACTAAATCAACGTATTTTATACTTGAAATTATTTCGGATCTTTCTTTAAATGATATGACAGATTTTTTATGTTTGTATGATACTAAATCATCTGTTGTAACACCTACAATTAATTTATCACAAAGCGAATTTGCACGCTTTAAAATATTTAAATGCCCAATATGGAAAAGATCAAAAACACCTGTAGTATAACCAATAATCCCATGTTTTTTATTTTTCATTAATTTTGATTTTTTAGTCTATTAACTGATTTAAATTAAATTCAAGCCAAGCATCCATTGGTTTCCCTTTTTTATAATTGTAATTTTTAAAAATTAAGTCTAATGGAACCGGAAATCCAACTTTTTCTCTTTGAATAATTTCATCTGGAATAATTTTATAAAAAAGCTTTTTCAGTGGATCTTTCACGGAATTTTTCATTCTCCATTCAAAAGATGTACCACCAATTAATTCAACTAAACGATGATCAACAAAAGGGACTCTGGCTTCTACACTGCATAACATTGTTGAATTATCAAGTCGCCTTAATAACCCTTGTAGATGCTTAATCTGAAAAAAGTATGATATTTTATCAAAAACAGTTTTCCCAGGGAGTCCAGATAAAGCAAAATCCAGAACCTCGTCATCCTTATGAGAACCATAAGCATATTTACTATCAAACTCAGCTAATGATAAATTTTTAGACTCATTTGCCCATCTAAAAATTCTATCATATCCTAGAAATAATTCATCTGCACCTTCACCTGAAAGGATTACAGTATTCTCTTTTTTTACATGCCTTGTCATTAAATATATTAAAACTTCATTTGGAACTGATAATGGCTCTTTTCTCTTATTTATCATCCATTTAGCCGTATCAATAAAGGTATTCTCATCAATAATTATTTTTTTATGCTCACTATTTAAATTTTTATTTGCCAAATCACTCCAGTAAAACTCATTCATTTCTTTAAAACCTACTGTCCATGTAAAATTAGGTTTTAAAATGTAGGATAAAATAGTACTATCTAATCCTCCACTTAAGTAGCTACCGATGGGGACATCTGACCTTTTCCTTAAATTGACGGAGTCATTAATCAACCAAAAAAGATGATCTAAATCAGGTTCAGGTTTTCTATCAATTTTCAAACTCCAGTATCTAATAAATTGACTATTTAACATGTAATGTCCAGGTTTAAAAACCTTTATACCCTTGTATAATGTATATCCATCTAAAGTCATTCTTAGTTTCCTATATTGCCTTATACCAAATTCATCAAATTCATCAGGAGACAATTGTAATATTGAAGATATTTCACTTGCAAAAATAATTTCTTCTCCAATTGTTTTATAATACAAAGGTTTTATACCGAGCCTATCACGAGCAACAAAAATTTGATTTTTCTCTTTATTATAAATTATAAAAGTAAACATTCCATTAAAAAAATTCAGACATTTAGAGCCATATTTCATATACATTAATAAAATAACCTCGGTGTCAGATTTAGTACTAGGTTTTAAATTGTGTTCTGCGATTAATTCTTTATAATTATATATTTCTCCATTATAAATAATCCTATATCCATTATGATAATAAGGTTGATTAGACCTATCATTTAAATCAATGATCGAAAGCCTATTATGACCAAGATAAATATTTTCATCTGTATACTCACCAGTATAATCTGGCCCCCTATGTTGCATTAATAGTAATGCTTTTTTTATATTTTTTCTTTTTGGACTTGGTTTAACAATACATAATAGACCACACATAGTATTAATTCTCCAATATAATTTTTTTTATTTTTTCATGATACCTTGAACTTGTATGTCCATCAAACATCGAACCAATAACTTGTTCTTTCATAGCTAATTGAGATTGACTTATGACTAAATTACAATTTAACATTGTTTCTAAAAGTAAATCTAAAAGTTCATCAAAGCTTTGTGCCAAATAACCACCCCTATCTATCCAAGTTTTTTTTGATATCCAAGATTTAGGTAAATGAGAATCCAAGATGATAATAGGCCTATCTAAAACACAATAATCGGTAATTATTGATGACCAATCTGAGATTAAAATATCGGTAATTTTTAATAATTTTTCAGTATCGGGATAATCTAGTTGAGATAGCATACGAATATTTTGAAAATCACTAAAATTAATTTTTGATGAAGAATTTTGGTGCAAGCGAAAAATTAAGATTGAATTGTTTTTAACCATAATTTCGCTCATCTTTTGCAAAAATAATTTATTACCAATATTAAAAGGAATTTCACTAGGTTCATCTTTCTGGCGCCATGTTGGTGAAAATAAAATAATTTTTTCGTAACTGGATAACTTTAAATATTTCTTTATTTCATTCATTTTTAAGTTTTGTTCAAATAGCATATCATGCCTCGCCAATCCTGTAACTACATGCTCAACTTTATTAAAATTGAATGAGGATTTGTATTTATTTTTTACATACTCACTTGGTAAAAATAATGCTGAATAGGATTTCATTGTTTTTAGTTGCCACTCTTCGTATTCGACAAATGGTGTCCCATGCCATACATCAATGAAAGCTATTTTTGGGGATAAAATTTTTAATAGATGAAGTGTTTGAGGCCCATGAGAAGTAATAATACATTTGCAATCAAAAACTTTTATAATGTGTTTAAACTTATTTGCAGAAAAAATGCTATGCCCAAATTTATTTTTTAACTTTGTATATAATTTTTGATTATTTGCTAAAAAATATAATTCATAATCCGCATATTGTTTTTCATGATAATGGTCAAAAAATGCTCTCAAATTCCCATCTAAGTTATGTCCCCATAAAATAACAAATCGTTTTGCCTTCGTCTTTATAAATAGCCTAATTAAAAAAGCTAATAATAAAAAAATGATTATTTTTAAATTTATTAGTAAGTATTTTATTTTTTGATTTCTAATCAAAGTAAAATTTTATTAAATGATATTTTTTCTTTTTAAAATCAACAAACCAGGAACTCCTATTGAAATATGAATAAAAATTGTTGCAACTTGATAAATACTGCTTGCGAGAACACCAATTTCAAAATTCATTCCAGATGCAGATGAAATCAAACCCACAATAACCTCCCTAAACCCTATCCCTCCTGGGGTAACTGGAATTATTAATAAAATAGCGCTTATACTTGAAAAAAGAATACTTTCAGATAATGAAATATTTATACCTAGAGATTTAAAACAAATAAAAAATTGTATTGCTACAAGAAAAAGTCTAAATATTACAAATGAAGAAATTAAAAATAAATTTTTCATTCTTTTTATTTCGATAATCCCATCTAGATAAGCACTGAGATAATATGCAATTGAGCCTTTAAAATAACTTGAAATACTTCTTGGAATTATAAAAATTATTATTGAAATAATTATTATAAAAACACACAGTGAGATAATTAAAAATAAATCTTTATTAAAATTTAAATTCTTATAAATAAGAAATATAATAGAAAGAAGTGAGCCCATACATAAAGTAATTAAGATATCTGCAATCGTTAGAGAAGCAAAATAAGAATATTTTATACCTATTTTTTTTTTCATTATTCTAGCTTTTATTAACATACCAAAATTCATTGGTATATAATTTAAAAGCGTGCTCCCAACAGTTACCCATATAGAATCTAAAAAACTAATCTTTGAGCCTAAAGCATTAATAAATGCTCTTAGTTGAAAAGATCGCAAAATATTTCCAATAAGAACAAACATTAATAACAAGATAGTATCTTTAATATTAATCAATGAAATTCTATAAAGTTCACCCCTGTTTTCATAAAAATAATTAATTAAAAAGAAAACAATCCCAATTTCAATAATAATTTGAATAGATCTTTTATATTTATTTAGACTAAGCATAAAGTATAATTAGACAGATAACTATTTAAATTATCTTTTTATTATTTATAGCTTTGCTACTACAGTGTAACCTAAAGCAAATAACTTATTTTTATCTAAATGCTTATCTAAAAAATAAGATAGAAGAACGCAAAACCACTTATTTATAAAAAATGCGATATCTTTTATAATCGGAATATGCCAGAAAATACTCAAAAATATATTTGAAAATTGATGACCAAGAAAACTAAATAAACCACCCCTCGGCAGTATTTCCAATACTTTAAATCCATTTTGATTTAGTAATGATTTAAGTCCAAACTTTGTATATCTGTAGTAGTCATGAGGCATATCATGCAACCTACTTAAATGAGGTACAGTAAGTATAAATATACCATTACTTTTTAATACTCTTTTTATTTCTGATACAGCTACAAAAGGATTATTCACATGTTCTAAGACTTCAAAAGAGACAACAGTATCATAAGTATCATTTTTTATACAATTCATATCTTGTACATCTCCTACATACTTAATATCGGGGACATGAGCTTTAAAATCTAAGGTGTCATACTGATCGACGACTTTTAAAATATATTTTTTATAAGGCATATCACCGCACCCAACATCTAAACATATACCAGTGCAATATTTTTTAAGAATTGGTAGGGTCACTTTTAAATCACCATAATTTGCGGGAGAAAAAAATTTTCTCTTATCAATTCCTTGTAAATCTTTATCAATATTTCTTCTATTTTTCTCTATTCGATTCATAACTTTTTTGACCTTGTTCCTTACCTAAATTAATCACTTTTGATAATTTCAATAAATTTTTTGCTTATAACACTCCATGTAAACTTTTCTTTAACTGTTTTTATTCCATTTTTCCCAAAAGTATTTTTTAGTTCTGGGTTTGATATTAAATCAATAATTTTTTCAGCAAGAATGCTAGAAGACTTTTGCGGAACTAAATAACCATTAAAGTTATTTCTAATAACATCAGGAATTCCACCAACATTACTACCAATAACAGGAATACCGCAAGCCATGGCCTCAACTGTGACTACACCCAAACCTTCGGTATGTCCATTTACCATTATAGATGGGATAATAAAGATATCAGATTTTGAATAATAATATTTTATTTTAGTATTTTCTATTTCACCAAGTAAACTGATATTTTTCTTCAAATTAAGTTTTAAAATTAATTTTTTTAATTTAGATTTTTCTGGACCTTCGCCAATTACTTTTAACTTAGTTTTAGGGAAAGCATTTAATATCCTTGGCATAGCTTGCACTAAATACTTTACACCTTTCCAATCAATTAACCTGCCGACAAACAACAAAATATTTTCATCGTTATCTTCATTTTTTAATTTGGCATTATCAGAAGGATAGAATCGATTTGAATCAATACCCATGGGAATTGTTTTGATTTTTTGTTTATTCTTTTTATCAATAAAATCATTTAATAAACTTTTTGTGAATGAGCTATTTACGGTAATATAATCTGTTTTATAAAAAATCCCTTTGCAAAGTATTTTCAAAAAAAAACTTTTTTTGATCATATTAATATCACTTCCGTGAATAGTTGTAATATGCTTTATATTAAAAATGGCACTGCATAACGCACCTATAAGACCTTGGGGGATTATCCAATGAGAGTGAATAACATTGCTTTTAGTCTTTAATATTACCTTAATCGAAAATAAAAGTTCAAAAAAAATAAAAAATGGCACCTGTATTTTTGCTAAAATACTCTCTTTTATATTATCTAAAATTCCTGGCCCATAAGCTAATTTTTGAAACTTATATGGATAAAAATAGGGGAACCTAAATACTCTAACACCATTAATATCTTCAGCAAATTTCAGTCCAAAATCGTGTGGTGCCAAAACATTAACTTCATACTCTTTTTTTAAAAATTCAGACAATTGAGTTACAAAATCTCCTGGGTCATTCAAATCTCGTGAATATCTACTAACAATTACTAATATCTTATACATTTAAATTTTAAACAATTCAATTTTTTCTTCAGAAGTTGGATAATTAATTAATACAGCACGCTTAGCTCCATGGTATACAAAAATACTACCTGCCGCAACTGCTGATGCTCTTCCTTCATTTATTGCAGGCTTAAAATCATGAATACTACCTGCTCCTCCACAGGCGATTACAGGAATTTTGACTTGATTTGAAACAATTTTTATTAAATTAATATCATATCCACTGTATGTACCATCTTTATCTATCGCATTAATAAAAACTTCACCAGCTCCGTAATTTTCAATAATTTTTAAATAATCAATCAAATCATAATTAGTTGCCTTTTTTCCTCTTTTGCCATAGATCAAATACCCACCGAATATTTTTTTTTTTACATCAATAGATATCACAATACTTTGACTACCATAATGCTTTGAAGCTGTTTCAATTAAAGATGGATTAAGTAAAGCTTCTGAATTAATTACAACTTTTTCTGCTCCAGCTTTAAATAATGTTTCAATATCTTTCATTGATCTTATACCACCACCTACAGCAAAAGGCATCATGCATTCTTCTCCCATTCTCGATACTAATTCAGAATTTATACTTCTGTTTTCAGAAGTAGCCATTATATCAAGAAAAATCAATTCATCAGCTTTTTTTTTATTAAAGATGTTAATTGCATTCATAGGATCACCTATATAAGAAGGATGTTTAAACTTAATAGTTTTCACTAACCCCAAATCTTTTAATAATAAACAAGGGATTATTCTGGGTCGATACAATTATCAAATCTCCAAAAAATTTTTTAAAACTAATCTTCCACTATGATGGCTTTTTTCTGGGTGGAATTGAGTTCCATAAATATTATCTTTTTGAATTGCAGAGACAAAAACATGTCCATAATCTGTTTTAGCTAAAATTATATCATTTGAAGTTGTTTTCATGTAATAAGAATGAACAAAATAGAATTCATCTTTTTCAGAGACACCTTTAAAAATTGATTCTGAATTAAAACTTATTAAGTTATTCCATCCCATATGGGGAATCTTAGTCTGTGAATTATTTGATTTAAATCTTACGGTTTCTGCATCTACCCACCCAAAACCATTAGTGTGACCTTCTTCACTTCTTTTACCCAATAATTGCATTCCTAAACAAATACCTAAAATTGGTATTTTTTGAATAAGAACTTTTTCATTAAGAATTTTGATAAGATTTAGTTCATTTAATTTTTCCATAGCTTTCGAAAAATAGCCTACCCCTGGAAGAATTATTTTTTTTGCATTTTTAATTTCGTCAGCACTTGAAGAAACAATAATATCATTATTTATTTTTTTAAACTGGGTAAATACAGAATGAATATTACCCATTCCAAAATCAATGATTACAATCATAAACGCTTTTTAACTTTAAATATTTTTCCTTACAGAAAATAATTAACCTAAATACTTTTCATAAAGCACAGGAGTAACTAATTTCAATTTAACTGCTATTTTTAAAATAAATGAGAACCTTTTTATCATAGGATAACTAGTTTTATAATCATGAAAATCCTTGACTGGAAGGGAAATTAAATCATTGAACTCGCTTTGAGTCAAACCAAGCTTTTTAATTGTATAATTAATGATTTCTTTATCAATGTTGGGAGGTATACTTAATTCCTTATTAGCTTCATCTAATGTCATTTCACCTGAACGTATAGGCCCAGAAAATGAGACCCTTCTTTTATCAATACCAAACTTTTTAATTGTATAATAGCCAAATGCAAAATGAGAATAATAATTTTCATAATGATGCCCACCATAATACGTCCAATCTAATTTATTTTTTAAAATATTTT
>PAPB01000014.1 GCA_002708715.1 Fidelibacterota bacterium | reverse complement strand
ATATGGCTCGTTATATCGCAAAAAATATTGTTGCTGCTGAATTAGCAGATCATTGTGAGGTGCAGTTATCTTATGGCATAGGAGTTGCAGAACCAACTTCTTTTTATATTAAAACTCATGGTACAGGAAAAAAAGATGATGAAACTTTAACAAAAATAGCAAAAGATATTTTTCCTTTGCGTCCGGGTGAGATTGTTGCTCATTTAGATTTAAGGAAACCTCGATATAGAAAAACAGCTGCCTATGGTCATTTTGGTCGTGAGTTAGATGAATTTACTTGGGAGAAGACCGATATGGTCGATAACCTACTTGAAAAAGTATAGGAGATATAATGAATGAAACTTTAGTGGAACCAATTGTAGAATCTTTGCCATATAAGGTAAAAGATATTGATTTTGCTGCCGATGGTCGAAAAGCATTAGAAATTGCTGAAAAAGAAATGCCAGGGCTTATGGCAACAAGAAAAAAATATGGTTCAGAAAAACCTTTAGCTGGTAAAAAATTAACAGGGTCTCTGCATATGACGGTAGAGACAGCCGTCCTGATAGAAACTTTAGTAGAGCTTGGTGCAGATGTTCGTTGGGCTAGCTGTAATATATTCTCTACTCAGGATCATGCGGCTGCAATTATTGCGAAATCAGGAGTTCCTGTATATGCTTGGAAAGGAGAAACACTTGAGGAATATTGGTGGTGTACATTGCAGGCACTTACTTTTCCAGATGGTACAGGTCCTGATTTGATTGTAGATGATGGTGGTGATGCTACATTATTAATTCATAAAGGATATCAGTTAGAAGAATATTTTTCTAAATATCATACTACACCTGAAATAACAACAGATATTGAAGAAGAACGTATTATTGAAGAGTTACTTAGAGATGTGTTAGCAAAAGATTCTAATCATTGGCACAGAGTGCAAGAAAAGATAATTGGAGTTTCTGAAGAAACTACTACGGGGGTTCATAGATTAGTTCAGATGGAGAAAGAGGGCACCTTGCTTTTTCCTGCTTATAATGTGAATGATTCTGTTACTAAGTCAAAATTTGATAATGTATATGGATGTAGGGAATCCCTTGCAGATGGTATAAAGCGAGCTCTAGATGTGATGGTAGCTGGAAAAACAATTGTAATATGTGGGTATGGAGATGTTGGCAGGGGATGTGCGCAATCTATGCGCGGATATGGTGCTAGAGTATTAGTTACTGAGATTGATCCAATTTGTGCTTTGCAAGCTGCCATGGAAGGATTTGAAGTTACTACAGTTGAAAATGCGATATCTGATGCTCATATATTTGTTACTACAACTGGTAATAAAGATGTGATCACAAAAGATCATATGTATCAAATGAAAGATCAGGCCATTGTATGCAATATTGGTCATTTTGATAATGAGATCCAGGTTAACGCATTAAATGATGATGGTAATGTTAAAAGAGAAGTAATAAAACCTCAAACAGATCGCTATACTTTCCCTGATGGGCATCAGATCTTTTTACTTGCAGAGGGAAGGCTTGTAAATCTTGGATGTGCTACAGGACATCCAAGTTTTGTTATGTCAAACTCGTTTACTAATCAAGTTATGGCGCAAATTGCTCTAGCAAATGAAGCTCCAGATTTAGGTGTTTATATGTTACCAAAGGAATTGGATGAAGAGGTTGCGCGCTTACATTTGGATCATTTAGGTGCTGTTTTGACTGAACTTACGGATGAACAAGCATCATATATAGGTGTTCCAAAAGATGGCCCATATAAGCCTGAGCACTATAGATATTAACCTAAGTTAAATAAAATCAATAAGAAACCCTGTATTTTAATGCAGGGTTTTTTGTTTTTGTATCTATCATATTTATTCTACAAATTTAGGTGCGGAAGTCCAATGCAATTGGCATAACATGAAGGTAAGCCCGAGAAATATTAAATCCTTTTGGAAAAAGGGTATATTATTACCCTTTACCATTATCATTACTGTTATCAGTTTTGGTGCTTGTGATTTTGATCTTCCTGATAAATTTGAGATGCCTACGTGGTATTTAGATCTTAAGATTCCTTTGGTTCAGACTAGATACGAGATGACAGATTTATCGAATCCAGATGCTGGAATTTTTCCAACAGATGATTCTCTGGGATTTAAAATTGTCCAGGAAGGAGAAATGCCCGCAACGGAACTTCCTGCTCTTCCAGCGGTACCTGTTGGACTTGATCAAAATATTTCATCAGGTGAAATACCTGGTATTAGTTTTGATCTCGAATTACCCGCGATAAGTTTTACTCAAGATATTCCAGCCTCAATATATAATCTAACTATATATCCAGACACGGCCAAATTATGCGAAATTGTAAATTTTCCTGTTATTGGAGATTCATTAGTATGCATTGTCAATGAAGAAACAGGTGATACTCTTACAGAATTTTTCTCTTTTCCTACTGATTCAGTGAGACATATGAGAGGGGAAGATTATAATTTGCTTATTGTTGCATTTTTTGATTCATTAATGGGAATCCTCTCGTCAACAATTGATACAACAATTGATTTAGGAATATCATCTATTCCTCTTCCTAATGACCCAGCAATAATTGCTAGTATAGATACTCTTATAATTGCTGAAAGTGAAGAAAATAGTGTATATAGAACGCGTTTTAGAAACAATAATATTCCTACAAACTTAAGAAATATTAAATCTTTCATTGTAACTGACAATGAATACCCTATTAATGATAGTTTAGCAAATCATAATATTGACTCTACAATTAGCGCTGGTCAAGAATATGAGAAGATTACAAATTTATCTGGATCAGGTCTCACTAGTTTTTTGAAAATGTATACGGATATGTCACTAACAGAAGCTCATCCTGATAGTATAGTGCAAATTCAACCAGGTTCTTTATATGTAGATTTTGAAATGGTTTTTCAAATGGCTGGTTTGAGTGATATTGCTGTTACAACAAATAATGTATCATTATCTGATGGATTAGAAATGGAGCCTATTGTCTTACCTGAAATGGATATGTCAGAGACTGGTATTAGTCGTATGGAAATTTATAGAAATGTGCTTGCAGAAAATGTGGCTAATAATCCTAATGAAAGAGTTAATAGACTCCAGATAATAGATTTAAAAAGTACTTTNCCATTNCCAATAGANTTTCTCATTGATTTTAAAAANTTTGTGCCTTCTAGCAGTGATGGAGAGGGAGTAAGNATGGAAACGACTNTAACAAANGGTCAAGATACAAGTCATATATANAATATGGAAGGATATAGATTGCAAAGTACGGCTGGAGATAATGATGGNNTAGATGGNNTNCCTTGNCCTTCTTATGATGATTGGGAAATAGATCTTTGTGATGANGANGGGTGGCCAGANAGTGCTTTTACNACATTTGANTTAGATTTAGATATTTCAATTCCTGATACCAATATNAGAATTCCTTTAGACGGAACACCACTTGGTGGATTCTCAATGGCGATGAAATTAGATAAGTTAGAGTTTGAATCTATTGGTGCTGCTATGTATATGGAATTACCATCAGATCCTCAAGAGCAAGAATTCCCTCCAGGACTCACGGGTGCTATACCAACAGAAGCTTCAATGGAAATAATTTTTAAAAATCAAATAAAATTACCTATTCAAATGCTTATGGAGTTTAAGGGTTATAACTCACTTGATGAGTTAACATTCGTTCCTATTGATATCGATACAATCGGAATGCCTAGAACTAGCTCACCTCTTGATACATCGGTTACTAATATAAAGCTAGATAAAATAGGAACTACAATATCACTCTGGGAATCTATAAATGATTATAACTTAGGATTGCCACCTGATCTTGAAAGAGTAAATGGTACATGTGATACATGTTCTAGTATTATTGATTTATTGGGGTCAAATCCTGTNAAGATGTTAATTAATCCNCAAGTGAAAGTGGATGGAAGAGGTGAGTTATCTGGAAATAAAGCAATAGCTGCNACATTTAGAGTCACTATTCCATTTGCTTTACAGTTAGAGCCGATGACATTCATGGGTGGTACTGCGACTAAAATAGATGAATTTGAACACGATACTCGATCAAAGATTAGNAATAGTNTATTAGNAACAAGTTTGGTNTCAAATATNACAAATGCNTTACCNTTTGGTGCAGAGGTTTCTATACTTATGAGTAATGATTCTCTATTTCCAACTGATACCTCTAGAAAACAATTAGGGCTTTTNAGAGATACCCTNGTGACGCAAGGATTTCTANTACCTAGTGATAGTTTATATATAGTGAAAAAATGTAGTGATATTTCACCAGATAGTAATAGCAATATTTATATTTTTGATATTATGACTGACTATTCAGAGTGCGTTGATGGGTTACCCTATATTGTAAAAACAAATGGCTCTGGAACTGATACAATTATTTCATATGTTGATACATTATTTAAATTTTTATTACCTGATCCTGAGGAATATTATCAAACAGGTGGCGACACTATATTATATCACTATACTAATTATGATTCGGTGAATAATATATATCTAGATAGTGTAGAGTATGCCGAAGGTATGGTAGCTGTNCCAGGTACAGGCGTACTTTATAGTATAATTGANACTNCAAAGATTAAATTATTAACAGGGTATGGTGATAATTATACTATGCCAAGATTNTATTTGTCAGGAACNGGAAATACTGGTGTNTTTTTATCTGTTTTAGATTATTTAGAGATTAGTTCTTTTATTACTTTTACATTAAGTAGTGGAGGTGCTTTTGGAAGTGCCAATAATGAATTAATAATAACATATCCCAATGGAGGGAATACATTAAGTAGTAGTGAACCTATTGAGATTCTTTGGAGCTCATATGGTAACAATAGCCAACTATTAGATCTATATTATTCTAATTCACGGTTGTTAGATGGTAAAATTGATACTACTAAGTATTACCAAAAATCTTGTGTAAAGAGCGATGGTTGGATATTAATTGCAGAGGATATTGAAAACACTGGATCTTATACCTGGGATCTTAGTGGAGTAGCCAATACGGATTCACTAAGAATAAAAATTATTGAGTCAAAAACAAACCCTGCCTGTGATATTAATGGTCACTATGTTAGTATAAACAGTCCATCTAGAACTGCAAGAGTTGTAACGAATAGAATAAAATCAAGATTTTGATGAAGAATGCTATTATAATACTTCTTTTTATTAGTTCTTTATTTTCTCAAACAAAAAGGGATCCAAGGGTAGTTGGCCTTGCTGGTTCTTATACTACAATTGCTAATGGTATTTTTAGTGTTGGATATAATCCTGGTTTAATTGGATTACAACAAAATCGNCCTCTAACTATTCAAGGNTTTCAATTAGATTTTGGAATNTTAGGAAATTTTTTTTCAATAGAGAACATTGCACAATATAGTGGTGATACTCTTACTACGAGAGATAAGAATAGACTGTTTAAAACTCTTCGAAATAGTAATGGCATGTCTTTTTTTATGGATACTCATATGCCAATACCTTTGATCAATATTTCAAGNGGGAATCTTGCATTTTCTGCTAATAATATAATATTACAGAATTATAAATTACCTTTGGGATTGTTAGAGTTAATATTTTATGGTAATGGTAAAAAAACTGATCTTGATATTGAATTTAACTATGAGATNTTAGGGATGAATGAATATGGTATATCTTTTGGTATTCCATTTAAATTTATGTCTTGGGGTATTACTGCAAAATATATGCAAGGTTTGTTTTATTTAGGTGTTGATGATGACTCATCATCTTCAAGTTTGCTCACTGATGATTTGGGAATTTATGGTAATGGAAGATACATTATCAAACAAGGTGTAGGTGGATCTGGCTTTGGCTTTGATATAGGTGTAGTATCAAGACCTTTGAATGGATGGAGTTTTGGTATGTCAATCATAAATCTTGTAGGGACTATTCGATGGGAGCAGGGAGGTGAAAATACAAGTAGTAATATTAATCCTCTNACAAAAAACTTTTATCCATTNAAATGGGGAGATGATGAANTGTCNCCCAATGAATATATAGAATACACCTTTACTATTGATACGATAAGGGCTGATAAAATGTCTAATGACTCTTTATTCAAAAATGAAACGAAGTTTATTACCTATCCATCAAATGCTAAAGATTTTGTNACTCGAATGCCTATGACATTTCGCTTGGGAGCATCAAAACAATTNAACAATTTTCTAGTTGCATCTGATTTAGTTGCTGGNTTTGAAAATCGNTATTATTCTAGGAAACAATGGAANTGGTCAATCGGGACNGAATGGACTCGAATGTCTAATGTTCCATTAAGAATAGGATTTGCATGGGGTGGTGGNGATATGAAAGAATTAGGTTTAGGGTTTGGAATCCGAAAAAGTAAANTACTATTTGATTTTGGTTTTGCNTTTCGTAATGGTATGTGGATACATACTATGAAGGGTTTAAATCTATCATTTGGAATAACTTATGAGGCAAAGAAAAAAGATTCAGATACATCNACGAGTGAAGGCCCATTACCAAACCCTGAATAATAAAATCTTGGGTTTTAAGTTCTTGATTTCCAAAATAACATTAATCCTATAATAAGAAAAATTATGTTACCTATCCATGCAGATATAAGAGGGGTTAAGATTCCTTTAAATCCAAGAGATTGACCGAATTTAATAAATGCATAATATCCAAAGATTACAAATACACTTGCCCCAGCACCAAAAGATAGTCCACTCTTTTCTTTTATTACAACCAATGGGATTCCGCATAAAACAACTATCAAATTAGTAAAAGCAAATGAGATTTTAAGATACCTAGTCACCTCCCATTTGAGAGTCTCAACACCATTTTTTTTTAATTGTTGGATCATATCAGTTAACTTAAAATAATCAAGTTCATCTGGTTTTCGAGCTTGTTGCTGGATTTCTTTTGGAGTGATACCAAGATTAATAAGAGTATCTTGATCTCCTATTACTACATTCTCCTCAAGGCCATATTGATTGAATTTCCTTATAGAATAATCATTTATTGACCACAGTCCCAAATTATTATTCCAGGCTATTTTTTTCGCATCTATTCTTTTCAGTATTATTTCATTTCCAAGATCTACAAGGGTAAAATCATGCCCTATTTTTTTTTGAATTGAGTATTTCACTAAGGAAATATGTGTTTTTTTATCTTTTTGAAGAATTATATTTTTTAATGTATTCTTTATTTTATGTCTTGATTTTCTTTTAACATAGTCTCTGTCAATATCAAAACGTTTTTCATTACCATATGAAACTAATTTATTATCAAGGAAAAATGAGAAACCAGAAAGCAAAACACCACACAATATTAACGGTATCGCAACTCTGTAGATACTTATCCCTGATGCTTTCATTGCTGTCCATTCATTTCGCTTTACTATCGAACCTAGACTTATAACTATTGAAATCAATGCTGACATTGGAAGCCCAATACTTAAGAAATAGGGTAGTGTATATATATAATAAGAAAAAACAATTTTGGTAGGAACTTTATTGTCCATGAATCGATCGAGATTTTCAATTAAGTCTACTATCAAAAAAATAGAGATAAATCCCATGATTGAAATAAAAAGAACAATCAAGAATTGAATAAGGAGATATCGGTCTATTTTATTTATCATTAAACTCTATGACAGTTTCACTGAATTTCATTATAATGTAGCAATAATAAAATGGTATTGAATGGAAATTTATGAAAAATTAGATTATATAATTGGAACTTTGGCAAGTTTACTCTGGGGAACACCTTTGGTTATTCTCCTTATAGGTGGAGGAATATTCTTCTCTTTTTATAGTCGAATGACTCCGATATTATATTTTAAACATGCTTTTCAGATTTTGCTTGGGAAATATGATTCTAGCGATGATCCTGGCCAAATTACTCATTTCGAAGCTTTATCTAGTGCACTAGCAGGTACTGTTGGTTTGGGTAATATTGCAGGTGTTGCAGTTGCAATTCATACCGGTGGACCTGGTGCTATTTTTTGGATGTGGATTACAGCGATACTAGGCATGAGTACAAAATTTTTTACTTGTACACTTGCTGTTATGTATAGAGGTTATGATGATAAAGGTGAGATTCAAGGTGGTGTAATGCATTATATTGAGCAAGGTTTAGGAAAAAAATATAAACCACTTTCTTTAATGTTTAGTATATCTGGATTATTTGGATCTATTGTATTTTTTCAAGCCAATCAATTATCTCAAATAATTCGAGATTTTATATATTCTCCTATGGGAATTTTTCAGAATAATCAATCAATTGGTGATCTGCTTACTGGTATTATTGTCGCTGCACTCGTTGGCGCGGTTATATTTGGTGGAATCCAGCGAATCGCAAAGGTTGCGAGTAGGCTTGTCCCATTTATGGTTGGGCTTTATTTATTAGCAGCTTTTATAATTATTACAAATAATATTGTAAAAATCCCTTTTGTATTTTCTATGATTTTTCATGATGCTTTTACAGGTGATGCAGTTACAGGAGGCGCACTTGGAAGTATGATTATTATTGGAGTTCGACGAGGTTTATTTTCAAATGAGGCAGGTACAGGTACAGAGACTATGGCACATGGTGCAGCAAAGACAAGTGAACCAGTGAGAGAAGGTCTAGTAGCAATGTTAGGTCCATTTATTGATACCATAATTGTTTGTTCAATTACAGCGATTATAATTTTAATTAGTGGTGTATATGATCAGGAAATCAATGGTGTATCAATGACTACTTTAGCTTTTGAAAAGGAACTAGGTGTAATTGGAAAAATATTTATAACAATTGCTGTCTTAACTTTTGCGTTATCTACTATGTTTAGTTATTCATTTTATGGAAGAAAATGCGCTAGTTATATTTTTGGTACACCTGCTAAAAATATTTATAATTGGATTTATATTATTATGATTATTATTGCTTCTGGTGCTTCTATTGATATTGCAATTAATTTTGTAGATAGTGCTTTTGCTTTGATGGTTATACCAACTATGGTTGGTACATTATTGCTTTCTCCAAAAGTAATGACTGAAGCAAAAAAATATTTTTCTAAATTATAATTCTCCTTCTAAAAGGTTCCAACCCTTGAGATTATATTTAAGTTTTAGATTTACAAAATCTGAGTAGGTATCTATTATTGTTGAAACTTGTCTATCAAGTAGGCCACAGAGAATAATTTTTTTTGTTGCTAAGGATTTAAATGTAGGTTTTAATTGTATTAAGGTTTTAGATAAAATATTGGCAATAAGGATATCAAATTTTTCGTTAATTATTGTTTTATTTAGATTCATAAAGGGTACATCTAGATTATTAAATCGACAATTTTGAACTGCATTTTTTATTGCTTTTTCATCAATCTCTGCACCCATAACCATTTTTGCACCATATAATGTTGCTGCAATAGCTAAAATTCCAGATCCTGAACCATAATCAATTAAAGATTTATTTTTTATATCATTTTCTTCAATCCATCTGAGACATAATCTCGTAGTTGGGTGTGATCCTGTACCAAAACCACTTCCTGGGTTAATTATAATATTTAATCCATTATATTCTTTGACTTTTTTCCATGGCGGTACTATTCGAAGTTTATTGGATATATTGATAATATTAAATTTAGTTTGTGTTTTTTGTAACCAGTCTTGATCAGGTAAAGTTTCTTCTTTAAATATTGGGATTTTATCTAGATTTAGAATTTCTGTAAATTTTTGAACTATGTGTCTTGAAGATTGATTTTCATTAACTAGCAATTTAATATCGTGGGTATCTCCATGCATTTTTAGCGGTTCATCATGATGATCAAACCACTCTGATTCATTATTTTTCTTAATATTTTCTACACTGACGGAAATAATATCTAAGGTTGTAATTTGATCTAAAATTTCTTTTATATCATAGCCAGGTAATGAAATAGTAATATTTTTCCAGTTCTTCACAGATTCGTAATTTACAGGATATGAAAACACGTGGAGAACTAAATACTGAGAAAAGAAATCCATTATCAAAAATGATAGATTCTATGTCAGTAACAGATATATTGAAAACTATTAATAAAGAAGATGCAAAGGTATCTAAAGCTGTAGAAATAGCAATTCCAGAAATTGAGTCTACAATTCAATTTACAGTAGACTCAATTAAAAATGGTGGAAGGGTATTTTATATTGGTGCTGGTACAAGTGGTAGGTTGGGTGTTCTTGATGCTTCTGAAATTCCACCAACTTATTCATTATCAGAGAATTATTTTATTGGTATCATTGCTGGTGGTGATGATGCATTAAGGCACTCAATAGAGGGTGTTGAAGATCAAATAGAAGAGGCAATCGAAGACCTGCAACATTTTAATATAAATAAATCTGATACTGTAATTGGAATTTCTTGTAGTGGTGCTGCAAATTATGTTATTTCAGCTTTAGATTATGCACGCAATAATAATGCTAAAACAGTATATCTTGTTACTAATCCAAATCCTTTTAAAATAACAAAAGTTGATATAATTATTCATGCAAATACTGGGCCAGAGGTTATAACTGGTTCTACACGCATGAAAGCGGGTACAGCAACAAAATTGATTTTAAATATGATTTCTACTACAACTATGATCAAGCTAGGGAAAGTATATGGGAATCTAATGGTAGATCTAAAAACTGTAAATGATAAATTAATTGATAGAGGAACTAGAATTATTTTAGAGCTTACAGATCTTAAGTATAATGAAGCTAAAACTAAATTATTATCTGCAGAAAAATCAGTTAAAGTAGCTTTAGTTATGGAATTATTAAATTGTTCTTTATCTGAAGCAAAAGAAAAATTGAAAAATGTTGATGGTTTTTTGCATAGGTTAATAGATTTAGATAAATAAATGAAAAAACACCAATTGTTTAATAAAATAAATCGTAAAGATTTAAAAAAAGCATTATTAAATGAAGATTTTAATCGATTTACAGTATCTTTCTATAAATATTGCAATATTGATTCTCCTGTTTTTTTTCGGGATGATTTATATCAGCAATGGAATAAATTAAAAATTTTTGGTAGAGTGTATATTGCTTTTGAAGGAATTAATGCTCAAATAAGTATTCCTGAACACTGTTGGAAGCAATTTTTATCTACACTAGATACAATACAAGAATTAAAAAACATTTCAATAAAGAGGGCACTGCAGGATGGTAAATCTTTCTATAAGTTGACAGTTAAAGTTAGGGAAGAACTCGTAGCATATGATATTCCTAATAATTCATATAATATGGAAAAGACGGGAAAGCATTTAACTGCCGAGCAGTATAATAAAGCACTTGAAAACCCTGATACTCTTATAGTTGATATGCGTAATTATTATGAGAGTGAGATCGGAAGGTTCCAAGGTGCAATTATTCCAAATGTCGAAACCTCGCGAGAACTTCTTCCAGAAGTAAAAAATATTTTGAAAGGAAAAGAGAATAAAGAAGTATTATTATATTGTACCGGAGGGATAAGATGTGAAAAAGCCAGTTCTTACCTTATAAAAAATGGGTTTAAAAATGTTAATCAATTACAGGGTGGTATTATTCAATATGCTCATGATGTTAAAGAAAAAGGCTTGCGCTCAAAATTTTTAGGTAAAAATTTTGTATTTGATGAGAGGCTTGGAGAGAGAGTTACAGATGATGTTATAGCTTCTTGTCATATTTGTAATTCTCCTTGTGATAATCATACCGATTGTAAAAATAATGCCTGCCATATTTTATTTATACAATGCAATGAATGTAGTGAAAGTTTTGAAGGCTGTTGTTCAAAAGAATGTAAAGACTTTGCTGCACTTCCGATAGATGAACAAAAAATATTGCGAAAAGATCCATCGAAAATGGTTTCTAAAACATTTTTTGATTCTAGAGTAAAACCTAGATTAAAGGCTAAAATTTGAAAATTCCAATTTTATATTCTTTTCGTCGTTGTCCATACGCAATGCGTGCAAGAATGGCGTTAGCTTATTCAAAAATAACCTATGAGCATAGAGAAATATTACTAAGTAATAGGCCAGATTCACTTTATGAAATATCTCCGAAGGGTACAGTTCCTGTCCTGCAATTAAGTGATGGAATAATTATTGATGAGAGTATTGATGTGATGAAATGGTGTCTAGATATAAATGATCCTAATGATTGGTATAAAGAACAATGTATAGAGCAAGATAATCTGATTATTAATAATGATACTAATTTTAAATATTGGTTAGATAGATATAAATATCATATTAGATATGAAGAACAATCTTTCGAAGAATATCAAAATCAGGTAAAGAAAATATTTAATGAATATAATTTAAGATTAGATAAACAATCTTTTTTAATGGGTGATAAAATCAGTCTTTCTGACATAGCTCTTATGCCCTTTGTTAGACAAGCTGCGCATGTAGATTTAGATTGGTTTAAAAAAAATTTCTTATCATTATCGCAATGGTTAGAAAAATTTAAAGTTTCCCCATTATTTACTTCAATAATGAAAAAATATGAAATATGGGAAGAAAATAATCAGGGGGTTTTAATAGAATGGTAGTAATAAGATATTTTTTATTTCCTCATATTACCATTATTTTTTTGTTTGCAACTGAGCTAGAAAAAACAGAGAGCATTGTTAAAGACTCATTGTTTTCTGCGAAAATTATAAGAGATAATTGGGGTGTTCCTCACATATATGGTAGAAGAGATGCGGATGTTGCTTTTGGTCTTGCTTATGCACATTCACAAGATGATTTTCAAACTATTCAAGATGTTATTTATGCTCTAAGAGGAGATTTATCGATTTTACGCAGCGGACGAGATGCAGCTGTGAATGATTATTATGTTCACTCTATGAATTTTTGGGGTATGATAGAGGAAAGATATGAAAATGAGATACCTGAAGATGTTAAGTTATTATGTGAAGGCTATGCGGCGGGTATAAATACATTTCTTTCTGATAATCCTATAAAAAAGAAAAAAGGTTTTATTGATGTAATAGGAGAAGATATCATTGTTGGTTTTTCTCATCGTATGCCATTTATGTTTGGGTTGGATGGTGTCCTTAAGAAGCTTGCTAAGAAAAAACCTCCTGAAATTATTGGTTTAGGAAATGAATATCAGCAAGGACCCTTTGATATGTTAGGAAGTAATTTTATGGCTGTGGCGCCACAGCGTTCAAGCGATGGTTTTACTCGACTTTGGATTAATACACATCAACCGTGGGACGGTCCTGTTGCGTGGTATGAAGCACATCTGATTAGTGAAGAAGGATGGGATTTTTATGGGGCTTTATTTCCAGGGTCTCCTGTTCCTCTTATAGGTCATAATCAATATTTGGGGTGGAGTCATACAGTAAATTCTCCTGATCTTATTGATGTTTACAAATTGACCATTAATAAACAAAATGAAAATCAATATTGGTTTGAGGGATATTGGAAAGATATGGAACTCCGCACTGCTGATATAAAAGTTAAATTACTTGGACTGATTCCGTGGAAATTTAGAAGAACAGTAAAAAGCTCTATACACGGTCCAGTTCTTGAATTTGATCATGGGAGTTATGCTATTAGAATTTCATCTATCAAAGATCTTAGGTTCTTAGAGCAGTGGTATCGAATGGGTAAAGCTCAAAATATTTCTGAATTCAAAAAAGCAATGAAGATACATGCAATACCAATGTTTAATACTGGTTATGCTGATCGTGATGGAAATATTTATTATGTTTATAATGCTAAAATTCCAAAACGAGATCCAAGGTATAATTGGAAAAAAATTCTTCCTGGTGAGAGTAAACGAACTCTTTGGTATGATTATATTCCTTATGACCAGCTTCCACAGGTTTATAATCCGTTCGAAGGATTTTTCCAAAATTGTAATAGTAGCCCATATTTAGCTACAGGAAGTAAAGTAGATGCATCTCAGGCATTACCAGACTGGACTGGAATAGAGACACATCAAACCAATCGTGCATTAAGGTCTTTGGAGACATTTGGTGTTGATCCATCTATATCAAGGACAGAATTTTTTAATTATAAATATGATGTTAGGTATTCAAGAGAATCTATTATAGCCAATGTAAGAAAACAGTATATCGAAGAAATAAGTAAAAAAGGTATCCCTAAAGATTTAGAAGAAGCAATTAGTCTTATAAAAAATTGGGATTTAAGCGCTGATTCTCTTAATACAAATGCAGCTTTAGCAATTCTTTCGCTTCCAAATGCATTTAGAATAGAAAATTTGAAGTATGATTGTGATTCAGTAACTATAAAAGTTAGAGAATCTGTTAAATTTCTTGAAAAGAATTTTGGAAGAATCGATGTCCCAATGGGAAGAGTTTTTAGGCTTATTCGTGGTAAGACTGATTTACCACTATCAGGTGGGCCAGGAACATTACGTGCAATTTATTATAAAAAATCAAGTAAGAAGTACAAAGCTATTGCAGGTGATTGTTATATACAAGCTATTGAATGGGGACCTAAAAATGAATTCAATGCCTGGAGTATTCATCAATATGGAAGTGCCACAAAAAATAAAAGCTCTTTTCATTATGATGATCAATCAAAATTATTCTCTAAGCATAAAATGAAACAGATTAGACCTTGAAGATATTTATCTACATATTTTTTTTCATTTTCATTTTTCAGAGTTGTGAGAAATTTCAATTATTGCCTATTACAGCAGAGAATATACATGAGCAGATTTCTACTTATAAGGGTGAGAAAGCTGTTTTGGTAAATGTGTGGGCCTTGTGGTGTGCACCATGTGTTGAAGAATTTCCAATGATTGTAAGCTTTCATAACAAAATAAAAGATTTAGAGGTTATTTTTATTAGTGCAGATTTTGAAGATCAGTTTCAGGATGTTGTTGAATTTTTAAATAAGCATGATGTTGGTCCAAAATCTTATATAAAAGATCAAAAAGATGAACCATTTATTCAAGGGATTCATCATAGTTGGACAGGTAGTTTACCATTTACCATTGTATATGCAAAAGAATCTGGATCTATTATAGATTTATGGGAGGGAAAAGAGCCAGAATCACGATTTATAAGTGCTATTAAGATTGCAACTAACTCATAGAGGTTTATTATGAAGAAAATAATCTTTTATTTTATATTTTCAGTTTTTGCTTTAGGAGCAGAATTAAAAATAGGACGGATAATGCCAGAGCCAGAACATGTTCTTAACGATATAAGTGGGAAACAAATAACCTTGAGTGATATTAAAGGTAATAAAGGAACCTTGGTTATCTTTTCTTGTAATACTTGTCCATGGGTAATTCGATGGGAAGATAGATATGTCAGTTTAGCAGAATCTTATATAAAAGAAGGTATTGGGATAATAGCAGTAAACTCAAATGTAGCTAGGTTTGATGGTGATGACAGTTTAAATAAAATGAGAAAGCATGCTAAAGATAATAATTATATTTTCCCTTATGCTCAGGATCCTGGAGCTAAATTGGCGTATGCTTTTGGTGCAACAAAGACACCACATATATATTTATTTGATAATAAAAATAAGCTTGTATATCGTGGAGCTATAGATGACAACGCTAGAAATGCATCTGATGTTGAAGAACCATATTTAGAAAATGCTTTAGATCAGTTACTAGCTGGTGAAAAAATAAAAAAAACAACGAGTAAAGCTATTGGTTGCTCAATAAAATTTCCTTAAGCCATGGAACAAATTTATTATTATATAATAATAGGAGCTTTGCTTGTTGAATATTTATTATCAACAATAAGCTCAATATTAAATATGAATAGTATCTCTGAAAACGTCCCTGATGGTTTTGAAGATTATTATGATGAAGAAAAATATGCAAAATCTCAAGCATATTTAAAGGATAAAACACAACTAGGTCTTTTATCTAGTACTTTTAGTCTTTTTCTAACTCTCGTTGTGATATACATGGGTTTATTTGGAGTTTTAGATGAATTTGTACGTTTAAATTCAACACATCCAATAGTATCTGGTTTAATATTTTTTGGGGTTTTATTTATAATAAATGATATTCTAAATATGCCATTTTCAATATATGGGACATTTGTTATTGAAGAAAAATATGGATTTAATAAGACCACGATAAATACTTTTATATCAGATAAATTAAAAGGATATGGACTTATTATTGTTCTTGGTAGCGCAATAATGGTACCAGTTCTTTATTTCTTTAATACTTATGGGGCAAACGGTTGGTGGATTGCCTGGGCTCTTATGACTGCATTTATGATCGCGATTCAGCCTTTATTTGTACATGTTATTGCACCTATGTTTAATAAGTTTACACCTTTAGAGGATGGGGAACTCAAAACAGCAATTGAAGATTTTGCTAATAAAGTTAGTTTTCCAATTGGTCGTATAGATGTAATGGATGGAAGTAGAAGATCTGCACATTCTAATGCATATTTCAGTGGATTTGGGAAATCACGTAGAATTGCTTTATTTGATACTCTATTAGATAAACATTCAACAGATGAAATAGTATCTGTTGTTGCTCATGAGATTGGACACTATAAAAAGAAACATGTAATCACTGGAACTTTTCTTGGAATTTTAGAAACAGGGATTATGCTTTTTCTTTTTAATCTCGTTATGAGTGATAGTGCATTATTTGCTGTATTTTCTGTTGAAACTGTTTCAACTTATTGCGGTTTAGTATTTTTTGGGATGTTATACTCTCCTGTTAGTTTGCTAACTGCAGTATTTACAACAGCGGTGAGTAGAAAAAATGAATTCGAAGCTGATTCATATGCATTAGAAACAACTAAAAAACCTGAACCGCTTATTTCAATGTTGAAAGGTTTAGCGGCTAGTAATCTATCGCATTTAACTCCACATCCGTTAATGGTTTTTCTTTCATATAGTCATCCTCCTGTCACAGATAGGATTTTAGCTGTTCAATCAAATCAATGAATAAAACATCATTTGTATCAATTGAAAATATAAGATTAGTTAACAACTTTATTTTTTTTTTAGTTCTATTTTTAATAGAGATTGGTTTTTCTAATGAGGAAAAAAAAGGTAAAAAATTAGAATTTTTAAGCGCAAACCCATTTTCATTTTTTCATATAATTACTGATTTAGAAAATCAAGAATCTCAAAAAGCATATGGAGTATTACGTTTTCCTGATAATTACCAAGATAAAAAATTACCTTTAGTTTTAGGTGTAAATGGTAGCAAGAATTGGGCAAGCCATCACTTAGAATATATGGCAATGTTTAGGGAATTAGGTTTTGCTACTTTTGAGATACATAGTTTTAATAGTAGAAATATCAGTTCTACTGTTGGAGAACAGACATCAGTTACAACAGCAATGATGGTACTGGATGCATATAAAGCCCTAGAAGTCCTTAGCCATGATAAAAGAATTGATATTGAAAATGTAGCAATCACAGGTTGGAGTCTAGGAGGGGGAGTTGCTCTCTTTTCTGCGTGGGAGCCTATAATTAAATCTATAGGATTGAGCGAAAGGTTTAATGCACACCTAGCATTCTATCCTCCATGTCTTGTTGATATGGATTTAATTCAATTTACTGATTCACCAATACATATTTTAATTGGTGAAAAAGACGATTGGGTTTCGGCTAGTGCATGTGAAGATTTGGTCAAAGATTTAAAAGATTATGATGTAAATATTGATATTACAGTTTATGATGAAGCGCATCATGGGTTTGACCGTTTGGGTATGCCAATAAAAGAGAAGGATGGTTATGCAACTAGTGATTGCCATTTTAGGATGAGATCTGATGGAGCTCTTCTAATGAATATTTTTGATATTCCAATGGTCACACCATTTCGACAAAAAGTTGCATTAGGATGGTGCGCTGATCGGGGTACTACAATTGGAGGTAACCCAAAGGCCCGACAGAAATCTTTTAATTTTGCAAAAAGTTTTATGATAAAACATATAGGAAAAAATCTTAAAAAATGAATAAGTATTGTTTTACACATATATGTAATGTTTTTTATTATTAATAATGGAAAATCCAGCAATATTTTTATGGATACCAATTATAATAATATCATTATTAAGTATAATAAAAATGATTAGTAAGGGAGGACCAAATGGTAAACCCTGGATACGAATTGAAAAGGTAGAAGAAAATGAATAACCATTTAACTATGCGATCAGGAAACCCTGCGCTCCAAGCATCAACATTTAAAAAACATCTTTCCTCATCTTTAGAAAGTAAAATGACTTTGTCTGGGACAGTAAATAAAACGGGAATTTCATTAATACTTGTTATAATAAGCGCGGGATACACATGGGGTAATCCTTTTATGCATATTATGATGCTTCCTGCTGGTATTATTGGGTTTATACTAGCAATGGTCACCGTATTTAAGCCTACAGTTGGACATATTACCGTACCAGCATATGCGGTTGCTCAAGGTATTATGCTTGGTGTTATCTCAATGTACTTTAATGCAGCTTATCCTGGGATTGTAGTACAAGCAGTTTTTCTTACTTTTGGTACTCTTGGAGCTCTTTTATTAGCCTATAAGTCAGGATTAATAGCTGCAACTGAAAACTTTAAACTTGGTGTTGTAGCTGCAACTGGTGGTATAGCTATTTTGTATCTTATTAATTTTATTATGGGATTTTTCGGATCAGGCGTTGGTGTTATTTCTAGTAATAGCAATATGGGTATATTGTTTAGTGGATTTGTTGTTGTGATTGCAGCGCTTAATCTGGTTCTTGACTTTGATTTTATTGAAGAAGGATCAGAAATGGGTGCTCCAAAGTATATGGAATGGTATGGAGCTTTTGGATTATTAGTGACACTAATCTGGCTATATTTAGAAATTTTACGATTGTTAGCAAAACTCCAAAGTAGACGCTAATAAAAAATTATTATTATGGAGCAACTTCGTTCTAACTTATAGGATGAATGATCCAATTATTACTAATGATGCAGTTGTACTTGGTCTGCTGATTGGTATCCTTGCCTTTGTATTTACTACTTGTCAGAGTAGCCATCCTTTTTGGAAAAAATTTTATAAATATATACCGACATTATTATTATGTTATTTTATCCCATCAATTTTTAATTCTTTAGGTATTATATCAGGAGAAACATCAAATTTATATTTTGTTGCTTCTAGATATCTATTGCCAACGAGTTTAGCATTACTTACAATAAGTATTGATATTCCTGAAATTAAGAAACTCGGTTCAAAAGCAATTATTATGTTTTTAACTGGTACCTTTGGCATTATTATGGGTGGCCCTATCTCTATTTTTATTATTTCATTTATTGCACCAGATATAATTAATAGTTCTGGTGTTGATCAGGTTTGGAGAGGTTTAACTACTGTTGCTGGTAGTTGGATAGGAGGAGGTGCAAATCAAGCAGCAATGAAAGAGGTATTTGATGTTGGGGATACTATTTTTTCAGCTATGATTGCAGTCGATGTCATTATTGCAAACTTGTGGATGGCTTTTTTACTTTATGGTGCAGGAGTAAGTCAAAAAATGGATGATTGGTTTCATGCTGATTCGTCCTCTATAAATGATTTGAAAGAAAAAGTAGAAAAATATAGATCCAAGATAATGAAGATTCCAAATCTCACCGATGCAATAAATGTTTTTGCTGTTGGCTTTGGAATTACAGCTATTGCACATTTAGGTTCAGATTTTATTTCTCCATATATTAAAGACTCAGCACCATATTTAGCAAAATTTAGTCTAACGTCTAAATTCTTTTGGTTGATTGTTTTATCAACATCCATTGCTTTGTGTCTATCCTTTACAAAAGCTAGAGATATAGAAGGAATTGGTGCATCACGCTATGGAAGTGTTTTTATTTATATATTAGTTGCAACAATAGGTATGAAAATGGATATATTGGCAATATTTCATAACCCTGGTTTGTTTTTGATTGGTTTTATCTGGATGTCTGTTCATGCTATTTTGTTAATAGTGGTAGCAAAATTATTAAAAGCTCCGTTTTTCTTTTTAGCGGTTGGTAGTCAAGCAAATGTTGGTGGAGCTGCCTCTGCACCTATTGTCGCTTCAGCTTTCCACCCATCTTTAGCACCCGTAGGAGTTTTACTGGCCGTGTTTGGCTATGCCTTAGGTACTTATGGAGCATGGATATGTGGATTATTACTACAAATGATTGCGATATGAAGTATTTTAAATTCTTAACTTTTTTCCAAATATTTGTAGTCTTTGGTTTTGCAGAATTCGAAAGAGATCTTCAATTAAAATTAATTTTGGCAGAACCTGGTGACACTATCAAATTGGAGTCTGGTCTTTTCCCCATTCTAGGGACTTTATCTATGGAAGGAAAACAAGATATAGTCATTAAAGGTTCAGGGATGAATGGTACAATTTTAAGTTTTACAAATCAGGTAGAAGGAGCTCAAGCATTAAGTATTACGAATTGTAATAATATTATACTTGAAGATTTTACAATCCAGGATGCTAAGGGAGATGCAATAAAGTGTCAATATGTTAATGGTCTCATTTTTAGAAGAATTAAAACGCAATGGCTTGGGGGCCCAAGTACTCAAAACGGTGCCTATGGATTGTACCCAGTTCAATGTGAGAATATTCTCATTGAGCACTGTGTATCTATAGGTGCAAGTGATGCTGGTATTTATGTTGGACAGTCTAATAATATTGTTGTGCGCTATTGCGAAGCATTTGAAAATGTTGCAGGCATCGAAATAGAAAATTCTATCAAGGCAGATGTATATGGTAATAATGTTCATGATAATACAGGTGGTATACTTGTATTTGATCTTCCTGATTTAATAGTGAAAGATGGAAGACAAATAAGAATTTTTGATAATATTGTAAAAGAAAATAATTTAGATAATTTTGCACCGAAGGGTAATATAGTTGGGAAAGTTCCTGCTGGTACTGGAATTATGGTGATGGCAACAGAGCAAGTTGAAATTTTTAAAAATACTATTGTGAATAATAAGACAGCAGGTACTACTGTAGTGAGCTATTTTATAACTGAAGAAGAGACAAAAGACACTCAATATAACCCGTATACTTCTGCAATTTTTATTCATGATAATGTCTATAAAAGAGAACTTCAATTACCAACATTAGATCATGATATTGGGATATTACTATTTACTCATTTTTTTAGAAATATTCCAGATATTATTTATGATGGAATGCCGGACCCGAAATATTTTGATAAAAATGGATTAATACCTGATTCAAAGAGGCTATGTATAAAAAATAACTATAACGCTAGTTATTTAAATCTTGATATTTCAATTAATTTTGAATCATGGTATAGTCCTTTCCTTGCGGAATTTAATGTGGATGAAAAAGAATGTGATTGCTATCAAAATCAATTACCAGCGGTAAAACTTCCATTTTTTTATTAAAATGAAAGTTTTTTATTTTTTATTTTTTATTACTTTATTATTAAGCCCTCTTCTTTCTTCTAATTTTATTTTTAAACATGCACATGAAAATTTATCTGACTATAACTTTTTTGAGAAGCCATTTAGGGAACATATACCCAAAAATAATGTAGTACCTTACACTATTGCATCACCTTTATTCTCAGACTACGCTGAAAAACTTAGATTTATTAGTGTTCCAGATGGATCTAAAATTTCTTTTGATAATGAAAATAATTTTATTTATCCAATAAATACCTTCCTAATCAAAACATTTTTTTATTATCATGATATAAGTGATATAAATAGCAATAGACGCCTTATCGAGACTAGAATATTAAAAAATACATCAGCAGGCTGGATTGCACTTCCTTATATATGGAATGAGGAACAAACAGATGCCGTATTAAACTTAGCTGGTGGTAGGATGAGAGTTTCATGGGTTCATTACGATGGTAATCCACTAGAAGTCCTTTATAGTGTACCAAATATGAATCAATGTAAAAATTGTCATACGCTAAATAATATTCAGCAACCTATTGGACCAAAGATTAGAAATCTCAATCTTGATTTTATCTATTCAGATGGAATACAAAATCAATTAACTAAGTGGGTTTCTATAAGTATTTTAGATTCACTTCCTAAACTTGAGATTTTACCGAGGACTGTTAATTACAATAATGAAAAAGATGGGACAATAAATGAAAGAGCCAGAGCCTGGCTTGATATTAACTGTGCTCATTGTCATAGTAAAGGACGACCTGCTGAAACTTCAGGATTATATCTGAATTATGAAGAAAAAAATGAAACTGCAATTGGTATTTTTAAACCACCAATTGCTGCTGGTAGAGGCTCTGGTGGTCTTCAGTATAATATTGTACCAGGCCATCCAGAAGAATCAATATTGGAGTTTAGAATTAGTTCTACTGATCCTGGAATTATGATGCCAGAATTAAATCGTAAATTAATTCATAAAGAGGGGGTTGAATTAATTCAGGATTGGATAAGAGGAATGGATTCACAATAAAGATTGCAATAAACGGTTATAATAATTACAGTTATTAATCATTAAAAAATGAAATTACATACTCTTTTTAATTTAATTAGTTATCCTTCAATAGATCTTAGATCGCCACAAGAGTTTAAAAAGGGCACTATTCCCAATAGTATTAATATCCCTATATTGAATGATGATGAATATCGCCAAGTAGGTACTGTTTATAAGTTAGAGGGAAAAAAATCTGCTATTGATCTGGGTCATAATTTTGTTTGTGGAAAGGTTAGGCATACTAGAATCAAATCTTGGATTAATTATATCAATAATAATGAAAATTGTTTTATTTATTGTTATAGAGGTGGACTCAGATCACAGATTGCATTTGCTTGGATTAGTCAAAATGGTTTATACCCCCATGTATTAAAGGGTGGATATAAAAAATATAGAAACTCAGTAATTAATTTGCATGAAAGATATGAAAATTATGAGGGGGAATGGATTATTTTAGGAGGCTATACTGGTTCAGGTAAAACTCGATTATTAGAAAATTTTGAATATAGCATCAACCTTGAATCTATTGCAAATCATAGAGGATCTGCTTTTGGAAAGACAGTATTACCACAACCTTCACAGGTAAATTTTGAAAGCCTTGTGACTCAAGAATATTTAAAAAGAAACCACAATACAATATTGTTAGAAGATGAAAGTAGACTTATAGGTAAAACAAAATTGCCAGGTCAATGGTATGATAAAATGCAAATTTCAGATTTGGTTGTATTAGATACTGAAATAGAACAAAGATCATTAAATATTTTCAATGAATATGTTAGAGATCCTATTGATATGGGAATTAATGCAATGGAATTGTGTAAGGATTATTTAGGTGCTTTGAAAAAAATTAAAAAAAGACTTGGCGGTAACCATTATGACACTATAAAAACTATTTTGAATAATGCTTTTATTAATTCGGATAAAATGCTCCACTTAAAATGGATAAAAACCTTATTAGCAAAATATTATGATAAAATGTATGATTATAAACTTAATATAAGAAAAGAAAATATAATATTTAGAGGTAATGAAAATGATTGTAAAATTTTTTTAATGAATTTAAAAAATAATATTAAATGAAATTAAATTGTAGGATAATCGATTATGAATAAACAACTACCAATAACTCATATGTATACTGATGATACTGGACATACAAGGTTTAAAAAAAAATATATTGACCTTGAACCAAAAGAAGGTCTTGGATCAGTAGGTATGTTTTCAAATCTATTTGTTAATCAGATTTTAGATGATAATTCAGGTGACATAAAGATGCAATTTGCAGTTACACCTGTACCGGAAAAATCAAATGGAGAAGGTCCGAGGCTTGCTCATACAGCGCCTAGAAGGCAATTAGTTATTACTTTAGATGGATACTTAGAGTTTAAGAGTTGTAATGTTGACAATCATGATGACGAGCATATTACTATTATAAAAAGGGGTGATATATTACTAGCAGATGATTTGGAGGGTGCTGGTCATGTTTGGAGATTTTTACGAAATGATAATGGTAAGATGTATCCTTGGCTACGGTGTTATATTCACCTAGGAGAGGAATATGAACATTTTTTTGGTAAACTGAAAAATAAATTATAAAAAGAAACTACATGCATTATAGACCAGATATTTTAATTATAGGTGCCGGTATATCCGGAATTACATGTGCAAAAAAGTGTAGAGAATATAATTTAGATTATCTTCTTTTGGAGAAAAGTAATCGTATAGGAGGACGTGTAGGATCTATTTATAAAGGAGGTTATATATTTGATATTGGATTTCAAGTTTTTAATACATCATATGATTTCACTAGATCTCTTTTAGATTTAGATCAGCTCAATTTACAATTTTTTAAACCTGGTGCATTAATATATGATGATGAAAAATTTAATATTATTTCTGATCCAATGAGAGATTTAAGACAAATTTTCAATACCCTTTTTTCAAGAGTTTTAACTATATCCGATAAATTAAAAATATTACAATTAAAATATTCTTTAAAAAATTATCTTATAGAAAATGATATAACCAAAGATAAAGATACACTGACGTTTTTAGAGGATTACGGATTTTCTAAAAAATTAATTAATAATTTCTTTTTGCCTTTTTTTTCAGGAGTGTTTTTAGAAAAAAAGCTTAGAACTTCTTCAAAATTTTTTAAATATGTGTTTTCAAAATTTAGCTCAGGATTAGCTTGTATTCCTGCCAAAGGTATGCAAGATATACCCAACAATCTCCTTAAGAAAATCAATAATGATACTATAAAATATGAAAGTGAAGTGAAGGAAATAATTACTGAAAGTGAAGTGAAATTAACTGATGGCCAAATATATAGGCCGAAAAAAATTATTTTAACAGGAGATAGTCAATTTCTGATTAGTAAAAAGGATATAAAGTATAATAGTGTGAAAACATTATATTTTTGTTCAGATAATAAACCCATCAATTCAGAGTATATTCATATTTTTCCAAAAGAACCTTACATAAACAATATTGCTTTTTTAACATCAGTATCTAGGCAATATTCTAAAAATAATGATAATTTAATATCTGTGAGCGTAATTGAATCCAAAATTTCAGATATAGATCTTATAACACATGTTAAAGATCGTCTGGTAAAAATATATGGTGGTAATTTTAATTTTTTAAAATATTTTGATATTGCAAAAGCAACTTTATATCAGCCTGTTAATTATTTTAATCAAAAATCGTATAAAAATAATAATATCTATTTTTCTGGTGACTATTTAGTACACGGTAGTATTGAAGGTAGCGTTTTATCTGGAATAAAAGTATTAGATGATATTTATAAGAACTTTAGATGAAAAATTTTGAATAGTGGGAGCATTGTAAAAACAAATCAGAAAAAGCTTTAACAGAATGTTCAATTGGTTTTGAATAGCCTCCTCCCATAAATACAACCATTGGTACTTTTTTTTCTTTTGCAAATTTTAAAATAATCTCATTTCTTTTTTTTATACCTTCTCTTGAAATATCTAGATAACCTAGGCTATCATTAATTAAAATGTCTACTCCAGCCTGAAACAAAATTAAATCAAACTTTATATTTCGTAAAATATCAATGTTATTAATAAGTATTTCTAAATAATCATCATCTTTAATTCCTCCTGGCAAAGGAACATCAATATCACTTTTCATTTTAATAAGGGGGAAATTTTTCTCACAATGCATTGAGAATGTAAATGTGTTTTGATAGTTTTTAAGAATTGATGCTGTACCATCGCCTTGGTGTACATCTAAATCAATAATTAGTACATTATTAATTTTATCATAATCACGTAAGGATTTTACAGCACAAATTGCGATATCGTTAAATATACAATAACCAGATCCAAATGAATAATGAGCATGATGTGTTCCTCCAGCCATATTTCCAGCTATATTATGTTTGGTTACTGCAGATTGCATTGCTTCAATACTTCCTCCCAAAATGTATCTTGTTCTATTGGTGATATGTTTATTCCATGGTTGGAGACCAATTTTCCTTTTTTCTTTTATAGTTAAAGAACCTTTAAAAAATGAATCTACAAACTTTTTATCATGTGTAAGATATATATCTTTTATATTAATCATATTGGGTTTTTTAAAAATTATATTCGACGTTTTATTTTCTAGATATTTTCTCGTTAATTGATAACGCTCTCTTGGAAATCTTGAACTTTTATCAATTCCGTATGTATATATTGGATGGTAAAAAACTTCAAACATATTCTTTCAGGTATAGCATAATAATGATTAATTAAAAAAAATATCTATGTAAATTATTAAATGAATAGAATAGTTTTTAAAAATATATAATTATGGGAAAAAAACTAACCACTAAATTTTTATCTATAGTGACCGCTTTATTTATTTTCCAGATTTTGACCTTTTGTATAAGATAGTTATATTTCAATATGTATAAAAAAATTATACTTTTAATATATTTTCCTTTTTCACTGCTGATTGCTGCTGTTAGGGTTCCGCATACTGAACTTTATAAAGAAAATAATATTTGGTACCATATTGGTAATAATAGTCCTTTTAATGGTGTATCTTATAAATTATCAAATAATTCAAATACTGTAATCCAACAGATTAACTACATTGATGGTATAGAATGGGGAAAATATTATGAATGGTGGTCAAATGGTGTGAAAAAAGTAGATGGAACATATCGTTCTGGTGTAATGCATGGTAGGTGGAAATTTTTCAATGAAAATGGAAAAATATATTGTGCAGGTAGTTACATGAATGGGACTGGTCATCAACCTCCGGGATTAATAAAAAATATTCCACAAAATGGGATAAGAGGTTTATGGACATATTGGGATAAAAGTGGTAGAAAAATAGAGGAAGGATATTTTAGTAAGAATAGTATTTCAAAAGGTAATTGGTCTTACTGGGATAAAAGTGGAAGAAAACGTCTTGGAAAAAAAATAAATTATAATACTTTTATGAATACAGATGCTATAAAGCATTTAGATGGATATTTTCTTGTGTCTGGGCCTGTTAATGGATTAAATAAAGTTTATACACAGGCACATGGCTCTATAAGAAGAGGCAACCTTAATGGCCTGTGGACTTACTGGGATAATGATGGTAACCTTTTAGAAACAAAAAATTATGATTATGGTATACCTATGGGGCAATTTATAAAATATCATCCTAAAGGGTTTAAATTAATTGAAGGATATGTTAATGGACTTGATCAAGATGGAAAGATGATTAAAGAAGGAAAATGGTATTTTTGGAGCAATGAAGGGATACTTCATGAGGAAGTCGAGTTTGTAAATGGTTTAAGAGATGGCCTCACAAAATATTACTCTATTACAGGAAAACAAAGTGCTGAAATAGTATATTATAATGACCAACCTTGGAGTGGCGATTGGATTGTTTGGTATGAAGATGGAAGTAAAAAAGAGCTGGGTTATTACGATGAAGGTTTAAAGAATGGCTCGTGGAAAGGATGGTATAAAAATGGGCAAAAAAAATATGTTTTACATTATCAAGGAAGTGTAAAACATGGTGTGTATACCGAATGGACAGAGGATGGTCGTTTAACAAAGGATATTCAATATGATTATGACACACCTGTATCAGAATATTTGGTTAATTATTATGGAGATGGATATATTGAAATTAATCGTCGAAATGGTAAACTATCAGGTTCTTGGATTAAATGGTATTCAAATGGAAAGAAAGCGGAAGAAGGAATCTATAAGAATGGGAAAAAAGGTGGAATATGGAATGGATGGTATAAAAATGGACAAAAACAATATAGTGGGAAATACATTGATGATCAATTAGATGGACTATATACAGAATTAGATACAAGTGGAAGAGTTATTAAAGAAATAACTTATAGGAACGGGGATATTTCATTAGAATACCATATTGTTAGAAAAAATAATGAGGTTACAGAATTTCAAAAGAGAAATGGAATTTTGGATGGTAAATGGACGAGAATTTATAAGAATGGAAATAAAGCCGAAGATGGTAAATATAAAAATGGTGTTAGAAATGGTGAATGGAAAGGTTGGTTTATGTCAGGAGATATAAGTTATAGTTGTTTTTATAAGAATGGAAATAAGTCTGGTCTTTATCAAGAATGGAATTTATATGGAGAAATTGTAAAGGAGATACAATATGAAAATGGTAAAAGAATCCAAGAATATTTATTAGTCAAAGATGGTAAAGGGTTTATGGAGATAAATAAAAAAGATGGCTTTTTAAATGGTCCATGGACAAAATGGTATGCTCCAGGAAAAAAAGAAGAAGTAGGTGAATATAAAGATGGTATAAAAGTAGGTACTTGGTCACGCTATAATTTAGCTGGTAATATATTTGAAGAGTTTAATTATGATAATCAAGGTAGAAACCTTTATGAAATCACGTATTATAAAAATGGTACTGTAAAACAATATAGAGATTATTTTTCAAAAACTGTTCAGGAATACAATATTGATGGTTCAAAAAAGGGAGATTATTCTCCGTTTTAATCAACTTAGTATTATAAAACATTTTACAACCTCGTATATTATCCACCCTTTAAATTAAAAAAATTATGTCTTTTATTAATCCATTCATTTTTCGAGAATATGATGTCAGGGGAAAAGTCACTGAAGATTTTCCTCAGCATGTAGTAAATAAATTAGGTAAAGCTTTTGGTACCTATGTAAAACGTTCAGGTGGAAAAGAGATTGCAATAAGTGGAGACATTAGGCTTTCAACTCCTGATTTGATAAGTAATTTTAAAGATGGTGTTTTAAAAACTGGTGTTGATGTAATTAATCTTGGAATTTTACCAACTCCTGTTAATTATTTTTCTATGTTTCATCTTGGTGTAGCTGCCGCTGTCCAAATTACAGGAAGTCATAACCCTCCAGAGTTTAATGGATTTAAAATGTCTTTAAATAAAAAACCATTTTATGGAAAGGAGATTCAATCTTTATATAAAATGATGGAGAATATGGATTTTGATAAAGGTAAAGGAACGGAGGCAAGATATAATTTGCTTTCAGAATATAATCAAATGATTGAGAAAAAGATTAAAATTGAGAGGCCTATGAAAGTCGTGATGGATTGTGGAAACGCCGCTGGTTGTATTAATGGTCCTAGTTTATTTCATAGACTTGGTATTAAAGTTAAAGAATTATTTTGTGATCCTGATGGAACATTTCCAAATCATCATCCTGATCCAACTGTTAAGAATAACTTAAAAGATTTAGTATCTGAAATGAAATTAGGTCAATATGATGTAGGCCTAGCATTTGATGGTGACGCTGATCGTGTTGGAGTTGTTGATGAAACTGGGGATATTATTTGGGCAGATCAATTGATGGCAATTTTCTTGCCAGAGATTATTAAAGATAAAGAAGAAATTTTATTTGATGTAAAATGTTCTCAAGCATTGGAAGATATGATTAATCATTATGGTGGTACACCAATAATGTATAAAACAGGACATTCAGTAATTAAGAATAAAATGAAAGAACTTGATTGTAAATTTGGTGGTGAAATGAGTGGCCATATTTTTTTTGCTGATGATTATTATGGTTATGATGATGCCTTATATGTTGCAGCAAGATTAGTTCAGCTTTTATCTCGAGGTAATAAAAAATTATCAGAACTAAAGTCAATTATTCCAGTTTATTTTTCTACCCCAGAAATGAGAATGGAAGCAAGAAATGATGAAGAAAAATTTAAAATTACTGAAATGGCAGTAAAATATTTTACTGAAAATTATGATTGTATAACTGTAGATGGTGTTCGTATAAAATTTGGAGATGGATGGGGTTTAGTTCGTGCTTCTAATACACAACCAGTAATAGTTTGTAGATTTGAAGCAAATTCAATTGAGCGTCGACAAGAAATCGAAAATTTGGTTTTTGATAAACTTAAGCAGTTTGGTGAATTAAAACTTGGTGATCATTGATGTCACAATTTGAAGATTTAATATCTTTTATAAGAAAAGATATTAATCGATGCATTAAAAGATTACCTATCCCTGATTCGCCTGCTTATCTTTACGATCCCATTAAATATGCTTTAAAAGGTAGAGGGAAAAGGTTTAGACCTATTCTAGCACATTTAGTTGGTAGAGCAAACAAAATTGATCCAGACTCTTTGATGAATGTTTCCCTTGCTATTGAATTGCTTCATAATTTTACTCTTATACATGATGATATTATGGATAAAGATACAATTAGGCATGGTCAAAAAACTATTCATAATAAGTGGGATATTTCAACAGCTATACTTGCTGGTGATGGAATTTACACTATAGCTCAGCTTATACTTAACAATCTAAATAATGAAAATAGACAAGTAATTAAATGTTTTAATGAGGTTACTTTAGATATATGTGAAGGGCAGGCATTAGATAAGGAGTTTGAGGGCTCTCAAGATATTACTGAAGATTTATATTTAGAAATGGTTAAGAAAAAAACTAGCTCTTTAATTTCTGCTTCTGCTATGCTACCATCCATTATAAATAAAGATTCAAAAGAAATAACTGAACTATATAGTCTTTTTGGTGAATATTTAGGAAAAGGGTTTCAGATACATGATGATTTATTAGAAATCACCTCGGATGTAAAAACAATGGGAAAGAGTCTTGGAAGCGATATTTATGAGGGTAAACAAACTTTATTGGTAATTAAAGCTAAAATTAATTATAAAAAGAATTGGAATAATATTATTTCAGAATTAGATCAATCCGATTTAAAAAATAATATTTATAAATTTGTTAATGATAAAGGTATACTTAAAGATATAAAATTAACTGCAGAGTCATACTTTAATAAGAGTAGAATGGTTTTAAAAAAATTAAAACATATAAATACTGATGAACTTTTTCAATTTATAGAGTTGGTAGAAAAAAGGACTTATTAATGTTCAAAAATATTGATAAAGAAAATATGTTTCATTCTATATGGAGTTTCCCTGAAAATATTATGGATGCTATTGATCTTGGTGATAGTCTAATGCTTAGAAATAGTTACGATAATATTCAAAATATTATTGTTGCTGGAATGGGTGGGTCTGCTATTGGTGGTGATATAGTATCAGTTTTAGAATCTTCTAATATTAAAATTCCTTTTATGGTATGTCGTGATTATTCTCTTCCAAATTGGGTTAATAAAAACACACTTATAATATGCTCTTCATATTCTGGTAATACTGAAGAGACACTCTCAATATTTAATCAATCTTTAAATTTAGGAGCTAAAGTGTGTGGCATAACAACAGGTGGTATACTTTTGAAAAAACTCGAAGAATTCGATAAGGATTATATTATTATCCCCTCTGGGTTGCAACCTCGTGCAGCAATTGCATATTCTTTTATTCCAATTATTAAATTTTTAGAAAAATTATGTATTATAGAATCAGATTTTAATTTATGGATTCAAAAAACATTAATTTCCTTAAAAGAAAATCGGGATTTATACAATAAGGAAGATGATAATAATCCAGTATATAGATTAGCTAAGAATATTTATAATAAAATTCCAATTATTTATTCTGATAATTCTACTATGCGTGTAAATGGAATAAGAATTAAGGGGCAAATCTGTGAAAATGCTAAGATGTTGGCTTATTGCAATGATCTTCCAGAATTAAATCATAATGAAATAGTAGGGTGGAAGAATAATAAAAATATTATTGAGTTTTTATGTGTGATATGGCTAAAAGATTATAGTGATAATAAAAGAATAAAATATCGTCAAAAAATAACTCAATCAATATTAGATGAAATAAATATTGACCAATATTCTATTGAAGTAAAAGGTGAATCTTTTCAAGAGAGGTTTCTACATGTGATGCATTATGGTGATTGGTTAAGTTTTTGGTGTGCAATTTTGCATCATACTGATCCAAGTCCAGTAGAAAAAATCATTAGATTAAAAGAAGAATTAGGTAATAGACATTGATAGCTGTAGAAGTACTTAAAATTTCCTATCAACCTTCTAGTAGAGATTATTATATAATATTGAAGGAAATAGATGGTGATCAATATATACCATTGATAATTGGTGCCCTCGAAGCGCAATCAATAGCTTTAATATTAGAATCAGTAGATACTTTAAGGCCAATGACTCATGATTTGATTTGTAGTTTACTATCAGGTTTTGGTTTAATATTAAATAATGTATGTATTACAGATGTAAAGGATGGTGTTTTTTTATCGCATCTAGAAATTGAAACAAAAAAATTTGGTAAACAAAATATTGATGCTAGACCCAGTGATGCAATTGCCATTGCGATTAGAGCTAAGGCCTCTATTTTTGTTTCAAAAAGAGTTATTAAAAATGCTAGTATTAAAGAAAAATCATTTGCTAAATATAAATATAAAGAAAAAAGAGCAGATATTTCAATAAATACTCTAAAAGATCGTTTGAAAAATGCAATAGAAGATGAAAATTATGAAATTGCAGCAAAAATAAGAGATAAGATTAAAAAATTAGAATCTTAATACGTAGCTCCTAATTCTTCTAATGCCAGTTGTGCTGCAGTTTGCTCAGCAGTTTTTTTATTAGTACCAAAACCTGAAGAGTAATATTTATTTCCTATTAACACTTGAATTTCAAAAGTTCGTTCATGATCAGGACCAAAAATATCTTTTAATTTAAAAGTTGGGCTTTCTATTTTTTTCGAGTGGCAGAATTCAATGAGTTTACCTTTATAATTAGTCGATTTCCATGCTTCTTTTCTATGAGCCCATACAGTATTTAAAATTAATTTTTTACAAGGGATAATACCTCCATCAAGGTATATGGCTCCAATTAGTGCTTCATAAATATTAGCTAATTGCTTATCAGCTATTTTATTAATCTCTAAATTAACATTTTCTTCAATCTTTAAGAATTCCATTAGATCTAAAAGTTGTCCAATAGATGCTAGAAACGGTTTTTGAACTAAAGCAGCTCTTCGCTGAGTTAATAAACCTTCATCTCCATCAGGGAATTCTCTCATCAATTCCCGACTAATTATAATATCTAGAACTGAATCACCTAGAAATTCGAGTCGTTCATAATTTTTTTTTGGAGAATTATTAATTGATTTATGAGTGAAAGCTTGTTCAAGATATTTTTTATTTATGAATGTATAAGATATTTTTTTTTCAATTTTTGTTATTGATGTTGCCCTATCAAAAATTGCATAAAATAATTTTGTAATTAATTTCAATTATATTTTTTTAAGCATATTACAGCATTATGTCCACCAAAACCAAAGGTATTGGATAAAGCGATATTAACAATATTATTTTGGGCTATGTTAGGAACATAATCTAGGGTACAATCATTATCAGGAGTCTCATAGTTAATGGTAGGTGGGGTTATTTGATCCATAATTGTTTTTACTAATGCTACTGCTTCAATACCTCCAGCTGCACCTAGCAAATGCCCAGTCATTGATTTTGTAGAACTTACCTTTATTTTTTTGCTATGGTCTTTAAATAAATTGCAAATTGCGAGTGATTCATTTTTATCATTATAAGGTGTTGAAGTACCATGCGCATTAATATAGTCAATTTGGTCAAAATTAACTTTAGCATCTGAGATTGCTTTTTCCATGGCTTTATAGGCACCTTTACCTCCTGGAGCAGGTTGTGTAATATGGAATGCATCATCACTAGAACCATATCCAGCTAGTTCTACTAATATATTTGCTCCTCTATTTTTGGCATGTTTTTCTGTCTCAATAACAAGCATACCTGCGCCTTCACTTAATACAAAACCATCTCTATTTTTATCGAAAGGTCTACTTGCTTTTTTAGGTTCAGAATTAAATTGAGAAAGTGCACGCATATTAGCGAAACCTGCAATTGTCAAAGGTGTTATACTTGCTTCAGTTCCGCCCGTAATCATTATATCGGCATCACCTGATGAAATCAATCTCATGGCAATTCCTATTGCATCAGTTGCTGAAGCGCAAGCAGATGTTACAGTTTGATTGGGTCCTTTTAAACCCCACTTTAATGCTAAATGTCCGCCAGCTATATTAGATATCATTTTAGGGACGAATTGTGGTGATACTCTTCGTGCACCTTTTTTTTCTATTATAGAGTGTTGTTCTTCAAGTGTTTGAATTCCACCTACTCCAGTACCAATAGTAACACCTGCTCTATTTGAGTTGAATGAATTATCATTTAGACCAGCCATCTGTATAGCCTCATGAGTAGCAACGATTGCGTAAATCGAAAAGGGGTCTAACTTTCGGATTTCTTTTATATCTAAAATAGGATCAGCAGTGAATTGTTTTAATTCTCCTGCTATTTTCACTCTATGATTATCAGTATTAAAGTAAGTTATTGGAGCAATTCCACTAATTCCAGAAATTAGATTATTCCAAAATTCATCTACATTATGACCGTTAGGAGTAACAGCTCCTATACCAGTAATAACAATTTTTTCTTGGGACATTAATTTATTGATGTTTTTCTATGTACTCCACTGCGGATCCAACAGTAGTAATATTTTCCGCATCATCATCAGGAATCTCGATACCAAATTCTTCTTCAAATTCCATTATAAGTTCAACGGTATCCAATGAATCTGCACCGAGATCATTTACAAAATGTGCTTCGGTTTTAATTGAATTTTCTTCAACGCCGAGTTTATCAATAATAACATCTTTTACTTTTTCAAATGTTGACATTTAATCTCCTTGATTTAATTAATGAGGCGACCACCATCAATAGTAATGGTTTGCCCTGTAATATATTTAGATTTTTCTGAAGCTAAAAAAAGTGCAGCATAACCTATATCTTCTGAAGAGCCTATTCTTCCTAAGGGTATATTTTTTAATAATTCAGATTTTGTTTTTTCAGGTATCTCTTTAGTCATTTCAGTCTCAATCCATCCAGGAGCAATACAATTAATAGTAATGCCTCTAGCACCTACTTCTTTAGCGATCGATTGTGAGAAACCAATTAAACCTGCTTTTGATGCTGCATAGTTACTCTGACCAGCATTTCCTTGAAGTCCAACGATCGATGTAATATTAATAATCCTTCCGTACTTATTTTTCATCATCGATCTTATGACAGATTTAGTACCATGAAAAGCAGCTTTAAGATTAGTGTTTAATACTTCATCCCATTGTTCCTCTTTCATCCTCATTAGAAGTGCATCGCGAGTAATTCCTGCATTATTAACTAATATATCTAATCGATTAAATTCAGTTAAAACCGAATAAATTGCATTAGAAAATGTTTCATTATTGGTAATATCGCAGTTTATATAGCTTGCTGATCCACCTTCTTTAGTAATATGATTAATTAAATTTTTTAATTTAATTTTATTACGAGCAATACATATGACATGTGCACCAGAAGCAGCAAATATTTTTGCTATAGCTTCCCCAATTCCTTGGGAAGCACCCGTGACAATTGCCACTCTATCATTTAGATTAAACAAATATACTCTCCATTTGGGATAATGATTCAATTCCATTGGAATTGAAAGATTTATCAATACGTTTGTTTAATCCTTGTAGAACTTTTCCTTGACCAACTTCTGTAAAATGGCTGACACTATCTTTTTTCATTCTTAGAATTAATTTTGTCCATAATACTGGGTTCTCTAATTGTCTTAGAAGTGAGTTTTTTATATTCTCTCCCTTTGTAATAGGTTTTGCATCAACATTAGTATATAATGGATAAGTTATATCATGAATTTCGAGAGAATTAAGTTTATGGGCAAGTGCTTCTCTTGCTGGTTTCATTAAAGGTGAATGAAAAGCACCACTGACCTTTAATTCAACCGCAATTTTAGCGCCAGCATCTTTAGCACATTGCATTGTATCTTGAATTGCTTTAGTTGAACCAGATATTACAATCTGATTAGGTGAATTGTAGTTAGCTATGGTAACTACACCAATTCCATTATATGTAGAACAAATTGATTCTATCTTTTTTTCTTCTAAGCCTATTATAGCAGCCATTGTACCTTTATTTAGCGTGCTAGCATTCGCCATACTTTCAGATCTAATTTTAACTAATTCTAGGCCTGTCTCAAAATTAAATGCATTACTTATTGCTAAAGCAGAATATTCTCCAAGGCTATGTCCAGCAACCACATCAGGTTCAAAGCCCTTATCTAGTAATAATTTCCCTAATAATACTGAGATAATATATATTGCAGGTTGTGTATGTTCTGTTTTCTTTAAAGATTCCTCTGGACCATCAAAAATAATTGATTTGATATCGTATTCCATGATCTCATTTGCTAATTGAAAATATTTTTTTCCTAAGTTTGTTTTTTTATAAAGATCTTTACCCATCCCTACTTTTTGAGATCCTTGTCCTGGAAACAACCATGCTTTTTTCATGAATTTTTTTCCCATTTTAATAACATGCTTCCCCATGTGAAACCTGCTCCAAAAGCAGATAAAAGGATATAGTCACCATGTTTAATTCTTTTATCATTTACAGCCTCATTCATAGCAATAGGTATGGTGCCAGCCGTTGTATTACCGTAAGTATCTATATTAATTAAAACCTTATCATTTGATATTCCACATCTTTCAGCAGCAGCATCAATAATCCTTTTATTTGCTTGGTGTGGTATAAATAAAGATATATCATCGCCTGTTAAATTATTTTTAGTTAATATTGTTTTTGAAACATCAGCCATCCCTTTCACTGCATATTTAAAAACAGTTTTACCATCTTGTTTTATATAATGTTTTCTTTCTTTAATAGATTGTATTGAAGCTGGTATTCGACTACCACCAGCAGGTACAATTAGAAAATCACCTCCATTACCATCCATATGTAAAATGGAATCAATAATACCTGCATTATTTTTTGTTGGTTCAAGAATTGCACCACCACCGCCATCTCCAAATATTACACAAGTATCTCTATCTTTAAAATCTAATATAGAACTCATAATATCTACGCCAATAACCATTACTTTATTATACTGTCCTGAAGAAATAAAATTTGATCCTGTCTCTAATCCAAAAATATAGCCTGAGCATGCTGCACTTAAATCAAAACCCCAAGCTTTAGTAGCTTTGATATTTTTTTGTACTAAGGCTGCTGTTGATGGTGTATAATGATCAGGGGTTACGGTACCAACTATAATTAAATCTATTTCATCTGCTGAAATTTTTGCCTTATTGAGCAGCTTTTTAGCTATATTGGTAGCAATATCAGAGTTTGCTTGTCCATCCTCTACAATATATCTTTGTACTATTCCTGTTCGACTTTGAATCCATTCATCTGTTGTGTCAACTAATTTTTCTAATTCAAAATTATCAACTATGTTCTCTGGTGTACTATGCGCAGTAACAGTTATTTTGGCATTCATTATAGAAATTTGAATTAAATATATTGATAACGAATTAAACTAAACAGATAGAGAATATTATATGTATAATATTCTTAATTTTTAAGATGGTGAAACTGTGGGCCTGCCACGATAATAACCACACTCTGGACATGCTCGATGAGGTAACTTAGTTGAACCGCATTGAGCACAAGTAGATGTTGATACTAAATTAGACTTATAATGTGTTCTTCTTTTTCGTCCACGTGCTTTTGATTGGCGTCTTTTAGGAAGTGCCATATATACTCCTTAAATTTGATTAAATTTGTAATTCTTTTAATTTATCCCATTGTTTACTAGTACTTGCTTCATTTTTACATGAACAAGGAAATTTTTTATTAATCCCACATATGGAACATAAACCACTACAGTCTGTTTTACATAGCGGATTCATTGGTTCTGCAAGTGCAATCAGGTCAGCAAAGATTTCATTGCATTCAATATAGGTATCTATATCATTAAAATAAATGACATTCATATGATTTTTTTTTATAAATTTTTTATTTATAGATTTACTAATTATAATATTAATTGGTAACTCAAGCTGAATAGAATTAGTGTTTAAACATCTTACACAAGTATATTCTGGTACAGTATATAGAACCCCTTTTAGAACAAAATAATTTTTCTTTTTTAATAATGTTAAATTTAGGCTTATGGTCTTTTCTTTGAATGAAGTACCTCTATCAACTAAGTTAATTGTAGGTATTTCAAAAAACTTCTCCTTAAATCCTGAATCTAGTTCTGAAATTTTTAATTTCATTTTAAGCAGTTTAATTTACTGGAATGATTGGTTTTTACCAAGCATCAACAATTATCATTAAATGATAAAAAAGAAGGAAAGATTATCTAATTATTTTTATGAATGAAAAACTTTATTCTTCCTCATTTGATGAATTTGAAAAAGTAGAGTAAATATTAGAATTATCATTATTTATATTTAATTCATTTTCACTTTCTTTAACTTCATCAGAATCTTTTCTTAATATAAGATTATCATCATCTGATAATTTTTTGAAGATAATAAACATTAACGATTCTCCTACCGCAATTATTGATAAACCATATGATAAAATCGATAAAGCTATAATAAAATAGGAGAGCGATAGAATAACGCTAGTGATTATTTCTAAAATAGAAATAGTAGGAAGATTATAATAATTTATTTTAATGGAGAATAGATAAGGTATACCTGATTCTAGGTTAAGATATCCTAGAATATAGTGTTTAATAAAAAGTAAATTTTCATAAAGCCAGATAGGGAAGACATGAGTTAAGGCATGATTATTTAAAATATTTGATTTTTCACTCATTAACCATTCATGACCGAAAATATAATTTGTTAAACCAATACTATTTAGAAACAACCATGAGAAGATTTCAAGCCCAATAATAACTAAAGAAAAAAGTAATAAATTATATAGAATAATCCTCCAACCTTGTCCAAAAGTAATTGAATACGAATGAAACATCGATCCTAATGTATCTTCTTCATACATACCAACAATAGATGGTGTATAAATTAGCGAGCAAAAGAAAACGAAACTTGTTAGGATAATGAAAGTAGCACCAAAAAAATAAATAATATAAAAAAATGAAAAAAAGATTTCACCTAAAAATGCTATTCTTCCTATTAGAGAGCAAATAAATGCTAAGATTAGAAAAAATAAAATAATTAGTATTATTGATAAAGGTGTTAATGCAACTGTGCGCCAATGTTTGAAAACAAATGACCAAGAATCTTTGCTAGAGTAAAATTCATTACCTTTTAATTGTTTAAGTGTTATTCTACTTACAGCGGTACATGAAAGTAGAATTGCGAGAGTCCAGATTATTATTCCAATGTAATAAAAAAACCAAGCATACCATTCAGCATCATGACCAAAAAGACATGGATATAAACCATATTTAGATATTATATCTTTAATATTATTCCCATTGCTATAAAAAGCTAGGATTGAAAAGAGCCAATATGAAATAAAACCTGCAAGATTACCTTGAATAAAAATAAATATCTTTTTACCACTTAATGCCAATCGCGGTGCACGAAATATATCTTTAATATTAAAATTAAAATGAACAGTATTCATTAAATCATCTCTAATTATTGTTCTTCTCTAACAAAATCAACCCAAGTGTTGAAACCCAATTCTTTTGATAGTATTGTAGCAGCTTTATTTGCAGAATGATAGTTGTCATAGCTTCCTAGTCTTACCCGATACCATTTTTCTTGATTTTTCAGAATCACCTGTTGTATGTAAACATCATAACCTTTTTTGATTAGCTCTTGAGAAAAAAATTGAGCATCTGTTAGCATCCTTTTAGATGTGATTTGAATAGTATATCTATCAGTTTTTGCTGCAATAGAGGGGAATTCATTAGTTTTATTTGTATTAGTGATTGAAGATAATTTTTTAGTGGTTTTACTTTTGGATTCCACAATTGAATTCTCTTCATATTCATCATCTTCATATTCATCATCTTCATCTTCATATTCATCATCTTCATATTCATCATCTTCATACTCATCATCTTCATACTCATCATCTTCATACTCATCATCTT
>PAPB01000013.1 GCA_002708715.1 Fidelibacterota bacterium | reverse complement strand
TTGGTACTGTTATTGGATTAGCAGCAGGCATTCTTTGTATTTATCTTACAATGATTTGGCCTGAAAAACAGAATACAGATTTGATTTTAACCCCTGGAGATGGTTGGCGATTTGAGCAAGTCAGATGGTTTTTTCAACCGCAGTCAATTTTTATTGTTTTTGGTGGTGTTCTTTGTGCTACTCTTGTTAATTATCCAATTAGGGCTGTTGTTGGCTTGGGAAGTGTATTTAAAAATGTTCTTCTTGCAGAAGTATTTGATTTTAATGGGATGATAGATAGTATTGTGTCATTAGCTGAAAAAGCCAGAAAAGACGGTCTTTTATCTCTAGAATCTGGTCTTAATGATATTGACAGTGTTTTTCTCCGTAATGGCATAGAACTTGCAATTAATGAGCGTGATTCAAATAGATTGAGAACATTTCTATCAATGGATTTAAATAATATTTCGACTAGACATATTGGAGCGCAAGAAATCATATTATATATGGCTGCTTATGCACCTGCTTTTGGAATGCTTGGTACGGTTCTGGGATTAATAATAATGATGAATAAGTTTCAAATGTCTGGGGAGACTTCATCAATTGATTTCAATGTCGCGGAACAGTTTAAAGCGCTTTTGACTGGGATGGGTACAGCTTTAATTACCACTTTTTATGGGGTTTTTCTTGCTAATATGGTTTTTCTTCCAATTGCTGGCAAGTTAAAAAGGCGATCTGAAAATGAATTAATGCTTAAAAATATAGTTTTAGAGGGTATTATTAGCATCCATGGAAGAGAGCATCCAATCCTAATTAAAGAAAAACTAATGACGTTTGTTGCTCTTTCAGAAAGACAAAAGCTCGATCAAAAAGAGGAATAGGATTGCTTAGAAAACCTGTATCTCAAGAAGAGGCTAGAGCAAAGACAACTGCTTGGGCTCTCACCTTTGCTGACCTAACTACTCTTTTATTAACATTTTTCGTTTTACTCTTAGTTATTTTGAATGATGCAGAAGCTCATGTTGATCGCCTAGTAAATATAATTTTAGATGAGACGGAAAAAGAGCTAGCACCTTTACAAAAAAATAATTTAGTGGAAATTGAGAGAGTAACTAAAGGGATCAAAATTACACTTACTGGATCAAAACTATTTAAGTCACTTTCAGCAGATTTAAATCCAGATGCAGATCCAATCCTAGTTCAAATTGGTGGTCTTATTCGGACATCCACACTAATGAATATACATAAACAGCCAAGGTGGGAACCCCTATTAGAGATGATTAATAAATCAAATGATACTCTAAACATTGAAATACGTGCTGAAGGGCACACAGATGACAAACCTATTCCGATGAATTCAAAATTTAGAAATAATTGGGAATTAAGCTCAGCAAGATCTTTAAATCTTGTCCAAAGATTGAGCCAGCTTGCTGAAATGGAGCAACACTATTTTTCAGCACTCGGCTATGGCGAATTTAGACCAAAGCGTGAAATAGAAAACATAAAGGATAGGGTAGAATTAGAAGAAGCGCGTGCAGAAAATAGGAGAGTCGAAATATATTTTGATGCCTTTATAAAATCTAAGAATGAAAACATTAACAGTTTTTAAAAATTCTACTGCTATTTGGTTAGTAATTGGACTATCCTTATTTACTAATTTGCATACGCAAGTGACTGATGAAGAAAAATCCAATCAGACACAAGATTGGATTTTTGGTGATGGCCCTGAGCCAAAGTGGGTTGTTGAATTGTTACGTGGCGCGTATAAAAATATAAAAGAGGACACTAAGTATGTTTTAAAGGTTCCCGTCACAGGCTCTGGGATAAATTATGAAGCAACTGTTGATGGCAATGCAATTATTGAAAGAGATGGTGATTATCTCATTATTTCTCCTGATAAAAATTACCATGGTTCAATACTGGTAAACTTAAACCTTGATATGAACTTTATATTAAATGTTCAATCGATTAACGATAGTCCTATCATTACAAAGGTCAAAAATCAAAAAATAAATGAGGATGATATATTTAAATTTAAACTTTCTGCGAAAGATGCCGAAGATGATCCTCTTACCTTTGGAGCAACTGTTGATGGCAATGCTAGTATTAGCATAACAAATGATGATCTAATAATTATCCCTAATAAGAATTATTATGGCTCAATAAATGTTAATGTAGCTGTTTCTGATGGAGCAGGTACAGATGAAACAAATTTTATTCTAAAGGTAGACCCCATAAATGACGCTCCGGTTTTACATTCGTTCTATCCGCTTACAAAAACAATCAATAACGATGTTGATTTAATGTTAAATGGTTCAGATATAGATGGGGATAAATTAGTTTATTCAGCAAGTGGAGCTGCAAATTCAAAAATTAATGTAAAAGATAATAAAATTACTATCAAACCTAGTAAGAATTATAAGGGCTCTACGCCAATAACCTTAACTACATCTGATGGTAATAGTAGTATTGACACTAGTTTTACTCTTATTAATCCCATACCTGGTTTTACAGCTTTTGCTCCTCAGACAATGAGAGAGGATTCAGTACTTACTCTAGTTTTAAACATAAAAGATGCTGAAAAAGACCCGTTTACTTACAAGTTGGAAAAGAATAGAAATGCTGATTTAGAGATTAATGGAAATGAATTAAGAATAAAGCCTCGGAAGGATTATTATGGTGAATTACAAATAGCTCTAAATATTTCTGATGGTACTGATTCGATGGATTTTAGTTTCAGCATTAACGTTTTGCCAATGCCAGACCAACCTATTGCAATAGCTGGAGAAGATGTCATATTAAGTGATGGTTGTAACAGTCGCGTTCACCTAGATGGTAGTGCTTCTTGGGATGCAGACAATGACAAACTTGAATTTTCTTGGGAAATTATTGGTGAAGAAAAGGTTATTCTGACAGCGAAAAGCGGATACTATAGTTTTTTAAATGCTAATAAGAACAGAATAAAAAATATATTGCTGACTGTATCTGATCCCAGTGGTTTAATTGGAAAAGATACGATAGTAGTGAAAATTATAGATGATGATCCGCCAATAGCAGATGCCGGGATTGATTTTATTGCTCCATTTGATAGAAAAATATACCTTGATGGTTCAAATACTAAGGACAAGGATAGCAAGATTATTTATGATTGGAGTATTTTATCTGGGGGCGCATCTTTTTCAAAGTCAGAAGCGAAAAAACAATCACCGTACTTTTTATATCCTTCAGAGATAAATAAATCAAAATCATTTTCTGTATTATTAAAAGTTCGTGATGAAAAATCTTATTGTTTTTCGCAGGATACAGTAATGGTAACCTGTTTGCCAAATGTTGATATAGCAGATAAAAACGTAAAATATGAAATTGTTAGGGCAAGCAAAGAGGATAATAGGGTATTCGTTGATTTAAATGTAACAAATGAGCAATTATGGCCATTTGACTTTGCTGCTTTTACTTTAGTCACTGTTATAAACGAGAATGATAATGTTGGGCAGATTGACCCGTATAGAGGGAAAAATACAGTGAAGTATGGAATAGAAAACGGAGAGACTATTGGAGTAGAGTTAGTTTATAATTTTGAGGACCCACCTAAAAAAATTAATATAATGTGCAAATCGACAATGGCGCTGAAAGCTGACACGGTTCTTTTTAAACAAAGTTTCTAAATTATTTTTCAACCACCTTAAATACTTTTTCCCCGGGTTTCACCATTTTATATTTTTCTCTAGCTATTTTTTCAATATAATCTAAATCATTTTCTATTCTATTTTTTTCTTCTTTAATTTGTTCTCTATCTTTTCTTAGTTGGGTTATATAACCCTGAATCTTTTTTCTTTGACCTTTAATTTTGTAAAGTTTTATGAGCCCGTGGTCACCGAAAATAAATATTATAATAAGAGATAAGCAAATTAGGGATACTAGACCTCTAATAAATTGTTTTTGTGTAGTCGCTAAAGAATTTCGCTTTGGTTTTTTTCTGTAAATGAATTTTTTCATTTGTTAAAACCTAAAAAATCCATTGTAGCATACCTTGCTTTATCACCTAGCTCTTCTTCAATTCTGATTAGCTGGTTGTATTTAGCTACTCTATCACTTCTTGATAATGAGCCAGTTTTAATTTGTCCCATTCCCATAGCTACTGAAAAATCTGCTATAATTGTATCTTCCGTTTCGCCAGACCTATGAGATATTATCGCTCCAAAACCAACCTTTTTTGCTAATTTAACTGCGTTAATGGTCTCCGTGATGGTCCCTATTTGATTTAATTTTATTAGAATTGAGTTCATAGATTTTTCATCTATGGCTCTATTTAAGCGCTTTATGTTTGTAACAGTTAAATCATCTCCTACTGTCTGAATATTACTGCCTATTTCTCGGGTTAGTTTTTTCCAACCACTCCAGTCATTTTGGTCTAATCCATCTTCAATCGAAATAATTGGATATTTCTTAGTCAGATCACTTAAATAGTTAATCATATCTTCAGATGAATATGTTTTTTGTTCAGACTCTAAAGTATAAAAGTCATTTTTATAAAATTCGCTGGCAGCTACATCTAGAGCAATAAAAAATTCTTTGCCTGGGGTATAGCCTGCATTAGTTATGGCTGTTAAAATTATTTTGATTGCTTGTTCATTCGAGTCTAAGTTAGGAGCAAACCCCCCTTCATCACCAACTGCTGTATTCAAACCTTTTTGTGATAATTCAGATTTTAATTGATGGAAAACTTCGGTTCCAATTCTAAGTGCATAAGAAAACGAATTTGCACCAATTGGAGAAATCATAAACTCTTGGATATCGATGGTGTTATCTGCGTGGCTACCACCATTTAAAATATTCATCATTGGTATAGGCATTACATAATCACTATCAATAGATAAATAATCATATAAAGGTACTCCATTAGCTTTTGCTCCTGCTTTACAGGCAGCCATTGATACTCCCAGAATCGCATTTGCCCCTAGCCTAGATTTATTTTCTGTCCCATCTAAATCAATTAATATATTATCAATATTCTCCTGATTGTTTATATCGGCTCCAATGAGAGCGTTTTGTATTTCACTATTGATATTATTTACAGCAGTAAGAACTCCTCTTCCCATATATCTACTTTTGTTATCATCTCTAAGCTCCATTGCCTCAAAATCACCAGTCGAGGCCCCTGATGGGACTGCTGCACGTGCGACTATATCATTTTCAAGAACTAGGTCTACCTCAACTGTTGGGTTCCCTCTTGAATCTAGTATTTCTCTTGAATAAATATTTTTTATATGGGATTTCATTAATTAATAAATAAAATTTACAAACAAAATTATATTTGAAAGAGTTTGATAAACAAATAATATAAACTTGCAACTCTTACAAGGAACAATTAACGTGTGATCAGGTTAAATTATTTTATGCTTACAGTAAAAAGACATTCTAAAAAAAATAAGTTGTTGTGGGACAGATTTGTAAAGGCTTCTAATAATGGGACAATTTTCCACTTAAGAAGATTTCTGAGTTATCATCCTAAAAACAGATTTGTGGATCATAGTATAGAATTTTATAAGAAACGTACACTTTTTTCTGTTTTCCCTGCCGCTGAATTAAATATTAATGGAAAAAATTTGTTAGTATCTCATCCTGGATCAACAGTTGGCTCATTTGTTGTTCCTGAAAGAATTTCGTTTAGTGATTCATTGGTTCTGGTTGAATTGTTAATAAATTATTCAATAAAAAATAAATTGGGGGGAATTAGGCTCACTATCCCTCCAGTTTTATATCAAAATAGGGCATCAAATTATATTGATTATGCCTTACTTAGAAATGGGTTTAAATATCTCAAGCGTGAAATAACGAGTACACTATTTATTGAGAATGATGTGAAATCAAATCTCAGTAAGTTTAAACCATCTCATGCTAGAGCCGTAAGAAAAGCTATGGAAAGTGGTGTTGAGATTAAAATTAGCCAAGATGTAAAGTCATTTTATGATATACTACAAGAAAACTTGAAAATAAGGCACGGTGTTAGTCCGACGCATACAGTTCAAGAGATTAATGATCTAATTAACCTTTTTCCTAATTCAATAAATATTTTTGGAGCTTTTTATAAAGGCGAAATGATAGCTGGTGTATTAAACTTTGTTATAAAGGATGATGTGGTTCTTGCTTTTTATATTAGTCACAAAGAAAAATCCCAAGAACTTAGGCCCCTAAATCTTCTATTTTATTCAATTCTTGAATGGTGTGTTAAAGAAAAAATCAAAGTGTATGATTTTGGTATTTTCACTGTAAATGGTGAGCCTAATATGGGCCTTGGTCGGTTCAAAGAAAATTTTGGTGCAAGCGGTATGTTCAGGGATACATTTCAAATTATATTTTAAAGTAAATGTCTATAAAAAATTTAGGAAAAGAGTCATTGATATATGGCACTGGGCATGTGCTTACACGTTTAATTACTTTCCTATTGTTGCCAATTTACACTCATGCTTTTTCACCTGAAGAGTATGGAGTTGTTTCGTTAGCATATGCATTTATGGGATTTTCTATGATGTTCTATAGGTATGGGACAGATACAGCCCTAATGAAATACTCTGTCCAATTAAGTTCTGATAGTAAAACGGCCTACATTTCATCCATCTATATTATCCAACTTCTTAGTTCAATCATTTTTTCAGCTATATTATATTTTGTTAGAGACTCTGTGTCCGAGGCTATTCTAGGAGTGCAGAACCCTGATTGGATTATTATTTTAGCAGGTATACTCATATTCGATAATCTTTGGAATCATCATACGCTTCTGCTGCGAGCAGAAAACAAGCCATTAATGTATATATTCTATAATTTATTAAATGTTATTCTAACTATGGCTCTAAATATACTATTAGTTGTTAAATGGGGTCTAGGGATAGAAGGTGTCTTAATTTCGAACCTGCTAGTTTCAGGTATAATTTTTTTTCTTTCAGTCCCAATTGTAATAAATAGAATTAACCTAGCACTTATAAAATCAAATGTAATTAAAGATGTAATTATTTTCGGATTGCCATTTCTCCCAGCTGGGATTTTTACGATGGTGATGGAGCTTTCAAACCGATATATCCTAGAATGGCTAGAAGGGACACATTCTGTTGGTCTTTTTTCCGCAGGGTATAAACTTGGGATTTTTGGTTTAATTATAGTTATGGGGTTTAATATGGGTTGGACTCCTTACTTTTTAAAAAGAATAAAAGAAAGGGGAGCAAAAAAAGAATTTTCTCACATAGCNTCACTATTTCTTGGTCTNCTTGGATTCATTGTAATTATGATATCCATTTGGATACCNGAGATAATGCGCNTGAAAATNNGCTCTAATNATTTGNTAGGAGAAAGCTTTTGGTCTTCTGAAAAAATCGTATCTATAGTTCTCATTGGTTATTTCTTTTTTGGTACATACGTAATTCAATTACCAGGTGTTTATGCAAAAGAAATAACAACCTGGATACCAATATTTAGAGCAATAGGGGCCATAAGTAATATTTCTTTAAACATACTTTTAATTCCAAAATATGGCGTTTTAGGCTCTGCCTGGGCAACAGCAATTTCTTTTGTTATTATGTCGCTATCAGTTTTTATCAAATTATTTAATGTTTATTATGTTAAATACAATTTGAAAGCAATTTTATACCCAATTTTATTTATGGTAATAATCTTCTTACCTTTACAGTCAATTTTAGTCAGAGTTTTTATTGGGTTTATTTATTGGGTTGGTTGGTATTTTTTAGCGATATCTAAAGGTGAGAGAAAAATAATCAGGAACTTGCTTAATTGATAGCCGTCGTTTCATGCTCACATTATCCTGATGATGAAAGGATCTACCATAAAGAAATAAAAACTCTTGCAGAAAAAAAGTATAATATAAATTATTTTACTCTATCAGATTCAGACCAAGATTTATCTGATAACTATATAAATCACATTAACTATAGTAGCGTTAAACATTCTGTTAAAGAGTATACAAATTTAGTTGAACTTGAAATTAGAAAAACTTCTGCTAAAGTAATTCACATCCATGAACCTGAACTTTTTTCGCTTGCTGTAAATATAAAAAAGTTGACTGGAGCAAAGATTATTTATGATGTCCATGAAGATTATGTATCAATGATATATACTTTTTCTAAGTGGAATAAGTATGTCAGATACTTAAAATCAAAACATTGGTTATTAAAAGAGAAGTTTTTTTTAAAACATGTTGATGAAGTGATCATCGCAAGCTCGACAATAGTTAATTCTGATTTTAAAATTCAGGGGTTTTCCCCAGTACTTTTAGAAAACTTCCCACTAAGCACTTTTGTGAACAATATTGATATTAGTCATAAGATAAAAAACTCTCTTATCTACCACGGGAATATGGGCCCTGAAAGAGGCATTACTGAACTCATTGAATCTATGGTCCATGTAGTGAAAAACATACCTGATGCTAAGTTGTCTTTGATTGGTGGGTTTAGAACCAATGAATATAAATACGAAGTAAATAGAAAAATTGACAAGTTGGGAATTGGGAAACATATAAATCTCAAAAATCATATTTTACACCAAGATATTTGGCGGTATTTGGCTAAACATTCAGTTGGTATAATCCCTTTCAATGAAAATCTTCTAACAAGTACTAATACTCCAACAAAACTTTTTGAATTCATGGCATCGGGGTGTCAATTAGTTGTTCCTAGTTTAAAACCAATAACAAAATATGACTTTAAAGCTGCTAAGTTTTTCAAATCAGGGGATATTTTAGATTTATCAGATATGATAATTAAATCACTAGAAAATATTGATCAGAATGGTATCAAATACAATTCCAATAAAATAAGATCTGATTATAATTGGGAAAAAAATTCTTATAAACTTATAGATCTATATCATAGAATCTTAAAATGAAAATATTATATATCTCCCCAGAGAATACCGTAGGTACCATGAGTTTGTGGAAAAAAGCCCACGAGATGAATGGAAATCAATGTGACTTTATTACTTTTTATAAAAACCCTAAACAACATGATTCAGGTATATGCTTAGATTTACCAATGATATCCACAAATCCTTGGTATTTAAAAATCAGACACAACTATTACAAGATTTTCAGAGGAGGTTTTGGAGATTATAAAGAAAAGGAAGGTTTTCCCCCTGTATGGGCACCGCATTCAGCATTTGAGAAATCATTTTTTTCATTAAGGGATTGGGTCTGGCAAAAATATATTGATCCAGCTATAGATAAATATAAATTATTTGATTATGATATATATCATTTTGAATGGGGTTTAGATTTTTATAGAGATTGTAGGTTCGCAAAGAAATTATCCAAGGATGGGAAGCCAATTATTTGCACTTACCATGGTCAGGATATGCGTACAAGAGGAGTAATAAAAGAAATGGATGAAATCAGCAATCTGAATCTTACTAGCGAGTTAGACTTATTGAGAAAACATCCTAATATCAATTATTTATTTTTACCTTATGATACAAGTTTGTACAAAGTTGGGGGAAAAATCTCCTCTCCCATGAGGGTATGCCACAGTCCAACTAACAGATACTACAAAGGAAGTGATGATATTATTGAAATCTGTAGTGATTTAGATAGGGATGGAGTTATAGAATTTGTTTTAATTGAAGATAAAACACAGAATGAGGCAATAGAAATAAAAAGATCATGTGATGTTTACATTGACCAGATACATAACCGTGGTGGGTGGGGATATGGTATGAGCTCAATTGAATCCTTATCTATGGGCCTAATTTGTCTAACTGAGTTAGTCAGTGAATATCAAGATTTCATTCCTGACCATCCATTCGTTAATGTAACAAAACAAAACTTAAAGAAAAAAATTTTAGACTTAACAAAAAATCAAGAATTATTAAATCATAAAAAAATTAAAAGTAGGGAATGGGTAGTTAAATATCATGATATTTCAAGTGTTTCACAATCTCTTTACCTATACTATGAAAACAATTCATGGATAAAATAATCTCAATAGATATTGTTATACCTTGTTATAATGTTGAAAAAACAATTGAAAAATGCTTAATTAGTTTATTATCTCAGTCCTACCCAAAGGACAAATATCATTGTTATTTTGTTAATGATCATTCAGATGATAAGACAGGGGAGATTCTAGACGAATATAGGCAGAATCAAAATATTACAATTATACATCACGAACAAAATAAGGGGTTGTCTGCAACAAGGAATACTGGTGTTACAATAGGGAATGCGGATCTAGTTGCGTTTTTAGATGGTGATATGATTGTAAAAAACGATTGGATCGAGTCATTTCTACCTTATTTTAAAAAAAATATCATTGGAGTAATGGGAGACAATGTTCCTCCACCAGGTATTATTTTAAATCCAATGGAAAAATATTATTTCGGGTCAAAAAGAGGTGCGCGCCAATTTGGTGATGGTAGTCTAATATCATTTCAGTATATGCTTTTTGGGAATGCTATCATAAAACGCTCTAAATTATTGGAGGTAGGATTTTTTGACGAAAAAATAAATCAATATGGTGGAGAGGATACAGATTTATCCGCAAAAATTTGGAATAAATATAGATGGGGATTTATTTTTTCAAAAAAATCTAATTCGATTCATTATCATCGCAGGAGTATTAACGAATTTTGTTTTTCTATGAAAACTTATGGGAAGTACAACCTCCCGACCTTAATCAATAGATATCCTCAATATAATAAAGAACTAGGAGCCGATTGGATATATTCATTAAAGGGATATATAGTTTTTAATCCTTTAATTAATATGATTATTAAATCAATATCATTAATTATGCCATGGCAAATTTTTATTAGATACATTGTAATTAATTCTGTTATTTCTGGTGCTCGGAGTTCTAAACCATAATCGAATTTCAATAAATAAATATAAACATTGGAAATGCCTTGAATATTTGTAAATTCTATTTAAATAAAGGGATTGACCCTGGTAAAAACTACATACCAATGGACAATCAATAAAAAAAAAGAGTAAAAACTTTTTTACTCTTAAATCAAAAACCAAACCAAGGAGGTATTGGCATGGCTGATGTAAATGCAACCGTACAAAATGCTGCAGCTGGAATCGTTGGCGTTATAAAAGCACTTATAGTGCTATTTGTATTCGTTAACATCATTTATTCCACAGGATTTGATCCAATAGGTGGAATTGTAGACCTAGTAAATACATTTCTAGATGGCGGGTTTGCAGGTCTGCTTGCTTTGCTAGTCTTTCTCTCGTTTCTAGGATAAATAATCAAAAAGGGCCAAAAAGAAGTTTCAACTTAGAGACTTCTTTATCAGCCTTTTGACAGGAGGAAAGTATGCTCAAAGGTGGATTTGAAACCCTCAACGAGTGGCTTGGAATCGCAACCGATTTACTCAAGTCTCTAGTCGTTATTGGAATCGTTGTCGGTATCCTGTTTGATGACTTTTTCGGTGTGATTGAAGGCCTAGGACGAGTGATGGCTCAGTTTGGCGATGCAGGACTGGCAGGACTCTTAGCACTAATGATACTCGTGATGTGGTACGAAAAAAAGTAAACAGGCTTTAATGTCTGAAAATTGCGCCTCAAATATTATTGAGGCGCAATTACTTTATAAATATTTAGTCATATTTTTTTAAATAATAATATAGAATCCGTTTGTTTTGATTCTAAAATACAATCAAAAAATATTCCAAAGTTTTACGGATTTCTCTTTCATTATATTAATATTTTTCTACAGTATAATTAATTATACATAAATAAAAATAATAACCTATTAAAACATTAATGATAATTAAGAGAATAATATATGCATCAATATTTTTTTCAAATATTTTATTTGCAGATATAAAAGTAATTAACAAATCAACTTCTAAAGATTTTTTAATTAAAACTTTAAAAGGTGAAAAAATTATATATGTATCAACTCGTGATCTTGTTTCTGCTCTATCTTCTCGTTTATATGAAAACCTTGAAAGGAAAAAATTAGTTTTATATGTTTCTGGTAAAAGGATTAAAATTTCAGCTGGTACTAGTTTTTTAATTATAGATGATGTTCCATACCAAATGGTTGATATAGTGCAAGAATACAAAGGTGATTTTTATTTGCCAGCAGAAAGTTTTTTTGAGATATTAAGGAAAACTACTATACCTGGTTTATTTTTTGATAGTAGGAAGGAAGTCTTAGATATAGATATTGTAAGATATAGTGTTAAATCATTAAAAATTGAACAAAAAACTAATGGTACTATTGTACGTATAAACACTCAGAAATCATTTTCGGATCGTGATATTAGTTCTTTTATTAATAAACATGGTTGGTTTTATTTGACTATTGTTGGGGGTGTAGTTGATACATCAACATTAAATAAAACAATTACGCGCGGAATAATACATAGAGTTGAGTCTGATCAAATTAATGAGACTGCTCAAATTGCATTAAAACTTAGATCAGAAGTTATAAGCCATGAATGGTATCAAAATCATGATCCAAATGAAATCGTTATTACACTTAGAACTGCATTAGATAGTAATAAAAAACGCATCAAAAAAGCTAAAGATAGGTGGAGATTAGATACTATTGTTCTTGATGCTGGTCATGGAGGTAAAGACCCAGGTACAAGTGGTAAATATGGAACAAAAGAAAAGGATGTTGTATTAGATATTACTAAAAGAGTTGGCAGGCTATTAGAGAAAAATACTGGGATAAAAGTTGTATATACTAGAACAGAGGATATATTTATTCCATTATGGAAAAGAACTAAAATCGCTAATGAAGCAGGAGGAAAACTATTTGTAAGTATTCATATTAATTCAAATCCCAATAGAAAAATAAAAGGTTTTGAAACGTATTTATATTCATCTGCCTATAGTGATGAGGCAATTGAGGTCGCATCAAGAGAGAATTCAGTAATTGAATTCGAAGAAAAAAAGGTTAATTATGAAGAGTTATCCATGGAAAGAAAAATAACTGCAACAATGGCAAGCAGTATGTTTTTAAAAGAGAGTGAGGTATTAGCGGCTATAATACAGGAGGAACTTGATAAGAAATTAACGATTCCAAATCGTGGAGTAAAACAGGCTGGATTCTATGTTCTTTCAGGAGCCAGCATGCCTTGCGTTCTGATTGAAGGTGGTTTTGTTTCTAACCCAACTGAAGAAAAAAATTTGAAATCTCCCTCTTATAGAAAAAAAATTGCTGATGGGATATATAATGCAATTATTAAATTTAAATCTTCAAGAGATAAACTTTTATCTGAGGAATAATAATGGATAATAGACCTATAGGTGTTTTTGATTCTGGGCTTGGTGGTTTAACTGTTGTAAAAGCCTTAAAAGAGCTATTACCCAATGAATCAATCGTGTATTTTGGGGATACTGCACGCTTGCCATATGGTATAAAAAGTAAAGATTTAGTTGAGCAGTATTCGAAGCAGATAACAAAATTTTTAATTAAAAAAGATGCAAAGATTATTGTTGTTGCGTGCAATACTGCGACAGCTATGGCACTAAACAGATTAAAAAAGGATTTTAAAAATGTTCCAATAATAGGTGTCATAGAACCCGGTTCAAAACAAGCCATTTCAAAAACAAGTAGGGGTAAAATTGGTGTAATTGGAACGATTGCTACAATTAAATCCAAAGCATATGAAATTTCAATAAAAAATAAAGATAAAAATGTTGATATTATTTCTAAAGCATGTCCTCTATTTGTTCCTTTTGTAGAAGAAGGACTAACTAATGGGGATGCAATTAATCAAGTAGCTAAACATTATTTATCTTCATTTAAAAATAAAGTAGATACTTTAATATTAGGTTGCACTCACTATCCTTTATTAAAAAGCGTTATATCTAAAATCACAAAACAAATCACACTCATTGATTCTGCATCAGTAGTAGCAACGGATGCTCATAAAAAATTACAATATCATAAATTATTGAATCAGGGGGTACAAAAAGGGACTTTACATTGTTATGTTACTGATTTACCGATGCGTTTTGAAGAACTTGGGAATATATTTCTTGGCGAAGAGATTAAACATCTTCATTTAGTAAATGATTTCTAATATAGATACAGTATTAGAAGAATTATTTAGCTTACAACGTTTAGGAATAAAAGTTGGTTTAAAACATACTAAAGAATTTTTAAATAAAATTGGCAATCCCCATGAAAAATTAAAATGTATTCATATCGCTGGTACAAATGGGAAAGGAAGTACATGTGCAATTCTTAGCAAGATATTAATAGAACATGGGAAGACTGTTGGTTTATATACCTCCCCACATTTAGTTAGGTTTAATGAAAGAATTAAAATAAACGGTGAGCAAATCTCTGATATAGCTATTACTGATTTTATGGAGAATAACGCAGACCATATAAAAAAATTAAAAACCACATTTTTTGAAACTGCCACTTCAATGGCCTTTGATTATTTTTATAATGAATCAGTTGATATAGCCATAATCGAAACTGGTCTTGGAGGGAGGCTTGATTCGACAAATGTAATTTCACCTTTAGTTTGTGGTATATCATCTATTTCATTAGATCATATGGATATTCTTGGAGATAGCATAGAGAAAATATCTAAAGAAAAGGCTGGTATTATTAAAAACAATATACCAATTGTAACATTTGAGCAAAGTGAGCCTATTATAGCAGTAATTAAAGAAATATCAGATAGAAAGAATGCACCTTTAACCATTATAAAGAAAAAAGATATAAATGTATTTAAAGTTAATGATTATGGTTCTTCATTTATATATAAAAAATATGCAATTAATTTACCATTAAGAGGAAAGCATCAAATTTTAAACTGTATATTAGCAATAAAAATTGCAGAAGTGATTTTAGATGAGATTGATTCGTCCAAACTAAATAATGCAATTAAAAATTCTTCTTGGCCAGCTAGAATGGAAAAGATGTCTGATGAAAATATATACTATGATGTGGCCCATAATTATGATGGAATTAGAGCAATGATAGATACAGTAACAGAGAATCATGCTAAAAAAAAATTATTAGGTTTGTTTTGTATTAAGGGTGATAAAAATATTAATTCTATATGTAATTTATTAAGGGGGAAATTTAATAAGATTATTATTTGCGAAGATCAAAAGAGACTTTTGTTAAGTGTTAAAAAATTATCGAAAATTATGGACAGTCAAAATATAGATTATGAAACTGCTGGTTCTGTAAAAGAAGGTTTGAGTATGATAAGAGAAATATACAATGAAGAATTTATTGGGCTTATTTTTGGCAGTCATTATATTGCACAAGAGGTTTATTCTGAATATGGAAAATACTTTGACACAACTTACAATTAATGTAAGTTATATTATCTATCAAAATCCCCGGTAGAGTTTTAACATATTTTTTTATTAATGAATTATTAGGGAACTATTTATGGATTTAAGCGAATTACAAGGTCTACGTATTCAGGAATTGTCTGAATTAGCTAAATCATTAAAAATTTCTGATGATATATCTGGATTAAATAAACAGGAATTAACTGTAAAAATTCTTGAAGCGCAGGCAAAAAAGGATGGTTCAGTTTTTGCTAAAGGTATATTAGAGGTTATGCATGATGGTTATGGGTTTTTAAGGTCACCAGACTTTAATTATATGCCTGGACCAGATGATATATATGTGAGCCCATCACAAATAAAAAGATTTAGATTAAAAACTGGACATAAGGTATCGGGCCAAATACGACCACCTAAAGCTAAAGAACGGTTTTATGCATTACTCCGGGTAGAATTAGTCAATGATCACCCCGTTGAAAAATTAAAAGATTGTATATTATTTGAAAACTTCACTCCTTTATATCCAGAAAAGAGATTTATCCTTGAAACAGATGAAAAAAATATTTCAATGAGAATAATGGATTTAGTTTCACCAATTGGAATGGGGCAAAGGGCATTAATTGTTGCACAGCCTAAAACTGGGAAGACAGTCCTACTACAAAAAATTGCTAACGCTATTAGTAAAAATCACCCAGATACAAAACGTATTGTTTTACTGATTGATGAAAGGCCAGAAGAAGTAACAGATATGAAAAGAAATGTCGATGCTGAAGTAGTAAGCTCTACATTTGATGAGCCGCCTGAAAGACATGTATCTGTTTCTGATATGGTTCTTCAAAAAGCAAAAAGAATGGTTGAATTTGGAGAGGACGTTGTAATTCTTCTTGATAGTATTACTAGATTAGGTAGAGCTCATAATGCTGTAATTCCCCATAGTGGAAAAATTTTATCAGGAGGTGTAGATTTTAACGCTTTAAAAAAACCGAAACAGTTTTTAGGTGCTGCGAGAAATACTGAAGAAGGTGGTAGCTTGACTATTATTGCTACTGCACTTGTTGATACAGGTAGTAGGGCTGATGAAGTTATTTTTGAAGAGTTTAAAGGTACTGGGAATATGGAGCTTGCTTTAGATAGACATTTAAGCGATCGTAGAATATATCCAGCTTTTGATATCATTAAATCTGGAACTAGAAAAGAAGAGTTGTTATTAAGTCGTAAGGAATTAGGAAGAATGTGGATTCTAAGAAAGTTAGTTAACGATATGAAGGTTGATGAGGCTATCCAATTTTTAATTGATAGAATAAAACGAACAAAATCAAATAATGAATTTCTAGATACTATGAGTCAGTAATGATGAACACTATCTTTTTAAACAATGGAATCTATTGCTCCTGAATCTATTATAGTCCGCCTAATAGCGGACAAACCTGTTCGAAAAACACCATACCAAGTTAAGGGTGTTTTTATGAAACAATTTCCTAATGAAAGCATCGTGCCATATTTAGATGGTAGTTTTAGAACCAAATATTTATATCCAAGAGTTCAAGTAAAAATTTTAAATGAACAAATATATATTATTGGTCTAAAAGAAGGTGTTAGTCCAGTATTGTCCCTTATAGAAAGTATTGAAACATTTAATTTTGGGAATATTACTATAAGGATAGAAAAATATGATATAGAAGAAAATAATAATCAGTTTATAACCACTGAAAAATTATTAAGATATAAATTTATTACACCATGGGTTGCATTAAATAAAAATACTAGTGGAAAATATCGGTTTGTAACGGATCAGGAAAAACCGCTATTCTTAAATAAGCTACTTGGGCAGAATTTATTGTTTTTATCAAAAGAACTAGGTTCGGATATCAAATCTAAAATATATATAAAAATTGGTGTTGATAATCTAATACCAGAAAAAATTGATGAAAATGGATGGGGAGCATTTATTGGTGAATTCAAAACAAATTATTTACTACCGAGCTATATAGGGTTGGGGAATGGTATTACAAGAGGATATGGAACGCTTTTTAGTTTAAATAACCCAAAAAGTTTAATAATTGATGGTTCAAAAGAAAATGTGGATGAATATTCAGAAGAAGATTTGAAAGAAGAAGAAGAGGGTTTGTCTTTTGTTACAATAAGTGACATCCCAATTATAAATAAAAGAAAAAAGCCAAAAAACCGAAAAGGCAAAAAGAAAAAAAGAAACACACATAATAATAGACAGCATAAACACAAAAATTTTAAAGAAAAAAATCATCAATTAAATAATAATGATGTTGATGATGAGTCCAGGTTTAATTCAGCAGAATATCATCAAAAGCAACATGATTTATGACAATAGCAAATAGAGTAAATAATATTAACCCATCATTCACTTTACAAATGGTAACCAAAGCTGCCGAATTGAAATCTAAAGGAGTTGATGTTATAAATTTTTCTGTTGGAGAACCAGATTTTAATACTCCTAAGCATATTCGCGAGGCTGCTAAGAACGCAATAGACCAAGGATATACAAAATATACGGCCGGGCCAGGAATGATAGAGCTTAGAGAAGCGATATGTACCAAATTAAAAAGAGAAAATGGTATATCCTATCAACCTTCTGATGTACTCGTTTCTAATGGTGAGAAACAAAGTTTATATACTGCATGCCAAGCTATTTTCAACCCCAATGATAATGTCGTAATATTTTCTCCTTATTGGGTATCTTTCCCAGAGTTCGTAAAGATGGCAGATGCAAAACCTATTTTGGTTAACACCTTATCAGAAAACAATTTTGAGCCAGATTTTTCGGACCTAGAGTCAAAATTAAACCCGGATATAAAGGGTGTAATTATAAACACACCCTCTAATCCGACTGGCGGAGTGTGGAGCAAAGTAGCAATAGTAAAACTATTAAAGGTAGCTAAAAAAAATGATTGGGTAGTTATATCAGATGAGTGTTATGAAAGATTAATCTATGATGGCGAATTTGTCAGCGCTGAAAAATTAAACCAACTAAATAATATAGGTGCAACAGTAGTGACTTGCATGAGTTTATCTAAAACATATGCGATGACCGGCTGGCGAATAGGTTATGCAGTAGGCCCTAATAAAATAATAAAGGCGATGTCAAAAATTCAAGGCCAAGCCACATCATGTGCAAATTCTATTGGCCAAAAAGCAGGTATAGCTGCATTACTTGGTAGTCAATCTTGTGTACAAGAAATGAAAAAATCATTTCTTAATAGACGTGATTTAATACTAAAATTACTTAATGAATTACCTGGGGTTAAATGTGCTAAGCCAAGTGGCGCCTTCTATGTATTCCCCGACTTTAGTGCATATTTAAATCGTATAGCTAACAATAAATTATTAAAGGACACTTTTGATATTTCAGAGTATATTCTTGACTCTGTACAGGTTGTTACTGTCCCAGGAGATGGTTTTGGTGTAACTGGGCATATAAGATTCTCATATGCAACAAACAGAAAAATAATTAAAGAAGGCATGATTCGTTTAAAAAAAGCCCTAAATATGATTGAGGAGTAAAAAATGAAAAAAGATATCCATCCTGATAATTATAGACTTGTAGTATTTAAAGATACTTCATGTGATTATTCATTTTTAACAAAGTCTACTGTAGAAACAAAAGAAACTGTTGTTTGGGATGATGGAAGTGAGTATCCATTATATAATATAGAAATTTCAAATAAATCACATCCCTTTTTTACTGGTCAGCAAAACTTGGTTGACACTGCAGGTAGAATAGAAAAATTTCAAAAAAAATATAGCAAAAAATAGTTTAATAACACAATACCACAGCTCTGTCAACAAATTATTGTGACAGAGTTTTTTTTATGAGACGACTATTATTAATTTTATCTATGAAACCAAATATTTTGGTTGGTGGTCAAGCAGTTATAGAAGGTGTTATGATGAGAGTTCCTGGCGCATATGCTACTGCTGTGCGTAGCCCTGATGGAAATATAAAGATCAAACGAGAAAAGTTTTCATCAATAACAAGGCATTCTATTATTTTGTCAAAACCAATATTTAGGGGGATTGCCTCTTTGTATGAGGCAATGAAAATGGGAATGTCAACTCTACAATGGTCTGCAGACATTAGCTATCCAGAAGAGACCAATGATGGAACACTATCTAAAGTTATGGACTTTTTCACTACAATATTTTCTATAATATTAGCGGTGTCTTTATTTATGATTCTTCCAATGTGGCTTACAACTACATTATTATCTATTGAAAAAGAAGCCCTGTGGTTTAATCTTTTCTCTGGTGTATTTAGAATAGTATTTTTCATAATGTATCTGTTTTTAATTTCAAGAATAAAAGATATTAATAGACTATTTCAGTATCATGGAGCTGAACATAAAGTGGTATATAATTTTGAATCTGGGCAAAATATATCAGTAAAAGATGCTCAGTCATTTCCAACTCAACACCCAAGATGTGGTACTAGTTTTATGTTTATTGTATTATTATTAGCTATATTTGTTTTTGCTATTGTTGATACTATAATAATGTATTATATCGGCAGTATTTCTTTATCTATTAGATTATTAACTCACCTACCATTAATTCCTTTAGTATCAGGGATTGGTTATGAATTAATTAAAATTACATCTAAAAATAATATACTGATATTTCGCATGCTAAAAGCCCCAGGAATCTTATTACAAAATATAACAACCAAACAGCCTGATGATGAAATGGTCGAGGTTTCAATTGCTGCATTAGAAAATGCTTTTGGAGAAGAATATGAAAATTACCGGGGTAAAAAATATACGGCTGAAGCAATTGGATGAGAGATAAACTAAAATCAATAATTGAAAGATATGATGATATTGAAAAGCAGATGGCTAATAATGATGTTTTGTCTAATCCTGAAAAACTAAAAAAAATTGCTAAAGAATATAAACAACTTGAGCCAGTTGTAGTTACAGGTAAAGAATATATAAAAACTTTGAATCAAATAAATGATTGTGAGACGATTATTGAATCCAATGATCCTGAACTAAAAGAACTAGCTGTTGAGGAACTAAATATATATAATGAAAGAAAAGAGAATCTTGAAAAAGAATTGAAAATAAAATTATTGCCAAAAGATCCATTAGATAATAAAAATATTATATTAGAAATTAGAGCCGGTACTGGTGGAGATGAGGCCGCATTATTTGCTGCAGATTTATTTCGTCTATATTCCCATTTTTCAGAAAAATATAATTGGGAGAAGGAATTGATTGCCTCTAATGAAATTGGTATAGGAGGATTTAAAGAGGTGATTATAGGACTAAAAGGAAAAGGTGCATATGGAATGTTAAAATATGAAAGTGGAGTGCATCGTGTACAACGTGTTCCTGAGACAGAAACTGGTGGTCGAGTTCATACATCCGCAGCAACAGTAGCGGTTCTTCCAGAAGCAGAAGAGGTTGATGTTGAAATAAATGACATAGACCTAAAAATTGACACATACAGGGCTAGCGGTGCTGGTGGTCAGCATGTTAACAAAACAGAATCAGCAATACGTATTACACATATTCCCACAGGACTTGTTGTTACTTGCCAAGATGAGTCATCGCAGCACAAAAACAGAGCAGCCGCTTTAAAAGTGTTAAGGTCTAGGCTTCTAGCAGAACAAAAAGAAAAAGTAGCTGCAGAGCGGGCGGCAGAGCGTAAGAGTCTCGTTTCTACAGGCGACAGGTCTGCTAAAATTAGAACATATAATTTTCCTCAGGGAAGAGTCACGGATCATCGTATTAATTTTACTTCTTACAGATTATCTGAAATAATGAATGGTGATATTGAAGAAGTAATAGAAAAATTAAGAATTGCTGAACAACAAGATATATTATCTGCTGATGTTGCTTGATTTATAATTGATATTTTTTCAAATGTAATAACTCTAATTAATATTGAAGCCTCAAAATTCAAAAACGAATAAAAATTGGCGGATTATTGATATTATCAATTGGGCAGATAAATACTTTAAAGATAAATCTTTTGAAAATCCTAGAAGCGAAATAGAAATTCTTCTTCTACATTTATTTGATTGCAAAAAAATAGATCTGTACCTTGATTTTGAGAAAGTCATTAATCCTAAAGACCTTGCTACTTTAAGGAGGTGGATTAAAAGAAGAATTTATAGGGAACCCATCCAACACATTATTGGAAATTCTGAATTTTATGGTAGGAAATTTATTGTTAATCAACATGTTTTAATACCAAGGCCAGAGACAGAAACAATAATTGATATTTCTATTGATGCTCTTTCAAAAATAAACAATCCAGTTATAATTGATATAGGTACAGGATCTGGATGTATAGGAATTACACTAGCGCTGGAAATACCTGGTTCTAACGTTCTAGCTATAGATATTTCAGAAGCTGCACTTTCTGTAGCAAAAAAAAATGCAGAGTTATATAAATTAAATAATATTGATTTTATAAAAATGGACTTTCTAAGCCAAGATATAAATCATAATGTAGATTTATTAGTGTCAAATCCTCCATATATACCAAAAAAGGAGTTCTCTGGTTTAATGAAAGATGTAAAAGAATATGAACCAACAATAGCTTTAACAGATAACAGCGATGGTCTTGTTTTTTACAAAAAATTATCAAAAATAATTTCAGATATTGTGAAAAAAAATGGTGTGACTATTCTAGAAGTTGGTAGAGGAAATCATTATAGTAAGGTTAAGGAAATTTTTTATAAAGAGGGATATAAGGGTATTAAAACTTTTCGTGATTTAAATAAAGATATAAGAGTATTAATGATTAACAACTAATGAATAAAATATTACCATATATTATTATTACTAGACCTCTAAATGTATTTGTGGGGGCAATGACTATATTAATATCATCTAGTATATCAAAATATAATGGTCCAATTAATGTAATCATATTGTCAGTTTTGGTTGTTGTTTTTTATACAATGGGTGCAAATATTCTTAATGATTATTTTGATTATAAAATTGATAAAATAAATCGTCCTGATAGGGCTATTAGCTCAGGTCTTATTGAAAGAAAATATGCCCTTATTTTTGCAATAATTTCATTTTTTATTGGTACTCTAATTGCAGTTCAGTTAAATATTAATTCCCAGTTAGTGTCTATTTGTATATCTTTGCCTCTTATAATTGGGTACAATGCAAAACTAAAAAATTATCCTTTAATTGGTAATATTGTTGTTGCTCTAATACTATCTCTATCATTCATATATGCTGGTTTTATATTTGAAAATATTAGACCATTAATACTCCCTGCTTTATTGTGTTTTGGACTTACTTTGATTAGAGAAATTGTTAAAGATATGGCAGATTTTATCGGAGATAATGCGGTAGGAGCAAAAACATTTCCAATAGTATTTGGGGAAAATAAGACCATAGTATTAATAACAGGGTTATCTATTTTACTAGGTATTGGTTCATTTATACCTTTCTTAACAGGTTATTATAACATTATTTATGGTATATCACTGATTATGAGTGTTGAGATTCCATTAGCAGTTGTAGTAATTTCACTGTTAAATAAACCAAATATAGAAACAGCGAAGAGAAGCGCAAAAATATTAAAGTTTTGTACCGTTGGTGGTTTGTTTTCCATTTATATAGGAACAATATAATGACATCTGAATTTGTACATCTGCATAATCATTCGGACTATAGTCTTCTTGATGGGGCACAAAGAGTAGATCAGTTAGTTAACACTATAGATGATTTAAATATGGACAGTCTTGCTCTAACAGAACATGGGAATATGTTTAGCGTTGTACCATTTTATAAGCAGGCAAAAAATGCTGGGATAAATCCAATCATTGGTTGTGAGACATATGTAGCAGTTGGCAGCAGACATGATAAAAAACCTGCAACCGGAGGAGGATGGGGAAACAATCATCTAATTCTTTTGGTTCAGAATCAAACTGGTTATCAAAACCTAATGAAGCTTGTTACAGCTGGATATCTAGAAGGATTTTATTATCGACCTAGAATTGATATGGCTTTATTAGAAAAATATAGTGATGGGCTTATATGTTTATCCGGTTGCTTAAAAGGAGAAATTCCAGAAAAAATGTTAAATGGAGATTACGAAGGAGCAAAAAATGCTGCCCTTAAATTTTCCGAAATTTTTTCTGACAGATTTTATTTGGAAGTACAAAACCATGGTATACCTGAGGAAGAAGCAAACATTATAAATATGAAAAAATTATCTGAAGAGCTTTCACTTCCAATTGTTTGTACAAATGATGCTCATTATTCAAAAAGAGAGCACTCTGAGGCTCATGATATACATATTTGTCTTGGGACTGGTAAGGATAGAGATGATCCCAACCGATTAAAATATGCAACGCCAGAGTTTTATTTTAAAACTCAAGATGAAATGTATAAACTTTTCAAAGATATACCTGGAGCTATAGAGAATACCAGAAAAATAGCTGAAAGTATTGATTTTAAAATAAATACTGGATCCTATCATTTGCCAAGTTTCCCAATACCAGAAGATGGGATTAATAGTGATCCAGACGAATACCTTAAAACACTTGTTGTTTCTGGAGCGAAAAATTTATATAACGATTTTACCCCAGATATAGATAAACAAATTGACCATGAACTTAGTGTAATTAAGAATATGGGCTTTGCAGGGTATTTTTTAATTACTGCGGATTTTGTTCAGTATGCAAAAACAAATGGTATACCAGTTGGCCCTGGCCGAGGGTCTGCAGCGGGGAGTCTAGTTTCATATGCATTAGGGATAACAGATATCGACCCAATTAAACATAATTTATTATTTGAACGATTTCTAAATCCTGATCGAATTAGTATGCCAGATATTGACATTGATTTTTGCATTGAGAGAAGAGGAGAGGTGATTGATTATATAAAAAAACAATACGGTGAAAGATCTGTGTCACAAATTATTACTTTTGGCTCAATGAAGGCTAAGCAAGTCATTCGAGATGTCGGAAGGGTGATGGGCTATACATTTAGTGAGGTTGATCGTTTGGCAAAAGCAATTCCAGATGAATTGAATATTACTCTTGATAGTGCAATTAAAAAAAGCCCAGAGTTTAGAAAAATGTCTGAGAATGAATTTAAAGAACTAGTTGATCATTCTCTTGTTTTAGAAGGTATGAATAGACATGCTTCTATTCATGCTGCTGGCGTAGTCATTGCACCTGGAGATTTAACTGAATTTGTTCCTCTATATAAATCATCTTCTGGAGACATTACAACTCAGTATGATATGAAAGGGCTAGAAGATTTAGGTTTATTAAAGATGGATTTTCTTGGTTTAAGAAACCTTACAGTTATTAATAAAGCATTGGCATTAATAAATGCTAAAGGTAAAAAAGTTGAAATAGAAAAAGTTTCAATGGATGAACCAGAGGTCTATAAATTATTTTCAAATGGTTTAACAATCGGAGTGTTTCAGTTTGAGTCTTCAGGTATGCGTGAGTATTTAAAAAAATTAAAGCCGACTGCAATAGGTGATTTAATTGCAATGAACGCGCTTTATAGACCTGGACCAATGAATAATATTGATAATTTTATAGCCAGAAAACATGGAAAAAAGAAAATAGAATACCCTCATCCATCGTTAGTCCCTATTCTAGAGGAAACATATGGAATTATAGTTTACCAAGAACAGGTCATGCAGATTGCTCATGATATTGCTGGTTTCACTCTTTCAGAAGCAGATATTATGCGACGCGCAATGGGGAAAAAAGATAAAAAGCTAATGGATGAGTTATCAATAAAGTTTGTAGCTGGTGCACAAAAAAATGATATTTCTAAACGTAAAGCAGAGCAGATATATGCATTGATTGAAAAGTTTGCACAGTATGGTTTTAACAAGAGTCATGCAACTGCCTATGCATATATAGCATACCAGACAGCTTGGTTAAAAACCTTTTATGCAGCAGAGTTTATGGCAGCAAACCTAACCAGCGAAATGTCTTCTATTGATAGAATTGTCACGCTAATTAATGAATGTAAAAAGTTAAATATAGAAGTTAGATCTCCTGATATTAATGTTTCGTTTACACAGTTCTACCCTATTGATAAAAAAACAATATCATATGGCCTTAATGCAATTAAAAATGTGGGAGAAAAAGCATTAGAGAGTATAATTGAAAACCGTGAACAGGAGGGCGATTTTAAAACAGTTTTTGAATTTTGTTCTAGGATAGATCAACAGAAAGTGAACAAACGTGTTCTTGAGAGTCTTATAAAATCTGGTTCTATGGATTCTATTTCTGGGACGAGGTCTCAAAACTTTGATGCTATTGATATCGCTATTAAGTATGGTCAACAACTACAGAATTCAGCAGATAAGGATCAGGTTAATTTATTTTCAAATGGGTCAGAAGAAGATTCACTTATAAAAGCACCAACGCTAAGAATCGTTGATGAATGGGAAGAAAAGAAATCTTTGGGATTTGAAAAGGAGGTTTTAGGACTATATGTCTCAGGGCATCCACTTTTAGAACATTCAGAAGATTTAGAAGAGTTTACATCTGTAGATTTTTCAGACAGTTTATTACTTAAAAAAAATGAGATTATTACTGTTGGCGGAATGGTTACAAAAATAACAAAAAAATATGATAGGCGTAATAGGGCTATGGCCTTCTTTGAGATGGACTGCATTGGGGGTCATGTTGAGGTAATTGCCTTTTCAGATTGTTTTGCTATGTATGAAAATCTTATTGAAGAAGATAGTGTTATATTTGTAAATGGTAAAATGGCGGACGATACTAATTTTTCTGATTTAAAAGTAATGGCTGAAAAAATTGTTTCCATTGAAAATGCTAGAGAACATTTTTCAAGAAAATTAGTTATCAGTTTTAAATCTCAAGATATAAAACCAGAAGACATCGAAGATTTATATGAGTTTGCTCGCAAATATCCAGGGGATTGCAATTTAATTTTTCTTTTACCAAATCCCAATCCTGATATAAGTAAACCTATATCTGTGTTGGCCCACAATATAAAAGTTTCCACAAATAAGATATTTATAAAACAGTTACGTGATCAATATGGGAAAGAAAATATTCGAGTAGAATGATCGTTGTAGCTCAAAGATGTTCTAGTGCAAAGGTACTGGTAAATAAAACGGTCATTTCAGAGATTAATTTAGGTCTCTTATTATTAGTTGGTATTGAGGTAGGAGATGGTCAGGCTGACATCAAAAAAGTAGTTAAAAAAATATCTCATCTTCGCATTTTTGAAGATGATAATAAAAAAATGAATTTATCGATTATTGACATTAGTGGTTCTTTATTAGTAGTTAGTCAATTCACTCTTTGTGGTGATATAAAAAAAGGGAGAAGACCAAGTTTTATTAATGCAGAATCTCCTAAACTAAGTTTACGTTTGTATGAAGATTTGATGTCTAGTTTCCGAGAAAATAATATACAAACTTTGGGAGGGGCTTTTGGACAAATGATGGATGTTGAGCTAATTAACAAAGGACCAACAACATTTATTATAAATTCTAAAGAAATTTAAATAAGGTCTATTTATAACTGTTTATCCTATCATTAATTTTAGAGATACCATCAATAAGTTCTAGGTCAAAAGCTCTGTTATAGTTAATGTTTTCATAAAGATGTCTGGCAACTTTTTCATCTAATATAAAACTATTAATTATGAACTCAATTAAAGGATAATTAATTTATATCATATATGAATAGAAAAATTAGAATTGTGATGGCAAAGCCTGGTCTTGATGGTCATGATAGAGGAATTAAAGTTTTAGCAGCTGCATATAGAGATGCTGGGATGGAGGTAATTTATCTAGGACTTCGGCAGACACCCGAGATGATAGTTTCTGCGGCTATTCAAGAAGATGCAGATGTTATTGCTTTATCTAGTTTGAATAATGCTCATAATACTATATTCCCACGTATAGTTGAAATAATGGATGAGAAAAAAGTAGATAATGTTTTATTAATTGGTGGTGGAATAATACCAAAAAAAGATATAGAATCTCTTGAAAGATCTGGTGTTGGAAAATTATATGGTCCTGGTACACCAGTTAATGAGACAATAGAATATATAACAAATTGGGTTAAAAATAATAGACGTTAAAATGGATTTAAAAAATCAAATTGAACTTGAATTATATTTTGCTGATCATTTTGATACAATATTATTTCCAGTACTTGCAGATATTTATTTAAACCAAGAAGATTATAGAAGAGCTAGAAAAGTCTGTAACATAGGGTTAGGTTATCATGAAAATGATGCAGCTGGTAGATTTGTTTTAGCTCAAATAGAAAAAGCAGAGGGGAATCTGAAAGAGGCTGAAAAACAGCTCAAACATGTAATAAAATACAGTCCAGACAATATTCGTGCTGCTATAATGTACTGTGAAATTCAAACAGTATTAGATAGGTCACCTTCTAGGCTGCTTACTTCTTGGAAAAGAGTTTTGACACTTGACCCATTAAATCAAACTGCAAAAGAATTTATTGAGAAAGTTGAGTCAAGAAGCGATGAGAAAAAACAAAAAAAGAAATCTCCAAAATCAAAATCCAAAAAGTCTTTAGCAAAGCCCAATAAAAATTCATCTGAAACAAGTGAATCATTAAATGTAAGTGTTCGACTTGCAACATTTACACTAGTAAATGTCTTAAAAAACCAAGCTCTGTTTTATCAAGCTCTTGAGGTATTAGATCTTTTAGAGCAAAAGGGTGAGGATCCAGATATGATTCGTCTGGAGAGAGATGCGGTAAAAGAATTAATAAAAACATCTGAAAAAGAGAAAAAATAGCCATGACAGAAAATATATATTATGATAGACAGCATAAACTTAAGAATGTGTTATCTGAAAAAAACCTAGATGGTTTATTGATAACAAATCTTACAAACATCCGTTATATATGTGGATTTACAGGATCTGCGGGGACTTGTTTGGTTACGCCTTCTGGTCAATACTTTATTACAGATGGTAGATACATAGAGCAGTCGAAGGATCAGGTGAAAGGTTTTGAAAGATATATAGATATGGATACAAATCTTTCTATTATCAAAAAAAACAATCTCCTAAAAAAAGATTTAAAAATTGGATTCGAAGGTGATCATGTTAACTATACACTGTATGATGCAATGCAAAAAACCTTTTCTGATATTAATTGGGAGAGTACTAAAATGATTCTTGAGGATCTTGCTTCTATTAAGGATAAGACAGAGTTAGATGCATTACGAACAGCTGTTGAGATAACCGATAAAGTATATGAAGAAATTTTACCAATGCTCCGTCCTGGATTTACTGAAAAACAAGTAGCAAACACTATGGTCTCTAAGTACAGAGAATACGGAGATGGAGAGGCTTATTCACCGATTGTTGCCACCGGGCCCAATGGAGCATTACCTCATGCAATCCCAACTGATAGAGAATTTAAAAAGGGTGATTTTATTGTTATAGATGCAGCTGCAAAATATGGGGGGTATCATGCAGATATGACCAGAACACCTGTTGTGGGTGAAGCTACTGATAAGCATCATGAGATATATGCAATTGTTAAGGAAGCTCAAAAGCGAGGATGGGATATTGCGAAAGCAGGTGTAGCGTGTAAGGATGTGGATGCAGCTACTAGGGATTATATTCATGAAATGGGATATGGTGATTATTATACACATGGTACAGGCCATGGACTAGGTTTAGAGATTCATACGTCACCAAGGTTTTCGCCAACAAGTAAAGATATCTTAGCAGAAAATAATGTTATGACAATAGAACCAGGAATATATATAGCTGGTTGGGGTGGTGTAAGGATAGAGGACGATGTTATTATTAATCAGGCTGGGTGCGAAATATTAAATAAAACGACAAAAGACTTAGTCGTTTTAAATTGAAAAAAATTTAAATTAATATTTAAAATCAAATATTAAGTCGTTCATGTCTTTTTCAGTTCTTGAAAAAGAAGGTATGTTACATGGTATCAATCATTTATCTTCTTTGGATTCAAAAATAAAATATTTATTAAATACATTCGACCTCCCAGAATTAAAAGTAGAAAAAAATTATTTTTGGTCTTTATGTCGATCAATTATATATCAACAAATAAGTGGTAAAGCTGCCAAAACTATTGCGAGCAGATTTTTAGAATTATTTCCATCAGATGTTAATATAGAACCAGTGGAAGTATTAGATATGGATATTAACAAGTTTTATGCTGTTGGTTTATCAAGGCAGAAAGCTAATTATATAAAAAACATTGCAGAAGCTTTTGAAAGCCAAATAATCGATGAGAAAATTATTAAAAAATGTAATGATGATGACATTATTAAAATACTTACACAAATAAAAGGAGTAGGAAGATGGACAGCGGAAATGTTTTTAATTTTTACTCTTAGAAGGCCTGATGTTTTCCCAGTAACTGATTTAGGCGTGCAAAAAGGATTTCAGATTTTCTATTCATTAGATGATTTACCTACTATTGATGATATGAATAAAAAATCTGAAAACTGGAAACCATATAGAAGTATAATGGCTTTATATCTCTGGTACATTGTTGAAGGACCTTTTGAATGGTAAAAAGCCACAATAAAATCAAAGTGATATTTTTTGATATTGGAGGAGTGTTGCTTCACATTCATCCAGAAAAAATGATAAAGAAAATTTCAACTATTACAAATATTCCATTTTCTATAGTTCAAAATTCTTTTCCACATAATGCTCATGATCTTTATGAAAGAGGTCAGATGACCGATTACGATTGGTTTAATTCCTTTAAAACTTCATTGCCAAAGAATAATAATTTAAAAGAAAATAAATTTTGGGAAGCCTGGTCTATGCTTTTAGGTGAGGAAACAGATGTAATAGATATCTTAATTCAATTAAAAAAATCTTATCAGATATGGCTTTTGTCAAATACAAACCCTAGTCATATAAAAAACGAGGTTGAAAATAATAATGTTTTTCCTCAATTAGTTGATGGTGCAGTATATTCATTTGATGTCGGCTATAGAAAACCAGAGCTAGATATATATAAAATAGCTTGTCGGCTCGTTGATGTAGATCCAGAAATGTGTGTGTTTATTGATGACCTAGAAGATAACATTAGGGGTGCAAATAATGTAGGTTTGCATGGGATACACTACAGAAACACACGAGATTTAAAAAGCGACCTAAAATCATTGAACATTATTATATGAAAAGAATAATTCTATACTTTTTTCTAATAACGAATATTATTTATTCGCAAGGAGCGTGGATGGTTAGTAACCGAACACATCCTGAACTATCATGGGAGACAATAAAAACAGAAAATTTTAATATACACTTTCATGATGGTCTTTATGATATAGCACTAAAGGGTGCTAACATGGCTGAAAAATTAAGACCTATATTAATGAAGCAAGTAGGGCTTAAATCTCTAAAGCAGTTAGATATTGTTTTTACATCTGAAGATGAAGTAATGAATGGTTTTGCGGTTCCTGCAAATTATACTGTGATATGGGTTGACCAGAATGATGCTACTATTTGGGGAGAAGGCGAGAAGTGGTTGCGTGTAGTTCTTGCACATGAGCTCCAGCACTTAGTTTTTTTCAATGTCACAAAATCTTGGCTCCCCTCGCCTATGGATCAATTATATAGTAGGCCTCCTGCTTGGTTTGTTGAAGGACAAGCAGAGTATTTTACTGAAAAATGGCGACCTTTTCGCTTTGATATTTCCCATAAGTACCATGTTTTAAAAAACTCTATTCATAAGATTAAAGACCCCCATAATGATGGTTTTTCAAAAGTACTTTATTTTGCTGATAGATTTGGTGATGAAAAATTAAAAAACATTTTAAACCATAGAGATACGTTAAGATTATTCAACTTTTCTCAAGCCTTTAAAAAATTCACTGGAATTACGATGAAGCAGTTCGAAGAAGATTGGAGAAGAAACATGAATACCTATTATTTTGGTTTAAGATCGCAAAAAGAAGCGTATACTGATATCGGTAATACCTATGCTCTTCCAATGAGGTATGTATATGGTTTTGATTGGTTTATAAAAGACTCAACGAAAATAGTAATGGTAGGTAGAAAGAATGACAAACAGAGAGACCTTTCTCTTATTTTAGCTATAAGAGATACGGATAAAGAAAAACAAATATTGAATAAGAGATTGAAAAAGAATAAGAATGAACAACAAAAAAAGATAAAGCCAATTTGGGAGTTAAAAGAACTCGATTATGGAAGAATAGGTAGGTATGTAAAAGTTTCACCAGATGGCAAAAAAATTGTTTATTCAAAATACGGATACGCTAAAAACCAGTCTCTTACGTGGGATGTTCATGTTATTGATATAGATTCAAAAGAAAAAACAAGACTTACTCATACCAAGAGGGCTAACAATGCTTGTTGGTCACCAGATGGTAAAAAGATAGCATTTGTCTCCCATAAAAACAGTACATCTAATTTATTTTCTGTTGTTCTAGATAAACCTAAATCAATAGAGAGGATAACAAATTATTCTGGTGATGTTCAAATTGTTACTCCTGCTTGGAGTCCAGATGGAGATAAAATAGCCTATGCTTTATCAAAGGAAGATGGGAATGTAGATATAGTTGTGTTTGATCTTAATAGAAAAGAACCAATAAGAGTTACAAGTCAAGAGGGCGTTGATTATCGTCCAGTATGGCACCCAACAAGTAATAAAATCACATATACTTCTCATTCAAATATGACGCCAAACTTTCATACTGTGGATATCAACACGAAAAATATTATACAAAATACAAACATTGGTGATGCAGTAAATACCATATCATGGAACTATGATAGGTCTGCTATAACTGGCTTAACTCTTGGGGATGTCGATTCAGCTAGAGTTGTTGATGTTGATCCAAGTCGCATAGCAGCTAGTAAAGATATTATTATGAATCCGCATTACTCAAGCTGGCGTGATAAAAGTCCAGATCATGTAATTCCAAATTTAGATTCTATACCAGATGCTTATGATACTTTAATATCACATAAATATTCATCCATAAATAATATAAAACACTTAGGAACCATATTATTGCCAGATGTAACAGGATTGTTTTATAATGGTGCTTACACAGATGTTACTGGAAGGAACATTTTCAATTCTTTTGTTTTTAGTGACTGGGATAAAGTATATGGCGGATTTGGTTATTTAAGTGCAACAGGGAGGCCAATTGGCGGGTTCTGGGGTTTTAATTTTTACAAGGATATTTTCTTTAATGAAAGAATATACAATCAAAATAATGACTATCTGATTGAGTTTTATAATGGGCTTGAACTATTTGGCTATAGAAACTACAACTTTGGGAAAGTATTATCATCAAATCATAATCTTAGATATGCACTTAAATTTTTTGATAGAAAGGTTGTACTTGAGCCAGATAGTCTAGATATTTTCAGTCAGGCAGTTCCGGAAAGCGGGAAAGAGGGTTCATTGACATTATCGTATACATTTGTAAGTAAACGTCCCGAGTTAGATGGTTTATATATTCCTAGAAACGGGTATGGTTTTAAAGTTGAAGGGAATTTTGTTGATAAGGACTTATGGGGAGACTTTACCTACAATCGCTATAACATAGATTTTTATAGCAATAAAAAAATAGGGCCTACAGTATTATTTATTCGAGGCAGGTATGAAATAATTTCTGGTAATCCCCCTGCTCAAGAGACAGCAGGAATTGTTGATATCCCAAGTAGCTATTATGCTGGCCAGATTATATTTGGGAAAGAACATATGAGTCCTCGGGGCTTTGAAGGATCTATTTTAGGTGATGGTGCCTTTATGGGATCTGCTGAACTCAGAGGTCCGCTACTGAACTTGAATATTTTGGAAATTTTAAAATTTGTTAAAGCTGGGAAATTATCTTTTTCATGTATTTCTGATTTTGGTAAAGTATGGGGATCGCAAAATAACGACTGGATAATTACTGCGGGTGCTGAGGCTCGCTTAGCGATTATTATTGGGAATATGCCACTATTTATATATAGTATGGGTATAGCTCAGCCAGTTGAAAACTGGTCAGAAAATCCAAATGCTGATGGAATTGAGCCTTATATAAGATTGGCTCTAGTAAATCCATTTTAGTTAATAAATCCTGACTTATTTATAGACAAAAATATATTCGTCGGGTTTTCGCTAATGTTATTTTCATCTTTGTTAGTATAATTTTCTTTTACTAATCCTATTGTAATACCCCATTTATTATTTGGGCGATATTGTAATTCTAGAATAGTTTGAAACCTAGAAAGATCAAATTTTAGTTGTTCTGATATTTGATGATAATATTCCACCTCTAATTTTGTTTTTATTTTATTCCAGTTTTTATCCAGAGTTCCTGCTCCTTTTATATAAGTTGTTTTTTCATCACTTTCAAGATAGTCAGATTTATCATATGCCCAACCTAACTCAAATGTCATATTCCCTTTCGATATTTTATTAAAAATAGTGCCTATTCCTTGATTAAAGTGATATCTAAGGTTTTGTCCTGTTTTATGATATACATAAGTAGTAAAATGATATAGGTTCGGATTGAAATCGTATTTATTACTAGACTTAGTTCTAATTCTTAAGTCTGATGATGAATTAAAAAAATGACCAAAGAATCTAAAATCTCTAAAAGTATTATTAGTGACTCTTTTTATTCTATAATAAGTAGCAATACCGATCTGGTTTATGGTTCCATTTTTTACACCACCAACCCTTGCATAATCTTTCCATTTTATATTTTCACTTTCAGGGTTATGTGCAAGCAGGAAGGAAAAAACTAAGAAGACTGCTTGTTTTGGTATCATTGTTTTATTCTTTTCCCAGATTGCATCATTATTATTGCTAAACTAGTAAATAATAATGTTAATAATACAGCCATCCAAAAACTAATACTAACTGGAGAGTCACTCCTTTCTAGTATCGTGTATCTAATACCATTAATCATATAATATATTGGATTAATAAAACTTAGACTTTGGGCCCATTCTGGTAACATTTTAATTGAATAAAAAACGCCACCTAAAAAACTAAGGGGAGTAAGGAAAAAATTTTGTATCATTGCAAGTTGATCCCAACTTTCAGCTAGTTGCCCCATCACCAGTCCCATGCTAGAAAAAGCCCACGAAACCAAAAATATGAATATCAAAGTTCCTGGAAGATTTGATATTGGGAGGTCAATTAATATTACACCCACTAAAAGAACAAGAATTCCATTAACTATTCCCCTTACAGTTCCACCAATTATATATGCGAGAGCTATCTCTAACCCTGATAATGGAGCAGTAAGTAAATCAGGAAGTTGTTGTAACAATTTCATTTGTAGCATTGAGGATGAAGTATTTGAAGAGGCGTTAGTTAGTGTATTCATCATGATAAGTCCTGGTAGAATAAACATAGTATAGGATACCCCTTGTATTTCAGATATTCGTTGTTCTAATGTAAAACCAAATATTAGTATATAGAGTACAGATGAAATAAGTCCAGGAATTATGGTTTGTCGGTAAACAGAAAAAAATCTACCGACTTCTCTATTTGTTAGTGTCCAAAGACCAATCCAATTAATCATGATATTATTTTATTCATTAATGCTTTTACCAGTAAGGTCTAAAAAAACATCTTCTAGAGATGATGTTTCTGTTTTAATACTTTGCAAAGGGATATTTATTTTTGCCAGTCTTTGAATGATTTCTGGTATGGCTTTCTCAGGATCTTTTACACTAAAATGCAGTCTAGAATCTTCTATAGTATAGTTTAGGTCATTCAAAAAAGGACTAATATCAACATCATTAACATTTTGACCAATTTGTACTGTAAGGCCGGAGTTCCCAAGTTCTTTTGTTAGTTTTTTTGGTGAACCTTTTTTCAATATTATGCCTTCATCAATGATAGCGACATTTTCACAAAGTAGTTCTGCTTCTTCTATATAGTGAGTTGTTAACAGTATAGTTTTTCCTTCATGATGCAGCTCTTTTAGATATTTCCAAAGATCGTGTCTTAGTTCAACATCTACTCCTGCTGTAGGTTCGTCAAGTATTAATATTTCAGGGTCATGGACAAGAGCTTTTGCGATTTGAAATCGTCTTTTCATTCCGCCAGATAATTGACGAAGCCGTGAGTCTCTTTTTTTATCTAGCCCAAGCCTATCCAATAACTCATTGACTTTCCTTTTTGCTTTTTCAGTACTTATTCCATAATAACCAGCTTGAAAATAAAGTAGTTTTTCAATTGTGAAAAACCAGTCCACTGAAAGTTCCTGAGCTGCTATGCCTATTTTAGATCTAGTATAACGGTAATCCTTTACTATATCTTTATCAAACACAAGACAATTACCATGATCTTTGAATACTAAACCAGTTAATATATTAATTGTTGTTGTTTTACCAGCACCATTTGGACCTAATAATCCAAAAAATTCTCCTACGGATATATTTATGTTAACACCTTTAAGAGCAGGAATATTATTATAGGATTTTTTTAAATCCTTAATCTGTATTGCTAGTCTTGACACTTTAGCTTAATTAAATCCAATATGAGAATCAAATGGGCTAGGAAAATCAAATCCTTCAGCACCTGGGAAATGGGCAATAGATACGATAAACCCCCAAGGGATTAATATTGAGGCCTCCACCTTTTGTGTACCAGTTTTTCTATTGTCATTAATTTTTGGTATAGTAAAATCAGGCTGATATATCCAAAGTCCATATTCATCATAGCCTTTAACTCTTACAAAAAATTTATCATTTTCTATACCCATTTTTTTTAATGGCTCATAGTTGTCTAAAATAACGAGGATTATATCTCCAACTATTTCTTCAATTTTCATTACATCCATAAATAAAGTTACTGTAGTATTATATAATTATTATAAAACAAAAATTGTATTTATTTATTTTTTATTAATTCCAAAAAATTCTCTTCTGAAAGAATAGGTATATTTAATTGTTTTGCTTTATTTAATTTTGATCCTGGATTTTTACCAGCAACAAGGTGCGTTGTATTTTTTGTTAATGTATTTTTTGTTATTCCGCCAAAAAAATCTATCATTTTTTTTGCATCATTTCTATTCATTAGCTCTAGTGATCCTGTAAAAACAAATATGTTTCCATTTAAAAATTCCGATACACTTTCATTTTTTTGTTCTATATACACTCCTTTTTCTAAACAATTTTTAACAATGTTAAGATTGTTTTTATCTTTCCAAAAACCAACAATAGATTTTGCAACTATTTCGCCTACTTCATTTATTTCTAATAACTCTTTTTCTGTTGTTTGTATAAATTTATCAAGCTTACTATTATATTTTTTTTCTAAAATTTTTGCGGTGTGCTCACCAACATTTCTGATGCCAAGGGCATAAATAAACCTAGCAAATGTTGTTTTTTTAGATTTATTGATAGACTCGATAATATTTTTTGCAGATTTATTACCCATTCCATTTATTTCTGAGATTTTATTTTTTTCGATTGAGTATATATCATCAATATTAATTATTAGCTTATTATTTATTAATTGCTCCACAATTTTTTTACCTAATCCTTCAATATTCATTGCTGGTTTTGAACAGTAATGCTGAATTCTTCCTTTAGTTTGTTCTGGGCAATATGTATTTAAACATCTTATGATTGCTTCATCATTAACATTTTTTGTTGTGTGCCCACATGATGGGCAGATAGAATCAATTTTAAATTTTGGAGTATTTTTGTTTTTACGATTGACAACTTTTACAATCTTTGGTATTACGTCTCCAGACCTTTCGATTAATACTTTGTCACCAATTCTAATATCTTTTCTATCTATTTCATCCTGATTGTGAAGCGTTACATTTGTTACTGTAACTCCTGATATAAAAACGGGTTCAATCCTTGCAACAGGCGTTAGTGCTCCTGTTCTACCAACCTGTATTGTAATATTTTTAATAGTACTGGTTGCTTGTTGTGCTTTAAATTTACCAGCGATTGCCCACCTTGGAGATCGACTGCGAGACCCTGCTTTTTCTCTTTCAATATATCTATTTAGTTTAAAAACTGTACCATCTATCTCATAATCAAGTTTATTTCTATTCAATTCCAAATTATTATGATACACTTTCATTTTAGATATACCAACAACTTTTTTTATCAGATTATTTACAGGTAGCCCTATTTTTTTAATATATTTTAAAAAATCAAAATGTGTATCAAAATCAATTCCATCTATTATCCCTGGCTCATAGCAGTTAATTGAAAGAGGTCTATTAGCAGTAATTTTTGAGTCAAGTTGTCTTAGGCTGCCAGCTGCGGCATTTCGTGGATTGGAAAAAATTTGAATATTATTTTCACTTTGGCGATCATTTAATTTCACAAAATCCTTTTTATTTATAAATACTTCACCTCTTACTTCTAATAATTTTGGGGGCTTTGAAGCTAATAATTTTAGAGGAAGGGATCTAATTGTTCGAAGATTTTGAGTTATGTCTTCACCTTCAAAACCATCACCTCTTGTAAGACCAAGTGTGAAGTCACCATTTTCATATACAAGTTCAACTCCAATCCCATCTAATTTTGGCTCTGCTATGTATTCAATATCAATACTTTTCTCAAGTAGTTTTTTAATTCTTTCATCAAATAAAACTAGATCTTGATTATTCATTGCATTGGATAAAGATAGCATCGGCTTACGGTGTGCAATTGTATTAAAGCTATCAATGGGTATTGCACCAACTCTTTGTGTTGGAGAAAGCTTATTAATCAGATTAGGATAATTTGCTTCAATATTTTCAAGCTCTCTAAAAAGATTATCCCACTCACCATCAGAAATAATTGGGTCATTTAGTATGTAATAATGATAATTATGTTTTTCAATTAGAGTTCTAAGTTCCTTTACTCTTTTTTTTATATCATTCATTGGTTTAAGCGTTTCTTTTGCTCAAAGTATTGAACTGGATCAATAAATATCTTTTTTATTGGACTTATATTATTATCATTATCTATTGGTGCACCATATATTCTACCATTTATTGTTTTGACGGCAAAAAAATAGTCAATTGTTTCTCCAGGAAATTTTTTTATATCAATCTTATAATTATATAAACCACTTTCTCCATGTAAAGTAATTTCTCTATAAGTCTCCATTTTATTTGTTTTAAAAAATAATAGAACTGACGATAATAAAGATTCATTAATTTCTACAACAAGAGACAACTCAAATGGCCGACCAATAAATAATGGTTCTGGAGGGCTGTGAAATAATTTTATCTCTTTAATTGTATCAAAAATAATTTTTTTATCTGAATTAAGGTCATTGGCTTGAGATAACAACAACTGAAAAAAAAATACGCAAATATAAAATATTGTTTTTGTTAACATATTTTTCCATCGATACTGTAATAATTCATTTTTAGTCTTTTTATTTTATTTGATTTTAAATCATATATGTCACAACTATCATAAGGTTTTGCATAGACATGTAGAGTTGTTACAGGTTCTTTGTAACAATTATTAATTGCATGTATATCTGCAGGGCCATCAAGATACCCAGCTGAAGCATTAATTTTTTCTAATTGTTTAAGTTTTAATGGTTTTATTGATTCTATTTTATAATTATATATTTGTAGTGCCCCACTGAGTATTTTGAACCAGCACTTTTCTCCTTCGTGCCCATGAATTGGAGCCATTTGTCCAGCTGACCAACAAATTAACAATACTTCGAAATTTGTATCTTTGTATATCATATTTCTAGTATATGTTTTTTTGTTGAAATGGGAATATTTAGCTAACGATTTATTTGATAACTGTGATTTTAAGATTAATGTTGAAACTTCATTTGTGGGAAAATCTTTCTTAGCAAATGATTTTAATGATTTTATGAATGAGTTCATTGTTTATTATCTTTATTTAATATTGACCAGTTATCAATTTTCCTTTGTATAATACTATTGCTGAGACAATTTTTCATCCAACCGCTTTCCTTAATTTTTTGTTTGACAAAATAATTAATTGCACATTCTGCATCACTCTCATAACCTTCTGGTGCGTTTTGTTTTATATAATGTTCAATAACTATAAACTTATGAAATGGTTTTTTTGAATATTGTCCTATCTGGGACATTACTTGCATAGCCATTATCATATTTTTATTTTTGTTAGATTGTACTTCTATATCTATTTGTAAAACCCTGCCTCTTTTGTCATTGAATATATGTATGCCTAATACTTCTGGGAAGTCAATAACCTTTTCGTATTGATTTTTAAGTAATGAATATATTTGTTTATCACCATATAGAGGTTTCCCCATAATTATTGGAAACATTAAAAATACAATGACGATTATTTTCATAATTTTTTTTGTTTGTAGATTAAAATAATACCAAAGATCAATAGGAAGCAGACAATCAGGATAGATGTTTTTTGAACTTTTTTCTTTGAATAAACTATAGAACTGGCGCTTAATATGTAATTATCATTTAATAAAGAATCCAGTCCAAATTTCCAAACCAAAGTATCTTGATTCATAGACAATGCATTAGCGGATAACATTTCTCCTGGCATTAATAACTTAATTATAAAAGAATCATCTTTTAATCCTAAAGATGCTTTTAAATAATTTTCATGCTTTTCCATTTTTTCTGCTAGATTTTTTGCAAATTGTTTATCTAACCTAAAGGGCTTTATTGTAGTTTGTATAAAGTCCATACGATTCTTTTGTATAGATTCTAACTCTTCAAATGTTGTTATTCTAGCAAAAGAATTTTTAAAATGATTTACAAGCCTTTGTCGATTAATTTTATTATTTAAATCTATGTTTTCACTTTCCAAATCAAATAGTGATTTATTGATAATAACTGTCATTGCCTCAGGAAGCCATTTTAGACTATCTAGCATATTATTTTTTAGTGCATCATATAATAATGGATAATTTTGTTTTATAAGCCTACTAATAAATTCCATTTTAAAATTATAAAAAGTTGATAGAGTAGATTTTTCTTGTGAGTTATTAATGTTAAAAGCAAGACCATTTTTAGGATTAAAATCAAATGTTGAATTTTTAAATATAACTTCAGTAGATGCTTTCCATAGTGAATCTTTTTTAATTATATTGAAGGAGCTATTCCCGGTTATTTTATTTTTTAATGGGTGCTCAAAGTCATTATCATGGATATCAGTTGAATCTCCGATGCTAACAATTTTTAAGTAGGCTTGACCATCAGGATAAACCTGGATAAAAATAATATTTTCAACGCATGAAACATTAATTAATAGTAATAAAACGAGAAAAGGATATAAAATTTTCATTATATGAATGGAATTTACTATTTAATTTATTGTCAGGGGAGTTGCGCTAATGATAGAATTAATGTTATTTTTTAGTATGATTAAAAGAGCTAAGAGCAGAATAATCCTTTTCCCCCTTATTGCTTTTAGTACTATGTTTGCTCAAAATCACACCTCACATTCCTTCATCGTAAATACGGATGAAGGATTTATTGACTATTCAAACAGAATAATTGTTTGTCGGGGTACTGCAGAAATAGAAGAAAGAACACCTATTGATAATTCTTTAAATATTGTTGAAAAAAATATAAAAATAGCTAAAGCAGAGGCTAGAACTAAAGCTCGTACAAACCTAATTGAATTAATGAAACAAGTAAATTTTGATGGCAGATTAGTAGGTGAGTTAATGGCCAATGAACCCCTAATTGAAAGTAGGTTAGAGGGTTTGATTGGTAGTGCATATCAGCAAGGAGAAATAGAATATTTGGAAGGTAAAAAAGTGGCCATTGCACTTGCTGTAAGAATGTCTGGTTTGTCAGAAATACTAACTGACATCGATGGTTATAAAACTGAAAGCATGAACCCAGCATATTTGATGACGAGTGCTGCAGTACCTAAAAGTCAACGTATTTCCGGGATTGTTATCGATGCACGTGAACATGCTGTAGATCCATCTATGAGTCCTGAGGTAATTGATATGCAGGGGAATTTAGTTTATGGTACAACAAGTTATTCTAGGTCAAAAGCTGTAAATCGTGGTCCAGTTGGATATGCATATTCTATGAATGATAGAAATGTTAGTCAGCGTGTTGGTGGTAATCCATTATTTATTGAAGCAGTGGGCTCTTTAGATGATGATGTTTATATTACTAGCATGGATGCTGAGAAAGTTAGAAATGCAGAAAAAAGTTTTGGGGTATTATCAAACTGTAGGGTTATGCTCCTGTTACAATAAATGGGAAGGATTATTAAAAACAAACGAATAATTAATATATTTATTCTTGTTCATATTTGAACGGTCATTCATTTTTGAGTGGCCGTTTTTTTTTGCCATAAATGAGTAAAACTAAAAACAGAAAAGAAAAAAAAGCTGTCCTTCTGCTAGATGATGGAAGAATATTTAAGGGAACGATTTTTGGAGCCATAGGGGATGCTATAGGTGAGGTTTGTTTTAACACCGGAATGACTGGCTATCAGGAAATTTTAACTGATCCATCTTATGCTAAACAAATGGTTACAATGACCGCACCACATATAGGAAATTATGGTATAAACAGTGAAGATGTTGAGTCAGATAAAATACAGGTATCAGGATTTATAATTAAAGAGGAGTCATTTATACCATCTAACTGGCGATCACAAATGTCTTTAGCGGATTATTTAAAAAAACAGAACGTTGTTGGGATAAAAGATATCGACACCCGAGCTCTTACAAAACACATCAGGGATAATGGAGCAATGAATGGTATTATATCTTCTGAGACCGATAATATGGACAAACTAGAAAGTAAGTTGAGTGATGCCCCTTCAATGGAAGGGTTAGATCTAACTAAAATCGTTTCGACAAAAAAGATTTATCAGTGGTCTAAAGAGGGTAAGTATAAAATTGCTGTGATTGATTTTGGTATTAAAAAGAATATTTTAAGATTGCTGGAAAGTTTTGGCTGCAGCATTACAGTTTTTCCTGCGGAAACTAGCGCACACAAGATTTTATCTTGTAGTCCAGATGGGGTATTTCTTTCAAATGGACCCGGAGATCCGGCGGCTGTTAGATATGGTATAGAGACAATAAAGAAACTACTTGGAGTGAAGCCAATATTTGGCATTTGCTTGGGGCACCAATTGCTGGCTCTTGCACTAGGGGCAAAAACATTTAAACTAAAATTTGGACATCGTGGTATAAATCATCCAGTTAAGAATATGAACTCGAAAAAAATTGAAATTACCAGCCAGAATCATGGCTTTGCTGTTGAACTTGATAGTTTACCAAAAAATATTTTGTCTACTCATATCAATCTAAATGATAATACCTCTGCGGGAATTGAGTGCACTGACTATCCTGCTTTTTCAGTTCAATATCATCCAGAATCAAGCCCAGGTCCACATGATAGTCGATATTTATTTGACAAATTTATAGGCATGTTAAATGCCTAAAAGAAATGATATCAATTCAATTCTAATCATTGGAGCTGGACCTATTGTAATTGGACAAGCTTGTGAGTTTGACTATTCAGGTACCCAAGCATCAAGGGCATTAAAAGAAGAGGGTTATAAGGTTATATTAGTTAACTCTAATCCTGCAACAATTATGACAGATCCAGAAATAGCCGACGCAACATATATAGAGCCGATCAATGTTAATACTTTAGAGGCTATTATAAAAAAAGAAAAACCAGATGCCCTACTTCCCACTATGGGTGGCCAAACTGGATTAAATGCCGCTATTTCTCTAGAAAATGCTGGAATATTGGCGAGAGAAAAAGTTGAATTGATTGGGGCAAA
>PAPB01000012.1 GCA_002708715.1 Fidelibacterota bacterium | reverse complement strand
TGATGCAATGTGGATATATGGCTTTTTCTCCCTCCGCACTTTTTTTAAATGGGGAGTACTGGGGCATACATAATATTCGGGAAAAATTTGACACCCAATATTTTTGGGAAAATTTTAATGTGAATCCAGATTATCTTGATCATCTTGAATATACCAATACTCAAGTTGGGACAGAGATGCTTGTGATTGAAGGTACATTAGATCACTATAATGCAATGATTGACTACATAATAAGTAATGATTTAAACGATATTAATGTTTACGATGAAATTCGGCAACGGATGAATGTAGATAGTTTCATTGATCATATTACTATGACAATTTATTGCGCTAACACTAGTTGGGGGCATAATCGAGAATGGTGGAGACCTCGTGAAGAGGATGGTAAATGGCAATGGCTTATTGTGGATTTGGATAGAGGATTCAATGCAAACAATAGCAACACCAACCTTGTAGATAACCTAAAAGACGACTATGAATTATTTCAATATTTATTAAACAGTTCATTTTTTGTCGATCGATTTGTGCAGCGCGCTGCAGCTCATTTTAGTAATACATTTTTTGCGGAAAGAATTAATGCAATAGTAGACAGCTTAGGTAATACGATTAATCAGGAAATGCCACGGCATATAAATAGATGGGGAAATGAAGGCGGCATCCCATCCATGAATACTTGGGAGGATGAATTATATGAAATTAAACAATTTGCTGAAAACAGGGTAAATATTGTTCAGAATCAAATGATTGATGAATTAAGTCTGGAAGGGACTGCTGAGGTAATAGTGAATGTTGAGCCACAAGGAGCGGGGAAAGTAATGGTTAACGATGTTCCTTTAATTCATCCAGAGGGGAAAGGGAATTTTTTCAAAAATACACCATTACATTTAAGCGCATTTTCCATGCCAGGATATCAATTTATTGGTTGGGATGCAGTATCTGATTCATCAACAATTACTTACAATTGCAATATAGATACTACGTTTATTGCTCTTTTTGAATCTTCGGATGAAATTATACTTCCTGCAGTAATATCTGAAAATACAACGCTAACTAATGAGCGACCATATGTAGTAACTCAAAACCTATTAATACCTTCAGATATTTCGCTCACAATCCATGAAGGAGTAGAATTAAGAATGTTTAATGGAAGTAATATTAATGTAGAAGGTCAGCTAGTTATAAATGGTACACGAGAAAATCCAGTCCACATTATACCTCACAATTCCATTGGAGATAATCGATGGGGGGCACTTTGTTTTACGAATGCTTCTGATACATCATTTATCTCCTATGTTAAAATTTTTGGTGCATCAACAGGATTAGATCCATCAGTCCATCATGGAGCGATATCCAGCATTAATTCTCATACTGTTGTCAACCATATTGAAATAGAAAATGTTTTGTTTCCTATTTATGTTGAAGATGGATCTTTCTCTATTAATGGGAGCCAGTTATCTTGTGATTATATTTGTGATTATATTAATGTAAAGGGAGGTGAAGCACTAATTGAAAACTGTATATTCTTTGGCTCTGATGCAGATGACACTGACGCTATTGACCTTGATAATGTAAGCGATGGAGTTGTTAGAAATAATCGTATTTATAATTTTTCAGGATCAAACTCTGATGGGATAGATATTGGAGAAAATTCAGAAAATATTCTTATTGCTTCAAATCTTATTTATCATTCACGAGATAAAGGAATTTCGGTAGGTCAAGGTTCCTCGGTAATTTTGGAAAAAAATCTAGTTGTGGGTAGTAACCATGGAATTGCTATAAAAGATAATTCTTCAGCTTTTATTATAAATAATACATTTTTTTATAATGATACATCAATATCTTGTTTTGAAAAGAATGAAGGTGCAGGCGGAGGGATAGCTGAAATAGTTAATACTATTTTATCTAATAATATATCATCATCAATTTATGCAGATGAATTTTCTGATATATCTGTTAGTTATTCTCTTTCAGATTCTGAATTACTTAATGGTGTGGGTAATTTATTTAATGACCCGCTTTTTTTAGATCAAACTATATATAACTTAGAACTTGATCCTAATTCCCCGTGTATTGATGCAGGTGACCCTAATTCCGAGCCTGATGAAGATGGTTCCAATGCTGATATAGGTGCCTATTACGTATATAATGTTGAGGATTATCCATTCGAAATTCCTAACCAGTTGATTGATCAGTTAAAAATAAACGAATTATTGGCAGGTAATGATGCGATAAATGTAGATGAATTTGGTGAGTTCGATGATTGGGTTGAGTTATATAATCCTACATCTCAGGCTTTAGATTTATCTGGCTTATATTTAAAGGATGGTGGAGATCTGTGGCAATTTCCAGATACAATGAATATGATTATGCCTGGAGGATATTTACTTATTTGGTGTGATGATAATGAGTTTCAAGGGCCATTGCATACCAATTTTAAATTAAGCTTAGATGGTGAATCTTTAGTATTGTTAAAATCAGATGGGGCAACTATCATTGATTCTATTTTATTTGGATCGCAAATAATTGATCAATCTTACGGTCGTATACCTGATGGCAGTAATGAATGGGGATTTATGTCTCCTACACCTGGATATTCAAATTCAGATTTATCTGTTTTTATAAATAAAAATATTCCTGAGGCATATCATCTATTTCAGAATTATCCAAACCCATTCAACCCAAATACTATTATTCAATATGGGATACCTAGAGATGAATTTGTAACTATTGTTATTATTGATATGATGGGTAGAGAAGTAAAATCATTAATGAACAGGTTCCAAACTTCAGGATATAGATCTATTCAATGGAATGCCACAAATAATCAAGGTCAGCCAGTTTCAGTAGGGGTTTATCTATATAGTATTGAAGCAGGGGATTTCAGACAAACAAAGAAGATGGTATTTCTTAAATAACTTTAATAATCCAAAGATATTAACTTTTTGTTCAAATTATAGAGTTTGAGCAACATAAATTAAAATTAGATGACAACATATAAACCCATATTAAATTGATATATATGTTATATGTAGTTTAATCACCATAGGATATTATGCATGTCTAATTTTTCTATTATTAGTTTTATTTTGGCAACAACCAGCGTTGTTATTCTTACATATATTATTGTATCTAGGATGAAAAAATCTGATAGTGCCACAGAAGAGTATTTTACTGGTGGTAGGGCACTTAGTTGGCCAATTATTGGTGGATCTTTATTACTTACGAATATTTCTACCGAACAACTTGTTGGTTTAAATGGAGATGTATTTGGAGACAAAGCATTAGTTGGTGTAGCATGGGAGGCGTTAGCAGCATTCGCTATGATTGCAACGGCACTTGTTTTTTTACCTCAATATCTTGCAAGTGGTTTTACCACAACTCCTGCTTTTTTAGAAAAGCGATTTGATAAGACAACTCGTTCAATGGTTTCTGGTTTATTCCTTTTTGGTTATGTAACAGTACTACTTCCAGTAGTTTTGTATACGGGATCATTGGCATTGAAGGGTATGTTTTCTTTAGAGGTATCACTTTTTATTATTGTATTAATTATTGGTGTTTTAGGTAGTGGATATGCAATACTTGGAGGATTAAAGACTGTTGCCGTGAGTGATACTATCAATGGTATAGGATTATTAATAGGGGGATTGGCTGTACCTGGCTTAGCTCTTATAGAATTGGGAGAGGGTTCATTCTTTACAGGCATTATAAAACTTTTGAATGATCAGCCAAAATATCTTTCAGTACTAACTCAAACAAATTTAGATCAAAAAATAGTATCCGTTCCATGGCCCACTCTTTTTACGGGTATGATGTTTATACAGGTTTTTTATTGGTCGACAAATCAAGTAATTGTTCAACGTGCAATGGCGGCAAAATCTCTTGCAGAAGGGCAGAAAGGTGTATTGTTTGCTTCTTTTATGAAACTTGTGGGACCTATAATGCTTTGCTTGCCAGGTATAATAGCTTTGCATATGACTGATGTGATTGATATTTCAACTCAGGATCAAGTTTATGGATCTGTTGTTCGCCATGTTTTGCCTTCTTGGTCAATCGGGCTATTTGCGGCTGTTCTTCTTGGATCAATTTTAAGCTCTTTTAATAGCGCATTAAATAGTGCCTCAACTTTATTCAGTCTACAGTTCTACAAAGGTTATATAAAAAAATCTGCAACCGAAAAAGAAATAGTGATTTCTGGAAAATATTTTGGTTTAGCTTTATCAATTATTTCAATTATTATTGCCCCTCAATTAGCAAAAATGGAATCTATTTTTACTTATTTGCAAAAAATTAATGGTTTATATAGTGTACCAATTATTGGGATATTTATACTTGGTATAGCTACAAAAAAAGTCCCAGCAATTGCGGCTAAAGTTGGAATGGTGGTTGGAATATTTGTTTATGCTTATTTTTCTTTTATTAATATAAAAAATGTTCCTGAATTTTTTGCTGATTCTAGTGGTTCACTTCATTGGCTCCATGGTTATTTTATTAGTTTTGTTTTCTCAGTAATTGTAATGCTATTAATTGGTTTTTTCTATCCTAAGTCAAAACAAGAAATTGTTTTTAGTGATAAAAAGGAAATTGCACCAGTGGATATAACTCCATGGGAATATGCTAGGCCAGTCTCCTACGGTATTATTATAATTACAGTAGGTATTTATTCATTTTTCACTCTAGTATCTAATTAGTTGGGAGTTAGTAAATTAGATTTATTTCAGAATATTGAGCCTTGGTTAATTGAGAGTCGTCATGAGAGAGAGTAGCTATTCCTACATAAAATGATTTTCCCCATTTCGTAATATTTAATTCCCCAAGCTTTCTCCAATCATTACTATCTAAAACAAAAAATTCAATAATCTTTCCCAATTTTTTTATTTTTAATTTTGCATTCTTTAAATCAATTTGGGGTCCAGATTTAGCCTTCATAGTCTCACCATTATTTGTTCTGTAGCCAAACTCGGTATTACCACTTGGGAATATATTTACTAACCCATGAGCAGAATTTGAATTAAGGCTTTTTCTAATCATGAGTCCTGCTTTAGCATATTGATGAACATTATACAGTGAGTCAATTTTTATACTTAAGCTAAAGTCAGTGTTTATTTTTTGATATGCATATCGGAACTGATCATTCGTATTCCAAATATCATCACCGCCTCCATAAAAAGACCAGCTGTCTTCATTTATTTTTTGTCCACCTTTTAAGGGCCTTCCAATATCCCGAACTTTCCAGGATATTGGTAAAGGATCTTCGTAAGGAGGTTTTAATATTGAAGGTGGTTTAGGAGGTAGATCATCTAGAACAGCTGGTTTATTTTTTGTAGTTAGCCAATACCTCAGGTCTTTATCAACAGTAATTTTCATTTTCCCAAAAGAAATAAACCAATCACGTATTTCATTGTAAGAAGCGGTTTTCAAATCCACATAACTTATGTCTTTTGCATTGGTTACCATGCCCCAAGATCCATCTCCAACTCCTCCAGTTGCATCAAGAACTTTATAAGACCACATGGTTGCTGGCCAATGTAAGGATTCATAAAAATCATAATATCTTTTCATCATCTCCCCGCCGCCCGCACCTTTCAGTACGACGTTAAACTCTCCAATTAATAAAGGGCTATTAAATTTCTCCATTTTAGCTACCCAGTTGAGTAGCCCCTCTAATAAAAATTCTGCGTGTATATATGGCGTTGCTGATCCCCATCCAAAAAAACCTGGATAGAAGTGCATGGTGTATATAACATTACTTAGCTCTACAGATTTAATATTTTTATAAAAATCTATTCCGCTAGTATGGCCAGGGAAAATCACTAAATGGTTATCATTATTTTTCCTTATTTCTTTGTAGCATTTTAAAACAATTTTTTTCAGATTTTTCTCGCTACTTCCCCAGGGCTCATTTAAAAGGTCATATGCAGCAATCGTGGATTCATTTTTATAACGATCGGATATTTGTTTCCATAGCCAAGCAGTTTGATCTTGAAAACCTTTATTCGACCAAAGTTTATTATAACCAACTCTTCCTGAGTGATCCATGCCGCTTTGTCTGCCTGGAGCTCCATGCATATCAAGAATTACATAGAGTCCTTTTTCTTTTGCTATTTTTATTGTTAGATCTAACCATTCCCAAGCATCGCTTTTTAATTTGAATGGTTTTGTATCTGAATCCATAAGAAGTTTATAGTCAAACGGTAGCCTGATTGTATTCATATCAAATGATTTTATAATATCAAAGTCACTCTCTTTCATCCAATGGGAGCGATATATGTCCATCAGTTCTTCAGCTTTTTCTTTTCCAAATCTATGTTCTAGAGTTTCAATGAATTCGTGTTGATCTTCAATACCTTTACCAGCATAGTTTAGCATCCACATTTCTAGCATAAGCCAATTCCCTGTGTTAACGCCTTTTAGGAAAACTGGCTGATTATTTTTGTTAGTAATTTTACCGTTTTTTAATTGCAATAAGTCACTTCCAATAAGAGTTGTAAAAGAAATTATTAAACATAAAATAATTTTTTTCATATTGTATATTCCGATTTATATATTGTTGTTAAATAAAAACTTTTCATTTATACAGTATTCAATTTGGTTTACGCTACCATCTCTATCAAAAATTGAACGACTCCTCATTTGATTAATAAGATTTCCTTCCATTTTTATGTTGGAGTTATCCTTGAAAATTAAATTAATATGACAATCCTTTTCTGTTAGAGTGTATACTATAGGTATTTGGCAGAATGTATATGCTAGTTGATTTTCAAGAATTTCAAGAGACCTTTTTGTTTTTGAAATATCAAAATAAGTGAACATCTTTTTTTGTGATAGAAATTCTTCTTTTAATAATAGAGATGTGTCAAACATTATGCATCCGTTTTGAACAAAGCATCCGAATTCACCAAATCTTGTTAATATTTCTTCTTTGACTTGTCCTGTCATTCCAGGTTGTTGAGCCCCTGAATGCGATGGAGTGTGTGAGTATGGATCAAAAGGAAATGCTCCATATTCTTTTGGAGTTTTAGCTGCACTCAAACCATCTCTTATTTTATAATAATAGTATCCTAAACTTTGAATAATATTACTTTCAAGAGATTTGTTGTTTTTTGCTAAAAAGAAGTTTTCTTGTGTAGCTAAAAGTAATTTTGAGATCATATGCCAATATATTGATCCAATTCCTTCATAAGAAAACATTGTGCCAGATCTTCCTGTAAAATTTCGATGATTAAAAACAAGTTCATAAATTTTTGATATGCATTCTAATTCTTCTTCAAATGATACATCCTCAATTTCTGATTTTGGTAATTCTTTTAGTGCATTAAATAAATCAAAGTTATTTCGAAATTTGGGGTTAAAACGAAAATTCCCATCAGAATCCTCTTCTACAATTAATATGTTTTTTTGATCAACCATTTTACTTAACAATACACTCTTTTTAAGATATTCTGGCTCTATGATGTTTTTCTTTAAGAAAGGAGTAACCTCTTTTTCAGGATATAAAATAAAACTTTTCATATCAGAACGGTAGAGGCTGCTGGAAAAAAGTGACTTAAGAGTTGAAGCGCTATTATATGAATTTTGTGATTGGCAACTAAGTCCAGCAACTTGACCCTCTAGCATAAGGTCTAGTTTTTTTATATCTATAGATTGATTTTTCAAATCAATATTTATTGTGTTATAAGCATCAAATAATCCATTGTTTTTACGGTTATCAAGTATAGTCTCATTAAACTGGTTACAGATTTTTGAAAGAAAACTTTCTAGTTTATTTAAAGATAACTTTTCAAAAGTGCTAAATCCTGAAGAGTATATTTTCTGCCTATAATTTTCAAATATTTTTCCTAAACCAGATACATAATTCATTCTTTCTTTATCAGAGCATGTAGTATGATTTATATTTTTGCTTTTGGTTACTTCTGCATCTACTTCATTGAACCACAATAATACTTCAGAAGAAACATTAATATTTTCTGTTTTAATTTGTAGGATAATCCCTTTGAAAAAGTTAAGAAACCTTTTGAGGTAATACACAGTTACCATAGAACATCCATTCCCAACTAGTGCATTATTTGCATCATTCCATTCAGGTCGTTGAGTATTGAGCCATATTCCTGCTCCTGGAACATAATTGCAAATTTTTGCCAGAGANAANACGAGAAGTTTTTCACATAAGNTTACGTGGTAAANATNTTTGTCNTTANTNAGCANTANTCTACCATCAGNTCCTAATTCATNAACTAANTNCANNATTTTNTTNTGNTNTTCAAAATCAAAGTCAATNGTTTCTTTAGGGTTNTCAGCTATTTTTTTAAACNTTTTTATTTTGTANGGAATATTTGCNTAACTNAAAATTGCATCGNNAAATAATTNNTCTANNCTTTNTGGNTNAGTNNNGTTNAAATGTTCTAGTAANTTTAAAAGATATATAATTTGATGGTCGTTCCAGTATCCAATATGACTCCAAGAATCATCAGGCTCTATTATTTCCCAATCAATTCCGTAGCTTGTAATTCTATAAGGATTATAGCCATCAGCCGATGTTGCATTTAAAAATATGGAGACCATTGATTCCCAAGAGTTAGGATAGCTAAGGCCTAACGCTTCCCAGTTTTGGAAAATATCTCTCCAGTTTCCTTCAAAATAAAGTATTGGTTGATCATTTATGTCCTTTGTTAGAATATTAAAATGATTCCATGGCCTGCTGGGGTCTCCATGTCTTCTTCCGAGTGTAAGTGGGAGGTATTCTCTGCAAAGCCTCCTTATAGATGGTTCATTTAACTTATCACTAAATTCTATTAGATCTTTAATTTTAAAAGAATCGGGTAGTTGGTTAATGTTGGCTTGATGATTTTCAAATGTTTTTTTACTTCTTTTCTGTAAAAATAGCGCAAAGTTATTTTTTTGTATATTGTAGTTATCAAAAAATATTCCGCCCCTTAAAACATTATATGTGACATTGGCTGTATGATGTAAATCGTTTATATTAATGTTTGTACATTGAAATCCATCAGCCATTCCAATATTTTTTTCAAAAGCATTATAATTATCTGCTAAACTTTTTTCTAGCTTTTCTTCAATGCAATCATTTTCTTTTAAATCTGAAATAATTGCGCTGATGTCAGATTGGGATTTTTGTACATCTGCAACGATATACCATATCATTTCGTGACCAGGTAGCAATGGTTTATGAATATAATTTAAGAAGCTACCTTCTTTACCTTTTAGCAAATAATCTTTTTCAAAGTAATTATTTGATAGAAATGTGCTAATAGATTTTTCATTGACTGAGAGTTGAATATTTTCATTAGAGTATGACCAAACAATATTTGAAAACAGCGATTCTCCAGGGTCTGGCTTATCCATTAGTAATGCGTTCATATAATATAGCGCATAATTATAATCTGAATTACATTCGGATATTTTATATGCATTTGCAAGATTACTCATTTCCTGTTGTGTTCTCAAGCCTACTCCAGCAGGTAAAATATTTCTTAAACCGTCAATTAGCTTAATATTTAATTCCTTACCACTATGGTTTAATAACTTAGTCTTTTTTACAAAACCGTATTTTGCCGATGCCTGCCAGCTATAAAGAAATGTAAGCCCTAGAGTATGGTTGATTTCTTCAAATACTATTCTATTGCCTAAGCTATTTTTATACAAGTTCTGATCTTTTTTGTAGGTATCGATTTGATCTGAGAAAGGTTGCCAAGAATATTTTTTATTATCTACATCAATGGAAACACATGTCGCAGGCCCAGTAAAATGTGCGTTTTTATGTAATAAATCATCTGTCACATAAGGAAATAAAGCATGCTCAGCTTTTTGTCTTCCGGCACTTAAACATCCCGAACTACTAAGATACATCCAGTGGTTGTCAGCGCTTGTGATAGACATAAGAAATGGATCAATATCTTTAAAATTTGATATTCTATACAGCTTATCTTTCATTTGTATAATTCGTTTAATTTCTAGTTGCTGATTATGGTGATAATTGATCTAGGGGGTATTGAAAAATATTTAGCGTTTATACCATCTTCATATAAAAAGGGAACGCTGTTTTCCTCTTTATTCATAATTGTTGTAGTTATTTTTTGATTTTTATCAATTGCGGAAAGGGCAAGAAGCGTATTGGTAGTATTCTCACACTCGACAACTCTATCACCTCTACTAAAAAATCTGGAAAAATGACCTAAGTAATAATAAGAGCTTTGATAAAGTAATTCCTGTGCTTTGGTATCTACTATTATAGGTGCACTACAATAATTACCAACATGATTTGGCCCACCTCTTTCATCTAGTAATAGGTTCCAATCAATCCAGGCCACTGTCCATCTATTGAGATCATTTATAATAGAAGTTGCATATCGTTCTCCTAAATCCCAAGAACCAAGATGTGGTCCTTCCTCTTGACATCCTTCTGTAAATATTAATTCTTTGTCAGGAAATTCATCATGCACCTTTTGGACCTCGTCAAAATGATCACCATTATACCAGTGAAATCCAGTACCCCATACGTATTTTGCAGCGTCAGGGTCTGACAAAACTGCTCTGGATCGTTTGACCATTACGTCTCGGTTGTGATCCCATATAACAAGTTTTTTATCAAGGTATTTATTTTTTTCTAGAGCAGGGCCTAAAAATTTTTTTATAAAATCTCGCTCTTCTTCTCCGGAGTATATACACGAGTCCCATGTCTGGACTGCTTCGGGTTCATTTTGTACAGAAATACCCCATATAGGAACACCATCTTGCTCGTAAAATTTAATGTATTTACAATAATACTCAGCCCAGGTATCATGGTATTCTTCTTTGAGTTTGCCACCATGATTCATTTGATTATTTGTTTTCATCCATGGAGGTGGGCTCCAAGGAGAAGCCATTATATGAATAGGTACGCAGGCTTTTTTCAGAGCTGCTTTGATAAATGGGATAAGCATCTTTTTATCTCTTTGAATAGAAAAGTCTGTTAATTTTCGATCTTCAGTTTCGCAAAGAGCATAGTTTCCTAGTGAGAAATCACAACTGTTTATATGAGTTCTACCCATATTATATTGATTTCCATTTTTGCCAAAGTATGCTTCAATAATTTCATCTTTTTTATTTGAATCAAGTTGATCATATATATTCGCAGATGCTTCAGTAAATGCACCTCCAAAACCTAAAATACTTTGGCGAGGACGATCTTTTTTTATCCGAATAGTTTTCAATTTTGCATTTGGCTCTTTTGATATTTCACTTTCTGGAATTTTTTCAAGTCTACTATTTGAATCTTTGGAGGTTAAATAGATGGATGTATTTTTAGATAAATTCATTCGGATGTTCTTTTATTTATTGTTTGAAATATAATTTTTATACCAATGATAACTTTNTTTTGGNATACGNTNTAATGATTCAAANTCAACCCAAANNAGTCCAAATCNTTGGCTNAATCCNTGNGCCCACTCAAAGTTNTCCATTAATGACCANGCAAAATACCCTTTACAGTCCACNCCATCATTGATAGCTTTTTGTATTTCAATNAAATGAGTATGATGATANTCTATTCTTCTTTNATCNTTTATTTTNTTTTCTTCATNTGGNNCATCTGANTANGAGCATCCATTTTCTGTAATNAAAATNGCTTCCAACACNNTANTCTTNNTTTAGTTNNATNAGTANATCATATANGCCNGGNGGNTNTANTTCCCATCCAAAATCAGTTTTNGGNCCCATTTCTANNTTTNTAGGNAAATTTTCTTCNTCACTAATTTNTTCANTTCTAATNACACCTCGGCTGTAATAATTGACACCTAAAAAGTCCGTTTTTTGGGCGATAACTTCAAGGTCATTGCCTTTGATAAAATTTAAATCCTTATCTGTAATATCTTGACGTTTTTTCAGTTCATCAAAAAGTTCAATCGGGTATTTTCTATTGTAAAGAGGTTCTAGAAAGAGTCGATTAAACATGTTATCAAAAAAGTCGCATGCTTTTTTATCATGTTTGCTGGGAGAGGCGGGTATAGCAGTATTCAAATTGAGCGTAATGCCGACTTGGGCATCTTTTGTATTGGTCCTTATCTCGGGTATTGCCAAACCATGAGAAAGTAGTAAGTGGTGTGCTGCAGAAAGGCTTTTTGCCCAATTATTCTTTAGTCCAGGTGGTTTATGACCAGAAACATATCCAATATGACTAACACACCATGGCTCGTTATGAGTAATCCAATGCTTAACTCGGTCTCCAAGATGTTTACTTGTGTGATAGCTGTACTTCACAAAAGCATCGACTATCACTCTTTCAGTCCATCCACCTTCATCTTCTAAACCTTGTGGAATATCCCAATGGTTTAGAGTAATAAAAGGAGTTATTCCTCTTTCAAGAAGATTATCTACTAATCGGCTATAAAAATCTAATCCCGCTTGGTTAGGCTTTTTTTCTTTACCTGTCGGAAGAATCCTGGGCCAGCTAATAGAAAATCGATATGAGTCTACACCAAGGTTCTCTAAAAGTTCTAAATCCTTTGGCCATAAATGATAATGATCACAAGCAACATCTCCAGTATCTCCATTTTTTATAGTATTTTTTTTATGGCTAAAAGTATCCCAGACGGAAGGACCTTTACCATCTACGTTTGGAGCACCTTCTATTTGATAGCTTGAGGTAGCAGTACCCCAAAAAAAATCTTTTGGAAATTTATTATTATTGATCATTCTTCTTTTCCTTTTTTTCAAAATTTTTCCCAAGATTACTTAGCCAGCCAGGCGAGGCTGCCTTGACTAATTGCTTTGTATACATTTCCTTTGGGTTTTGTATCAATTCTTCAGAGGCGTTTTCTTCAACTACGGATCCATTCTTCAAGACAATTATTCTATCTGCTAAATATCGTGCAGAGGCTAGATCATGAGTGATAAACAAAACAGTTAAATTGTTTTCTTTCCGCATTTTTGCAAAAATTTCAAGCACATCCATTCTGATGGAAACATCCAGCATTGAAGTTGGTTCATCTGCTACTATAATCTGTGGATCTAAGCTTAATGCTCTAGCGATTGCAACTCGTTGTCTTTCTCCACCAGACATTTCGTGAGGAAATTTTTCCGCAAACTTGTCCCCAGGAGTGAGACCAACCTTTTCTAATAAATGAACNATNTANGNNAACATNTCTNTTTNATNNTTCAATNCNTGNCTAAATANAGGNCTTGCCAANTGATGGTATACTGTNTGAATAGAATTNAGAGACCCAAATGGATCTTGAAATACCATTTGAACNGTTTTNCGATATTCAAGAGGNACATTNCGNGATTCGGTNACTTTTTTATTTTTNCCATTAAGGTAAATAGANCCTNCAGANGGTCGTANTAANCGNGTTACTAATTTNGCTATNGTACTTTTACCGCTNCCNGATTNTCCAACAAGNCCAACGATTTCTCCTTTGAANACTTTAAAGGACACCNNATNNACNGCTACTAATTNATTTTTATTGAANATNCCAGGNGATTGNAATACNTTTTTAAGATTNNNNACNTCTAAAATAGGATCNTTTGAAAAATTTAATGAATCTGGTTTNGATANAAGNCCTTTTTGGCGNACCCCTGATGNAGANGGNATTGANCCAATCAATTTNTTAGTATANGGATGTTTTCCNCCTTTTTGAATATTTTTNACTTCATCTAANTCAACGATTNNNCCNTNTTTCATTATNGCTAANCTNTCAGCAAANTCNAGNAGTAAGTTCAAATCATGAGTTATAAANAAAATGGTGAANCCTAATTTTTTNCTTAGATCAATAACNTTTGATATAATTTCACGTTCCACNATAACATCNAGTGCNGTNGTAGGNTCATCCATAATNATTATTGGAGGCATNATTGCAAGAGCAATNGCNATTACNATACGTTGTTTCATTCCTCCAGATAATTGNTGAGGGNAACTNTCNAATCGNTCATNNTCTATNTCNACAAGAGNCAGTAATTCTTTNGCACGGTCATCTGCNTCTTTGCCANTTAAACCTTTATGTATTTNTANGACATCATGGATTTGTTCACGNANNGATAAAACAGGGTTTAGAGCATTGAGNGCACTTTGCATTACAATNGAGATTTTTTTCCATCGAAAATTNATAATATCAGATTNTGANGCGGCCATGATATCCTCATTATTNATNACTACTTTNCCTTNACTAATGAGNGCNGGAGGNGGAAGTATTCGCATCATNGCTTGTACNANTGTACTNTTGCCACTNCCNGACTCNCCNACAAGACCAAAGATTTCTCCTNNGNTNATCTCAAATGANACGTNACGNACTGCTTGAANAGATNTTANATCTGTAANGTATTCAACAGATAAATNNTTNACTGAAATCAGNGGATTATTCATTGTGANTAGANACAGGGGTTATNCCGTGCGTTAATTAGATNTNTTGGAACNTTANTNCGCCATANCCGNTCTGANATAAGTCGNGGNTTGGANACTTCATCAATACCAAAATTAATTAATGTAAGAGCAAAACTNACGATNGCAATNCTTAGTCCTGTGGGNACAAATGTCCACCAGGATTCTGTAAGTAANGCAAGATCATTACTAGCCCAATANAGATTNGTNCCCCATGTGACAGTGCTAATATCTCCAAGCCCNAAAAACTCNAGGCCNACCTGTGCNCCAATNGCATAGATNGATGCTCCAATAAATGCAGAAGCAAGTAAAGANAGCATNCTGGGCATAATTTCAACAACAATTATTCTGATATTTGATTCCCCACTTACAATAGCAGCAGAAACAAAGTCCCNATTTCTAAATGTCATCATTTGAGATCTTATAACACGCGCGTTCCATGCCCAGCCTGTAAGCACTAAGANACCTAATAAAGTTCCAGGAGTAGGGGGTAGCCAGCTGGCAAGAATTACCATGAGAGGAAGTCCCGGCATAACCAAAAAAACATTAATTAATAGGGATAGGATGTCATCTATTCGTCCACCGTAAAACCCCGCAATTCCTCCGATTAATGCACCAATTATTACAACAAGAATTCCTGCACTAAATCCCACAAAAAGTGTCTGTCTTGTTCCGCATATCGTTTGAGCGAACACATCTTGCCCTTGACCATTTGTCCCAAAAATATATTTAGAAGATGGAGGAGAAAGCGGAGTCCCCAGGAAGTCCGTAGGAGAATGAATAAAGGATGGTACAAAGATTGCTATTAGAACAAAAAATAAGATGATACAGCTTCCAGTAAATGCTTTTTGATTACTCATAATTCCAGAAATCCATCGAGTAAGGATGCTGTTTTGGTGCAGATTTTTATTGTTATTCATTTTCTTGTCCGGGGGTCAAAAAATAAAATAGCAATGTCCACTAGCCAATTTGCACCAAGCACCGCAAGCGTAATTGTCATGAAGATCCCTTGCATAAGGGGATAATCTTGAGTCTGGACAGCCTGTAAAAGTAGAAAACCTTGTCCTGGGTAAGAAAAAATCATTTCCGTCAACAATGCTCCGCTTAACATAAACCCCAAAGCCATACCAAATCCAGTTAAGTTTGGAAGAATGGCATTTCGTGCAGCATAANGAAGCATAATGAACCGAGATGGAATACCTTTTGCATTTGCAAAAGTAATATAATCTGAACCCAGAGTGCTGATCATGGTATTGCGCATGGATAACATCCACCCACCGAGGCTTACAAAAATTAGAGTTAAAGCTGGTAGAAAAGCATGATATAAAACACTTAATAAAAATGGTAGATTTAATCCAGGATTAACTTCATTTCCAAAGGCACGACCAATAGGAAACCAATTCATAGAAAATCCAAAAATATAAAGAAAAACCATTGCCAACCAGAAATATGGAAATGCTCCGAAAAATGCTAGTGCTGGTGGTAAAATAGTGTCCAATTTTCCTGTTCTGTTCCACGCAATGATGACACCCAGAGTTGTTCCAATTAGGAATGAAATCACCATAGAACTTCCTGCTAAAAATATCGTCCAAATGAGGCCGCTACCAATAATTTCGGAAACAGGTTCAGGAAAATAGGCAATTGAAGTTCCTAAATCTCCTTGTAAAATACCCTTTAAATAAGAAATGTATTGAACAACAATTGGATCGTTCGTTAAACCAAAACTCTCTCGCATAGCATCGATTGCTTCTGGTTTTAATTTTCCTTTGAAACGTGCAAAAATGATGGAAGCAGGATCTCCAGGCATTAGCCTTGGAATAATAAAATTTAAGGTTAAAGCCGCAAAAGCAGCTATGAGATAGAAACCAAATCGTCTTACAATGTATAGTATGGATTTGTTCATCGTTTTTTTATATTTAAAAGAGCGAAAACAAAACCTGGTTGATCATTTGGTGATAGTGGTCCGTATGGGTTTTCAGCACTGGGAAAATTTGTGAAATATTTTGAATTACATTCTGCCCAACTAAGTTCTGCAAAAAGAGGAATGCCAGGTGCGTTCTCAATAAACAAGTGTTGCAACCTGTAAATGATATTTTTCATTTTTTTTGTATCGGATGTTTGTTCAAATTCTTTGATGAGAACATCCGCTTCTTTAATCCCAAATCTGTGCCAATTAATATCAGCAGTTTCACCAATTGGTTTTACATATTCTGAGTACATCATACCTTTAAAAAAGTTATAGGGAGTATCCCCTTTATCTGCCCATCCAATAGCCATTTGGAAGTCTCCCTGTTGCATCCTTACAATCCAGGCACCAAAGTCATAGGTCCTTACAGTTGCTTTAATACCCACCTTTTTAAGGTTCTGACTTATAACTTGAGCAGAACGAACCCAGTCACTCCATCCAGATACTACAATTATATCGAATTTTAAAGGTGAACCATTTGCATTGATTCTTTCCTTTTTATTTTTCCACTTATACCCTGCATCATCTAGTAATTTATTAGCCTTATCTAAGTTATATACGGTCCAATTTTCCTTCTCAACTATTTCTGGTGAGTGCCATTTAGACATTGGCCCTGCTAGGCTTGTTACATGTGCAGGAGTTGTGTAATCATACATGCCTACCTTTACGACTTGTTCGCGATTTATTGCATAGCTGATTGCCTTTCGCACATTTGAATCCTTTAGAACAGGGTCCTTGGTGTTGGTATGTAAAAATGTGGAATACCCTGTATTTCGAAACCAGTAGTGATGGTGCTCAGGGTCTTTATCCACAAAAATTCGTTGGATAGCAGGAATAAATGCTCCTGCCCAATCTAGTTTCCCGCTTAGAAGTGCAAGTGTTGTTTGCTCGTTACTTGAAAATGTTGGAAAAATTAATTTTTCTATGTGGGGTTTTCCAGGTTGCCAATAATTATGATTTTTTCCTAGTTCCCACACTTGGCTATTGAAGCGTAATATTTCCGTAAAGGGTCCAGTACCAACGGGGTTAGGATTATCAAATGTAAGCGGATCCTCAAGTTCGCTCCAGATATGTTTTGGCACAATATATGCTCCCGCAATAGCTTCAAATCCAGGGACGTATACTCGTTTAAAATCAACTTCGACTATTGTATCTGAAATTGCAACAACATCTTTTAGATATTCCCATGCATTGCGAGAATCTAATGCGGGAAATTGTTTCCATAGATTAAAAGTATATGCTACATCATGAGCATTGAAAGGTTTACCATCAGACCACTTAACGCCTGACCTTATGGTAAATAGCAATTTTTTATTGTTATTTTGCCATTCGTACTTTGTTGCAAGCCAGGGAACCCATTCAGTTGTAATGGGATTATTAAGAAATAGTGATTCATAGATACCCCCTCTAGTAGGCCACCTACATATTGAAACTGGATTCAAAGGTTCAAAATTTCTAATCCAGGATATTTGATTTTCTTGATAAACAATCAGGCCTTCTTGATCTCGGATTGTTTTATTTTCACATGAGCAAAAGAAAATAAAGACTAGAATAAAAAATTTTGATATGATTTTTTGCACTTTTTAGGTTTCCGCATTTCCTTTGCTAGAATAAACTCTAACATAGTCTATTTCCATTCTGGATGGGAACGCGCTATCATCTATGCCTTTCTCTCCTCCCCAATTACCACCAACTGCAATGTTAAAAAGCAAGTGGAACCTTTTGTCAAATGGCCACTTTGCCCAGTTTTTTTCTTCTTTTGGATAATGGAGGGTAATTTTGTCATTAACCATAATTTTAATTTCGGTTTCAGTCCATTCAAGAGTGTATGTATTAAACTCTTTGCAAGCATTTGGTTGTTTTAGATATGCGTGTTGGTCTGTTCCACCAATGTTTCCGCCTGATAATGCAGCATTATGAAGGCTGGTAACGATCACATCTTCATCATAACCCACATGCTCCATAATATCAATTTCACCACTCAGTGGCCAGTTCCCAAATTCCCAATCAGAGGGTAAGGCCCATAGAGCGCTCCATGTTCCTCGTCCTGGTGGTAATTTTGCTCGAATTTCAAATTTTCCATATTTCCAGCTATTTTTTGTTTTTATTCGTGCACTTGTATAACTAGATCCTTTGTATCCCTCTTTATGAGATTCAATAATTAATTTTCCATTTTTTATCCTAACATTTTTTGGTCTATCAGTATAGTATTGGGATTCATTATTTCCCCATCCACCACCAGTGACCCAGTTAATTTCTTTATCGATTCTAACTAAGGGAGGGTCAATGGCTGAATTTTCAAGTTTCTTATTTTTGAAGTATGTGCCCTTTAGCCCTGATTTTCCATTGGGTGTAAATAGATGTGAGCTAGGCACCAATCTTTTTGAGGATTTTTCACTTTCCCATCCCAGANCCATTGCCTCACCACCAGTTTGTTCAAAGTATTCAATTTTTATAGAATACATTTTGTTCTCTTGCAGGTTGATTATTCCTTTTTTTTCTGTTGCAGGTTGAGGCTCCCAACTATTTATTATTATTTTATTATCAATAAAAAGTCGTACTCCGTCATCAGAAATTGTATAGAAAGTGTAATCAGAAGTATGATCAATTTTTATTTTTCCTTCCCATCTAACTGAGAAATTATCGGTTGGAAAATTTTCAGGAACAAAATAAGGCGAATTTTCACCATAATCTTTAAAAGAGGGTGCGCCTGTTCCTAAGTCAAAGGTCCAATTTGACCTGTTAAGTTTTTCATCTTCAAATTCATCCTGCCAAACAAGGTTCCAATCACTATTTTTTGAAATAGGTTTTTTGGAGCATGAATAAAAAAGCAAAATTATGCATATAGAATAAAGAGCCCTGGTTGAATATTGAAACAAAGTATTTTGGATGTTTATATGCTAGTTCTGAGTGCTAGCTCTGATAATTATTTCTACAGGAACCATTGAAAATTGTCTTATTATTTCGTTGCTATCGTTTACCATATTCTCAATGGTTCGTATTGCCCGTTTACCTAGAATATCAAAATTAGTTGCAACAGATGTAAGCTCAGGAGTGAAGGTGTCACAAAAAGAAAGATTGTCATATCCTGCAATAATAAAATCTTCAGGGATTTTGGAGCCATTCTCTAAGGCTGATTTCATAAAGCCGAAACATGTATGATCATTGCATCCAAAAATTGCGATATTAGAAACATTTTGATTTTTATAATCATTAAATGCTTCTCTCCCAGATTCAGTGCTAAAATCTCCTTTGAATTGCCATATTAGATTTAAATCATTTTTTTCACTAATATGATCTATAAAACCATTTTTCCGAAAAACTGCATCTACAGCATCACCAGGTCCCGATATAATACCGAAATTTTTATATCCTTGTTCTTCAAAGTGTTTGGCAATCATATAGCCTCCACTGTATGAGTCAAAAGACACGGTATCAATTGTTGGGTTTTTCATTGGCGTAAGGGATATGATTGGATATTTACCTACTCCTTCTCTTATGCGTTTATAATCTATTTTTTCTAGATTGGGCAGGAAGAGGCAAATTCCGCTATATTTTTTACTCAGATTTATAATATGTTGTACAGGATCATCGCTATGTTTTGCCAGATTTACAAAAACAATATCGGACTCAGAGTTTTTACTTGAATTATAAAATCCATTAAACAAAGAAGAATAAAATTCTCCTTGATGAACTTCAGTTACTAGCGCTATTGTTAATTGTTCATTTTCATCTAGATCACCAATAAATGGATATCCAAGTTTACGAGCAGAGGCATATATTTTCTCTTCGTTTTTTGAGTATCTCCGTCTATTACGACGAAGCGCCCTTGAAACAGTGGCGATGGAAAGACCTGTATCATCCGCTACTTGTTTTAATGTTGTGCGCAAGGCTATATCTTTTAATTTTTAGTGGATTGCATCTGAAAAAGGTATCAAATAAAAACAATTATTGCAAATTTTTTTCATTTTTATGAAAAAATTTGAAAAAAGATTGCATTTTTTTGCAATAATGAACTATTTTTATAAGGTTCAATAAATAGTATGTGATCTCAATCATTTCATTAGAGATGTATATTATGTATAATTTTTAGACTCTTTAACAAAAAAGAAAGGAGCAATTATAATGAATAAATGGATAACGACATTTATGTTTGTATTTTTGCCTGTTGTATCTTTTGGGCAAGTAATTAATAATTTTGATTCAGAGCCAGATCCAGGATACTGGGGTGTAGAAAACTCAGATGCTGCTGATCCTGCACTTAGTAATACAAATCTAACATATATATCACCTGGTTTTGAAGGTGCAGGTGCTATGCAAATAGAATACAGTGTTCACAATAGTGAGGCCTGGGGTGGGTATACTAAATTATTTCATTATGCCAATCCATTTGGTGATGATTCAGGTTCTCCTGTTGGTGGCACATGGATGCTGGCGCCAATGGCAGGAGCTCTAAAAGTTGGTCCTGCAGCTGGCAGTGGTGAGTGGTGGTCTAGCTCTGAAGAGGATGTTACCACCAGAGCATGTTTTTTTGATGATCAATACGTCTTCAACGCAGATGGTTCTTTTCAAAATGTACAGGGAGATGAAACATGGTTAGAAGCATGGCAGGGAGTTGAAGCAGATCAGTGTGGAGCGCCTGTGGCTCCCCATGATGGATCAAATCCAGCCACATGGGAATATAACGATGCGTCAGGCGAAGTTACCCTAACAGGAGTTGGTGCATATCTAGGGTTGCCAAAGGCAGTTAATGCTGGTGAGCTTCCTAATGTAGATGTTCCAGAGTCTGTTACCTATATCGCGACTTTACATGATGGTAACATGATGACCCTTGTCATTGAGTGTGGGACAGGTGTTTTTTGGACCTTTACATTAATGTCTCAGGCTCAGGATACTCCTCTATCTGGTACTTGGATGTTAGCTCCAGAAGCGGGAGCCTTGCAGGTAGGTCCTGCAGCTGGTAGTGGAGAGTGGTGGTCTAACTCTGAAGAGGATGTTACCACCAGAGCATGTTATTTTGATGATCACTATGTTTTTAATGCAGATGGTTCTTTTCAAAATGTACAGGGAGATGAAACATGGTTAGAAGCCTGGCAGGGAGTTGAAGCAGATCAGTGTGGAGCGCCTGTGGCTCCTCATGATGGATCAAACCCAGCTACCTGGGATTATGATGCGGCATCTGGATCGGTTACCTTAACAGGAGTTGGTGCTTATTTAGGATTGCCAAAGGCAGTCAATGCTGGTGAGCTTCCAAATGTTGATGTTCCAGAGTCTGTTACTTACACGGCAACTTTGGAAGGGGATATGATGACATTGGTGATTGAGTGCGGTACTGGAGTTTTTTGGACATTTAAATTAGTTCCTTCGCAGACTTCTGTAGCTATTACAGATCTATCCAATGATATATTTCATTCATTATTGGAAATGAGACCCAGGGATGGGGAAGGCCCATGGGACTGGTCTGGCTACGATAGTATCTCTTTCACATATAATAATACAATTTTACAATCACTCGAAGGAAGGGTCCATCTTCGATTGAATCTTAGTGACTATGCTGAAATTGCAGATCCTATGAATTACACTGGACTAGGAGAGTATTATTATTCTTTCCATTATATCCTTGATAATGAACCAGGTTGGAACACTATAACGCTTCCACTTGTTCGCAATGATGACTGGAGTGGTGGCGGATTTAATCTGACTGGTTGGGCAGGTGAGACAGGTAACGGAGAACTAGATAAGCACGCTATTGGTGGTTTCCACCTTGAGTTTTCTGTAAGCGGTGGTGGTGATGGTGACTTTGTTACCGGAACCGTTGTGTTAGATGATCTTAAATTAACAGGGTCTCTTAATCAACTAACCAATCCTGGGTTCGAGCTTCCAGATGAGCAGGATGATGATATGGGATGGGGTTCAGCCATAGGTGGCGGACATGCCGAGGTAGTGACGGATGCGTCCATGGCTCACAGTGGTGAAAGTTATCTGAGTATTGGTGTAACTGATAACTGGGCAGTATTCTATACGGAAGATGTTATCCCTGCACAGTTTGGCGAGACCTGGCGCTTTAGTGGTTTTGGAAAACAAGTTTTGGGTGATTATGTTGAAGGTGCTGGTGCCGCATTCAAGCTAGAAGGGAAAGACGCTGATGGTAATGTCCTCGGGACATCTGGTGATGTGTTTCTTCCTGTTACAGAGGATTGGGAAGAGCACTCCATTGAATTTGTTATGCCTGAAGGCGTTACAACAGTTACTGCTGTTATTGTGGCTTCCCGATGGGATGGTGTAGAGGTTGACTATGCATTTGACGATATGTTCTTAATGAGCATGGGTGTTCTGGATGTGGTCCCACCTGTTGCTGTTGAAGATATCGGAGCAGTTCCTGCAAGTTATTATAATCTTGTTACCTGGACTGATATTCCTGGTGAAGATGGTGAGACTTACAATGTCTATGCAAGTACATCACCTATTGAAGATTTGATGGATCCATCTGTTGATGTTGTAGCGGTAAATGTTCTTGAAGGTAGTCAGGCGGCTGTTCACTATTTGTTTCATCCTTTGGAAGATACAGATGTAACCTACTACTACGCTGTTGCCTGTAAGGATGCTTCTAATAATGTAGGACCTGCTGGAGTTTCTGCGAGTTCTATTACAAATGGAGCAAAAGGCGTTCCAACTATATCTCTTGATCCTCCTTCTACTTTTGCTGCAGATGGTGACCTTACAGAGTGGTATGATAGTGGGATTGAACCTTTTATGTTAGGCGCTACGGAAAATTCTTATGGAACACCACACCTAGGTTTTGGTGCTGTAGATGATGATAATGACCTGCATGGTACATTCTATGTAGCTATTGATAATGATTATTTATATGTTGCTGCTGAGGTATTAGATAATGTGGTTGTTGATGATCAGAGCGGCGGATGGTGGACATCAGACGTTGTTCAGATGTGCATCGGTCTTTATGATCAGCGTGGTCCCAAGCATGTTGGGATGCAAAGAGGAGAAGAGCCTGACTACAAGATGTATTTCGATCCAGCTGGTGTGAACTCTGATAACGGTGCAGGTATGTTAGCAGAGCATGGTGATGGTAATTACTATCATGAATCTTTTAATCCAGACTATGTTTTTGAATTCCGAATTTCATTGGATGATATAGTTATTGATGATGATGTCCGATTAACACCAGCAAATGGAATGCGTATTCCTTTTGAGCCAATGATTCATGATAATGATGGTGATGGAATGGAAGCTATAATGGTACTATCAGCGATTAATGATGATAATGCACACCAGACATGTGAGGTATGGTCAAATACTTGGATTGGTGATCAGGCGACAATGGTCAGCACGGATAAAGATATTGTGGTGAGTGAATTCGCTCTACATCAAAATTATCCAAATCCATTTAATCCGCAGACGACAATTAAATTTTCACTTCCTGATGCACAACGTGTTAATCTATCAGTATATAATATGTTAGGTCAGCAAGTCTTGACGCTTGTGGATAGAGAATTGCCTGCTGGTTATCATACTGCGAAGTGGTATGCTGGTAATATAGCCTCTGGTGTCTATATATATAAATTGACATCAAATGGTAAGACGCTTACGCAGAAAATGTTGTTGATGAAATAACATCATACACTTATTAAAAAATGAGGGGCAGTTTTCTGCCCCTCATTTTATATACTTATATATGTCAATTATTTGTTTATTTTTTTATAAGGATAATTCAATAAATATTTTATAAATGCTAAAATACCTAAGCTTTATTTTTCTCTTTTCTTTTTCTCTTTCTCAGACCACTGGAAAAATTTCTGGTATTGTTACTGAAAAAGAAAAAGGTGGCACCTTACCTGGCGCTAATATTTACATAGTTAATTCGGCCTACGGTACAGCCTCTGATGGTGATGGTAGGTTTACTATTATCAATGTCCCTCCAGGAAAATACACCTTAAAGGTTGATATGATAGGATACAAGTCTGTTCAACTAGATGAGCTCGTTATTTCTGTTAATAGAACCACCTCACTTGATATTGAGATGGAGGCGACAGTTATTGAGGGAGAAGTAGTGACTGTTGAAGTATCTAGATTAGCACAGAAAAAAGATCAAACGGGCACTATTAAAAATATTTCCAGTGAAGAAATTGAAGCTCTACCAGTTGAAAACATTGGAAGTGTAATTAACATGCAAGCTGGGGTGGTAAATGGTCATTTTCGTGGTGGACGAAATACTGAAGTTACCTATATGATTGATGGTGTGCAGGTTGATGAGTCATTCGGAGGCGGAAGTGCTGCGGTTGATATTCAACCTGAGGCTGTACAAGATCTTGAAGTAATAACGGGTACATTTAATGCGGAATATGGACGAGCCATGAGCGGTGTTGTTAACGTGGTTACTAGAGACGGAGGTCCCCAATTTGAGGGTTCAATTTCAGCTGCATCTGCTACTTATTTTACGAACAGTAAGGATAGTGAAGGAGACCCAATCTTTATCGGATTATCTCCAAATTTAAATCGTAGTGATGACCTAAAGTTAAGCCTTGGAGGTCCAGTGATTGGTGAAAAGGTTACTTTTTTTACCAATTTTCGAAAACAAAATAATAATGGGCATCTTAACGGCTTAAGAAGATTCACTCCTTATGATGTCAGTGACTTTACCTCAGATGACCCAGAGGATTGGTTTTCTACATCATTTGGAGATAGTTCCTATGTCCCAATGAATACTGGCGATAATTTTTCAGCTTTACTAAAACTTGGGTTTAACGTATTTAAAGGAGTTCGGTTTTCTCTCTTGCATTCCTACAGTAATGATTCGTGGTATTGGTATGATCATTCCATGAAATACAATCCAGATGGAAGAGTGGGAAGTCACAAAAAAACTAATTATACCGCATTTCAATTAAACCACATGATTACTCCAAAACTTTTTTATGAGTTTAAGTTGGCCTATATGGAGAATAATACTGGAACATATCTTCATAAAGATCCTTTTGCCTATATCATTGCAGATAGTTCTAATTATGAACAACTAGTTGATTTTTATGGCTATGAAATACCCATCTACCACGATGGGTTACCCCATGAGGCGGGTGACACGGTTTATCTTTATATTCATGATAGGTTTTCTGAAAACTATGGTTCGGGGTTTTTTACTGGTGGCCAACAAAAAGAACATACATTGCACAAGGATATTGATCAAACTTTCAAATTTGATCTTACTTGGCAGGCAAATTACAATCACAGTTTCAAAATTGGATTGATGGGTATTTCTCATAATGTAGACCACAAATGGAGAACTATTCGAAATAAATATGATGGACAGTCTAATGTAGATTACTGGCTTTATGAGCCAGAGGTTTTTGGTGATTCAACTGTTTATGCTGATATCTATAATGTGAAGCCTTATGAAGCTGCAGCCTATTTTCAGGATAAAATGGAATTCGAAAATATGGTTATTAATTTTGGTTTGAGATACGATTATTTTGACCCTTCAAGCTATTATCCATCCGATGCACGTAATCCTGCTAATCAGTTGGTACTCCCGGACTCAATGATGTCCGAACAAATCGATGCGCCAGTTATAGATCAGATTAGTCCACGCGTCGGTTTTGCCTACCAGCTTGGTAACCAGGCGGTTTTACATTTTAGTTATGGACATTTTTTTCAGATGCCTCCGTTGTATTCGATGTACCAAAATAAAAGCTTTTTAGTTGCACCAAGTGACTACTCCACAACAATGGGGAGTGTACTTTTAGAGCCAGAGAAAACTATTACCTATGAGATAGGTCTCTGGCAGGAGCTGACACGGGGTTTGAATTTAGACGTGGCTTTATTCTATAGAGATATTTACAATCTTCTTAGTACGAAGATTATCTCTACTTACAATCAGATAGAGTACGGGCTCTATAGCAATAAAGACTATGGAAATGCTAGAGGTCTCGAAGTCACGCTAGATCTAGGTTATGGTTCCCTAAAGGGCATGGTGAACTATACTCTTCAGTACTCCAGAGGTAACGCTGATAACCCTACCCAGACGTTTGATAGAGCAGGCAATAACATGGATCCTGTTAATCGCTTTATACCAATGAGTTGGGATCAACGACACACCCTCAATGGCACTATGATGTTTCTAGGCGCAAAGTATGGTGGTACGCTTACAGCTTATTATAACTCCGGATCACCATATACTTTTTCTCCGCAGAGTGAGAGTGTTCTATCCAGAATCAATTTATATCCCAATAATGATTATAAACCGTCTACCTACACTGTCGATGCTACGTTTTACTATAACTTTAAACTATTGGATCGTTTTACAGGTAAGGTTGATCTAACTATCTATAACCTCCTTGACAGGTTGAATGAAAATGGAGTAGATAGTCAAACCGGACGAGCTTATACCGCTGTAATTCGAGAAACAGATTATGCCGGCCATCGTAGTGACTTTAATGATTATGAAGATCGTATAAAAAACC
>PAPB01000011.1 GCA_002708715.1 Fidelibacterota bacterium | reverse complement strand
ACATATTCTTTTAGTAAATTTGAAGCAATGTACCTTCTAGTTTCTTCATCATCATCATCATTAAGATTCATATTATCATCTCCACAACATTTAAAGTGATTATTGATAATAATATAATTTTCATTCATAAAATCCATATCCATAATCATAGGAGATCTCGGAAATGGACTCCAATAAGGAGATGAAGTATAAATTTCATAAATATTATTAATTTCAACTGTTTGAGTATTATATATATATGCTAGCCCAGCAAACCAACTAGACTCCAAATATCCTGCATAATTCTCTAAACCATTTACAACTTGATTAAACGCTGATATATCATCGACCTCTTGTATTGCTAGGACATCTATATCAAGTACATCAATAATCTGCCTAACATAATCAATTGTTACTTGACCGTTTTTAGGAAACCATTCAATATTCCAGGTCATTACATCCAGATTATCATCAGTACCAAAGTACAATTCATCTATATCTTGTGATAAAGGGAAAACTACAAAAACAAATAATATTAAAATATTTTTCATAGTTAAATATATGGATTATTTTTTAGAAAACTATTTATAGAAACTTTAAAAGCTAGATAAATTTATTCAAAAGGTCAACTAAATCTACTACCCTATTTGAATATCCCCATTCATTATCATACCAATTTAAAACTCTTAAATACCTACCATTAATTATATTTGTTCCAGATGGATCATAAATTGATGACTTTGAATTTCCTATAATATCTGTTGATACAATTGGATATTTAGAATATTCTAAAATATTTTTTAATCTATCTGTTTTAGAAGCAGCTTTAACAACACTGTTAAACTCATCAATAGTAGTATCTTTTTCAAGCTCAACAAATAAATCTACAGCAGAACCATCAGAGACTGGAACTCTTGATGCAATGCCATCTAACTTCCCATTTAATTCTGGTAATACTTTACCAACAGCTCTAGCTGCCCCTGTGGATGTTGGAATAATATTTTCTGCTGCAGCTCTAGAACGCCGTAAATCTTTATGAGAAACATCTGCTAATCTTTGATCATTAGTATATGCATGTATTGTATTAATAACTCCTTTTACAATACCGAAATTTTGATGCATAATCTTTGCCATTGGTGCTAGACAATTTGTAGTACAACTTGCATTAGAAATTATATTGTGATTTGAATTAATATTTTCCTCATTAACACCAAGTACTACGGTATAATCTATTTCATCTTTTGCAGGAACAGTTAATATTACTTTTTTTGCACCAGCATTAAGATGCATATTTATTTGTTCTTTATTTCTAAATATTCCAGTTGCTTCAATTACAATATCAACATTATTTTTTTTCCATGGTAATTTATTTGGATTTGGCTCACTAATTATTTGAACTTCTTGATTAGGAGTAAACAATGTTTTATCCTTAATCTTAACTTCACCGTCAAAATTACCCATTACCGTATCATACTTAAGCAAATAACCTATGCTTTCAACATCACTTAAATCATTTATAGCAACAATTTTATGATCAGTTTTTGAAGTTATAATTCTATAAATAGACCTTCCAATTCTTCCAAAACCATTTATAGCAATATTCATTATTTTAAGTCCTCGTATAATGAAATAACATCTAAAACTCTACTTGCATGATTATATCCATTATCATACCAAGCTAATGTTTTTACCATATTTTTTCCAACCTTTAAAGTTCCTAATCTATCAAATACCAATGACTCTTTCATTCCTATTACATCTGAAGAAACTATTGGATCTGATACAACTCTAACAAAACTTGGAAATTTTAATGCAAATTCATCTAAACATAAATTAATCTGTTCTTCATTGTCAAAATCATTTTCAAAAACTGTTGTCATATCTAATAGTGACCCAAATTGAACAGGTACATTTAACGCAGTTGAGAATACTTTATCTTTAAATTCTGGTAATATCTTTTCTACCCATTTAGAAGATAAATTATAATTTGGGATTATATTCTTTGCAGCAGAACGACTTCTTTTCAAATCTGGATTTGCTATATCTAAAAGCGGTTGATCGCTAGTATATGAATGAATAGTTGTTAAAGAAGAACATTTAATTTTATTAAAATTATTTAATGCTTTTAACATTAGAGAAAATGCATTTGTTGTTGAAGATCCAGCTGAAATAATTTTATCATTTTCATTAATAGCTGAATCATTTAAACCAGGTATTATCAAATTATCTAAATCATTATTAGGCAAAGATGCCAAAATAACTTTACTAGCACCTGATTCAATATGTTTATTTAAAATTTCTTTATCTAAAAACTTACCTGTAGCATCGACAACCCAATCAACACCATAATCATTCCAATTTATATCTCCTGGAGATACTCCATTTACAAATTTTGTCTCTTCATTATTATAAACAAAAGATTCATTCTTAATACTTACACCAATTTTTTTATTTCTAAGATTATTATTTAACAAATAATTTAAAGAATCAATATTCCCTATATCACTTATAACTTTAACTTGGAAAAGATTAGAATTAAGAGAGCTCTCATAAATGTATCTACCTATATGTCCAAAGCCCATTATACCTATATTTATCTTATTTGACATAGATTATAATTTAATAATATATATAAACATGGAAAGAGTATTATTAGTAAAAAATTAATCTATAATAATACTAACAAGCTGAACAACATCTATGATATTAATAATACCATCACCATTTAAATCAGCAAACATATATTCACAAGAACCATCATCAATATTAGCCTCTTGATTGAAATTGCTTGCTTCTTCATAGGTACAACCAAAATTTAAAAATGTTGAATATTGACATGTAGAATCGTCACCATCACCAAGAATATCAGCAATTGGATTATAATTATATGCAATAGGATCAGTACAATTTGATCCAGACATACAATGATCACCCATCCAATAACAATTTCCATTATTGTAACAATCAAATTGATTATCAAAATCCATACAATTATCACTTGATTCCATACAATGATCACCCATCCACATACAACCTTCCACATCCATACATGCTAACTGATTCTCTACACTACTACAATTATCACATTCATCACCATATTGACATGTATTATTTTCATAGACCGCACCAACATCATGATTACAAGCATTAGAATCTGTACATCCATACATCTCATCAACTAAAACAGGAATATATGTATATTGGAATTCATACAAATTTGGCATATCAAATTTATATCTTAAAACCATATGATGATCAATAAAAGCATATGCTGAATAGGTTGATGCTGCAAACATATTCCAAATATTATGATTTGGATCACCATCTAAAATAAGTGGATTATTCCCATGCTGACCAAGCTCATCATATAAATCCGCCCATTCACTACATGAATAGAGATCTTGTTCATTTGAACTATAATCAATACTCACAATAAATTGAAGTTTCTCATTCTCCAGTGTAAATTCAAGTAATTGATCCATCAAACTGACGTAATCATAACAAGCAGGTCACCATGTTGCATTCATGCTAATAATTGATATTTTGTAATCACCGCCATTTTCATTTCCATTCAAATCTAGAAAAGAAAAGCTATCTCCTGTTGAATAATTTCCTTCACCATTACATACAGGAATTTGCAATGATTGATCTTGATAACTTAAAGTATCACCTATACTATATAAAGAACGAGTAGATGGCTGATCATTTGTTGGACAATAAATTGTATTCGGCAATACAACAGAAAAAAATAATATAAAAACTGTTATCATAATTTTAGAAAAGAACTAGCTTAGAATAATATTTACAACTTGTATAATATCTAATACATTGACAATACCATCTGAATTCATATCAGCATTTGGCTGGGTATCACCAACAAGTATTAAATTAACCAATAAAATTATATCCTGGATATTAATAGTTGAATCATTATTAACGTCTCCAAGAATAAGTTGATCATAATGATCTTCAAGAATACTTCTTATATATTGTTTAGATGAAAATGAAACTCCGCTTGTTAATTCAACATTACCAATCATATTTCCATCATAATCTAATATTACAAGATATTTATGCTGACCATAAGGTGAAAATTGCTCTCTAATAGGAAGTCCCGGATATTGATCCATTACTAATGGAAGATCTGAATTTGCACAAAAATTACTATTAAAACTACTTATATTAGTTTGCCCTATAGCAATAATAACTACATTTTCATAACCATCATCATTTCTTAACTCATCTTGAAAATTGGACAACTGCCCAAAAGTATTAGTTCAGCCCGCTCATCCTTGGGAACCAAAATAATGCATGGTTATATAATCAGAATAATAAGGTTCCCATACATTCAATCCAAATGATGGAGAAGTTGAATTTAAATCTTCAAGAGAGTAGTTATATTCATCCGTAAATATAAAAGCAGAGAATAACATTAAGAATAATACTTTTTTAATCATACCAAAATCTATGCTAATATTACGTATAATAAAAATGTTTAATTAAAAAATAATTATTCAATAATAATATTAACAATAGAGATAACATCAATAATATTTAAAATTTCATCTTGATTTAAATCAGCTATTAATATATAATAATCAGATAAAATCCAATTTATTAATGATATAATATCCGTGACATTAACCGTTTGATCATAATTAACATCACCTAATAAAATATTCAATTCATTTGGAGGATAAAAATCTAAATTAAATTCTTCAGATAAATCCCATGTAATCCCTGGAACCCAATAGTCTCCACCAAATTCATAAGCTCCAACATCAGGAGCTTCTCCTACATATGTAATTTCTAAATTATNATATATNNAACCTGAATCTATTAAACCAGAATTTTCAATANGACTAAAATTGTAATTTTCAACATCTACTAAAAAATCTTTAATATCAAGAGCCAGCTCATATCCATTCCAATTATTTTCATAGTTTCCTGGAACCGGATATGACTGATAATCGCCTGTTCTATGCCCAGCTATTTTATTTGCAATATTGTTAACAGTTATGGTTCCATCATTTCCACCTTGATCTATCATAATAATAATATCATTTTTATCACCATTATCAAAAGCTGTATTGTTATAAATATTATGGTTGTATCCTTTTACCATTATTCCACCTTGAACATTCCATATAACATTATGATGCATATGACCTCCATATCCATCACCTTCTCCATCAAATCTAGCGCCAAATTTTTCAGTATCATGCAACCAATTATATCTTATTTGAACGTCTGGCTGTTGACCAACCATACACTGGACAAGTGCACCATCACTTTGCATATGTCCACTATCTGACATATCATTTAACTCTATAATGGCTGCATTTCCAGGATTTAATGTTGCAGAAGCTCCCATTTTATGCATGGTATTTCTTCTAAAAATATTATTGCTTCCACCCATTTGTATAGTTGTCATAAGACCATTTAAATCAGTAGCTGTATAATCAATATGGTAAAAATAACAATTATCAATTGTATTATTATTTGAATACATTTCTAAAGCTGAACCATCAGTATATCTAAAAGCACTATTACTTACTATACAATTACTACTTGAATTAAATATTGACATTTCAGGCTGAGTTGCTACTATACCTAACATTCTTTTATAACAACTAGGATAAACTAAATTACAATACTCTACCTTACAATTATCTGAATTATCAAATTTAAAGGTAGTCCCAAAGAATTCTAAGTTTTTAATTTCTACATAATCAGAATTTAATATTTCAAAAGCATATGATTGAACTTTTCCTCTAATATCTAGGGTATTAGGATCAATATTATTAATAGGCCAAAAGTATACTTTAGAAGAATCAATATTATAGTACCATTCTCCTTCACTATCTAGGAATTCTAATTTATTTTCTAAAAAATAATCATGATGCTTTGTCTTCCATAATTCTACAGGTTCGTAAGTAAAATTTCCACCATTATGAGTTAATACTTTCCTTGTAAAAGTTTTAAATGAACCAACATTTAAGATAGCGGTTGCTCCTTCTATATTAAAACCAATATTTTCTAAAGAAATATCACCATGAGGAGCATCAATCATCATCCCATTCTCATAAGCTGTATCATCTTCATCAATTAAACCATGAGCCCAATGATTTTCTTTATCCCAAATGGAACCATCAGTAAAATTTGCATTTGGCCATCTTGCCATAACCATTTCTTCATAATCTACAAATAACTGCCAAATATCAAAATCAATTGATGCTTCCCAAATATTATCTATATATGGAGTCCACAAAAAATCAATTGGCAATGTTCCATTAAGAACCACTCTCTCATCATTATAATTAGTAAAAACAATAGGATTTGAATTGTTTCCATCTCTATTATCCATAATTATATTNTCATGATANTGACCTTGCCTAATATAACAANNATCTCCAGCTTGCATAATATCNGCACATTGTTGAATATTTAAAAANGGNTCACTAAANGTTCCNGAATTNTCTAAATGACCAGTTGTTGATACATAATAATCAACTGATAACAAAAAAGAGCAAAGTATATATGTAATAAAAATTTTCANTTATCTAATTATTTAAAATAATGTTAACTAATAAAATAATATCTTGAATATTTAAATTGTAATCATAATTAAGATCAGTCATAAAAAAAACAAGATCCCAACCATTGTAATTCTCTGTACTTAAAACATATGAAACCAATTCAATAACATCTAAAATGTCTACTTCTCCATCAAGATTAGCATCCCCAAGTGCACTAGTAAAACTAGANCCTATAGTTAGCGTTAATGTTACAGGATCAGTTATTGGGCACATATTGCAATAAGGATCATCCGATTCACTACAATCTTCTTCACAATGCAATGTTACAGCTTCAGCTGTAAATGTTATAGGGGTACCCTCTGGAATAAATGGGCTTATCTCAAATGGAATATTTAAACCATATATTCCTTGAGATTCTATAGCATACCACCATGTTTCAAATTCAAAAAGGTCTGTTCCAGTTCCTCCATAAAATGAAACTCCTTCTGTATTACTTTGAACTCTAATNCCAGGATAATAAGGGCAACCTGGACCATTATTAAATAAATTAATTCCTAAATAACTTGTACCATTTAGATCATCATAAGGATTGACAAGATTATCTCCATTTAATTCATAAGATATAAAATCACTAATTCCCAAATTATAACAAACATTTAATTCACANTCAGAAAACATCGTATCTTGATAATTTATATAAGCTTCAATACAAGCAGGATATGGTGGACATAATGCATTACCATTTAAATCAAAAACATTATCATTACTAAAGTCTAAATTTAATTCACAAATACTATCTGGAATNAATCCACTCAAATCATTGTATGACATAACAAAAACTTCTATATATTCCCAATCTGCTATATTATTAGGAATTTCACCTGATATATCTAACCAATTGTAATTACCATTAATAATAATAGGATAACAATCAAATAATACAATTCGTCCATTTTCCCATTCTTGATCACATAACTCCAATGGTTCAATAACACCATTATTATTTATATCAAGTATCATATTTATGGTACCATTACTATTTTCTATAAAGGTATCTAAAATATTAATATCTTGCTCAAAATAGCATTCTTCATTTATTGGTATAAAACCAGTTTCACAATCTTGACTCATAACTAATGANAATATAAAGAACAATATAAAATAAATTCTATTCATCTATTTTAAGGCAAACCTCCTACTAAAATATTAATCATCACAACAACATCAAGAACATTAACATAACCATCCTCATTAACATCTGCTATTGTATTATAATCATTTTCAAGAACAATATTAATCATCAATACTATATCTTGAACATTTAAAATGCTATCTTGATTNACATCTCCNAATATATCCAANTCATTTATCGATATAGAAAAATTAACACTACCACTTTGAATATCATTATAATCTGATGTAGCAATAAGAACATTATTATANTCAGANTCTAAATTTACTGCATAAAAATTATTATTAGAAAATAAAGGAACTACATTTATTGAATTGTTTTGATTAATTTCAATAAAAGATAACTGAATATCATTTATAGAATCTGAANATATTGTTAAATCTATATTCTCTGATGGAAGCTCAATGAATAAGCTTGCACCTTTATTTGTTGATAAAGTAAAATTATTTTCAAAATCAGATAGAGTTGAAGCAGAACAATAATTTGATGATTCATTAAAATAATTATTAGGGATNCTTCTTTCTCCAGTAAAATANCTCCAAATCGCATAATCAACATATGCATCAGATAAAGATTGACTATCATTAGTTACATACTCAATAGCATCATTATAAATNGGGAAAAGTGAAACGGGATTTCCAGTAGCATATTCAGTGCCATAATTTTCCCAAAAATATCTTACTATAGATGAATCCTCTAATGATTCAACTAAGAATTTTTGCCATAAAGCACTTCTATAAGGATAAATTTCAGCTGGATAATCAATCCCATATTCTGGATATGTCAAAGGTGTTACAACATCACAATTACTAAGCATAGTTTGCAANTGAGAACTATTNGGATAAATTACATTTTGCATATAAGTAGCTGACTGTTCNAAAAACCAACCATTGTGCATATAATTTCCAGGTGTNCCTGAAACAGAATAACCATATCTTAATTGAATAGAATGATGAAGTTCATGAGCTACAACATGATAATTCCAAGATGGTAAACTTTGATAGCTATTTGATAAAGTAGAAATCTTCATAAAACTTGAATATCCTCCTAAGTAAGGTGCAACAGGATANGGATTTTCAGGNACTACCATTCCAGGACCTTCATTTGATATATATATATCATATTTAGAATTNCCACCAAAATTAATACAATGATCAGGAGATTGTATNTCAGTTATTGATTCATCACAGTCAGGAGGAATATTGATCCAACCATCTTCTAGATATTGTATTAANGCAGCTTCTGCATGGTCAATAATTGATTGTGCGTATCCATAATTAGACTGCAAACTTACACATTCACCATTAATAAATTGACATTCAGTATTAGATATAGTAAAATGAATTACAAAATTTTCACTTTCTATTGTTTCAGGTTCAATAAAATCATTTCTANTTATATCTCTTGTATTTTTATCAACAATACATGATAAATGATTTACTTCNGATAAGAGAAAACNAAAAAATATAAAAAACAATAATATAAATTTTAGATTAATAAATTTCATAATCAAATATACAACACAAAAAAGTCTCTATAAAAGAGGCATTTTTATTTTTTCTTATTAATAGAAATTCTTTTGTTTATATCTAACTCCATTTTTCTAATTCTTAAATTTAATGGAGTAATTTCAATCAATTCATCTTCAGCTATAAATTCAATGCATTTATCTAGCGACATTATTTGAGGTGGACGTAAAACAACTGTATTGTCCTTACTTGAAGATCTCATATTTGTTAATTTTTTTTCTCTAACAATATTTACATCTAAATCTCCAGGTTTATTTCTTTCTCCAACAACCATTCCCTTGTATACCTCAACACCAATATCTACAAACAACTCTCCTCTATCTACCATGGCTAAAGAAGCATAAGGAGTTACTTTTCCTGGGCGATCAGCAACTATAACCCCAGAATTTCTTTGAGGAATATTTCCAAACCATGGAGCATAAGAATCAAATAAAGTATTTAAAATTCCAGAACCTTTAGTATTTGTTAAAAATTGATTCCTAAATCCAATCATACCCCTTGAAGGAACTTTGAATTCTAAAGTTGTTCTTCCAAATCCATTATTATATAAATTAATCATCCTACCTTTTCTAGCTGATAATTTCTCAGTTATAATTCCAACATGTTCTTCCTCAAGATCTAAAAAAACTGATTCTACAGGTTCTAAAATAACTCCATTTTCTTCCTTTGTAATAACACGTGGTTTAGATGCCATAAACTCATAACCTTCTCTTCTCATTGTTTCAATGAGAATTGCCATCTGCAACTCTCCTCGACCACAAACTTCAAAAACATCTGTTTCACTTGTTTTATTTACTTTTAATGATACATTACTTAGTGTTTCTCTAAATAATCTTTCACTTATATTTCGAGATGTTAAAAACTTTCCTTCTTTACCTGCAAAAGGACTATTATTTACATGAAAAAACATAGATACGGTAGGTTCATCTATTGATATCCTAGGAAGTGGTTTAGGATTTTCATTATCAGATACAGTATCACCTATTTTGATATCTTCAATACCTGCTATTGCAATTATATCACCCGATTCTAGCTCATCTACTTTAATTTTTTTTAATCCACTAAAAGTATAACAAGCAGATAGTTTTTGATCATATTTAATATTATCTTTTCCACACAAACTATATCGATTATTTTTTTTTATAATTCCATTATTTAATCTACCAATAGCTATTTGCCCTACATATGAATCATAATCAATATTTGTAATAAGAAACTGAGTATGCGAGTCATCTTCAACTTCTGGTCCAGGGAATGTGTCTATTATTAATTCAAAAAGAGGTGTTAAATCTTTAGAATTATCACCCAATTCTTTATGAGAGACTCCATCCTTTGCATTTGTATAAGTTATTGGAAATTCAATTTGTTCATCATTTGCATCTAAATCAATAAATAAATCATAAACCTCATTCACAACTTCTTGAATTCTAGAATCTGGTCGATCGATTTTATTAATTATTAATATAACAGGAAGATTTTTCTTAAGGGCTTTTTGAAGTACAAATCTAGTTTGAGGTAGGGGACCTTCACTTGCATCAACTAATAATAGAACCCCATCTACTAAATTTAGACTTCGTTCAACTTCACCGCCAAAATCTGCATGGCCAGGAGTATCAACAATATTAATTTTAATATTATCATATTGTATAGCAGTATTTTTTGCAGTTATTGTTATTCCGCGTTCTTTTTCAAGATCCATTGAGTCCATAATTCGATCCTCAATATTTTCATGGCTTTTAAATGTTCCACTTTGATGAAGCATAGCATCAACTAAAGTTGTTTTCCCATGATCTACATGCGCAATAATTGCAATATTTCTAAATTTATCTTTTATCATGATTGGTGAATTTACAAAACTAAGGACTGACTTTTACTAAATATAAAGTATAATTTTTTTTTCTGAATTAAATCCAAATTTGAATTCTGTTTCTATATTAATATCTCCAATTAATAATTGAATTAATATTATAGAAATAATACCAGCAATAAGCCCAAGCATAAAATTTTTAATATCAAATTTCATTTATTTTCATCCTAAAATAATATTAACAAGATTAATTATATCAAGAATATTAATATGGCCATCTTCATTAATATCATAGGTATCATTAGTTTCATATGTATTTAATATTATGTTAACCAAACTAATAACATCAAGAATATTTACTTCAGAATCATTATTAATATCTCCTAATTCATTATTATATATCTGTTCATATAAAAATAAATAGGCATCATTTTTTATTTGATCAAAATATTCATTAGGACCATTAAACCAATTCCCATTCACTGCTCCCCAGTATTCATGTAGTTCACCATCTTCGGCGTGTAGTTCACTTAAGATATTTTGTTCAATTAAACGATTGTAGATTAAATTAGATCCATGCACTAGTGGTAATGCAATGTCTATAGTAAAGGGGTAGCCTGATTCAAATGGCACAATAGGGTCTGCGGTACCATGAAATAAAATTGTAGGAATTTGGTCATTAGAATCTATCCAGCTCAAGTCACCTATTGCACCCCAACAGCTAACCAGCGCTTGTGGCTTACTGCTATGGTTATAGTTATTTCCTTCACAATCTATGCATCCTAAATCTGGGTCAGATAAACTTCCATATGTTGATTCAGGTCTTTCATTTTCATCACAAAATGCTAAATGTAAACCAATAAAAGAACCCGCACTTGATCCCCAAATAAAAATTTTATTGGGATCTATACGAAGCTCTTCATTATGCTCTCTAAGATATCGTATAGCTGCACTCAAATCTTGAACTCCTCTGTATACAGCTCTTTCTCCACTATAACTACTTAAAACATTTAACCCTAATCTATAGTTCATACTAACAGCTACATATCCCCTTTTTGCAGATGCAATAGACAAGTCTGTTACATCATCAAGTTCATTATTACCTGAAAAAAAAGCTCCAGTATGTAGAAAAATAATAACAGGTCTATTACTTTCTAAGTCATTTTCTGGTTCGTAGATATCCATATCTAAATCAATATCTTGCGTATTCCATTCAAAGAAAAAAATAAATGGTAAATCAGGAGCATTGCCATATACGACATCTTCTGTTTTATTTATATTTTCAAAAATTTCATCTAGATATCTTACATCTTGCGATAAAAGAATATTTGAAAATGATAGAAAGAATACTAATATTTTCATCAATTTTAGACTCTTGATGATTGCATTAGCAATGAAATCCCACTATTTTTGTTTTGCATATTAGCAATTTTTCGTTCTTCATTACTTGCATGATTTAAATCCCAGTGTATTAATTTTTTTGCCATGATTTTATGATAAAAATAAGGTAAAAAGATTGCTAGATATAGCATGCTAAGATAGCCTTGGGGCATCATAGGAGCATTAGGGTAGGATTGGAGTTCCCAAAATTTCAAATTGGCTTTTTCATGATGAGCTGAATGTCGTGTTACATTATAAAGAAGAATACTGCTCATTAAATCATTTGAGTTCCATGAATGTTTGGGCTCAACTGGCTTTCCGGGTTCTCTTACTAACCCGTAATGTTCAGTATAATTGATCACTTCAAGTAGCGCTTTTGCAATAAGTGCACATAATAAAAAAGTAAGAACACCAGTGGAGCCTCCAATAAAATATGCTGCTATCATAATAGATATGCTTCTTAGATATCCCAATATCATTCTATTATGAATACTATATGGATTATATCCCCTTCTTTTTACATGCGCATTCTCAATTTTCCATGCATCTATTTGTTCTTTTACTGATGCTTTTAAAATAAAAAAATATATATTCTCTCCTCTTTTTGCAGTTGCAGGGTCGCTTGGTAATCCTACATTTTTATGATGACCATATACATGCTCAATAGCAAATGCACAATCCCAAGATAATGAAAGTAGCCAGTTTCCAAAAAACATATCAAATTTATCCCGCTTCCTATGCGTTAGCTCGTGTCCAGGTACAGTTCCCATGATGCCAATAAAAAGACTGGTTGTAGCTATAAGTGATACCTTATCTATAGCTGTAATAGAATTTTTAAAGTGTATCAAATCTATAAATAAATATTTATTAAAAAAGCTTGCCAGCCATATAGAATTATGATCACTAAATACATAGATAATCATAGATAATAAAATAAATAACAGAAATAAATTTATATATATCGGCAGATTGATTAGTATTGGGTAACTATATTTTTCAATTGTAATATCTTTTTTTAATAAGAAGTCTCCGAGGATAATCATTAGAGAAAATCCAATAAAAAAATATGTAGGATAGTAACTTCCAATAGGGGGTATGTATATCACTAAAAGAAGTAAAATTGTAGATATAGAATATTTAATATATTTCATCATAATAATTAAATATACAAAATTATTTAATAAACGGAATCAATAATGAAGTATTTTTTTTGTATTCCTTATAATCCTTTAATTCACCCCATTTTTTATCAGCACGCTCTTCCAGTAAATTTAGGCCGCTCACTTTAGTTAATAATAGAGTTACAAAAATTGGTGAAATTAGCGTTATATATTGCCAACCCTCTAAACTTGGAAATGTGATTATAGCGATTCCATACCAAAGTATTATTTCTCCAAAGTAATTAGGATGTCTTGATATTGACCACAAACCAGAATTAATAAACTTACCTTTATTATCTGGATTTGAATTAAATACTCTTTTTTGCTGATCAGCTATTACTTCAAATAAGAATCCAGTTAGCCAAGCGACTATTCCAATATATAAGAATACATCATTTGGTAAATCCTTATTATCAATAATCATCGTTAAGGCATTTGCCGTAGTTAGAAAAACCCATAAAGCAGATACAGACCACCAAATCAAGAATTTAGATAATACTTTTTTAACCTCATCAAATCTACTATCTCCACCTGCTTTTAGTATTCTTGTAAATAGGAAAAATCCCAATCTTAAGCTCCAAATTAAAATAAAAGAAATAACAATTAAAGAACGTGTACTCAAATTATCATTTGACAAATTAACTGCTAAGTATGATGATGCTATTAATATAGATATGTATCCCATTGTACCGGTAATATCATAAAATTTCTCTGTTTTATTTAAATAGGAGGGAATGAAAATAATCCAATGAATTAAAAAGCTAGCGCTCATGCAAATTAGCAGGGGAGGGTATCCATTATAATAAATAGAACCTTGTGAACCTGCTAGTGCAACTAAGCTTCCAATTACTAAAACTATAAAAATAACTACAAAATCTCTTATCATTTAAAATCCCTTTACTAATTTAAAATTATATTAACAATCTGAACGATATCAAGCACATCTATATTCCCATCTAAATTAAGGTCAGCAAAACCATTGTATTCCATATTTAAAATTAAATTTACAGTTAGTATTACATCTTGAATATTAACTAGAGAATCTCCATTGATATCACCAATTATAAAATCTCCTGTTTCAAATAGATGCCATCCTGCCACAGGATGATTAATAGAATTTCCAAAGCTATTANAAGCGGTGATGAAATATTCTATTTCTGTATTCGAATTNAAGGTAGGNAATTGGCCTGTATANACGTTNTTTATNTNTAGTTCTAATTCTGTTTGATTATAAGGNCCATCTTCAGCGCTATATTTCCAGNTNAGNACCACAGACTCNAGGTTATAGTTAGGATATCCATAGTCAATAACATATGCTTCAATATAAATTGAATTATTATTATTGATTTCTTCAGTTCTTATCGATTTGTGAGATATATGTATCATATTAGGGTCAAATATACCCATCGTTCTACAGTGCAGCGCATCTTCAGCGTACCATGGATTTCCAGTATCATTATAAAAACCTATAACTTCATAACCAGGCATAGCTTCTTGGTATACATTTAATGCATTTGCATCTGCAGATATTATTCCATATTGAGGGACTAATACTTTATCGTTTAAAATCAATGAATTCGTATATGCTGTTACTGGATTAACTTCCCACCAAACGCCATTTATTTCAGGACAATAAATTCGATGAATTTTAAATGGTCTACCATAGAAAGTATTTAATTCATAGAAAGAGTTGGCGAATTCTTCCATACATTCATATTCAGGGCTTTCTTCTGGTACTTGCTTGATAATAATAGTTTCAGGATTAACAAGTTTAGCCATACAATCTATATGTTGAATGCTTTCTTCATTTGGGTTATCAAGAATATAATAGTTATCAATATTTAAATATTCTTGGATGAGATTTACAAATTCAGTTTCATCCATATCATTTTCATTTACCATTAATTCTGTAGAGAAAGCCATACCATACCCATCAGTCATAAAATTTCCACCTGTCCAAAAAACAGGAATATCTAAAATATCCCAATTGAGCTGGTTAGCAAAATCAATATTCGTATCATCATCTTCTTCCCATCCTCTAAAATTAGTAGGTAAGGGGCGCCCTTCAATTCTATTGACCATAATGTTAGTATCATTACAATAGTTATTTTCATCTTCAGTTTCTTGCCCACAATCACCACAGTCCCAGCTATATTGATCGCATAAAAAATTCAATTCCCAAGTTCCATCATCACAATACCCATCTCCAAGCCAATCTATTATTTGTCCATCCCCATTAAAATCTTCACATAGACTATTATTAATATAACAATCATATCCCTCTTCAGGATATAAGGGTTGGTTATTACAAAATGGAGTATTAACACAATCAAAAAGAATCATTTCTTCTTCACAGTCAATCAAATCATTGTTATCCTCAATTTCACAACCATTTTCAACAGGATATCCATTAAATTGTTGATTTACTACTTCCCAATGATTTTCACCAATTAAAAATTGAGGGCCATGATCCCTTGTCCAGTGACTATATGTACTCGTGAATATGAAAAGGACATTTTCCATATTAACATTCCAAGAATTAAAACTGTTTCTAGCTGTATTCTCTTGTGCATTATTTTCTACTAATACATATAGAATATCATCTTGTGCAAGCTCAACAACTAAGTCTGATGGAATTCCAAGTGGCCATCTAATCATTGTACCTAGAGCAGGCTCCCATTCTGCAACAATTCTTCTATCAGGAATTTGATTATATAATAGATTAGAAAATAAAACTAATATTAATATAGTTTTCTGCATGATATTTCTCTATTTATGAATCACTTTTTTAAAATCATCTTCATTGTAACCAAAATCATTACTTAGAGTATTTAATATATTTTGATATAGTGAATCTTCCATATGATTATCTCTAGCCATAATCCAGCCATATGTATTTCCAGGATATCCTACAACCATATAGTTATATTCATCATCTAAAATAATAACTTTATATGGAGCTCGGTAAAAAGGAATATAAGGTTTAGTGAATCGCATTTCCCATGTACTATTATGAACTTTATCAATTATTTCCCCATTTTGTTTAATGGTAAATTCTTCACCATCTTTTATAGCATAATAGAATACATCAACAGTTCCATCGGGTGTTAGTGTATAAATATCATATGCATTTTCACATCCTTTTTCAACAAAATTAGGAATATTTGATATCACATACCATTTACCCATAAATTTATCAATATCAATATTTTTAACGGTATCCATACTAAATGCAAAAGATAAAATAATGATATTTATTAGTACTTTTTTCATTTTTAATAATTTACGCAATTTAAACACCTCATAATTATAATTTTATCATTGATGACGCGATTGATAGTCCCGCCCCTGTTCCTACTAAAAATATTATATTATCTTTATTGATTAAATTATCTTCATCTGCTATTGCAATAGATAGAGGTATGGAGGCTGCTACGCAATTCCCTGTTTTATTTATAATATTCATAACTTTTTTTTTATCAAAACCACCAAATTTTGAGTATGCCTTAACTCCTCTTCCTGATGCTTGATGAGGAATTAATAAATCAATTTCAGATTTAGACATATCATTTCTTTTTAAAACTCTTAAGATCATTTTATGAACTTTAGGTAGTGTAAACTTAAAAATTTCAGGCCCATTCATAGAAAAAAGATTATCTTCATTCTTGGTTTCCTTATCTTGTGGGTGTAGGCAAGTTCCACCACCTCTTACCTCTGTCAAATTTGCCCCTTGGGGCCAGGATTCCATTTCAAAATCAATCAATCCTTGATTTTTATTATTGGTATATTCTAAATAAATAGCTGCCGCAGCATCTCCAAGGAGAGATGAACTTTCAGGTTCATTAAAATTTCTTCCTCTGGTGCCACGATCTGATGATACTATTAAAATTTTTTTATATGATTTACTATGTATTAAAGCTCCAGCCGTATTTATTGCAACAATAAAAGATAAGCATGTAGAGTGAATGCTAAATGATGGTATCCCATTATATCCTAATTCTTTTTGAATAAAAACGGACGTATCTGGTATTGTTTGCTTGGGAACTCCAGATGCATTGATAATTAAATCAGGAGCACATTTATTACCAATTGCTTTTTTTGCTGCAATTGCACCCATTTGATCTACATCAATATCAGAAATTCTTCTTTCAGATACTCCTGCTGTTGATATAATCCAATCTGAAGTTTTATTAATTTTCTTTGATAGCTGATCAGCGGTTTCAATTTTAGGGGGCAGGTAGTATCCTGTCCCAGTTATTTGGAAATTATATTTCATAACAGGATTATAATTTTATATACCTATAAATTAACGAAGAATTATATTAACAATTTGAACGATATCAAGCACATCTATATTCCCATCCAAATTAAGGTCAGCAGAGCTATTATATTCAGCTCCTAAAATTAAATTTACCGTTAGAATCACATCTTGAACATTTACTAGTAAATCTCCATTAATATCACCAGTTACAGATTCTATGCACTCTATATTGTTTGTTAAATATTGTGAGGCGCTAGAAGGGATGTTCAATAATGCTTCGCACGCTTCAGAATCATTTAAAACTTGAAATTTTAACCAGTTTAGAGCATATTCCTGAACTTCTCCATATGGGTAGGCTGCAAATCCATGCCCTGAATTTGCACCTTCAAATAAAATTTTATCTGTTGATTCTGGCATATTTGCATATATGTCTTGCCCAAGCAAACCCTCATAGGCTGTTAATTCATTTACTTCTATTTCACCAGCAAAAATTAAAGATGGTATAGCATGATTTACAAATTCAGGCACTAAGCAAATACAATAAGGTACACCATCATAATAGTTAACTGGACATAAGTCGCAATCCTCAAATATTACAGTTGGATTCAATGAGATAACTGCAGCTAGTGAGCTATCAATCATTGCAGCATCGTGTGATGCGCCACCACCCATTGAATATCCTGATACTGAAAAACTATTTTCATCAATTAAGCCATTAAGTGGTGAACCAATTCTATTATTTTCTTGTCTTATTGATTCAATAGCATCAATCAGGCCTAATCCCCTCATGTAGTGTGAATCATTAATTTCATCATTTGGTCCTATTCTCATGGCAATAAACCCATGCGATGCATAAAATTCTGCCCATGAAGTCATTTCAGAGCTTCCTCCACCAAAACCAGGAGTAAGAACAATACTCTTATATGGAGCTTCACCACCGATGGGATAGTATACAACTCCATCTCTATAATCAGGACCATTCCTAAGACCTTGTGACTCTGTTATTGTTGAAAAATCATAAGGGCCATCCCCATTTCCATCTCCACCACCTGTTCCACCACCTGTTCCGCCACCACCAATCTCTTGGCATTGACCGGTTTCTTCATTCCATTCACAATATGACGACCAGTACAAACATTCAGCTTGGCTTAGTTCATAGCACTCTGCATAAATAAAATTAAATAAAATTAAATTAAGTATAATAGATATGCGCTTCATTTACAAACTACCTTTTTAAATATATAGGTTTAATTTATTCTATTTATAAATAGATATAATATACTTTTACAAGTTGTTACTTAGGTTCGCTTTCTATAAATAAATAACTATACTATGGGGAAAATCATTTATCTTAAATACCATCAATTGATGAATTACGATAGTTCTTCTTAGTTTTAAATCTGTAAATGAAAAGGATGATTATCCCAGATATATTTGGAAACCATACCTCAGGATTTGACCATGGGATACCATCAAAAGAAAAATTTGTTAATGGATAT
>PAPB01000010.1 GCA_002708715.1 Fidelibacterota bacterium | reverse complement strand
ATTTAGAGTATCATTTTGAAAACTAAAATCATTGTTTGGACCACCCATATACCAAATTACATTCCCATTAATTCTGTTGATTTTTATAATTTCGCTACTTCTTCTGTTTGATATTATTAGGTTTGTATCATTATCAATCTCGATGCTGTTACCATGCATCCAAACAATTTTATCTACTATGAGATTGAGGTTTGTATAGCTTGCAATATTTAAGTGTTCCCATGCATCCCATTCAAATATTAAATTGTTATTATTATCAAATTCTTGAATAATGAGAGTTGTTATTTGTGCATTTTCGTGTCCACCAGAAATAATCTCACTCATGTTTACATAAATAGAGTCATAAGCTTGTAAAATATAACCGCCATTTGTGGTTAGTATAATATCATGATAATCCGCTTTATATCCGTTAATACAATTTAAAGTATCTGTTTCAACCATAAATTCATTTACTACTATCCAAAACTGATTGGGCTTATCATAAAAAGTGATTTTATTTTGATTTATTTTAAAGTCTAAGCCTAATGGGCCTGCATTTATAAACCATATAGGATTTGCTGCAGAGTCTAGGATTGCTAAATATCTTGGATCCTCTCCCATGGTATGTATAAACATATTTGCAGGGTATGGGTCTTCATTTACAACTATTTCAAAATCTAGATAATTTATATTTCTTGAAAAAACTATAGTCTTTAATAAAATTGTGAGTATAATGTAAGAAAATATTTTAATTATGGAATTTTGCATAGAGACATTAGCTTTATGATTATAATTTAATATTAATTTTATAATGAATTTGTTTTGAAATATTTAAAAAATATTATCATAATAGTCTTTTTTTCTTTTGCATATTGCAAAGCAGAATGTATTGGAGATGTTAATTCGGATTATAGAGTAGATCAAAATGATTTGATTAATATTAGTAATTACTTATTAGGAATGAATGACTCTATGGATTTTTTAATAAATTATGCTGATATTGACTTTAATAATAATTTAGATATCTTTGATTTATTTGGAATTGCTTTAGAAATTGAAGTTAGCCAAGGTGAATGGTGTGAATTACAACCTGTTAACCTAAGTAGTGAATGGCAGGAGCAAGAAGACTCCTCCTATTATGACCATCAATTACTTCAATCAATTTTAAATGAAGATATTAGTGCGCTTTCTGATATACGAGGTATTATCATAGTGCACAGAGGGAGGGTTGTTGGCGAAAAATATTATAATGGTAGTTACTCAAATCAACAGTTTAATGTTTGGTCAGTTACAAAAAGTTTTATTTCTGCATTAATTGGACAAACAATAGAATTAGGGTATCTTGATAATCAAACATTAATGCTTGGTGAAATATTTTATGAAAACAACTATACAAATCAAGTTTCCGTTGAGCATTTATTAACTATGAGTTCAGGTTGGCCAGAGAACTGGTACTATACAAATACAAATAATATCCTAAATATATTATTATCGACACCTTTAGCTAATAATCCAGGCAACTACTTTTTTTATAATAATGCAGCATGTCATTTGAATAGTTATCTTATTAATGCAGTAACAGACTTAAATCCTAAAGAATTTGCAATGGAAAATTTATTTTCACAATTGGGTATAGATAATCCTATTTGGGGTTTAGATGCAGATGGCGTAAATAATGGATCTTATGATCTTTTTCTTACATTAAAAGAAATGGTGAAATTGGGACAGTTATATCTTCAAAATGGAGTATCGGGAGAAATTCCACCTAACCAGATTGTATCATCCTTATGGATTGAGGAATCAACCTCTAACCAAATAAATACAGGGTGGGGTGATGGATATGGATATCTTTGGTGGCTACCAGGTAAAGGTTATGCTGCTATCGGTCTTGGTGGACAGCTAATAATTATTATCCCAGAGGCTCAGCTTGTAATTGGAACCCATTCATATACATTTAGTAGTGATAATTATTTTAATAATTTAAGTAGCATACTTTACACGATGGTTGTACCTATTTTTGATTTAACTGATACAAATAATAGAGATCAAGATATTATTATAAATATGAATAGAATCGGAACTTTGATAAATACCAATAAGTAATTGAAGAATTGATGAAAACTAAACAAATAATTATGCAGGAGAAAATATGAATTATAGAAGACTTGGAAAAACAGGGCTAAAAGTAAGTGAATTATCATATGGATCATGGGTGACTTTTTCCTTCCAGCTCGGTTTGAATGAGGCTACTGACATTATGAAATTGGCCTATGATGGAGGAGTTAATTTTTTTGATAACGCTGAAGCATATGCATCAGGAGAATCGGAAAAAATTATGGGCGATGCTTTAAGAAAATTAGGATGGAGTAGAGATACTTTTATTATTTCAAGCAAAGTATTTTGGGGTGGTGAGAAACCCACTCAGCGTGGACTTAGTCACAAGCATATTATTGATGCTTGTCATGCTGCTTTAAAAAGATTGCAACTAGAATATTTAGATCTATATTTTTGCCATCGTCCCGATCCTGATACTCCTATTGAAGAAACAGTTAGAGCAATGCATACACTGATTATGCAGGGTAAGATTTGTTATTGGGGGACCTCTGAATGGTCTGCAGAACAAATAAAAAAAGCATATAAAATTTCGAAAGATTTGCATTTAACACCACCATCCATGGAACAGCCTCAGTATAACATGTTTGAAAGAGAAAAAATGGAAAAAGAATACATTGAATTATTTGAAACCGAAAAAATGGGAACAACAATTTGGTCTCCATTAGCTTCAGGCTTACTTTCTGGAAAATATATTAAAGGTATGCCGTCCAATACTAGAACAAGTTTAAAGAACTATAAATTTATTAAAGATAGCTTTGAATCTGAACAATATAAAATTCGACATCATAAAGTTGAGGAATTGGAAGAACTATCTAATCAGTTGAATATTCCTCTTGTTAATCTTGCGCTGGGATGGTGTTTGAAAAATCAAAATGTGAGTACTGTTATACTGGGAGCTTCTAAAGCAGAACAATTAAGTCAAAATTTAAATACGTTGAATTATATGGCTTTAATTAATGATAATGCTATGAAAAAAATAGAAAAGATTTTGCAATTTTAATTTATGATATATTCAAGGATTGTAATTATATGGTTGATTTTATTATTTTCATGCACTTTGAATTCAAAAGATAAAGCTAACCAATCAAGTAATTATAACGAATTAGAAAAATTGTTTCTTGATTGGCGCAATTTTGAAAATCCACCGCTTTTAAATGGAGCGCCAAACTATACACGGTCTCAGTTTGACAAATCTTTTAGGACATTTAAATCATTAAAAAAACGTCTTAAAAATATTGATACAACCAAATGGCTAGTCCATCAAAAGGTTGATTGGCAAATTGTTTTAGCTGAGATGAATGGATATGATTTTAATTATAGGGTCCTTAAGCCTTGGGAAAGAGATCCGGCATTTTATCAAACAGTTTGGATGTATGAGAGCGATGTTCCTGCACATGAAGGGCCAACAAATCATGCTGTATTAGAATTTTGGTCTTATAATTTCCCCTTAACTGCTGGAGAAGAAAAAAGATTAGAGAAAGAGTTGTCTATTATTCCTTCTTTCCTTCTTCAAGCTAGAAGAAATTTAATTGGTAACGCTAGAGATCTTTGGGTAGCAGGAATTGAAAATATCAAAGAACAGGAAAAAGATTTAGATTTTATAAAAAATAAAATTGGTCACAACAATTCCACCTTATTCCAAAAGTTAGATGCTGCTAAAATTTCTACATCTGAATTCAGATTTTGGCTGGAGAAAGAGGCGCCAAGTAAATCTGGTCCATCTGGGATAGGGAAGGAAAACTACACATGGTATCAGCAGAACGTTCATTTATTACCTTTTACTTGGGAGGAGGAGGTAGATTTATTGCAGAGGGAATTAGATAGAGCATGGGCTTCTTTAAAATTAGAAGAACATCGTAATAAAGACTTGCCAAAATTAAAAGCAGCAAATAATTCTGAGGAGTTTTCCAAGTTAACGGAGAAAAGCATTGTAAAAATGATGACTTTTTTAAAGGAAAAGGATATCATGCCTATTAAATCCAACATGGAACCGGCACTCCGAAAACATATGGGCAATTTTGTACCTGAAAAAGATAGGAATTTTTTCTACATAGGAATGCACTATGATCCATTGCCTTTGTATTCCCATTTTTATCATTGGTTTGATCTAGCTCAGGTAAGGGATGAACCTCATAAAAGTATCATAAGAAGAGGTCCTTTGCTGTATAATATATTTGATTCTAAGAATGAGGGCATTGCTACAGGTGTAGAAGAAATGTTTATGCATGCAGGACTTTACGATGATAACCCACGGTCAAGAGAAATTGTCTGGATCATGCTTGCACAAAGAGCTGCCCGTGGACTGGGATCATTATATGCACATGCGAATGAAATGACTATGGCCGAGGCTGGCCAGGTTCACGTTAAGTGGACACCTAGAGGATGGATGGAAAGAGAGCCGCATCTGCTTCAGTTTGAACAGCATCTGTATCTAAGACAACCAGGGTATGGTACCTGTTATGTAACTGGGAAATACCTTATTGAAAGATTGATAGCAGAATATGCTGAAATAAAAGAGAAAGAAGGTCAGCCATTTGTAATGAAAGATTTTATGGAAGAATTTAATAACACTGGAAATATTCCTGTGGAACTCTTACGTTGGGACATGACAAAAAATAGGCCTGAATTTTTAAATTGGTATCATGAATAATTTTAAGAATTCAATTTTTGTTTTATTTTTTCTAAGTACACTCGTTTTTTGTCAAGATAGCAAGCATGATTTGACAGTTGATTGGATTCATACGGATGAGGCAAAGTCAATCGCTATGGTACATCGTTACATTTGGTTAGAAAACAACACTGCTGTTATATACGATCCTAGTAAGCCTCTAGAAGAAAGAGATTTTAAAATTTTAGATCCTGATCAACCTGATGTTCTTAAACCCCTTTTTAATATCAAAAAAGCTGTACAAAGTTTGAATGAGATTTTGGATGATACATTAGATGGATTGGATTGGCCTATATCTTTTGATTCGAAGGGTGAAAAAGCACTCTACAATTTTGAAGGTGACATCTTCCTTTTAAATATTGAAAAATCCACATTTAAAAAAATTACAAATACATTGGCAGAGGAAAAGTCTTCAAGGTTTTCTCCAGATGGCAAAAATATTGCATATATTAGAGACAATAATCTCTTTACATATAGTATTTTGACTAATCGTGAAAAGACGTTGACTAAATCTGGATCTGAAACTTTACTCAATGGTACTCTTTCTTGGGTCTATTGGGAGGAAATTTTTGGTAGGCAAGATATTGGTTTTTGGTGGTCACATGATTCAAAATATATAGCGTTCTTAGAGACAGATGAGTCTATGGTTACCAAAATGCATTACGTAGATTTTAGACCGCAAGAGCCAAAATTAATTACCCAACGCTACCCTAAAACGGGAACAAATAATCCAATGGTTAGAATTGGGCTTATTGATATTAAAAGAAAAAAAACTAAATGGGCTCAATTAGAGCCTTATGAATACATATGTAGGCTAAAATGGCACCCAGATAACAACAGATTATTTGTACAAACAATGAGCCGAGATCAGAGAGAGCTTGATGCTTTTTATGTGGATCGAAAATCTGGAAAAATGTTGAGAAAGATATTTACTGAAAAAGACTCTGCATGGGTAAACATTAACGATGACCTTTATTTTCTTGATGGAGATAAATTTATTTGGCAGTCTGAAAGAGATGGTTTTGCGCATTTATATCAGTTTAAAGATAATGGTCAATTAATCAACCAAATAACACAAGGAGAATGGGCTCTCAGATCTTCGGGGGGACCTTTTTGGCTCAGACAGTCAGTTCAAGCTATCAATAAAAAGAGCGGAAAAATTTATTTTACTGCTATGAAAGAGTCCTCAGTTGAGAGGCATCTATATAGCGTTGATTTAGCAGGAAAGAATATAAAGAAAATTTCAAAGGAGAAAGGTGTGCATAGCATTGGCTGTAGCCCTAATGGAGAGTATTATTTTGATAAGTTTTCTGATTCAAAGACACCTCCTAAGCTTTATCTGCACAAAATTAGTGGTGAGGTTGTAAAGGTCATAGATAAGCCCCAATTAGATTTAATAGTTGATATGGAATTACAGACGCCAGAACTATTTACTATTCTAACTAGGGATGGCTTTCCAATGCCTGCACAGATTCTGAAACCTGCTGACTTTGATGAAACAAATGAATATCCTCTAATTTATCATGTTTATGGTGGACCGTCAGCACCTACTGTTTTCAATAGCTGGCAGGGATCTAGCCTCTTTTATGATAACATTCTTTTAAGAAATGGTTATTTAGTTGTCAGATTTGATCATCGTAGCGCTACTGCAATAAGTAAAACATTAGAAAATCGAGTTAACTTTATGATCTCTGGTCCAATCGAAATGGAAGATATTGTTGATGGCATCCAATGGCTGAAATCAAAGGGTTATGTGGATCCAAATAGAGTTGGGATCTGGGGCTGGAGTGGTGGAGGCAGCTTCACTCTAAATGCTATGACAAATACCTCGGAGTTTAAGGCAGGTATCTCTGGGGCTCCGGTTACTGATTGGCATTATTATGATACCAAATGGGGCGAATTTGCCATGAAACGTCCTCAGGATAATCCAGAAGGTTATGAAAAAACATCATTCGTTAAGAGTGCTAAAAATTTAAATGGTAGGTTGCTTTTAATACATGGCACCTATGATGACAACGTGCATCCACAGAATAGTTGGCACTTTATCGATGAGCTGATTAAGCATGATATCATGTTTGACATGATGTTTTATCCAATGAGAATGCATGGTTTTAAGGATATACCTGCTCAAATACATCGCCAGAAAAAAATGATAGAATTTTGGAAAAATTATTTATAAAAATTAAAAAATTTTATTTTACATATCTATTTTGGTAAAGACGGTATTGATTATAAAAAACGAAAAGCTTATTCTTAATTGCTTCCTTAAACATCATATTTATCATTTGGAGATAAAATTATAATGGAACCAACACATAATATTAATTCATTAACAAAGATTAACAATGCTCAGCTTTATGGTCTTGTCATCCTTAGGGTAATTATAGGATGGCATATTTTGTATGAAGGGGTAGCCAAACTTATTAATCCATACTGGTCTTCAGCTGCATTTCTTCTTGACTCAAAATGGATTTTTTCAGGTGTTGCCAAAGCAATAGTCTCAAATCCTGCTCTTCTAACAATTTCAGACTATGTGAACGTTTGGGGTCTTACTATAATAGGTTTGTGTTTAATGCTTGGTGTTTTTAGTCGTTATGCCTGTATTGGTGGTATGGTTCTAATATCTCTTTATTATTTATTTTCTCCACCACTATTAGGTCTAGAGTATGGAAGGCCTGGAGAAGGTAGCTACCTTATTGTAAATAAAAATCTTATTGAAATATTTGCTTTGTATATCCTGTATTTATTTCCAACAAGTCACAAAATTGGTTTAGACAGATTATTGCAAACTAAATTAAACTTTAAAGGAATATTATAAATGAGTAACGATTCTTCCAGAGACCAAAATGTGGAAAGAAGAGATTTTATTAAGGCTCTTGCAACGGTTCCCATCTTTGGATTCTTTCTTGTAAATCTATGGCTAAAGCTTAAAAAAGACGCACTAAAAAGAAAGAATCTTTTAGTAGACTTAGTTCAAGAAAAAAAACCACCAGTAGTTATTAAAAATCGCTCGAATGGAAAGCATCTAAATATTGGTATTATTGGATATGGAGGAAGAGGTTCTCACTTAGTTCGTGGTGCGGGATTTGCTACAAAAGGTTGGACAGATTACGCGTACAAAGCAAACCAAGAAAATAACCTTCATAAAGCCTATGCAACTTTTATGAGCCAGGATGATCTTAATTGTTCTTTAGTAGGCGTCTGTGATCTTTTCGATGTTAATGCTGACCTTGGCATTGATGCCTCTAAAAACGATGTTGGTCCTGGAGGTAAACCCAAATATCATGCAAAAAGATATAAACACCATACTGAAATGCTTCAAAATGATGATATTGATGCGGTGATTATAGCAACACCAGATCACTGGCATTCTAGGATAGTAGTTGATGCAGTAAAAGCTGGTAAACATGTTTATTGTGAGAAAGGTTTAACCAGAACTTTTCAAGAATCTATAGATGTTTATGATGCAGTCAAGGAAACAGGTATGATCCTTCAACTTGGACATCAAAATAGGCAGGTGGAGGCAAATGATAAAGCTAAAGAGATTATTGATCAGGGTCTTTTGGGTCCCGTTAATCTTGTAGAATTAACTACCAATAGGAATTCACAATGGGGTGCCTGGGTCTGGAATATTCACAAAGATGCGAATTCGAAAACAATAGATTGGGAAACATTTCAAGAGCCTTCACCAAATAAAATACCTTTTAGTTCCGAAGCATTAAAGCGTTACTTTAGATGGAGGTGTTGGTATGACTATGGCACAGGTCTTTCTGGAGATTTATTTTCTCATGATTATGATCAATTAAATCAAATTATGGGAATGGGAATACCTAAGTACGCATCAGCCTCAGGTGGAATTTATTTTTACAAAGATGGGCGTGATGTTCCAGATGTATGGCACGTGACTCTGGAATACCCAGATAGAGATATGACAGTTCTATATAGCGCTACTCTTTCTAGCAATAATTCTAGAGGTAACAGGATAATGGGTCATGACGCTACTATGATATTGGGAGGACAGTCTAATGCTGGAGGTGTAGGAGGATTTAGAGTGGAGGCAGATCGTGAATCAACTCAATATAGAGAAAGGATAGAAAAAGGTATTATCAATACAAAGTATCCTATTTATAACTATTCACCAGGATCCAAGCAAATTGATGGAGTTACGTCAGCTACTTCACAATATTTCGCTAATAAAGGATTATTATATGCGTATCGTGATGGAAAGAGAGTTGACCCAACACATTTGCATATTAAAGATTGGCTAGATTCTATTAGAGAGGGAAGCCAGCCTAAGTGTAATGTTGATGTAGCATTTGAAGAGGCTGTGACATGTGCCATGGCCACAGAATCATATCTAACAGGTCGTAGAGTAGAGTGGGATCCAATCAAGCGAAGATTGGTATAGTTTAAATTAGCATGAATAAAAATTCGCGATTAGGCGCAATGATGTTTCTTCAGTATGCTCTTTGGGGAGCATGGCTACCTGTAACTGCTAGATATTTATCAGCCAGTATTTCTGAAGGAGGATTAGGATTTACAGGTTCACAAATAGGTATGATTCTAGGTCTTGCTGGCTCTATTGGGGCAATTGCAGCTCCCTTTATTGCAGGCCAAATTGCAGATCGATATTTCAGTACAGAGCGTATTCTTTCTTTTTTGGTTATTACTGGTGGATTAGTGAAATGGTATACTGCCACTCAAACAGATTATCAGTCTTGGTTAGTCCTTTCCATTATCTATAGCGTACTATATATGCCTACGCTTGCACTATCTAATTCTATTACTTTTGCCCACATTAATGATCAGGAAAATGATTTCCCAAAAATTCGTGTGTGGGGAACGATTGGATGGATTGCTGCTAGTTGGGCATTTCCTATGATATGGTTGCAGACAGACTTACAGTTACAGTCGATGCCGCCATTTTTTTTAGGTACTGAAGTACCGCAGGTAACTAGTAGATTAGCAGATGCTCTAAAATTTTCTGGGATTATTTCAATTTGTTATGGTGTTTTTTGTTTCTCATTGCCTCACACGCCACCCAAAAAAGATGCTGTTGATCAATTGGCATTTAAAAAAGCATTTGGATTATTTCGTCATTCTTCTTTTACAGTTTTAGTCTTGGCTAGCCTAGCAATTAGTATTATTCACCAAATATATTTTTTACAGACTGGTCCTTTTCTTTCTTCAATAGGTATTCTAGATAGTCAGATAGGTCCAGCAATGACCATTGGACAATTTGCAGAAATATTGACTATGGCTTATTTAGGTTATTTTTTGAAAAACCTTGGATTTAAAAAAGTGATCACTATTGGTGTTGGTGCTTATTGTTTACGATATGCTATTTTTGGTACAGAAGCATTTCCAGTTTGGATAATAGTCCTAAGTCAAGCATTCCATGGGTTCTGCTATGCCTTCTTTTTTGCAGCTGCATATATATATGTTGATAAAATAGCAGATGAAGATGTAAGGCATTCCGCACAGACTGTGTTTGGTATCATAATACTTGGAGGCGGTCCCGTAATTGGTGGTTGGTTATCTGGTTATTTACAGTCCGTAAATACAATCAATAGTGTTTTTGATTTTTCTACATTTTGGTATACACTATCACTAATAGGTTTGATAACAACTATCTTATTTTTTATGTTTTTTAAAGAAGAATTATCGGAGAGAGAACAATTATGATGAAAAAGTCCATCGGCATCGGTTTTGTAGGAGGTGGGTTTATTACACGATTTCATATTCAGTCCCTCATTGGAGTGAGAGATTGTGAGGTCCTTGGAGTAATGTCGCGTACCAAATCATCGGCGGAGGAATCGGCTTCTCTTGCTCGAACTATTGGAGTTGGTGAAGCTAAAGCTTTTGAAACGGTAACTGATATGGTTGCCCATCCAGATATTGATGCTCTTTGGATATGTGCTCCAAATTTTACGAGAATAGAAATTATGGAAGAGATCGTTGAAGCAATGGAGAGTGGTAAAGGCCAATTAATCGGAATCACATGTGAGAAACCATTGGGTAGAAATGTTAAAGAGGCAAAGAAGGTATTGGAGCTTACGCAGCGTGTGGGCCTCTTAGATGGTTATTTAGAGAACCAGGTTTTTGCACCGTCTGTTACTAGGGGAAAGGAAATCATATGGTCGCGTGGAGCCAAAGCCACTGGAAGGCCTTATTTAGCAAGAGCTGCTGAGGAACATAGTGGCCCACATATGCCGTGGTTTTGGGAAGGGGAATTACAGGGTGGAGGAGTCCTTAATGATATGATGTGTCACTCAGTTGAGGAGGCTCGATTTATGCTTACGGATCCAGATAAAAAACGTGATTCGTTGACCCCATTAAGTGTTAATGCATATGCATCTTGCCTTAAATGGCAGCGCCCTGAATATGCCAAAATCCTTAGCCAAAATAGCGGTGGAAAGACCGATTATTTAAAGCGTCCTTCTGAGGATTTTGCTAGATCTTTAATTGAATATAAAGATGAGGAAGGACAGAAAATAGTAGTTGAAACAACTACCTCTTGGTGTTTTGTGGGTGCTGGCTTACGTTTAAGTATGGAACTTTTTGGGCCAGAGTATTCCATGTTTGTTAATACTCTTGATTCAGATTTGAAAGTCTTTTTTAGTAGGAAAGTTGCAGGGGCTGAAGGTGAGGACCTTGTAGAAAAACAAAATGCTGAGTCTGGTGAGATGCCAGTCGTTAGTAGTGAAGTAGATACCTATGGATATACAGCAGAAAATAGACACATGGTTGAAAGTTTTTTAGCAGGTAAGCGTCCCCAGGAAAATTTCAGCGATGGGTTAGCAGTCACTGAGCTTCTTATGGCTGCGTATATGAGTGTAGAACAAAATAAGACCATACAATTTCCACCCCCAGGACTTGATGATTTCATTCCTGCTGTTGCTAAAGGTGAATGGAATCCAAATAATTAAGGAAAAATTATGTTAAGATCACTTCTTTTAATTTTACTTTTTGTTTCTTGTAGCAATAAAACAGAATGGGTAATGTTATTTGACGGAACAAAAGTCAATGGCCTCCGAGGTTATAAGATGGATTCCTTTCCTTGGGAATCTTGGGTGATTAAAGATGGAACCCTGAAAACTGTTCCAGGCAAACATGGTGTGGATTTAATATCTCAAGATACTTTTGAAGATTTTGAATTAGAGTTGGAGTGGAAGCTTCAGTCTGGAGGGAATAGCGGTATTTTCTATTTCGCTTCGGAAAAAGGTGATTTTATTTGGCAGTCTGCTCCTGAGATGCAGGTACTTGATAATTTAGCACACCAAGATAGGCTCAGAAAAGTTACATCTGCTGGTGCGCTTTATGATTTGATAGCTCCCTCGCAGGAAATGGTGAAGCCAATTGGTGAATTTAACAGTGTTAGAATTATTTCAAAAAATAAGCAAATCGAGCACTGGCTAAACGGTGAAAAAATTGTTGAATACAAAGTTGATAGTGAAACTATTAAGTACCTGATATCAAAAAGTAAGTTTAAAGATATGCCAATTTTCTTTAAATCGTATTCAGGACATATTGGACTACAGGGTGACCATGGTGAAGTGTGGTACCGGAATATTCGAATACGCAAATTGTAGTCTTTACATTTGGATAGAAGATATTTTATAAAATCTACTGCATTTTTATTGGCAGGGTTAACAATACCAACTGGCTTATCTTGTGGAAAAAAAAATATGAAATTTAAAATTTCCCTTGCCGAATGGTCCTTGCATAGAATGCTTTATTCAGGTGAGATTGATCATTTAGATTTTTGTGTAATCACAAGAAATGAATTTGGGCTTGATGCAGTCGAATACGTTAATTCATTTTTCTTTGATAAAGCGAAAGATATTAGTTATCTAAAAGAAATGAAGAAAAGAGCCCAAGATCATGGAGTGTCAAGCTTATTGATTATGTGTGATAATGAAGGTTACCTAGGAGACCCTGATCCCAAAGCAAGAAAATTAGCTGTGGAGAATCATTACAAGTGGATGGAAGCAGCAAAGTTCCTTGGCTGTCACTCTATACGAGTGAATGCACAGAGCGAAGGTAGTTATGAAGAACAGATTGATCTGGCATCTGATGGCCTAAGAATGTTAACAGAATTTGGTGAGGACTTAGGTATTAATACTATTGTTGAAAATCATGGTGGACTTTCATCAAATGGTAAGTGGCTTGTTTCTGTTATGGAAAAGGTTGATCACCCTATGTGTGGAACGCTACCAGATTTTGGAAATTTTAGAATTGAAAATGATAATTGGTATGATCGCTATATTGGTATGAAAGAATTAATGCCCTATGCTAAGGCGGTAAGTGCCAAAAGTCATAGTTTTGACCCAAAGGGCAAAGAAATCAATACAGATTTTTTTAAAATGATTAATATTGTATTAGCTTCAGGATATACAGGATATATAGGAATAGAATATGAAGGGAACGAGGTTGATGAGATGCAAGGCGTACATCTTACGAAAGAGCTTTTAGAAGATGTGCGTAGATCTAGTTCTTTAAGTTAATTCATGTTTTTAATAAGTTTTTTTAATCTCTATAGATTTATTACTAGTTATTTTTTTATCTTCTCGCCCGAAAATATCTTAAGATTTTATTATTAAACTTGTACTGTAGGAGTAAACGTTGAGTCAAAAGCCATTTCAGACCGAGGTAAGTCAGTTACTAAAACTGATCATACATTCCCTTTATTCACATAAAGAAATATTCTTACGAGAGCTTATTTCGAATGCGTCAGATGCACTTGATAAGTTGAGATATTTAACATTAACAAAGGATGACTATAAATCAATGTCATTTGAGCCTAAGATTAGTATAGAATTTCTTGAAGGAGATCAGCCAACTCTTACTATTACCGATAATGGTATCGGAATGAGTAAAAAAGAGCTTGAGGATAACTTAGGCACTATTGCCCGATCTGGAACGAAAAATTTCTTGTCAAAGCTTTCTGGCGATGCAAAGAAAGATTCTCAATTAATTGGGCAATTTGGTGTTGGCTTTTATTCAAGTTTTATGGTGGCTGATAAGGTTGAAGTTGCATCAAAAAAGGCAGGAAATAAAGAGGCTTGGAGGTGGATTAGCGATGGACAATCAGGTTTTGACATTAAAAAAGATATTAAAAAAGATATTGGTACTTCTATAACCATACATTTAAATGAAGAAGGAAAAGAATTTGCTAGTAGATGGAGAATTGATAGTCTTGTGAAAAAATATTCTGATCATATAGACTCTCCTATTTTCCTTACCTATACCGATACAGAATACGATAAAGATGGGAAAGAAAAAAGTAAGGGCTTAAAAACAGAACAAATAAATGATGCTAAAGCTTTCTGGACTAGATCTAAAACTGATATTAAGAAAAAGGAATATAAAGAGTTTTATAAATCTTTCTCAAGTGATATGGATGATCCATTTGATTGGGTGCATTTTAGAGCAGAAGGAAATCTAGAGTTTGTGATATTATTTTTCATTCCTAAAAAGGCTGCTCCCGATATCTTTCGTGCAGATTATCAGTCTGGTGTTAAATTGTATGTAAACCGAGTATTTATAACCGATGATGATAAGGAATTGCTACCACCATGGCTTAGATTTGTGAAAGGTATTATTGATTCTTCTGATTTACCGTTAAATGTTAGCAGGGAAATACTTCAGCAAAATAGAGTGATGGCCAAAATACGTTCTAATTCTGTTAAAAAGATTTTAGATAGACTGAAAACCATAGCAGGGAATAAAGAGAACTATGGTATTTTTTATGAACAATATGGTCGCCTTATTAAAGAGGGTGTGTATCAGGACTTTGAACATAAAGAAGCATTGACAGAGTTACTTAGATTTAAATCAACAAAAGATGATGGTTTAGTATCTCTAAGAGAATATGTAGAAAGGATGAGAGAGGACCAAAAATCTATTTATTACATTACTGGTCAGAATCAGGTCTCTTTAAAGAACTCACCTTTGCTTGAGATGTATAGGAAAAAAGATGTAGAGGTTTTGTTATTGGATGATGAAATAGATGAAATTATTATATCATCAGTTCCAAAATATGATGAAAAAGACTTAAAATCTGTTAATAAGAGTGGTGCGGCAGATGATTTTTCAGAAGAATCTGATAAGGATGTAGAAAAGTCGTTAAAACCTGTTATGAAAAAGATGAAAAAAATATTAGGTGATAAGGTTAAAGATGTAAAATTATCTAATAGGTTAAGTGATTCACCTTCTTGCATAGTTGCAGATGAGAATGATCCCACTGCCCAGATGCAGGAGATGATGAGGTCCATGGGTCAAATGGATATGCCTGAAATTAAACCAATTCTTGAGATCAACCCAACGCATGATATTGTGATGAAACTTAAAGAAAAAACAAAACAAAAATCATTTGATAGTATTGCGCTTCTTCTCTATGAACAGGCTCTTATTCAGGAAGGAGTGAAGCTGGAGGACCCTTCGGGATTTGTCGAACGTTTAAATAGCGTAATTGTTGATACTTTGTAAAGTGCTATTTTAGATTAATAAATTACTTTTATATATTTAGAATATGATAACAGTACTATCTCCAGCTAAAAAACTTTCTAAGGAGTGTTTTGTTGAGAAAAACAGTGACTGTTTGCCTCAATTTCTTAATGATTCTTCTGGTCTTGTAAGACAGTTAAAAAAAATGACACCGCCTGAATTTATGTCACTAATGGGTATAAGTGAGAATCTTGCAGAACTTAATTGGGAGAGGATGCAGGAATGGAATAGTTCATTTAATTCTAATAATTCAAGAGAAGCGATATACTCTTTTATGGGAGACACATATACTGGCCTGGATGCTGATACTCTTACAAAAAAAGATCTAGATTTTGCTCAGAACAATACTCGGATATTATCAGGGCTTTACGGTTTGCTCCGACCTCTAGATTTGATGAAACCTTATAGGCTGGAAATGGGAACAAGGTTCGCTAATCCAAGAGGTAATAATTTATACGATTATTGGAATGATTTACTTGTAGAGAATATTAATAAAGAGCTAAAGAATCATAAAAATAATATTGTGATTAACTGTGCATCGTTGGAATATTTTAAAGCAATTGATCGTCCTTTATTGAATGCAGATATTGTAACACCCCAGTTCAAGGAAATGAAAAATGGTAAACTTAAAATGATTTCCTTTTTTGCAAAAAAAGCTCGTGGGATGATGGCGCGATATATCATTCAGAATCATATTGAAAGTCCAAGAGATATTCTTGCATTTAATCTTGGTGGTTATAACTATGATTCATCTATATCAACACCAAATCAACCTGTTTTTACACGCTCTCAAGCTTAATCTGTAGAATAATTATCTAACTATTGCAAACTTACCAATAAAAGGTTTGCTATTTTTGACCCCATTTGTTTTGATATGGTAAATATATAGGCCAGGACTTGCTTCTTGATTATTTATAGTTCTCATATCCCAGAATGTATTTCCTGAGGTATGGCTTTTATGTTGAAATGTAGATACTAGCTCACCCGCTAGAGTAAAAATATTTACTCTACAGTTTGCAGTGAGATTTGTAAAGCGAATTTTTCGTGTATGCTCGGATTCATTATATCTTGAACTAACTATATATGGATTTGGTACGACTTTAACATTGCTTAGGTTTTCTTGAGGTGTCTCTCCAGCATAGACTTTGACAAAATTATTATCAAGTGTCGTTGTGCCTTTTGCATTCTCGATATATGCATAACCATCTGGATCAGCCCACTTATTTGGATTGGAATAATTTGTATCTACTACCGTTTGAAATTGTCCATTACCTATATCTACATATCTTGTAGTGTATGGTGGCTCAACTCCCATATCATAGGCTGCAACAGAGTAGGTATATTCAATTCCATTAACAATGTGTATATCTTCAAACATATAATTAAAGGTATCACCATTAGCAATGTATGGCTCTGGGAGTCTAATAATTTCTAATCCAGTATCATTGCCAAGGTTAAACCAAGGAAAATAATGGTCTTGTCCATTTATTGCATGTCCTCTAGATAAATTTGGTTCACAGTCATATCTGGCTTCGTATACGCAATGTGCCGAGTCCATTTCAGCTGAAAGATCAAACTGTTGAAAGGGTCGCCATCCAACGAAAATTCCATCTCTATCAAAAATCATATCTTGGGCACCGCCCCATGTTTTTCCTCCATCACTGCTTTTATATATTTTATATCCTTCAAAATCAGAGTACCCTGTTAAGACATCTTTGGATGATTCTGCTCTATCGTCCCAATATATTTTCACTGTATTTAACTCACCTACAGCATGTACATTAGGTGATTTTGGCGGAGTAAAACCCTGATATCTCGAATTATACATTACCTGTGCAAATCGTGCATTATTGATTAGGTCTTCTTTATCTTGTCCAAAAATAATACAGAAAGAAAAGGGGACCTCTCTACCGACTGGTAAATCAAAAGGTCCACATGTCATTAAGACCAAAGGATCAACACCTTCTGGGGGCCTTTGAAAAACCATTTCTTCTTCAATACCTTCAAGCGAATCAAAATGTGGATTAAGATCTTCTGGTGAATCTGTGCCTGGATTTTTGGTGTGGAAATGCCAATTGTTTTCATTTTGGCTTAAGTTTGTTGTGTCTCCTATCATAATTTTATAAAAAATTTCTTCTTTATTTCTTGCTTGGGGGCATCCTGGGGTACCTGCATAACAGTCTCCTGATAAGCTTTCAGGATGTGTGACGCCTGGACGGAGATACCAATCTAGCCAATGCCAGTCAGTCATTTTTAATGGCTCTCCAGGAAAAATATCAATCACTCCATCTCTGTCTAAGTCTATAGAGACAGTTGCTTTTGGTGAGTCTAGTAATTGTGTTGCCACAAGTCCAAATTCAGTGCCTGGACTTGTTGTGTTAGGGTTCATTGCATATCCTGGTACATTTGAGTATCCATCATAATCACCAATCATAGCCATACTGATTAACATTCTCTCATTATTAACTTCAAAAACTTCCCAATAGTATTCCATATAATCATCTGCGCTTGACCAATAATTTGAGTTCCCGTATTTATCGCTTGTTAGTATGACTCCATCATTCCAAAATCCTAAACTGACTCCAGAGTAGTTAAAACCTTTTCCTCGATTTAATTTGGTTCCATCAGGCATGATCATGCCCTCACCACAGATTTGGTTCCCATTTTTATCTAGGACTGGAATACCATTCTCATCTTCTGCACACCAGTCACCACTTTCATTTCTTACCTTTACTGTCACAAATAAAATATCTTCTGCGTAAGAAACGCCATATGAGTGAGCTTCACTCATCACTCTTAGACCCATTGGATAACCAGTTTGTTCATATTCATTATTGGTATTTACTTGGTTTCCTCTGTGAGCCCATCGATCATCAAATTCTAAATATATATCCATATCAGATATAAATCTACCTGGTACCTCTTCCCAACAGTCTGGGTCTTTTCGAGATTGTGAACATCCAGGTAGGTTTATATTATAGTCCTGCGCCCACCATCCTGGCCAAAATGATTCTAGTGTATTTGTCATTGGATTTATTTGTTTTGGCCATGTAGATGCATACCCTGAGTGCGCTAGTAAGGGGTACTCATCAAATGGATCTGTGACATAAGTATCTCCAAAAAGATCTCCAGAAGACACCTCGGTATTATGGGTATAGGTTCTGGAATTTGTAGAGGCATGCCAGTCTGTATTGTACGTTGGTGAATAGTAACTCAGACAGGATTCAGCTGTGTTTGCTCCATAGTAAGTATAGTGATCATCTTTGGACCATTCTTCTTGATCATTGCCATAATCATAATAGTCAAATTGTTCTTCACGGCTTATTAATTTTGGTCTCAAAGCCCAGGGGTATATTAGACCTATACGTGATGATGATTTATTTGGATTTAATTCACCTGGTGTACTAATTATTATATAATTTAATTCACCATCGATTACCCATTGGTAGCTATCATTAATTTCATCTAATGATAATTTTTTTGCTATACTATCAGGTTCCCATCTACCATTGTCCTCTTCGGCATCAAATAAAATTCCTACAAAATTAGTATCTCCATTTTCAAACCAAGCATCAAAGGCGTCTTGTGATTGCCAAATGCTATATACTGCTAGTCCGTCTTCATTTGTAATAGTTTCAACATTACTCCATGAATAGTGTGATGAATATGACTGTCCAGGTATCCCTGCTAAAAAAGATACTTCATAAAGGTATGCATATTCACCCCATGCTCCATTTGGATTTACTTCAATATCAATGTAATTACCATAGTTGAGAATAGCTGTTTGTGCTTTACCTTGCAGAAGATATCCTCTGGCTCGATCTGACATAGGATTTGTAGGGAATGGATTATCTCCTATCTTAGCAGTATTGAGGATTTTAAATGGATCAGGGATAATTGTAGGAAGTGGTCTATTATTATTTCCTATGATGATTGAAAGAGCTCCAACTATCGTAATTATATATTTATAATATTCCATTTACTGATTTTACGATAAAGTATTTTAATTCAAAATTTGAATTGAAATATAAATAATTGACAGATATTTTGATATAATGTCGTATCGAATTATCTTTAGAACCTTATATTTGTAATATTTCGGAGAATTAGATGATAAAATTGATAAAAACTTTTTTACTTGGGATTGTTTTGTGTTCAATTACGTTTGCTCAGGAACTTTGTCCTCCTGCTTTGGTGGATGCATTATTTTATGATGAGAAAATTGAACTTTCTTGGGATCAGACTACAGCATGGGGAGACCTTTTATTCGAGGAGTGTTTTGTGTCTTGCTCCCTTGCTTCTCAGGCAATGACCGTGGTGCATGTTGACAGCTCTTGCGGTGCATGCTCTGGTGGATGGTTTAGATATTCTGATGGTACGGCCAATGATTGTGGCTCGGGAATGTATCCATGCCAGGATGGTGGAGATGATGATTTTTCTGCATATGCAGGATATTCAGGAACGGATTCCACAACCGAGATGTATGCGCCTGTAGACAGTCGTCTTATTACAAGTGAAATCGACCTTACAAATTATTCATCTGCTTTTATTGAATTTGTAGAAGCATATACCTACCCAGAGGATGCTAATGACTCAAACATGGTAGAAGTATCCATTGATAATGGCGAGACTTGGAATGTTGTTTACGCTTCTGACCCGATTGAAGTAGGCGAAGATTTTTGGTTTAATGGCATAGATATATCTGAGTACGTAGGTAACACAATCCACGTTGCATTTAGATATTATGATTCCATTGGATACGGAGAGTCGTGGTTCGTTGATGATATCCGTGTTTGGGGTAGTGACGCTGATCCTACAGATCCATACTTTGATCCGAATATATGTGGTACCTTTTTTCATTGGAATGTATATATGGATGGTGTACAGATAGGAACGTCAGACTCTTTAGAGTATACTGTTGAGAATCTTGAGAATGATGTTGAGTATTGTTTTCAGGTTACAGCTGCTTATGGAGAAGGTGAGTCAGACCCTAGTGCTGAAGTATGTTCAACTCCTAGAGGACCTTTTCAGGTTAGCCCTCTAGCACTGAGTACAGGTGAGTTAGCGGCTGGTGAATATGTTGAGTATGAGTTAACGATTGCTAATTATGATACAGTAGAAATAGATTTTGATTTGTCATCTATCGAGTTGTCCAATGTGGATGCCGCGATGGATATTCTCTGGGATGATATGGAAAATTATTTTGCGATATTCTCTGATCCAGATGGGCTGTGGGCAGTTGGTGATTCTGCAACTGGTTCATCTACATACTTACCATATGAAATTCCTGACGATGGTGGGCAATTTGGTTATTATAATGATGATGCGGCTGGAGATAATGGTGAGGCAGCTAGTCCAATGTTAATTTCTTATGATTTTAATACTAGCGGAATGTATCCACCTTTTCTGATGTTTGATCTATTTTTTCCAAACCCTAGTGGCCCATGTGAAGATGAAGGGTCATACGCGGATGACTTTCTAGTACATGTTTCTACTGACCAGGGTGAGAATTGGACATTGATAGACTCTACTCTATCAACTGGATGGGAGTGGGCTTCATATATGATTAACCTTTATCCTTATCTTAATGGATCAACACAATTTAGAGTTGCGTTACAGTACACGGACTGTGGTGGTACCTGGGGATATGGTGTCGCGGTTGATAATATTAGAATTAAAGAGGGAGACGATTTTACGTGGTTGACAGTCTCACCTTACAGCGGTACGGCAAACCTTGGTGGTTTGGCACATGATTCAATGACAGTGAAAGTAGGTATGTACGGTGTATATGATGGTTTTGCTATTGAAGATGAATTATTGGTTGAAGGAATCTCACGTCTTGCGATACCAGATGAATACAATATCACTGTGCAGCTAGCAGTAGGTGCGCAGGTATCATTGGATGAGCCAAAAGTGACCCCTTTTGAATTCGCTTTACATCAAAACTATCCGAATCCATTTAATCCTGAGACAAAGATCCAGTTTGATGTTGCAGAGCAGTCCCATGTGAGTGTTGCGATTTTTAATCTAGTAGGGCAAAAAGTTGCTACGCTTGTTAATAAGACTATGGACGCTGGAAAATATACTGTGACATGGGGTGGCCTCAATGATAAGGGATTACCACTACCATCTGGTATGTATTTCTATGAGATGAATAGTTCTGATTATCATGCTATTAAAAAGCTAGTATTAGTTAAATAGCATAATTCATTCAAATTATTAAACACTATTTCTAAGATTTAGATTGAATAATAGAAGTATATACACTTTTCTAATTGGTTTTGCAATCCTTACGCAAATTACTTTTGCAGGCACAACTGGGAAATTATCAGGGCGTTTAACAAATAAGGAAACGGGTGAACCTTTAATCGGTGCTAATGTAATGATTGAGGGTACTGTTCTGGGTGCTGCTACAGATACCGAAGGAAATTATTTTATTCTGCAGATTCCGCCAGGATCGTACACTGTTAGGTTTACTATGATAGGTTATCAGACCATGGTGATGAACGATGTGAGGTTAAGGGTCGATCTAACGACTACTCTTGATGGACAATTAGTTGAGAGCGCTGTTGGATTAGAAGAAGTCATCGTTCAGGCTGAAAGACCAATGATCCAGACTGATGTAACTTATTCTCAGGCAAATATCAGTAGTGAAGAGGTTGAGATGCTTCCTGTTGAGGAGTTTGAGGATGTGTTAGCCCTACAGGCGGGTGTGGTATCTACAGGTGGTGAGATACATGTCCGTGGTGGAAGAGGCGGTGAGATATCATATATGGTTGATGGTATTACAGTTACTGATCCATATAACTCGGGTATGGCTGTTGAAATTGAAAACAATGCAATTCAAGAGTTACAATTTATTAGTGGCACTTTTAATGCTGAGTATGGTCAAGCGATGTCGGGTATTGTGAATATTGTTACTAAAGATGGTGATTTTTCGAAATATTCAGGAAGTATAAGTACAAGCGTTGGGGATTATTATATTTCATCTGACAGGGTTTCTTTTGCTAATTCTTCGTATCCTCTTTTTCCTCAGGTAGATAATCTTAATCTAGATAATATAACAGATCTAAAGGCTAATTTGGAAGGCCCAATTATTCCTGGTACTTTATCATTTTTTATATCGGGAAGAAAAAAGAAGAATAATGGATATTTATTTGGTGAGCAAATTTTTTATCCAAATTCATATCTCTGGTCAGACGTCCAAAATATGTTTCTCATTGATTCTGCAGTAGGGCTTGGAAATGGTGATCAACTTCTTCAGGATAGTCTATGGTCTCCAGCCAACTACCAGGATAGTCTTTTAGTGTATATTGATTCTCTTAGAAATAATAATCAGTTTGATTGGGTCTCCATGAATACAAGTGATCAATTAACCTATCAGGCAAAGTTAAGTTGGAGAGTCACTCCTAGAATTAAATTTGGATATAATCGAATGTTTAGCGATACTAGGTCCCAGAGTTATTCTCACGGGTATCGATGGAATCCAGAGGGAAGGCCGCACTCATTCAATACTCGAACAGGTGATATTGTTAGAGCAGATATTTCAATAAATCAATCTACATTTGCAAATATTATGTTTTCAAATGCTGTAAATCACTACAGGACACATCTTAGTAGTGACCCAAATTTTTATACTATTATTGATTCATTATCATTTGATGATGGGTTCTGGGGCTCAGCTCTTTTAGATCCGGAAGACGCGGCAATCTATGATACAGATCCCCGTATTTTTGATTATGCTACGGGAAATAATTATGAGGTTGGTGGTAATTATATGGACATATACAGTCGTAAGTCTATTGTAAGAACTATCAAAGGTGAATTGACAAGTCAATACAATAGGGCACATCAGCTTAAGGTCGGAGCAGAGTACAGAACCACAGATATTACTTATAATAGTATATCTGTGTTACAATCAAGCTACACTGATTATGCTCCAGTAATAAGATCACCTGAGAATAATGAGATCCACAATTCGTTTCAGTCAATGGATAATCCTTTTACAGGCAACCCTTTAGATGGTCGTCATCCTTTAGAACTTTCCTTTTATCTACAGGATAAAATAGAAAATGATGATATGGTGGTAAACCTTGGCGTTCGGTATGATTATTTTAATTCTCAGTTTTGGGTACTCAATGATTATACTGACCCTAATTATTTATCGCCTGTTAGGCCTATAAATAGGTGGCATGATACAAATGGCGATGGTGAGATAACTGAAGATGAGATGAGCTATGAAAACTTGAAAACAATAGATGAAAGATTAGACTCTAATGCCGATGGTGATCCATGGTATCAAAAGGCGACTCCTAAGACACAGCTTAGTCCACGTTTTGCCCTTGCATTTCCTATAACAGATAAGGGTTATTTACATTTTTCATATGGCCATTTTTTCCAGAATCCTAGTTTTAGCTATATATATGATAATCCAGAGTTTGAAGTTCCTGCTGCTTCAGGGGTTAACTCAACAATGGGTAATGCAAATATGGAGCCGCAAAGAACCACCCAGTATGAGGTTGGCTTTTCACAGCAGATTGGTCGAGATGTTGGCATTGAGCTAACGGGATATTATAAAGATATAAGAAATCTTAATTCTACAGAAATAAAAAATTCTTTTATTGCTGGTGATAGATACGGAGTATATGTTAATAAAGATCACGCGAATTCCAAAGGTATCACCATGGCTCTTTCGAAGCGCTCAAGGAAAAATTTTTCTGGTAACCTAGACTACACGTACTCCATATCTGAGGGAAATGCATCTGACCCTACAGCAGCTTTTTATGATGAACAGTCTGATATTGAGCCAGAGAAAATGCTTGTGCCTTTGGACTGGGATCAGCGTCACACTTTGAATGGTACCGCCACTTATCACACGACTAAGTCATCTGGCCTAAGTATGATTTTTAGTTACGGTAGTGGTTTCCCTTATACTACGACAAATACACAAGGGCAGAGAACCTCATTTGAGAATAATGGACGAAAGCCAGCTACCTATAATGTAGACCTTCGTGGATTTTTTCATATTTCTTTAGCCAAGTCTATACAACTAACAGCTCATATTAATGTGTATAATTTATTTGATATTAGAAATGAGCTTACGGTCTATGGTGATACTGGTAGATCATCTTATTCTCTTACACCAACCTACACTCCTCAGTTTAGTGGTCCAGGGCTTAATTCACTTGATGAATATTTAATTGTACCTACATATTTTTCTGCTCCTAGGCAGATTAAGATTGGCTTTTCTTTAGCGCTGAAATAGTATTATGAAAAAATATTCTCATATAGTTCTTTTTGTTATCTTCCAATCAATTATTACATCAGATAATTATCCAGAGAAAAAACATTTATTTAGGAACGCATCTGTTGCGAAAATAATGGGAAGAGAAGATAGAAAAGATGGTGTCCATTCTGGAAATCGTGTTTTAACCAGGATATTTAATCATGGTGCAATAGGGGATTTAAGTAGCTCTTTTTCTGGAGTATATCCGATAGGATCAGGCCATGCCTATATTTTTGAATTTTCACCTGTTATTGCTGCCAGTGTGGTTGATGTAAATGGTTTTAGAAAACATATTATATCTGATGGTACGATTGGGCTAACAGACAATTCACCCGAAGGTACACCGTGGAGTTTTGAGCCGCTCTCAGGATATGCGAATCCGAATCAGGAAAATCTTGCTATGAGCGATAACGAGAGTTCCTGGCCACAATCATGGCCAAATAGACCCTCGGATTGGGATGGTGAGTGGAACGGACAATATGGTAAATATGTGCGAGCAGATCAGGAATCTTATTTTGTTGTAGATGATTATTATAATAGTGAATTTGAATTTTGGCCAGATCTTAATGATGTGCCGCAAGATTCTGGAGAAGCTCCAGATAATCATCGTAGAGGTTTGGGAGTTCAGCTTGATGTAAGGGGCTACCAGTGGAATCATCCTGCAGCAGAGGATATACTGATTGTGACCTATTGGATTACAAATTTGGGTACTAATGTATTAGATAGTGTTGTATTTGGAATGTACGGCGACGCAGACGTCGGAGGTCCTTCAAGTTTTAGTGATGATGATGCCTGGTTTGATACTGAAAACGACATGGTTTTTCAGTGGGATCATGATAATTGGAGTACATCCTATGGCGGGTTTAAGCCTGCATATTTTGGTTGGAGCTTTTTAGAGTCTCCAGGAAATCCGCATGATGGTATTGATAATGATGGAGATGGTATGATCGATGAAAGTCAATTTGATGGTATTGATAATGATGGCGACTGGGATCCTGAGCTTGATGATATTGGTGCTGATGGTCTCGCTGAATTTCATCTTAACTATACTGGCCCTGATGCTGATGGTACAGAGGGTAACGGAATTCCTGATTTAGGTGAACCAAATTTTGAAATAACAGATAACGATGAGTCGGATCAAATAGGACTTACGAGTTTCTATTCAGCGCCTTATCCAAGTGTGTATCCTTCGAATGATGAGGTGATGTGGTCGCAGCTTACTCCAGGAATATTTCAAGTCCCAGAGCAGAATGTAGATCAGACTTTTTTGTATGGGTCAGGCTATATTTCATTGCAGCCTGGTGAGAAGAAAAAATTTGCTATAGCTATGGTATATGGTGAAAATATGGCAGATATATTGAGAAACACTAATACGATGCAAAATATATATGATAATGATTATAGCTTTGCTAAACCACCTCTAAAGCCAACGATGACTGCTGTACCTGGAGATAATAAGGTTACTCTCTATTGGAATGCTTTATCAGAGAAGTCGATGGACCCGATATATGGTAGAGATTTTGAAGGATATCGTATATACAGAAGTACAGACGCTGGTTTTATTGATGCGTATACCATAACAGATGCATATGGTAATATTACATTTAAAGAGCCTCTGGCAATTTTTGATCTCCAGAATGGTTTAATGGGACCTCATCCTATTGGATACAATGGGGTTCAGTTTGATATGGGTGAAGACCAGGGACTAGAGTATATATATGTTGATTCAAATAATGTCATTAATGGGCAAACGTATTACTATGCAGTTACGGCTTTTGACAAAGGATATGATTTAGATTTTTTTGAGAATGGTTTTACGCCAAATGATAACCTGCAACCGATTGCTCCATCGGAATGCTCTGTTACTCTGGACCTTGATTACAAAGGTAATGTTGTAAGCCTAAGTGAGAATGCGGCTGTGGTTCTTCCGAATCCGACTGCTTTAGGCTATGTTCCACCAAATACTGTTCCTGAGGGTGAGCAGTTTATGAGCCACTTATCGGGGTATGGTTCTGGGCAAGTTAGTGTTGAGGTTATAGACCCATTTGCTATTGTAGATGGAAAGGAATATCAGGTCGTATTTGATACGCTTGAAACAGCGGAGGACATTGCTTTTAGTGTTAGAAATCAGGAGCTTATACTTGAAACCTTAACTATAAATCCTGATAGTAGTGCAATTGCCTCGCACGATAATATAGATGGGAAAATGATTGTGAATGCAAATACTGAAAATGATACCACAGTTTATGATACACTATATCCAGTAATAGTAACAAATGAAGCAGGGAACATAACCTATACCTATGGTGTAGATTATGAATTATATTCTGAGATGGGATTATTTATTATAAAAAATTCCGATTTACTTGATGCAGGTGTTGTAACTGTAAGTTATCGATATTTTCACCTTGACCATCTAGAGACAACTAATGGAGAGACTGATAATCCTATATTTGATGGTATGAGAATTATTGTAAAAGATACAGAGTATGATCTTAATGAAGACTCAACACGATGGTCTGTTGGTGACTGTAATTATGGTCTCATAGCTATGAATGTTTCGAGATTTTATCCTGCCGATTTTGAGATACAATTTGAGGGAAATCTAGGCGACTCAGTTAATGTAGATCCTAATGGAAAAATTGTACCATTTAGAATAAAAAATATAACACACAATGATGAGCCACCCTTTCGTATATCTGATTTTAATCAAGATGGTGACTGGGACCGAGACGAGTCAATATCTATACGACCCTATGGAGCTATAGCCGATGGTCCCTTGATAACAATTCGTTTTAGCCAAGATTCATTGGCGATCACTGACTCAACAATTTTCGATACGGTTCAGACTGATTCAGGTATGATCATCACAGATACAATTGTGTTTGATACTACTTTAGTTGAGGTGATTGATCCAGAAGCTGGAGATGTTTTTCATATTGAGATAGATAGACCTTTCTCAATAAAAGATGTTTTTGGCTTTACGACAAAAGCCTCAAGCATTAGCGAATCCTTGCATGAGAATGAGCTAGAGAAGATTGCTGTAGTTCCAAATCCATATATCGTTGCAGCATCCTGGGAGCAAAGACATCAATACGAGTCAGGAAGAGGACCGCGAAAAATAGATTTTATTAATTTGCCAAGTAAATGTACAATAAAGATATTTACGCTTTCAGGCTATTTGGTTAATACATTGCACCATGATATTGGGTTTGCGTATGAGAATGGTACAAAATCTTGGAATATGCTTAGTAGCGATAATTTAGAAATATCTTATGGTATTTATTTATACCATATTGATGCAGGTGATGTAGGCGAGCATACAGGTAAATTTGCGGTGATTAAATGAGATTATATTCACCTATTATAACAATTTTTCTTTTTGTTGGAATATACGCACAGAGTAATATAGCTACGACATCTGCAGCTTTTCTTGAGATAGGACCAGGTGCAAGATCACTAGGAATGGGAAGTGCTTTTGTATCAGTAGCGGATGATGCTAGTTCTATTTATTGGAACCCTGCAGGTATGGCAAATGTTGCAAGACCAGAGGTTCAGTCTTATTATGCGCCTTGGCTTGTTGAAACGCAGTTTTATTATAATACAGCTGTTCTGCCTATGGGACAGTTTGGAAGTGTAGGTATTTCTTTTACTGCGGTGACGATGGATGAGATGATGGTGCGTACTGTACAAGAACCAGAGCCAGATGCCTATGGTCAAAAATTTGACGCTGGAAATATTTCCATGGGATTGGCATATGCTAAAAAATTAACGGATAGATTTTCATTTGGATTTCAAACAAAATTTATTCAGGAGTCTATTTGGCAGATGAAGGCGCAAGGATTTGCTGTTGATATTGGGACACTGTTTATTACAAAAAGGGATCTGAATATTGGAATGAGCATCTCAAATTTTGGTGGAAAACTCGGTATGGAGGGAGTCAATACCCTTGTGGATATCGATATAGATGAGACGATATACGGTAACAATGATAGAATAGATGGTAGCCTGAATACTGGTAATTGGCCGCTGCCTCTCCTTTTTAGATTTGGACTTAGTAGGTCATTTACTCTGTCTCCAATAATGCAGTGCCTGGTAGCAGTTGATGCTATTCATCCTAATAATAACCCTGAATATTTAAATATTGGCTTTGAATATACGTTAATGGATATGGTATCACTTCGTATCGGAAAATCGCATACGGGATATATTTTGGGTGAGAGTGATAATCTTATTAGTGGAGACTCTGAGCATGGTTTTTCTTTTGGTGCTGGAGTTAAGTATCAAATACCTAGAGGGCCTTTGTTAAATATTGATTATGTTTTTACTCAGTTTGGTGTCTTTAATAATATCCAAGGCTACTCAATAAGTGTAAATTTTTAGATTATAATGAGGAAAACCTTGCGCCTCAAAAATAAAAAATAGGCAACTTTGGTAGAAAACTTTATTCTGTATTTATGAGTTTTAATTTTAATCAAAATATTTTACGTGTGATTCCACTCATTTTTTTTATAGTTTTTTCCATACAGCCATTGAAAGCTTGTAAGTTGTGGTCAGTTTGTACAAAATCTACATATACGTTTTCAAATTTATCCATTGATGAATCTCTGAAAATTGAGAATCAATTAACAACATTTTTCTATCAGTCAGAGACATTGTTAGATGGTTGGTCCTTACTTGGCTATGGGGACTCTGATTCTGATTCACTGAAGCCAATCTACAGGTCTAATAGACCTGCAACACAAGACTCAGCTCTTTATTGGTCAGCAGTGGAAACATTATTAAATGATTCACCAAATAGAATTGGTATCGGTCACTTGAGAATAGCAAGCTCTGGTGCCAATGCAATAGCGAATCCCCATCCTTGGATGTTCTATGATAGTGGAAGGTCTTTTAGTCTTGTTCATAATGGTACAGTCAATAAGGATCTCCTTTACAATTTAATTACAAATTATCAAACGGATTTATCATGGATTGAATCTCACCCTCCACAGACATTTGATGGAGGAGATTGGCGGAATATAGGCTGGGCTAATGTTGTTGATTCTGAGTTAATCTTATTGTTCCTAATGCAAAATATTGCAACAGAAAACAATATTATTTTGGGCTTGCAAATGGCACTGGGGAGACTGGTTGATGTTGGTATACCAGCAAGTCAATTAAATTTAATTTTTTCTGATGGTGAAACTTTATTTGTCTTCGGTGGTAATGGCGGTCTTTATTTTGCAGAATCTTCTGAATTTTTTTCGGTTATGACCTACCCTGATTATACTGGTGGTCTCAATTGGACGACTATAAATGATAGGGAGCTATTGATGTTTTCTCATTTTGGTTTTGAACGATACCCAAATTTTGTTTCCTCGGCATCAGATGAAGACGTTATTATCTCACCAAATTATTTTACTATGGGAAATGCTTATCCAAACCCATTCAATGGGAGCATCTCTTTTCCTATTGATGGTGTTACCTCTGGCCCAGTTCAAATTTCTATTTTTTCTGTAAATGGTAAAATGGTTCAACAATATAATATTCCTGGGCTTGATAACGAGAGCAGGATTGTTCAGTGGCAACCAACCAGAGATATTGCTACAGGAACATATATAATTCACACTAGATCAAATCAAATTGTAAATAGTAAAAAGATTTTGTTTATTAAATAGATATATATATTATAAATTAATAGGCTGTATCCAAATTTAAATCAACCAATTATATAGTGGGAGTCCGTAGTTGGCTAAATCCAAAAAAGAAACAAAAAAAGATATTAAAGATCAGGTCAAGGCTGAAGTAAAGGCGCTTGATAAAGAAAACAAAGCTAAAGATGCACCTAAAAAGAAAGGGAGACCTAGTAAGGTTTCCAGTGGTAGTATAAGTATGTATCTCGCTGAAATTGGCAGGTATAATCCTTTACCTCCAGAGCGTGAAGTTGAGTTAGCAATAGCAATTCAAAAAGGTGATGAGAGAGCCATGAAAGAGCTTGTTGAAGCTAACCTAAGATTTGTGGTCTCTGTTGCAAAAAAATATCAAGGAAATGGCCTATCATTGGCAGATATTATTAATGAAGGTAATATGGGGCTTATTAAAGCCGCAAAGAGATTTGATCATACAAGAGGGTTTAAATTTATTTCATATGCGGTATGGTGGATTAGGCAATCTATTCTTCAGGCATTGGCTGAACAGTCAAGGTTGATTCGTTTACCACTCAATCGAGTTGGAACGATAACAAAAATTACTAGAGCCGCTGAAAAACTTGAGGCTGAGGTAGAGAGACAGCCAAAAGGAGATGAGATTGGTGCGCAGCTTGAAATGAGTGGTGATGAGGTGCTCATGGCAATGCAGTACTCTCGCAGGCATAGTTCGTTAAATTCACCTTTTCAAGAAGGAGAAAATAGTAGCCTTCTAGACATCATTGAGGATTCTGAAGCAGAAGAGCCTGAAGCTAAAATTATGATGGAGTCTATGAGCGAAGAGGTAAATGGTGCTCTTGATACTCTATCTGAAAGAGAGAGAATTGTTCTGGAAATGTATTTTGGAATTAATAGAGACAGTGCAATGACACTAAATGAGATTGGTGAAGAGTTTGATTTGACTCGTGAAAGAGTTCGTCAGATTAAAGAAAAAGCTATACAGCGTTTGCGACATAGGTCAAGGAGTAAAAATCTGCGTAGGTATCTAGGTTAAAAATAATATTTAATATAAAAAGGGGCTTAGGCCCCTTTTTCATTTTTAAAATACTTTTTGGAAAAATGATAAAATGAGGATAAATACACTCCATGTCAGTTAATGGTATAGTAGCTCAGATTATCGTTTTCGCTATGGGCATAGATTTCACTCTTGCTCAGGTTGATGTTGTCGGAGATCAAAATTTTTTTATTTCGCAAAATGAATCTGATATTCAACTGCCACTTTTTTCAAATCTAGAATTATATTCTTCAAATAGTAATATTAACAAAGCTGTAATAGTTGTTCATGGTCAGAATAGAAATGCCGATGATTATTATAATTCTATTTACGCAATTGCATCAGATGCAGATCTTTTATCAGAGACCGTTATCATTGCTCCACAATTTTTAACGACAACAGATTTAAATTATTGGCAGCTTGATAGTACTATTGTATTTTGGTCAGGCACTACACCATGGTCTAGTGGTGGCCAATCGAATTCAACTAGCCAACATCCACGTGATTATGAGATTAGTTCTTATACTGTAATGGATTCCCTTATATCTCATTTATTATTTACTTTTCCAAACATTCAAGATATTGTATTGATTGGTAATTCAGCTGGTGGTCAATATGTAAACAGATATGCTGCAGGATCCAATCAGGAGGGGGAAGGAAAGATACATTATATTATTTCAGCTCCTTCAAGTTATGTATATTTTGATGAATATCGTTACCACGATTATCAGCTCCCTTTTACATGGATAATACCAGAAGATTGTAGTGACTATAATGATTACAAATACGGTCTTGATGATCTAAATAATTATATGGGTACGATGGGTACAGATTCTATAAGAGCAAGATATTCAAGACGTGATATTAAATATTTAATTGGAACCAATGATTTAGGAGGAACTCAAGACTGTCCGTCAATGACGCAGGGGGGTAATCGATTTGAGAGATCTATTATATATTTTAATTATTTACAGCATTATTTTGGATCGCAGATATTAGATAATCATCAAATTGCATTAATCCCAAATGTGGGTCATGATTATAATGGAGTATTTAGTTCGGATTGTGGACAAAATGCCATTTTCAGTTTTGGTGATTGTGAGCAGTTTGATAATTTAGTATACCCTCATGCAGATTTTTCATCTGTTAATAATTCTGGGGAGTATCCTCATAGTATAAATTTTATGAATGAATCTGTTCCAGGCACCCACTCCATCCAACAATTAGTATGGAATATAGATAATGAGACTGTTTATTCAGATGGGAGTATCAGCTATAATTTTATCTATCCAGGTTTGTTTGATGTGAGACTCATTGCTATTGATCAGATTGGTTTAAGTGATACTGTTCTTTACGAATCTCTTGTAGCGATTGATACATTATATGGAGATATTGATTGGGATACGGAAATTTCAGAAAATGATGTGACTTTAATTCTCCAGCATATTACAGGTGATGAATTATTGAGTCCCTTGCAGCAGGCTACTGGTGACGTTAGTAATAGTTTAAGTATATCTTCTTTTGATGCTAGTCTTATTTTACAATACTTATCAGGCAATATTGAAAATATACCTATCAATAATATGAATTCTTATAATGTAAGTGGGCATCTAAATACTCCAGTAATTTATGGTCAAGCAGGTGAGATAATTACTGTGCCAATTAGTCTAGTTGATGCAATTAATCTTTATAGTTTTACAATATCTTTTGAATATGACAACACGCAATTAGAGTCGGCATCAGTATATACAGATGCAATCTCTGAATATGGCTTTATGATTGAATCAATTGTAACAGATTCAGGTTCGATTATTGTAACAGGTGCTAGTGCTATACCTTTTGCAGGAGAAACACTGCTTTTTAATCTATATTTTATCATGGCAGAGTTTGCAGATGAACAAACTATAATTCAATGTAATGAGTTTATGGCCAATGAAACTATATCATCGCAGAATTTTAATATTGTAATTAATCAGTCTCTGAATACAATTAATGCTATCGTCCCTGATAATATTACTCTATATGATAATTTCCCAAATCCTTTTAATAACAATACTGTAATTAGATATTATCATAATGGAAGTAAAGACTTAAGTCTCTATATAACAGATATTAAAGGCAGTTTAATTAAATATTTGCATGATGCTAAAAATTTTAAAGGTATGGAAAATGTGTACTGGGATGGAACCAATAGATTTGGGTTAGATGTAAGATCTGGAATTTATTTTTACACTTTAGAAACAGGAAACTTTAAGAAAACAAAAAAGATGCTACTTTTAAAATAGGTTGGGTTATAAATAAATTATTGCGATTCATTCTCAAATAATATATGGGCTATCAAATGAAACTAAGACAATTCCTTATTAAAGTATTTTTCCTCTTTTCTATATCTTTTTCACAAATTGTTGATGTGTTTATCAGTGACTGGTATATAGGGTGGAGAGGTGATGGTGTATATAATAATTTAGTTGAATTATACAATCCTAAAGAAGACACTGTAAATCTTGCTGATTATCTTTTTAGAAGAACCCAAAATGGTTCAGACTGGCTTTCAACTGATCCTGATCATTTTATTCGCATTGCAGGAATCATTCCACCTGGGGAAACATTTGCAATTACAAGAGCAGCGGCAGATCCTACGGTGGTAGAATGTGCTTATAGAACCTATGATGGTGGTGAACCAGCGGGATATGTTGATCCAGATGCTTTTTTGAAACAAAATGGTAATGATGCTTTCGGAGTTTTTTATATTGGTGGTCTTGGTGATGATACCACAGCCTGGCTTGAGAGTGGGACACTTCTGGATGCGTTAGGGAATATTAATGATAATACATACTGGGATGTTTCAGGGACACCTGAAGCGACCAGGTATCATATTCTGCAGAGGAAGTTTGATGTTTGCGGAGGAAACTCGGGAGACTGGAACACCTCTCGCGGATGTGTAGATGAGAGTTGTTCGGAAACCTCATACGCTCTTGGTGAGTGGGAAGTTATTAACTGTGCTAATGCAGATCCAAATGGATCAAATTATCCAGAGCCAGAGACACAGGATGCATCAGCGGATATGCAGGTAGTATGTGGTGGTCACCAGTATCTCTGTCTGGATGCGCCTAATAGTCCTCCTGGTGAATTTGCACTTGAATCTCCGGTTACCAATTCTCTATTAAATGTGAACAGTGATAATGTTAGTGAAACCTTGAATATAGGATGGTCCGAATCGTATGATTCAGATGGGCATGATCTGTACTACACTTTTACACTCTATACAACTTTTCCAGTGCAGGATACACTTTTTACTGCGAGTACAGTAAATGAATTGGGTTTATCTGTAAGTTATCAGACGATCTATGATCTTTTAGGTCCAGATAATTCTGTAGTTTGTTACTGGGATGTTGTTGTAACAGATCTATATGATACCACAGGCACAAATAATGGACCATTCGTTTTGCAACTTACATCGGATGCAGAAGGTGGGCTAAATCAGCCACCAACTGAGTTTGATCTTTCAAGTCCAGGTGATTATACGCTGGCATATATTGATCCAAACAATCTTGATGGAGCCTTAACAATTGGCTGGGATGCTTCTGAAGATCCTGATGACATGCCTGTAACATATACCTTTATTTTAAGTTTTAATGAAACACTTGGTGATCCTTTTGATGAAATAGATGTGGAAGCAAACAGCGTGGAAATACCCATGCAGGATCTTTATGATTTTTTTATAAGCCAAAATCTACAGGAAGCAGCTTTGTACTGGGACGTTCATGCATCAGATGGATTGTTTGATCAAGCTTCTTCAAATGGTCCTTTTCTATTATACTGTTTTGTTAGTGAGGATCCAGCAAGCAATGAAGACACATATTTGGATCTATTTATAAGTGATTGGTATATTGGATACAGAAGTAGTCCAACATATAACGCTGCTGTAGAATTATATAATCCAAAAGAAGAACCCATTGATCTTTCTAATTATATCTTGCGAAGAACCCAGAATGGTAGTCACTGGATGGAGACCAGCTGGATCAGACTGGATGGAATACTTCCACCTAATTCAACCTATGTATTATCGCGTGCTGCTTCTGATTTGAGTCTTCAAAATTGTGCAGATATGGTTGAGCCAGATGAATTTTTAAAGCACAATGGTGATGATGGTTTTAAGATAACACATATTGGATACCTTCCTGAGTCACTATCGGAGGATACTACAGCATGGTTAAAAATGGGCTTAACACTTGATGCTATTGGGTATGCCGATAATGATCCAGGATCTGCCTGGGATGTTAGTGGAATATCCGAGGCTACACGTTATTATATACTTTCTAGGAACATGGACGTATGTGGTGGCAATGGAGGTGACTGGGACGCGTCAAGGGGCTGTGTTGATGCTGCTTGTGACTCTACAAGCTCGGAATTAGGAGAATGGACACCTGTCCCATGTGCGCTTAGCCCGTCTCCTGGTGATATGCCTGAGGGTTCTGATGCATCTACGGACGCACTTATTTTTTGCGGTGACCATAATTATTTTTGCTCATCGGTTTCAGTTTTGGATGATATTCTTCCCCAAAAAATTGAGCTAGAACAGAATTATCCAAATCCCTTCAATCCAAAAACAGAGATATCTTTTACAATGTCGATGCAGGATCGTGCAATTTTAAGTATCTACAATATTAAAGGACAAGAGGTCGCGACTATCATGGACAGTCAGATGATGCCAGGAAAACATACTCTGACATGGTCTGGAAAAGATTCTATGGGCAGGGAGGTCTCATCTGGAATGTATTTTTATAAGCTCAGAGTAGGTAAACACAGTTATCAGAAAAAATTGATTCTATTGCGATAACTTCGCGCTTACCTTATAATCTTTGAAGATACGACTGTTATACCTAGGAATTGCGATGGCATGCCTATTTTTTAGTAATGGATGTACTGATTCCGTGCAAGTGACAGATGTCTCTGGAGATCAAGGTGTTCTAGTTGAATATCCGTGTCTTTCTTCATCAGATGATTGTCTAAATAGTTTAGAAGTAGATGGAGGAAATTTCCGGTTTTTTTCGTCGTTTCGAATTGACTCTCTTTCAGAAATCAAAGGTGCGATTGTTACTATTCACGGACACAGTAGAAACGCAGACGATTATTTTGATAAAATGATATCTATTGTAAGTGGACAAGGTCTCAAGGATGAAATAATAGTTATTTCGCCAAAGTTTATTACACTATATGAACAATATGCAGAATCCGATTGGTATTGGAATACTACCTCATGGAAATGGGGATTGCAATCGTATACTTCTTCAGTTGGTAATAATGTAAGCACATTTGAGCTTATTGATTCTTTACTTTCAAGGTTGAGTGATAAAAATTTATTTCCTCAGCTTACAGATATTGTAGTTACTGGACATTCATCTGGCGCCGCTTTTGTTCATATGTATTCCTCAACCAAGCAGAATAATATGTACAACAATGTCAATCTTCATTTTTCAGTGGTAAATAATCAGTATTTTCTTCATCTAGATTCGACAAGATTACAGGAAGATGGATCCGTTTCGGAATTAGAAAATTGTGATATTTATAATAATTGGCCCTATGGACTTGATGCTTTAAGTCCTTACATGGAGATAATTGGGAAGGAAAATTCTGAAAACAATTTTCTTTCCAACAGGGTAGATTATTTTATTGCTGAATTAGACACAGAGACAGGAGATATTACTTCTGGTTGTCAGTTTGAGTTCCTTGGAAGCAATAGGTATGAAAAAAATATGAATTATAAAATCTATATGGATACAGTATTTCCAAATAATCAGCATGACTTTACTACCATACCTAATCTGGGTCATACAACGAATACATATTCCTCTGATATTTATTTGGAATATCTAGGCACGATCTTTTAACTGAATTGATGAAGTATTTTTTCTACCTTTTTTTACTTTTTTCCCCAATTCGTCTTGCGGCGGTCGATGTAATTATCATTAGTGGAAAAGTTGCAAGTGATTCAGGGGAAGAACTTATAGGCGCTAATGTCAGTGTTTTAAAAAGTTCCGTTGGAACTGCAACAGATGCAAGCGGAAGTTATAGGTTTGAATTCATAAATCCCGCATCGCAGAATCTTTTAATAGTTAAGGCTTCTTATATTGGATACCAGAGCGCTGTAGACACAGTTATTATGAGCAAAATAAAAGATAAAAAAATCGAGATTAATTTTGTTCTTTCAGCAGATGTAATGCGACTTGAATCTGTAGTAGTTACAGGGGTCGGTATAAAACAGGAAACCAAAAAATTGGGTGTTTCTATAGAAACCGTGAGAAAGGAGCAGGTAGAGGACTCGCCCGAGGTGAGTCTCGTATCCGCATTGAGAGGAAATGTATCTGGTCTAGAGGTTCGTAAAACAAGTGGGGATGCTGGTACCAATGCCTTTTTTAGGATTCGTGGTACTGGGACTATATCAGGAGGCCATGAGCCTCTTGTAATAGTGGATGGTAGTCCAGTCAGCACAAGAACTTTGGACTCAGGTGGCAGAGAAACAAGTGAACGAGGTCACCCAGAGTCATCAAGCAGAATGGCAGATATTAATATGGATGACATTGAGTCTATTGAGGTTTTAAAAGGAGCTGCGGCGTCTGCTATCTATGGTTCAAGAGCATCCAATGGCGTCATATTAATTACAACAAAATCAGGGACAACTGGAAAGACCAAAATTACCTATAAGGCAAACTATGGTATTAGCGGCATGAATAAAATCTATCCCCTCCAACAATATTTTGGACAGGGAGACGCAGGAGACTTTGTTGGCGGAAATTCATATTCATGGGGAAAGGTGTTAAATGTAAAAGGTGCTCCTTGGTTTGATTCAAGCAGGGAACTGGATGAAGTTTATGATCACGTTCAAGATATTACGGAAATTGGAAATAATTACGAACAGACTGTTTCTGCAATGGGAGGTAATGAAAAAACAACCTTTTATTTTTCAATGAGTGAAAATTATGAAAGGGCTCACTGGCAGACATTTAGTGAATACAAAGAGACGGTTAGCACCGTTTTTGGACACCAACCAACTAGAGATATACCATCGGATTTTTTAAGAAAAACTTTTCGCTTAAAAGGGAGTCACTTTCTCACAGATAACATTACTTTAACGGGTAGTATGTCCTATGCGAAGGTGGAGGGAAATCAGGTAATTAGGGCCCACAGCACCGATGGACTAGCAAAAGGATTACTTAGCACTCCTCCTGATTTTAATCTGAGACCCTATCTTGAGCCAACAACACAATTTCACAGAAGTTCAACTGATCCTTATCCAGATACAAGAGATGGCAGCCATAAATGGAACAACCCTTATTGGGTGCTATATGAACTCTCGCAGACTCAAGCAGTAGAAAGAGCATACGGAAATATAAAAATTCGGTATGATATAAATCCCTGGATGAGCTTAAACTATGTTCTTGGAACAGACTTTTCACTTGATCAGAGAAACGATATTATGCCAACTGGTACATATCGTATCGGAGGAGTTGGCAGGTTTATTCATGAAGATATATTAGATCAGGAGTGGGACTCTAACTTAACTCTATCCTTTGACCTAAATAAACTGTATAAAGTACCAATTAAGCTCGTTGCAGGTCATAACCTAAACAGTCGCTCTTTAAAGAGATTTGAGACAACAGGTGAGGAACAGGTGCTACCTAATTACTATCAAATAGAGAACTATTCCTCTGTGACCGCTGATCAATACATATCTCTTGTACATTTAGAATCTTATTTTATGCAGGGAACTATGGATCTATTTGATCAGTTGTATATCACTAGTGCCATACGAAATGATGGGTCTTCAACATTTGGTCCAGCAGATAGGAGACATAATTTTTTCAAATTCAGCACAGCATGGGAATTCACAAAATTTTATAAACCTAGATTTATCAACTTTGGGAAATTAAGGCTGGCATATGGACAGGCAGGTGAAGAGCCTACAGTTTATGCTATTTTTTCTGGCTATACCTCACCATCTCTGTTTTCGGTTGGTGAAAAAGCCTCTCTTGGTCTTAATTACAATGGCGTAACTGGGTATAGGTCTGATGATGAGGTCAGTAATTTTCGTATAAGACCTGAAAGAAGAAATGAGTATGAGGCTGGAACGGATCTCTCATTATTTAATGGTAAAATGGGAGTATCAACAACCATTTATAATGCAATAAGTACAGATATCATTTATGATATAGATGTGATCCCATCAACAGGCGCAGATGAAATGACAGCCAATGGTGCTTCTATCCAAAATAATGGACTTGAATTCACAATTGATTATAGGGTATTAGACAGGCAGCAAATAAAATGGGAAACAAAATTTATTTACGCTTCCAATAAGAACACTGTTTTAGAAATGAATGGTGTGGATGGTGACATGGCAAAAACCATGGACCCTAGTCTGGTTCCTAGCCGAGGGATAGCTAAATTTAGTGAGGTCTCCCCTGGACATGAATATGCTGAGTTTAAGGTTCTCTCCTGGGCAAGATTTGGTCATGGGCTTGCCGTAGACCATGACCTAGATATTAATACGCCTGACGTCGCTATCGATACCTTAGATTATTCTTGGAATAAAAACGATGTTTACATTGGTAAGAATGGTTTGCCAATTATGTACTCAGAAAAAATCTGGTCTGGGTATGCGCCTAATCCAGATTGGACGGGAAGTTTTTTTAATAATATCAAAATAGGGAAAAAGATTAAGCTGAGTTGTCTCCTGGACATTAGTATGGGCGGACACATTGCAAATTATACNAAAAATTCTCTATATGAATGGGGTACTCACGCTGACACGGATAAGAGGTATCACCCTGATTTTGATAATCCTGATTGGTTTGGCTATGAGGAGGGAGTAAGTACTGAATGGGGAAAAGGAACCTTTCAGGAACTTATTAATCATGGACACAGAGCATTAGGACCTGGGCAAGATACAGTTATCGCTTTTTCACAAAATTTATATGAAAATTACATGGGTCGAAATACTGACGTTATAAACAATATTGAGGATGCGAGCTACATGAAGCTCCGAGAGATAGCACTTAGTTATAATTTTGGTTCAGTGAAAATTGCATATCTGGGTGATCCAAATTTAACTGTAAGAATTAGTGCTCAAGATATGAAAACATGGACAAATTATAGTGGGTGGGATCCCGAAACAAATATGTACCAGGATAGGATATCCGGAGAAGATTATTTTAACCAGCCTCAAACTTGGAGAGCAAACCTGTCAATTCAACTAAATTGGTGATTATGTTTAAAAATTTAAAAATATTATTCTTTTCATTATTGATCCTTATTCTAGGCTGCGAAGATTTTTTATCAGGACCACTCTTAGATCAAAATCCAAATGAAGTGGATGATGTGTCAGTTGTTTCTCCAGAGGCTCTTTTAGTTGGGTCTCAGGTTACTATATATGGGGTTATGGAAGGCTACCTAAATAGGGCTGTGTCTATGGTCATGCAACAGATGTCTGGTCTACAGACAGACTATTATAGAGACTATAACTGTGACCCTATTGATGTCAATACCAATGGTCGTTGGACGGCGATGTATGGTACGGGTGGATTAATTGATCTTAATACAACTCAGGAGGTTGCTAACGCGCAGGAAAAGTATGTGCTTCTGGCCATATCTCAGATGTGGGAGGCATTACTATTCTCTACCGCTGCTGATTTATGGGGAGATATTCCGTACTCACAGGCTGCCAATCCAGATTATGCAGAGCCAAAGTTTGATTCTCAGCAGGATGTCCACATTGCTGTTTTAGATTTGATTGATGAAGCCATTGAAAATTTTCAAAAGGGTCAGGTATTTGCGCTACCTACAGAATACGATTTCACTTTTGGTGCTGATATAGATAAATGGATAGCGGCAGCGCACACCCTAAAAAGTAGAATTTATCTTAATTGGGCTGAGGTAAATAATGATTACTATCAACTGGCTCTGGAAGAATCAGAGATGGGGATATTGGATCCTTCAGGAAGTGGTGACTGGACAGCTCTTCATGGGGCCTCGATTGCAGAGAGAAGTGTTTGGTTCCAATTTACTCTATCCAATACTGATTATATGGGAGCCGGAAAGTTACTTGTTGATATGCTCGAAAGAGATAATGATAGCCGCCTTAATATTTATTTTCTTGGCAACGGTACTCCAAACATAGTTGGAGTGAGTCCCGGTGATTCTATTCAAAATGCGTCCATGTTGAATATTACGGGGCACTATGGAATGCAGTGGGAACCAGAGTTCGTGAGTTGGTATGAAAATCATTTTATACAGGCTGAATGCTACTTCAAACTTGGAAATGAGGGTCTTGCACTAGCCAAATTGAATGAGACTTTGGATGGAATTGAACAAAGATGGCAGGGGCTTGGTTTTTCTAGTGCATCCATCCCTAGATACGATAATTTATCAGGAGAGGATCTTCTTGCGGCTATCATGAATGAAAAGTACAAGGCTTTGTTTTTAAATATGCAATCATGGAGTGATTGGAGAAGGACTGGCTATCCTAATTTTGTTNACTCAGATGATAACAGTACTGAGTGTGGTGGAACCAGTGGTGGTATAAGTGTGCCAAGGAGATTACTCTATCCTGAAAAAGAAAAAGCATCTAACCCAAACTGTCCTCGAAATGATGGTATCTACGATCGACTAGAGAATGATCCTAATTAGACTGTCACTGCTATTTTTTGTAGTCTTCTCCTGCAATTCATCATCTGAAAAAACAATAGATCAGGTGGAACCCCCTTGGGGATATGTTTTTCAAGATTGGCAGGGCTCTCCCATTGATGTCATAACATATATCCCTCCCAATGCGANGAAACATACTCCACTATTGATTGTAGTNCCAGGGGCTTCGAGAGATGCTCAACGGTTTCATGCTTCTTGGCTAGATCTTGCAAAGAAAAACCATTTTTCCGTTCTTACCATTGGAGCGAGTAAGGCCTTTTTCCCTGATGAATACTCTTACAATGCTGGGGGTGTTATTTCCGCAAATGGTGAGTTAGTAGATGAAAGCAAATGGCTGTTTAGTGTTATTGAGCCTATTTTTAATGATTTTAAAAAGCGATACGGTTTTACTGTTAAAAAGTTCTACTTGTTTGGTCATTCCGCAGGTGGAGGGTTTGTACATAGATATTTATTATTCAATCCGAATGCTCCAATTATAAAAGCCGTGGCAGCTAACCCTGCTTTTGTTACGCTACCAGATAGGGATATTAGATATCCATTTGGATTAAAAAATGCGCCCATTTCTGATAAAAATATTAAATCATGGGTTAATATGGATTTGGCTATTGTTTTGGGAGAGGATGACCTTGGTCCGAGAACAAAACCTCTTAGCAATGGTCTTGAGGCAAGGGCGCAGGGGTTAAATTGTTTATCGAGAGGGAAACTCCTTTATAATGAAACAAAAAAAAAAGCTGAAGAAATAAAAGCAAATTTTATGTGGGAATTGATAACTGTTCCTGGTGTTGGACATGATAACTACAATCTCGCTCCATTTGCTTCTATATACCTTTTTGGAGATAAAGAAGAAAAATGAGTACGAAGCAATTAGTAGGATTTGGATTAGGAATATCAATTTTTCTTATGCTTATTTTGATTGAACCCCCTGAAGGCATGAATCCTTTGGCAATGAAGGCAGCAGCGGTCTCTTTGCTCATGGCAATTTTCTGGGTGACAGAGGCAATATCAATTTTTGCAACTTCCTTTATTCCTGTTGTCTTTTTTCCGCTTTTTGGTGTCTTGGATTCAAAACAAATTGCCTCTAGTTATGGGCATCACATTGTTTTACTAATATTGGGCGCTTTTTTTGTTGCAAAGGCCATTGAGACAAACAATCTACATAAGAGGATAGCGCTAGCGACTATTAAGACAATAGGCACTAGTCGGCCTAAGGTGATGCTTAGTTTTATGATAGCCACTGGTTTTTTATCTATGTGGACATCCAATAATTCCACAACATTAATGATGCTACCAATTGGTCTAGCTATTTTATCTAGAGAGAAAGAACTTGGTGCTGATATATCGCGTTTTGCACCAGCTCTTATGCTTGCCATTGCCTATTCTGCGAGTATTGGTGGTACAGGAACTTTGGTGGGTACGCCACCAAATCTTGTTTTTGTAAGTACAGCGCAGGAGTTGCTTCCTGATTCTCCAGATATTTTATTTACAGATTGGTTAAAAATAGGAATACCTTTCGTGGTGCTTTTTTTGCCAGTGGCATGGATATATCTTGTTCGTTTCTTTGGTGTGTCTGGAGACTTACAAGGTAGCGCATCAATTATTCAAAATGAATACAATGATCTAGGTGGATTTTCACTTGCTGAGAAAAAAGTGTTAGTCATTGTTATTTTTTATGCTCTTGGTTTTATTTTTAGAGGTTGGTGGTCCTCTTTATTAGGTGTTGATGGTTTTGTTAAGGATTCTACTGTTGCTTTTTTTGCGGCGTTAGCTCTTTTTAGTATCTCAAGTGGTCGTAAAAATGAAAATGGGCAAAGCGAGCGACTTCTAGAGTGGGAAGATGCAAAAGATATTCCTTGGGCAATTGCAATGCTCATCGGAGGAGGGTTAGCAATCGCTTCTGCATTTAAATCTTCTGGTCTTGTTGAGTGGATTGGTCAGAATCTTATCTTGGATGGCGTTCCAACATTATTAATTGTTATTGCTGTTGTCGCGGCGATGGTTTTTTTAACTGAAATTAATTCTAACACGGCTACTACTGCAGTATTTCTTCCTGTTTTGGCTGGTGTGTCTGTGGCAGGGGATTTCCATCCATTTTTGCTTATGGTTCCTGCGACTATTGCAGCTTCATGCGCCTTCATGCTACCTTCAGGTACAGGACCAAATGCGAGTGTGCTATCCAGTGGACAATTGACTATCCCTCAAATGGCCAGAGCAGGACTTGGGCTGAATTTTTTAGCGATTATCTTTATCGTTATTATTTTTTATTTTATTTTATTCCCGATAATGGACATCTCCTGATTTTGATGTAGTCATAATTGTAAAGCAAACTTTCATTTACGCTTATCCTATAAGGTGTTCTACATCACCTTTCTGATAAAAAAATAAGTTACATGCAAATTATTTCTTGTTACGATAATTTTATTAGGCTAGATTAGACTTGCCTTGGTGATATACTTTATAATTTATATCTCCTATGCTTTCTACATACCTACCTTAAAAAAATAAGTTTATATAACTAACCTTGGAGGTTAACATGAGAAAAGTGTTACCATTATTATCTCTGGTACTTTTTAGTGGTTTACTTCTTGCTGATCAGTGGGTTGATAAGCATGATAAATATGGCACTACGCCAGAGATTTATGAACCATACTTAAGAATTAATCCTGACTATGCACAAAGCCAGAGATCAACTGATGTTCTTTTGAGTGTCGGTGGTGGATCCTGGATCGGTGAAACTAGTTGGAGTATTGTAGATGCTGCTGGAGTTGAAGTAGTGGCTGGTGGGGGCGATTTTTATGTAGATGTCCCTCTATCGCTTGACGATGGTGTATATACTGTAAATATGGCTGACTCATATGGAGACGGCTGGAATGGTAATGTTTTAACTGTTGAAGATGCAGCAACTTCTTTTCTTTATTTCTCAGGTACCCTTGATGGAATCAATGATGATGGATCAACAGGTACTGGATCTTTTGAGTTGCCTCAGGTACAGGATATACCAGGGTGCATGGATGTTACAGCATGTAATTATAATGACTCAGCTACATCAGATGATGGTAGCTGTTGCTTAACAAATTGTGGAAATTTAACCTGTGATGGTGGATCCTATCAAAGTGAGGTTTCATGGGAAATAACTGATGCAGCTGGAACTGTTATTTACACAGGTGGTGCTCCATCAGATCAAGAGGTTTGCTTGGAAGATGGAACGTACATGGTAAAAGGTTATGATTCTTATGGAGATGGCTGGAATGGTAATACGCTTACTATTTTAAATGACATGGGTCAGTCAGTTGTTGATTTTACTTTTGATGCTAGTGCTGGACCTTGTAATAATCCGGCTTCATCATCAACTAATGATTTAGGTGAATGCGATTCACTTTATTTTACTCTACCACTTGACCCGCCTACAAACAACCTTGTCTTGGCTTCTATTCTAGACTTAACAGTTCCTGAAGGTGGTAACGCAGGTAAGGCAATTGTTGTTCAAGCGACAGGTGATGTTGCTGATATGAGTGTGTATGGACTTGGTATTGCCAACAATGGTGGCGGAACTGATGGTCAGGAATACACATTCCCAATGATGGGTCTTGATTCTGGTGAAGTACTATGGATTGTTAGAGATGAGACAGCTTATATAAATTATTTTGGTGAGTCTTTAGGAATGTACGTTGTCGATGCAGGCGGCTCTGTAAGTCAGAATGGTGACGATGCTATAGAGTTATACCATAATGGTGCGGTTGTTGATCTTTTCGGTGACGTTGATACCGATGGAACTGGTGAAGCATGGGAGTATTTAGACTCATGGGTATTCAGAAATTGTGATGCTCGTACCCCTTCCACAACTTTTAATCTAGCGGACTGGACACTCGGTGGTGTGAATTGTACTGATGGTTCAACAAACAATACAGATTCTTCATGTCCATTTCCAGCAGATGAATTAGAGTGTGCTGCTGCATGTGAATTAACAGAAGTCACAGCTGTTCTAACAGATTCATATGGTGATGGTTGGAACGGTAACGTATTATCAATCGCCAATGGACTTGTTGAACTAACCCTAGATGGTGTTAATGATGATGGTGTATCAGCATCTTTTGATCTTTGCTTGCCAGACGGTTTACATCCTGTTACTTGTGATGGTGGTTCTTGGCAGACAGAAGTTAGCTGGGAATTACTAGCTGCAGATGGTACAGTTCTCTTAGCAGGTGGTGCTCCTTTTGAAGGATTCTTGCAAATTGGTGAGGTCGCTGATGTTCCTGGTTGTACTGATCCAGCAGCTTATAACTATAACCCAGACGCAACAATCGATGATGGATCTTGCTACTACGATGGTGACCTTTGTGAGGTTGCTCTTCCAGCGGTTGAGGGTGAGGCAGGTAATGCTGCTACTGGAGCAGAACAGTGGTTCAGCTACACTGCTACTATGACTGGAACAATTGTTGCAACAACTTGTTACGCAGACCAGCCAGAGGATACAGATGTTGACGTATTCACTGGTACTTGTGAGGCGCTTGTTGCAGTAGGATCAAGCGATGACGCTGGTTGTGGTGATATTACTGGTGGTAACAACTACGCATCAGAGATTGAGTTTGATGTTGTAACAGGAGAGACATACTATTTCTTCTGGGATGATACATGGGGACCAGGTGCTTTTACATGGTACTTATATGAGTCACCTCCTCCAACAAATCCTCAAAACTTTGCAGTTTGGGGTGGAGTTGAAAGAGCTTACATGGAGTGGGACGGTATTGTTCCTCCTATGAGAAGCAGTGGGCTTAATATTAATACTTATAATGTCAATCAAGCTCAGATTGACCAAGAATATTATAATCAAAAGAAAGAAATGATTCATCCTGATACGGATGAGGTTCATGCCTCTGGTTGGGTAAATCCAGACCATGTAGGTAATACTAGACAGTTAGTTACAATTGAGTGTGATGGTGGTGACTGGCAGTCAGAAGTAAGTTGGGAACTATGGGATGATGCAACTGCTACTGTGGTTGCTTCTGGTGGTGCTCCAGCAGGGACTACAGATGAAAATGGTTACTATGTTCCGCTGACCGCTGATTTAGATGGTTCATACACTTTGATGGCGTATGATGCATACGGAGATGGTTGGAATGGAAATATGTTCACTGTTTTTAATGAAACAACAACATTTATTTCTTGGACATTAGAGTCAGGTAGTGAAGGTTCAGTTACATTTACGGTTTCAGACGATGTTCAACTTGCTAACCTTTCTCTTTCTAATCTAATGTACGATCAGGCAACAGACATCCTAAGTGTTGATGTTACTAACGATGGTGGTTTGGGTGCTTCTGATGTAGGAATGTCTTATCATTTTACTACAGAACTCAGCGCTGATTGTAATAACGATGTTGCAGAGTTTGTGTTTAATGTAGGTTATGTTGGCCCTGGAGAAACAGTTAATTTCCCAGTATCTGGTTTGGAAGCCTTTTTGGGTTATGGTACTTACAATGTAGGTCATTTAGTTGATTACTTTTGTACAGTAGAAGAATCCAATGAAGAGGATAATACCATCTCTGCTACAGTTGAAATTGTTGATCCTTTAGAGGGTATAACTTTTAACGTTTACCGTGCTGTAGATGAGGCGGCTCCTGCTTTTACAATGGTTGCCACAGGTATTGAAGAAGAATATTACATGGAAGATCTCGCTGAGGGTGACTATGTATGGTATGTTACTCAGGTAACTGCCGATGTTGAGTCTGACTCATCTAACTACGATTATGCTACAGTTTTTGGTGGTGATGATTTCCCTGCTCCATTAGATCTAATGGTTGAGGGTAATGACTATGATGCACTTCTAGAGTGGACTGCTCCAGATCTTGCTGGTTGGGAGCCTCCAATGACCTCTAGCTTTAATCCTACTATGGATAAACCAGATCCAATTGAAGCGACTAACTCAACACCTCCTTCTACAAGACAGGGTGGTGATACGTTTGATGGCGCTACAGTTATTGAATATCTGCCATACGAAAATGCAGGTACCACTGTTGGTTATTTTCCAGACTATGGTCCTTATGATGAGATGGTTGATGCAGATGGTGATGGATATCCAGACTTATATTGTGAGTATCTCGGTTGGTTAGGCAGCACAGGAGCAGGTCCAGATGTTGTATATGCTCTGTCACTTGCTGATGCTACAAATCTTCAGGTTTCACTATGTGGATCTGGATATGATACAGCTCTAGGTATCTTTACTATGGAGGATGATGGTACTGGAACTATGGTCCCAGTGTTGGTTGCAGCGAATGATGATTTCTGTGCTTTGCAGTCAGAGATTAATTGTGAGTTGCCAGCTGGTGATTACTTTTTAGTTGTTAGTGGGTATAGTGCTAACGAAGGAGACTATACAATAGTAGTACAAGACCTTGATGATGTTCCACCAGTTGCGGGTTACGTTGTCTATAGAGATGGTGAACCAGTAGGTCAAACCGTTGGCATAGATGCAACAACTTATGAAGATACCGATCTTGAAGACCCAGAAAATCCTGGTACCTCAGTTACACATACATATGAAGTAACTGCTTACTATGCTGAATGGGACTTAGAGTCCGTTCCTAGTAACGAAGCTACAGTAACACTTCCAGTGCTAAATTGTTACGCTCCTCCTGCTTTGATGGCAGAGACGATGTCTAACAATGTAATGTTGGAGTGGGAGTCTGTACCAGGCCAAGGCGGATTCTTCGGTTGGTTCAATGGTGAGTTAGCTACTGGAATAGGTGCTGGTGCATCTCCATTTGAAGTTGCAGCTTTAGTACCTCCTGAAGAACTAGCAGATATGGATGGTATGGCAATGACAAAAGTAGCATTCGTTCCTTGGGACATTGCGGAAAGCTTTAAGGTCTTTGTCTATGATCCAGTCACTGGTCTACCAGTTGATTCAACAGAATTAATTGATGGCGCTGCGCTACCGCTAGGTGATTGGTACGAGGTTGACCTTCCTAATCCAGTTTTAATTGACGCGACTCAGCCACTTATGTTTGGTTATCGTGTTATAGGTGTAGACGGAGCCTTTCCAGCTGGTGCTGATAGTGGACCAGCGGTACAAGGTTTTGGAGACCTTATTAAAGGCTTTGGCGTTGATTGGGGAAGTATGGCCTATCAATATGGTTTGGACTACAATTGGGCTCTTGAAGGGTACGCAACTTTTGCCCCTGGCAGAAGTATATCTACCATGGATCCAGTTGAAGTTGCAATACCAATTGGTAATAGCAATACGCTAGCAGCCCGTGAAACAGAAAACCCTGTTACCCTAACACATCCAGCAGACAGATCGCTCTTAGGCTATCACGTTTACAGAGGTGATCATCATGTTGGTCATGTTGGTCCTGGTGAACTTATGTTCGTGGACGATTGGGTTCCTTGGGGTGACTACACATACAATGTTACTGCGCAGTATGATCACGGTGTTGAAGGTGCTTGCTCTGAATCAGAACCTGCTATGGTTGATGTTAGTCTGATGAATTCAGCTCCAGGTGAGGTTATGCTTCAGACTCCTGCAGATGGATCAACCTTTGAGATTACTGTTGATGAGGATGGAATGCCAAACAACCTAGACACTGAGGTTCAGTTCTTCTGGACACAGGCAAATGATCCTGATAATGATGTGGTTCACTATAATCCACATGCTCATGGACACGTGGATGGTACTACCTACATGGAAATCGAAGCTCCGGTAATGGCTCAGCCTAACCCAAGTTTTGAAGATAATGCAGGATCTGATACACCACTTGCTCCTTGGGGAACATGGCCACCAGAGTTGGCTAACTTCTCATTTGAGACTAATGGTAATGGCATCTTCGGTTCAGACGCTACGCTTGAGGTCTATGATGGTGAGCATGCGCTTAAGGTATGGGGTCAGTACTCAGGTACATATCCTAACAATACCCCTGTCTATCAGGGACACTCTATTGAGGCAATGGGGCTACAGCCTGGTGATGCTGTTGCGATTGAAGGTCACATGATGTCTCACGCTGATGATTGGGTTGGCCAAGGTGCAAATAGTGCATATCTATTCATATCATTTTTTGATGCAGACTGGGGTTTCCTAGGTAGCTCGCTATCACATATGATGGATAGGACAATGCCTCCAAGTGAATGGCATCAGTTCTTTGCTCTTGCTGTTGTTCCAGAGGGTGCTGTAAATATGAATGCAGGTGTTGAATACTGGCAGGTATCAGGAGATGATCATGGATCTGTCTATTTTGACGACGTAAACATGTTTGTTCCAGTTACTCAGTCTATTATTCGTGTGAGCTATGAAGAGATGGTAATGGAAGCTATGGCAGACAGTGTGCACCATATGACTGTAGACTGGAATGTTAATGCGATGGATGTATGGGATCATACACCATCATCTAACGGTCCTTTCTCTTTCACAATGGATCTATCAGCTGCATTCGAAGAGTTGGGTATAGATGGAGACTTAATACCGGATGTGTTTGCACTGCATAATAACTATCCGAATCCATTTAACCCTGTTACGAATATTACTTATGATATTCCTGAGGTCGCAGATGTTAGCCTTGAGATCTATAATGTTATGGGTCAAAAGGTAAGAACACTTGCCACAGGTTCTCATGAGCCAGGTCGTTATAGAGTTCTATGGAATGCGACAAATGATTATGGTGAAGGCCTATCATCTGGTATGTATATATACCGGATTCAGGCTGGTGACTTTGTTAGTGTTAAGAAACTTATCTTAATGAAATAAGTCTACCTAACCTAAAGTAAACTACAAGGGGCCCGTTTTAGCGGGCCCCTTTTTTTATATCATTTTTTTTTCAAGTTATTTTAAATTAAAATTCATATAATGAGACAATTATTTAATATTCTAATCAGAACTACATTTTTAATTTTTTTGTCAATAGTATTTGCAGCAGATGATAAAGCACCTTCCAATCGTACAAGAGATAGAGAGGTTGACATCCAGCATATTAAAATTGATGTGACTGTGAATCTAGAGACTGAGTCTGTCTACGGACATGTTACACACACTTTAAGTCCATTACATAGTAAGCTTCAATCTTTTGCCTTAGATGCTGAGGATATGATAATTCGCAGGGTGCGTGTTGGTAATGAAGATATTGGATTTGAACATGCTGGTGGAAAACTTTTTATTACCCTATCTAAATCTATTGGTTGGAATGATACCGTAGATGTTAAAGTTGATTATACAGCGAGCCCTTTGCTAGGGACTTTCTTTTTTAAGCCTGATGATATCTATCCAGATCAACCTTGGCAAGCATGGACACAGGGAGAAGAAGAAGATAATCATCATTGGGTTCCCCTTTATGATTACCCTAATGACAGATCAACATTTGAAACTATATTAACAGTTGATCAAAAATTTAAGGCTGTCTCTAATGGTGAGCTTCTATCTATTAAGAAAAATAAGGATGGAACTCACACATGGCACTGGAGAGAGAATTATCCTATGGTGGCATATTTAATTTCTTTTGTTATAGGAGAGTATGAAAAAGTTGAGGATTCTTACAACGGGATCCCAGTTAATTATTGGGTATATAAAGAAAACAGAAGTGAGACCAAACGTTCTTTTGGGCTTACAACGGATATGATGAAAGTCTTTGGTGATTTAACGGGAATAGAATATCCATATGAAAAATATGATCAGATTATTGTAGATGATTTTATGTTTGGTGGCATGGAGAACATTACCCTTACTCATAATACAGATCGAACTATGTATGATAAGTATGCCGCTCCAGATGTGAGCAGTGAAGGACTTGTTGGTCATGAATTGGCTCATCAATGGTATGGGGATATGCTTACAACACGAAACTGGGAGAATATTTGGTTAAATGAAGGTTTTGCAACTTTTCTCTCGAGGATATACCGCCATAAAAAGTTTGGTCATGATGAAGGAGAGTATATTCGATATGGAGAAATGAGAAGCTACTATTGGTCTAATAAAAGATGGAAGCGTCCAACTGTCCATGATAAGTATTATGTTCCGATGGATCTTTTTGATGGCCATGTCTATGCGAAGGGAAGTCTTATACTTACAATGATGGAGGACGTCTTAGGCGAAGATGCATTTTGGAAAGCTGTCAAGCATTACACACGTGTAAATCAGTATAAGTGTGTGGAAACCCAAGACCTTAAAAAATCGATTGAGGAAATTACTGGCCAAAATTTGGATTGGTTCTTTAGGCAATGGTTATATGAACCTGGTTACCCAGAATATGACGTAAAGTGGACCTATAGCCAAAGAAATCGATCTGTGCAACTACGAGTTAAACAGGAGCAGAGCGGACCTCTTTTTAAAGTACCTATTAAGGTTGCTATTGATGACAGTGTCCACACTATATGGATTGAAGATAAAGAGTTAATGTATGAAGTGCCTGTTGTCAAAAGGCCAGAGTTGGTGATTTTTAATTCTGGTATGATTATTCCCTGTAAAGTGACATTTCATAAGCCTATATCTGAGTGGATTATACAGCTAGAAAAAGCAACACATATTTTAGATAGAATTGCAGCCATTAATGTATTAAAAACCAAAAAAGGTCGAAGAGTTGTAGAAAGAGCCTTGCTAAAGGCAGGTGAATCCGATGATTTTTGGGGAGTAAGAAAAGAGGCCATCTCTGGTTTCTCAGCATTGAAATCTAAAAAATATGCAGAAGATTTAATGGAGCTTGCAGATCGCCAGGATAACAGAGTGCGCAGGGCGGTATGGGGAGCACTAAGGAATTATAAGAATAATCAAAAAGTCAGTGCATTTTTGCAAGAGATTATTGATACGGATGATAAGTATTATAGTGTCAGTGATGCGTTTAGATCTTTGGTAGTAGTAGATACATCGGCAGCTAAGACAAAAGTCGATAGGTTACTTAATATGGACTCTCATACAGATGTCATTCGCAAGGCTGCTATTTCTTATTTTGGCAGTGTAAGGAATGATCATAACTATGAAAAATTAAAAGAATTATCTGCATACGGTGGTACCACTTGGGATGCGAGACCAGAGACGATTAATCAGCTGGGAAGGTATACTAAAGAAAAGCCTGAGACCTTAGACATGTTTATCAATTTTTTGAGTGATAACACACGTGATGTACGTAGAAATTCTGTTAGACAAATAGGTAGATATGGAAACAAAGGTCATTTAGATGCTCTAGATGAACTTTTGGCGAAAGATCCAATATTAGAAAGGGATATTAGATCTGCCACTAAAAGTATATTAAATAGATCTAATAAATCATCAAAAAATATTACAGATAAAAAAGAGTTAGACGAACTGAATCAAACAATTGAAAACATTAGAAAGCTTGTTAATTAATGTCCTTTCTATGGTCTGTTTGGATTTTGCCCGATGAAAAAGGTAAAATAGAATACAAACGTTCAATCGATTTATACGCTTCATTATATAATGCTTATAGTTTTGATCCACATATAACTCTATTTGGCAGATTAAGTTTAGATCCGAATTTATTTTTTTCATTTTTTGATCAATTAACTTCATCCTATAATAGGCAAAAAGTTGAGACCAGAACTATAGAGGCTGGAGCAAGACCATGGAAAACAATTTATATTGATCTAGTTTGTAATAAATCTCTTTTAGAAATGCAAAAAAACATTGATGAAAAGTTTAACGTATATCGAGAGTATAAATTTAATCCTCATATCAGCCTAGCATATGGAAATTTTATTCCAAAAGAAAATGATCTAGGGCTAATTTCAATTACTAAAACTATTAATTTTTCATCATTGGCTTTGGCTTGTACACCTGATTTGGTAAGTAAATGGAGAATAATAAAAAAATATCAATTGAAAAAATAGAGAATATGAAAAATCCGTGTTTAATTATTATTGATATGCAGGAAAAATTATTTCCTGTTATTCATAATAAAGAAGTTTTATTAAATAATATTGAGATATTAATTAAAGGTTTCCAATTATTTGATTTTCCAATACTTGTTACAGAGCAAGTTCCTCATAAGCTTGGAAAGACTATTGACCCAATTTCTTCATTGTTTGAAAATTTTGCTCCAATAGTAAAATCTTCATTTTCTTGTGTAGGAGAATCAAAATTTATCAGTGCGCTAGATAATCTTGATTCATCGGACATTGTTTTAGTTGGAATTGAGACGCATGTATGCGTGTATCAGACTGCTATGGATTTAATAAATAAAAATAAACATGTAGAGGTAGTAACGAATGGAGTAGCGTCTCGTAATATAGAGAATCACAATGTTTCATTATCCAGAATGGATAAGCATGGAGTATTTTTAAATACAGTCGAAATGTTATTATTTAGTATCCAACAAAAAGCTGAAGGGGAAAGATTTAGACAATTAATTAAATTATTAAAATGAGAAAAAAAAGGATAAAACTATGAAGGTGAATCTAAATATAGTAAGATTAACATTAATTTTATTTTTTATTGGTTGTAATAGTAATAAGGAAGATCTTAGTATTAATACTCCATCAATTCAATGCGGTATGTGTCAAAAAACTATCGAAATGGGTCTAAGTAAACTTGCAGGGGTCACTAATCCAAAAGTTGATTTAAAAACTAAAACAACTTCTATGAGCTATAACCCAGATAAAATCAATATAAATTCTATTGAACAAAAGATTTCAGATTTAGGTTATCAAGCAAATCAAGTAAAAGCAAATGAAGCAGCATACGCGGATCTTCCTGCCTGTTGTAAAATAGGTGGAATGGATAAAATGTAATTATTTAGGATGGGAGATAGATATTTACTTTAAAAATAAAATTTTGAAATATTATAAAAAATGCTTTCAAAGACGGTTAAATTTTGTAATTTTTCTCTCTATTTCCATTATATGATGTCATGAAATTAATACAATCGTTAATAATATCTATAATTCTGCTGGTGGCGGTTCCGTTATCTGATATGGGCTCCTTGCAAGCACAATCCTCTAGTCAGAGTAAGAAAAAGAAGAAAAAGTCATCTTCAAAGAAAAAGAAGAAAAAGTCATCTTCAAAGAAAAAGAAGAAAAAGTCATCTTCAAAGAAAAA